>NZ_JAWLRW010000005.1:0-304019 GCF_033142235.1 Rhodococcus sp. IEGM 1408
AGCCGCAGGGGTCGGAATAGCCGTTCTGCCCGCACGTCCCCAGCCGGGCTGCACATAACCACGGACTGAGCCGAATAAGTAAAGTCAGCGACCCACACCCGGTCCGGTCGATCTGAGGTGAAGTCCCGGTCCAGCAGGTCCGGCGCCCGCACTGCGTCCGAATCCGGGGAGGTCGTGTACACCTTCTTGGCCCGGACTACCCCAGACAGGCCCAGCGTGCGCATCGCACGGTCCACCGCGCCCGGACTCGCTGTGGCCAGCCCGGCCCGGCGCACCTCGGCGAGCATTTTGCGCCGCCCGTACAGCCCGGCTGGCTGCATCTTCCGACGCCCCTGCACGTCGGGTTTCCAGACCAGCTGCCGGACGACGTCCTCCACCTCGGCGTCGCTGACGACCCTGGCCGCTACCGCCCGGCGGGGTGAGGTCCACATCCGATAGGTGCGTGCGGCGATCTGCAGACCTGCTTTGCGCAGGCCTCGGCAGATCGACTCGACCGCATGACCTTCCGACCGGAGTTGGTCGATGAACTCGCAGATCACCGGTTGCGGGGGTCGAGCTCCCCCGCGAAGAAAATCGAGGCCCTGCGCATGATCTCCAGGTCCTCGGTCAGCCGTCGGTTCTCGGCCTTGAGTCGCTTGATCTCAGCGCTCTCCTCGGTGCTGACGCCGGGGCGGGCTCCGGCGTCGATGTCGGCCTGCAGAGCCCACCGACGCACGGTCTCCTTGCCCAGCCCCAGACGTCGGCCCACCTGGTCACAGCAGGCCGTCAGCGACGCGTACTCACCGCGGTGCTCGGACACCATCCGCAGCGCCCGCTCTTTGACCGCGGGATCGATCTTCTTCGGCATACAACCATCCTCCTCGACTCGAAAAGGAGGCGGCGGGAAACCTGGGGCGGTTCACACCGCTGGTAAAGCTCTTGCCCCGTGCGGTGAGCCAGTTGGCGAATAACACCCCGGAGCGGCCTGGCACGAGATCCAGCAGTCTGGCCTACACCTTTCCGTCTCGATCGCGGGTGAGGTCGACCATCCCGGTCAGTTCTTTCGGCCCGCGTTTGCGGCGGGAGACGTGGTGCCAGATGTGTTCATCGACGCCGAGGGTGCGCACCCCGTCGAGGCGGTCCGGATCATCGGCGAGCGCCTGTAGTACATCCTTGACCGGTGTCCCCACGGTGCCGAGCTGGCGGTGTCGACGACGGGTGAATACTGACCCCCGGGTGACGGGTGAAGTTTGACCCCTCCCGATTCTGGGAGGGTGATTTCAGTGGAGCAGTGGGCCGAGATACGTCGGTTACGAAACAGCGAAGGTGTTCCGATCAAGGAGATCTCGAGGCGGCTGGGGGTCGCGAGGAACACGGTGCGGTCGGCGTTGGCGTCGGCCGAGCCACCGAAGTACCAGAGGGCCCCAAAGGGTCGCTGGTCGATCCGTTCGAGCCAGAGATCCGCAAGCTGCTGGCGGAGTATCCGACGATGCCGGCGACAGTGATCGCCGAGCGCCTCGAGTGGCCGCACTCGATGACGGTGCTCAAGGACCGCGTCCGGGCGATCCGCCCCGAGTACCGCGGCGTGGACCCGGCCGATCGAATCGACCACAAGCCCGGAGACACGACCCAGTGCGATCTGTGGTTCCCCAAGACGCCGATCCCGCTGGGCGGCGGCCAGCACGCCCAGTTGCCGGTCCTGGTGATGACGCTGGCGTTCTCGCGGTTCGTCTCGGCCACGATGATCCCCTCACGAACTGCCGGGGACATCCTGGCCGGAATGTGGCTGCTGCTGGGCCAGCTAGGCGCGGTGACGCACCGACTGTGGTGGGACCGCGAATCGGCGATCGCCACCTCCGCCGGCAAACCAACGGTTGACGCGGCGGCGTTCGCCGGGACGTTGTCGTCGAAGCTGGTGATTGCCCCGCCCCGGGATCCCGAGTTCAAGGGCATGGTCGAACGCCACAACGGGTACCTCGGCGGCTCGTTCATGGCCGGGCGGCAGTTCACCGGCCCCGGGGACTTTAACGACCAGTTGACCCAGTGGCTGGCCAAGGCCAACACCCGAACCGTGCGCGTGCTGGGAGCCCGCCCGATCGACGCGCTGGTCGAGGACCGCTCCCGGATGCTCGTTCTTCCGCCGGTCGCTCCAACGACAGGAATCAGGGCAACGACCAGGCTGGCGCGCGACTACTACGTCCGTATCGACTCGGTGGACTACTCGGTCGATCCCCGCGTGATCGGTCGTCTCGTCGAGATCGTCGCCGGACTGGAAACCGTGACCGTGACCTGCGCGGGCGTCGTGGTGGCCGAGCACCGTCGTAGCTGGGCCCGCCGCGGGACGGTGACCTGCCCGCGGCATGTGGAGCAGGCGAAACAACTGCGGCTGGACTATTGGAAGCGCCACCACCAACAGCCGCCGATGAGCTCGTTCGCCGATCCGGTCGTGCGCTCGCTCAGCGACTACGACGACCTCTACGACGTCGACTTCACAGGTCACGCAGGTAGCAGTTCGGAGGTGTCAGCATGAGCGATGAAGCCGCCTCCCAGGTCGCCTACGCCGCCCGCGTACTCAAGACGCCGACGATCGCTGGCATCTTCGACGACCTCGCCGACACCGCCCGCCAGCAGGGCTGGACCTATGAGGAGTATCTCGCCGCGGTCCTTGGTCGGCAGGTCGCTGACCGGGAAGCCTCCGGGATGCAGGTCCGCACCCGGGCGGCGCACTTCCCTCAGGTCAAGACGCTGGAGGACTTCAACGTCGACCATCAACCCAGCCTGCGCAGGGACGTCCTGGCCCACCTGGCGACCAGTACCTACATCGGCAAAGCCGACAACGTCGTCCTACTTGGGCCACCCGGAGTGGGCAAGACGCATCTGGCCATCGCGCTCGGGCACAAGGCCATCGCCTCCGGGTACGCCGTGCAGTTCGACACCGCCGTCGGGTGGCTGACGCGCCTGCAGGCGGCGCACGCCAGCAACAGGCTCGAGGCCGAGCTGCGCAAGCTGCGGCGCTACAAACTCCTGATCATCGACGAGGTCGGCTACATCCCGTTCGACTCCGACGCCGCGAATCTGTTCTTCCAACTCGTGGCCCACCGCTACGAGCAGGGATCGATCCTGGTGACCTCGAACATGCCCTTCGGCCGGTGGGGAGAGATCTTCGCCGACGACATCGTCGCCGCCGCCATGATCGACCGCCTCGTCCACCACGCCGAAGTCCTCACCCTCGGCGGACAGTCCTACCGAACCAAGACACGCCGAGACCTCATGACCGCACAAACCAACAACCAGAGGGGTCAAGATTCGGCCGTCACATAGGGGTCAATATGGCCCTTCCGGATCCGGAGTGCGTAGCTGGGGTTCGCCGGTGATGCGGTGCGGCACAAGATGTAGGGGTCCTGGGGCGTGTGAAGATGCAGGTTCTCACGCCTCGCATCGACCACCCCAGGACCCGCTTTGAACGCTACCGCCAGCTTGCTCGCCGACACCATCTGCCGCACCGTCGAACTTGGGGTGACGATCACCGACGCCGCGGTGGCCGACGAGTTCACGCACCTGTTCTGCTCCCCGGTCGCACTCGATCCGGTGTGCGCCGACTGTGGGTCGCGGGGCGGCTGCGGGATCATGTCGAGCGGCGGGTGACTGATCTGCCGATCGTCGGGCATCCCACGAGACTGCACGTGCGGGTACCGCGCTTCACCTGCGACAACACCGAGTGTGCCACGAGGATTTTCCAGCAGCGGACGCCGGCGTTGGCCGAGCCGCGGGCCAAGACCACGCGTCGCTGCAGCCGCTGGATTCTGCAGCGTCTGGCGATCGATCGCACAAGCGTCTCGGCGGTGGCCAAGGCTCTCGGGTTGGGATGGGATTTGGTCAACGACCTGGCGGTCTCCGAGACTCGCGCCATGGTCTACGAGCAGCCCGGACACTTCGACGGCGTCCGCGTTCTCGGGGTCGATGAGCACAAGTGGAAGCACGTGCGCGGTGACGGCAGCAGCTCGTTCGTCACCGTCCTGGTCGACCTCACCCCGGTAGTAGACGGCACCGGCCCGTCCCGGCTGCTGGATATGGTCCCGGGGCGTTCGGCGAAGGTGCTCACCGACTGGCTCGGCGCTCGTGACCAGGCGTTTCGGAATCGGGTCAAGGTGGTGACGATGGACGGGTTCGCCGGCTACCACTCCGCCGCAGCCGAGGCAGTTCCCGCTGCCCGGACGGTGGTGGACCCGTTTCACGTCGTGCACCTGGCCGCCGACAAACTCACTCTGTGCCGGCAGCGGATCCAGCAGGCCACCACCGGGCATCGAGGCCGCAGCGGCGATCCGCTGTACGGCATCCGCCGGGCCTTGAACACCCGGGCCAAACTACTGACCGACAAGCAGAAGGTCCGACTGTTCAAAGCGTTCACCGCCCATGATGCGCACGCCGCGGTGGAGGTCACTTACGGCGTCTACCAGCGGCTCATCGACGCCTACGAGGCCTCCGGCAAACGTGAGGGCAAGATCGCGATGTACAAGCTCCTCAAGTCGATTCGCGCCGGCGTGCCCAAGGAACTTCCCGAGCTCGCGCAGCTCGGCCGGTCACTGTGGAAGCGGCACCGCAAGATCCTCGCCTAGTTGAGTATTCGCTGCTCTGAGCGCCAGTCGTATTGGGCTTGGGAGCCGGTGGCTGCTTGACGCGCTGTACGCCGTCGGAGCCATCGTTATTCTGCTTCAGAGCCACCTTCTTAGGCTCCTTCCGCCGGGTGTAACGGGCACCTGGCGGAAGGAGCAGTTCCCAATGGTAAAGAAGATCAAGGCGAAACTCGTCTTGCAGCTACGGGCCGAGGGGTTGTCGGGCAGAGCGATCGCCGCCTCGCAACAGATCTCGCGCAACAGCGTGGCATCGGTGCTCGAGGCCGCCGATGCGGCCGAGGTGCGGTGGGACGACATCGCCGAGCTGCCCGACGCCGAGGTGTACTCACTGTTGTTCCCAGGCCGAAGCGAACACCAGAGCGTCTTCGCCGAGCCCGACTGGGCCCAAGTGCACCGCGAGATGGCCCGAGTCGGGGTGACGATGAAGCTGCTGCACAGCGAGTACACCGACCAGTGCGCCAACTCGGGCACCCCGGCGATGGGCTACGACCGATTCTGCAAGCAGTACCAACAGCACGTGCTGGTCACCGGGCTGGTATCCCGGGTGGGGCACAAGGCCGGCCAGACGGTCGAGGTCGACTGGTCCGGCCCGACGATGCAGCTGACCGATCTAGTGGCAGGCGAGTCGACCCGGGTCTACCTGTTCGTGGCCTGCCTGCCGTTCAGCCGGTACGCCTTCGTGGAACCCACGCTGGACATGAAGCAGGACACCTGGCTGCGTGCTCACGTGGCGATGTTCGAGTTCTTCGGTGGCTCGGTACCGCGGATCGTGCCGGATAACCTCAAGACGGGCGTGATCAAGCACCCACGCGAGGGCGAGATCGTGCTCAACGACGCCTACCGCCAGATGGCCGCCCACTACTCGGCCGCTGTGCTGCCAGGCCGAGTACGCAAACCCAAGGACAAGGCCAGCGTGGAAAATACGGTCGCTCACGTGGCCACCTGGATCATCGCCGCCCTGCGGGACCAGAAGTTCCACTCCCTGGCCGAACTCAAGGTCGCCATCGCCGTACAGCTCTCGGCTTACAACGCTGAGCCGTTCCAGAAGCGTGCCGGCTCGCGGGCCAGCGTGTTCGAGTCCGAGGAGAAGCCGCTACTGCGGCCGCTGCCGGCCGCCGAGTACGAGATCAGCCGCTGGATGTATGGGCGCCGAGTCGGGCGCAACGGGCACGTGGCCTGGGCCCGCAACTACTACTCGGCGCCGTATCCGAACGTGGGCGCCAAGGTCGACCTACGGATCACGGACACGATGCTGGAGATCTACCGCGGCCAGCAGCGCCTGACCAGCCACCTGCTCCTGCCCGAGACGGTGGTCAACGAGTACCGCACCAACGACGCCGACCTGCCGGCCGGGCCGAAGTATCGGCAATGGGACCAGCCCAGGACCAGGGAATGGGCCGAGCGAGTCGGGCCCTCGGCGGTGATCGTGACCGACCGGATCTTCGAGTCCGTCCCGGTCGCCGAACAGGGTCTGAATCCGGCACTGGCGGTACTTCGGCTGACTCGCCGCTACTCGGCAGAGCGGGTGGAGGCGGCCTGCCGCATCGCATTGGCCGGGCCGATCCGCTCGCCACGGTATGCGCACCTGCGACCAATCCTGGAGACCGGACAAGACAAACCCGCAGCGCCCACCGGCAGAGCCGGCGGGCGGCCGCCCGCCGAGGAGACCGGCGGCTACGTGCGCGGGGCCGACTACTACGCGGCCGGAGGCGCCCGATGACCCGGATCGATTCAGAGACCAAACGCAAACTCCGCGAGATGGGTGCCACCGCGATGCTGGAGGCCCTCGAGGCCCGCGACGAGACCCTCATGCTCGGCCTCGGGTTCGAGGACCAGGTCAGGCTCATCGTGGACGAGGCCCACTCCTCTTTCACCCACGCCAAGGTGGAGGGGTTGATCCGGAGAGCTGGACTGCGCTACCCGAGCGCCGATCTCCGCCGGTTAGACCTTCTCGCCGAACGGGGTCTCGATCAGGGTGTGATCGCCCAGCTCGGAAGCTGTTCCTTCATCGAGCGCCAACAGAACGTGGTGTTCCAGGGCTTCACCGGCTCCGGGAAGTCCTACCTCGGATGCGCACTCGCCAAGCAAGCCTGCCAGCACCGGATCCGGGCGCACTACATCCGGATGCCGGACCTCGCTGAGGCCTGGGCGTTGGCCAGGGACAAGCCCCGCGGCACGACCACGTTTCTGAAGAAGTACGCCGCCTTCACCCTGCTGGTGATCGACGAGTGGCTCCTCGACCCGCCGGATGAGGCCATGCGCAGCATGCTGCTCGAACTCCTAGAACGCCGCTACGGACACACCTCGACAGTGTTCTGCACGCAGTACCCCCAGAAGGACTGGCACCAACGTCTCGGCTCAGGGGTTCACGCCGACGCGATCATGGACCGCATCGTCCACAACACCATCTGGATAGAGACCGGCAGCTACAACATGCGCGAACACGCCGCCATGAACGAGCGCTAAGCCCGACGCCTGAGAGCCGGTGGCTCCCACCCCATCGGCCACCGGCTCTCAAAGGCAATAACGGTGGCTCCCAACCTCAATAACCGGTGGCTCTCAAACCTCCGAATACTCACCTACTTCGATACCGGCGCCTCCAACGGCCCCGTCGAGGCCATCAACGGGCGACTCGAGCACCTGCGCGGGATCGCTCTGGGCTTCCGCACCCTCAAGCACTACATCTTGCGGTCGCTCATCCACTCCGGTCAGCTCCAGAATCGAATCAATGCACTCTAAATCCGGAAGAGCCGTCAATATTCGCCCGCCGTTGACAGGCGGGCCAGTCCGTTGACGGTGGCGTGCTCTCGGCGCAGCTGCTGTACCTCCCACTCCACTACGCGGGTCGTGGTGGCGTGCCGCGGCGAGGCGAGGCCGGGAAGATCTTCGACGAAGGTGCAGCGTTCGCACGCCGCTCCCGGGCACAGGAAGCGCTTGCGCCAAATGATCGTGACGGGGCGGCCGAACGAGGGATGCCGACCAGACGCACCACCTGCCGGCCATGCCCTACTCCAACGGCGCCGCAGTCGGGGCATCCGACCGGCCCACGCTCGGACTCGACGGTCACCTCAGGTGCTCGTCGACCAGACGCGCATCAAGGACGCACCCGTCATCGAGACCGACGAGCCCATCGCAGCGGGAACAACGAGACGAAGGTGCGGCGCCGGCGGCAGGCCGGCAGCACCCGATAGGCCTAGACATGGGTCGAGGCCCCTTCAGGATTGGGTGTAGAGGTACTTCCAATCCTTCAGGGCCTCTACCCTTACCTCCCTACTGCTTCACCGGCGTGTCGCCCTCACCCACACTCAGATGCGAAGAGCCGGTAAATAGGCCCTTCCGGATCCGGAGTGCGTAGCGGGGTTCGCCGGTGACGTGGTGAGGCGCAGTTGAAGGGGTCCTGGGGCGTGTGAAGATGCAGGTTCTCACGCCGCGCATCGAACACCCCAGGACCCACTTTGAACGCTACCGCCAGCCTGCTTGCCGACACCATCTGCCGCACCGTCGAACTCGGGGTGACCATCACCGACGCCGCTGTCGCCGGCGAGTTCACGCACCTGTTCTGTGCTCCGGTCGCGATCGATCCGGTCTGCGCCGACTGCGGGGTCGCTGGCCGCCTCCGAGACCACGTCGAGCGCAAGGTGACCGATCTGCCGATCGTCGGCCACCCCACCCGCCTGCACGTACGGGTACCGCGATTCACCTGCGACAACCTTGAGTGCGAGACGAGGATCTTCCAGCAACGCATGCCCGTTCTTGCCGAGCCGCGGGCCAAGACCACTCGGCGGTGCACCCGTTGGATCCTGCAGCGCCTGGCGATCGACCGCACCAGCGTGTCCGCCGTGGCCAAGGCCCTCGGCTTGGGGTGGGATCTGGTCAATGACCTGGCACTTTCGAAGATCCGCACGATTGTCTACGACCAGCCCGGCCACCTCGAGAACGTGCGCGTGCTCGGGGTGGACGAGCACAAGTGGAAGCACGTCCGGGGCGATGGCAGCAGCTCTTTCGTCACCGTGCTGGTCGACCTCACCCCGGTCGTGGACGGCACCGGCCCGGCCCGCCTGCTGGACATGGTCGCCGGCCGCTCGGCGAAAGTCATGACCGACTGGCTTGACGCCCGTGAGCAGGCGTTCCGTGACCGGATCAAGGTCGTGACCATGGACGGGTTCGCCGGCTATCACTCGGCCGCCGCGAAGGCTGTGCCTGCGGCGCGGACGGTGATGGACCCGTTCCACGTCGTGCACCTGGCCGCAGACAAGCTCACCGTGTGCCGCCAGCGAGTCCAGCAGGTCACCACCGGACACCGGGGCCGCTCCGGAGATCCGCTGTACGGGATCCGCAGGACGTTGAACACCCGGGCGGAACTGCTCACCGACAAGCAGAAGATCCGCTTGTGGACGGCATTCGTCGCCGACGATGCGCACACCGCTGTGGAGGTCACTTACAGCGTCTACCAGCGGCTCATCGACGCCTATGAGGCCTCCGGCAAACGTGAGGGCAAGATCGCGATGTACAAGCTCCTCAAGTCGATTCGCGCCGGCGTGCCCAAGGAACTTCCCGAGCTCGCGCAGCTCGGCCGGTCACTGTGGAAGCGGCACCGCGAGATCCTCGCCTACTTCGATACCGGCGCCTCCAACGGCCCCGTCGAGGCCATCAACGGGCGACTCGAGCACCTGCGCGGGATCGCTCTGGGCTTCCGCACCCTCAAGCACTACATCCTGCGGTCGCTCATCCACTCCGGTCAGCTCCAGAATCGAATCAATGCACTCTAAATCCGGAAGAGCCGGTAAATAGTTACCCATTCCAAACTTGATGGATGTAATCGCGAGAGCCCCCTTCCCTTACGGTCGCGGGGTTGCCAACGGCGGTGTGGCCGGCAGGTACATCTCGTGTCACCACAGCATTCGCGCCGATTGCAGCGTCATCGCCTACCTCGATGCTCCCGATAATGACGGCCCCTGGGCCGATGTACACTCGGTCACCGATCTTTGGAGTTCCTGGGTTGCGGCCCCGACTCACTCCGATGGTCACTTGGTGACTAAGGTTGCAGTTCGCTCCAATTGTGACTGCAGCATTTACTACGATTCCGCCCGCGTGGCCTATTAACAAGCCGGGTCCGATTTGGGTTGGGCCAGGGATGTTAATACCCAGACGCTGACGTTGACGGCGAAGCCATAGTCTAGTGACGAAGCGAGCAGGCCGGTTCTTGGCGGATGCCGCGAGTCGGTAGGCCAGTGTGTACCGATAGGTCTCTCCTAGCAGAGTTTGCTTGGCCACACCCGACCATGAACGTCGTCCAGTGATTCGATAGGCATCTGCCAAAAGCAGTTCGCTGAGCATAGGAACAGACGGTACAGGATATTGTCGCCGGTCCGCCATGAGGTGCTTGTTGAAAATTCGACTTATTGAGTCGACCGTCATTGCCCATGGGGTCGCTGAAGTTGTTGAGCGAACTTGTGTGCTTTGGCCAATAGCGTCGGGCTTGGAGCGACAGATTTTAGACTGTTCCCGCGAGGCATATATGGCTCTTCGTATCTGAGTGTGGGGTCAGGTCCGTAGCCCACCGGCGATGAGGAGCATCCGCAGGCGGTAGTTGTCCCGGTTGCGGTAGCCGCGGGCTAGGCGCCGGTTGAGTTCGATGAGGCCGTTGATCGCTTCGGTTCCTCCGTTGTTGGATCGGTCGGTGGTCCAGTAGGCGAGGAAGGAGTCCTTCCACTTGCGAAGAGCGCGGCCGAGGCGGGCGATCTCCGGGATCGGGCAGGACGGCAAGGTCGCGAGTACTTTCTCAGCAGCGCTGCGCCCGGTTTCCAGGTTTTTGTGGTGGTAGGCCTGTCGGAGTTCGTGGGCGCCTTGCCAGGCGATGAACAGTTCCTCGTGCCGGGGGTCGGCGGCAACGGCGTCGTTGAACCGTCGCCACTGCCGTTCGGTCAGCCGTGCAGGGTCGCAGCGGATGACGGTGCGAATCCCGTAGAGCGGGCCGACGTTGCGGCCGCGGTGTCCGCAGATCTGCTGCTGCAACCTACGGCGGACCTCGTCCACGGCGCCGAGGGCGAGTTTGACGACGTGGAAAGCGTCGAGGACAGCGGTGGCGTCCTCGAGTTCGTCGTCGATGGCTCGTTTGTAGCCGTGGAACGGATCCAAGGCGGCGATCTCGACACCGCTGGTGAAGCCCTCACCGCGTCCGGTGAGCCAGTCGGCCAGCACTGCCCCGGAGCGGCCTGGCACGAGGTCCAGCAGCCTGGCCTACACCTTTCCGTCTCGATCGCGGGTGAGGTCGACAATCCCGGTCAGTTCTTTCGGCCCGCGTTTGCGGCGGGAGACGTGGTGCCAGATGTGTTCTGTCAAAGTGGTTCATACTGACCGCGTTACCTGTTCCGAACGCAAACCGAATAACCCGAGGCGCATAGATAAAGAGACAAGCAGGAGAGACATAACGAAAACGATAAGGGGAAGAAGCACCGAGACTTGAATCGCACACAGTCCGCAGATAATTAGGATGCAAAGCGCCCGCGTGAACGAACTGGTCACCCTGTCAGTCAATATCGCCAGCAAGCCAACGGCCAGGGGCGCTAAAAGCAGGCCCGACAGTCCAAGATTTGCTACCGCCTCATCAAATATGCTGGTGGTCATCCCCCAACCCAAGTCCTGAGGGGGAAGCTCAAATAAAGCCGACGTGAAGTAATAGGAATATGGATAGGGCTTGTTCGACAGGAAGTCACGAGGAACCAACGAAAGAACGTTGTACAGATAACTTTGACCGCGAAACTCCAGAATGGTGAGAATACCCGGCCTAAGCTCCGAGGAGATTGCCATCAACAACGGCGAATCGCGCGTATAATCGATGCGGTATCCTAAGACACCATTTGCAAGCTCACTTTCAGCCCGGAAAGTGGCCTGGTAGAAGACTGAATACGCACCCAAGAAAAAGGTCGCGAGACAACCACCCAGCACGAGGTTCCGACGCGGAACTCGCGATCTCTGCACGGCTACAATTAACAAGGCTACGATTGCAATCGCAACAGCGGCCCGTTTCCCAGTTACCCAGACGGAACCAAGAAGCGCCACAATGCCAAAGAGTCGCACCCAGGCCCGCACATTATCGCCGCCGGCTATCAAGGCAGATGAACAAAGAATAGCCAGCAAAGCGAAGGCCGAAACAATCTCATGGTAAGCCAAAATTTCTCTACTGGACGTCCCGATCGCAACTGAAGCATATTTCAAGTAGGCGAATGGCTCTGGTGCAAACATTACCGTAATCAAAGGCGAAATGGATAACAGCATGCAGAAGTATTGAAGCGGAACGGACAATCCGCCAGCATCCCGAATAGTTGGCGCTGGACCTAGCCGGCCAAAAACAGCAAAGATCAGAAATGTTCCTACCAAAAAAGCTGAATACACCTGAGACGCTTCGGGCACGTTTTGTGCCCAGTGGAAACCCGGGAAAACCGAAAAGTCGGACACTCCCCGGGCTCTATCGAAGATGCGCGGCACAACGAAAAGAATAAAGAAAACTACGGTTACGAAATCCAACGCCTGCCTGGACCCATTGATCAGACGCCGGAGAGTGAACATGAAGAAGACCGAACACAGGGCTAGAACCCAAATTGGAGTTAGCATGGCGCCTTCAATCCCCTCTGCGAAGCGATCTGGTGCTCCATATTGCAGGCTGTACGTACTGACCACGCACCACTGTTTTGCGCACTAGTGGTCACCCTTCTAAACTACGTTGATTGCAAAACGCTGGCTTGCTATCCAACGGAACCGGCGTCCATCAACTCAAACACCCAACTCAGACGACTCGCCAAGGGGTTGTGTTCGACGTAAACGCGCTCTCAACAGTACCGCGGAAGCCACACCAAGAATAACGTAGCAGCTAGCCAGAACGGCAGCAACACCTATTCCGCCGAAAAAGTTGGCACCAAGCGCGTAAAACGGCAACGCCAACACAGCGGCTATCGCGCCAATCCTGGCCGTGGAACTAGCATCGCCTAAGCCTTGCAAGCCCCTCGCCGCGGAAAGGTAGAGCGCCATCGCGACCTCGCCAACCAACAGAACAGCAAGTAGTGGTATCGCCTCGAGATAGACCGGATCAAGTGCCCTCCCGACCAAGAAATAAGAAGACGGCACGCTGATTACTCCCACGACGATCGCACTTGCGCATGATAAAAGTATGTAGTTTAGAATGACTTTTCCCGACGCGCCTAAAGCCATCTCACGCGTAACGAATTGGGAAAAAGCCGTAGGGAACATACGCACGATTTCAGAAAGAGTAACCCCCAGCGCATAAACTGCTACAACTTCGGGGCCCTCGAATTTAGCGAGGACAAGTCGGTCGACTCGCGAAAGGACCAATATCCCTAGAGTCCATACCAGGGGCGAAAAGCCACGCAATATAAGAAGCTTCGCCAACCCCTTAGCGTAGCCCCCTCGCGATATCCTGCGATTCCTGCAAAGCGATAGCAAGTTAACAACACATACGCCAACTATCATTAAGTTTTGTACGAGCAAAAGTTCAGCACTGTCCCCGCCAGCTGAAATCGCCCAGACTATACCAACTAAACCGGACAATGCGGCAGCTGCGGCCCACAGCGCGCTAGACTGAAACTCTCCCAGCCCAAATCTGAATTCGGACAGCTGCAGACTAAATAACAGCGCAAAGCTAGCTACCGCACTGGCGAGAAGTAAACTGGGGGAAGTTATACCAAGGGCCCAGGCGGCCAGGCTCCCTAGAAATCCAGACAACAAGCAAAGTAGACCCGATACACACCAATAGGTGAAGGTCAACCCCCTTGCATTGGCAGCCTTCGGGTAATACATTCGAAACGCTATCCCGCTCCCAAAACCAGAGGCGGTCGATACTAACGAAGCGATTGCTAAGACTACGACCATATGGCCTCGATCATCTGGCGCCAGGAAACCTGTTGCGATCAACGCAGCGGCGCCGTTCGCAGCAGCCCAAACGCCACTGCCAAAAACCAGTACGATGGCTCGCCTTATCACGATCTAGCTATCCGTCCGGCGAGATGACTTAGCTTTAACTCGCTGAGCCAGTGTGCAGTCACATTACTTAGAGAGAATTCGGAAGAACGTACCGACGACGCAATGAGCATCGCGTCAGCCGAGCGCCTACTTTTGAACGCCTGAGTAATCGCATCGGCCCAACAAGCATCAGATTCATCCAGACCGACGATGGTGATGCCCTCAAGTGACCTGGCTAGCATTTCGACACCGGACAAACGAGAAGATACAACAGGGACGCCACAGGCCAACGCCTCGAGGACCACTCCCGGCAGCCCTTCACGGGTAGAAACGACTACTAAGCATCCCGCTTTTTCGTACTCCGGGCGAATCGGCGCGACCGGACCAACAAATTCGATAGTCGGCTCATCGGCGGAACTCAAATCATAACCAGGTCGGCCAATTACACGAATCGGAGGGGAACCGCGCCTCGTCAATTCTTCAGAAATAGGAATTAGTCGGCGCCTATTTTTAGCCTCTTCCGGGCGTCCAACATTTATAGCGCAGCAGCTGTCGCCTTTCACCCCGGAGAACCGGTACTCGTCTGTATTCACGCCGTTTCCGAGAACACTCCCGCGCCCTCCCGCGTATAAAAGCGCAGCTGGTGAAACCGCGAGAATCTGCGTAGAGGCGACCTTCAGTAGCGAACGAAGAAGCGATCTTTTCAGACGGACTCTGATTGAGTCAGCCCTCCCGTCCGAATCGCTATGAATCCGCGCAATTCGGACAGGCACTCCCTTCGCCCAAAAAGGCATTAAGAAAACGGCACTCGGAAGCGACAAATTCGAGATCACAGCGTGCGGCCTAATCGCGGATGCCAGTCGACTAAGCTCGAGCGCGCAGTGCGCTGGTTTACCAGACCAGTCTAAGATAACTATCGAAGCCCCAGCCAATACATAGTCCGCCTCCAGTTCACCAGCACGGCCACCGATACAAATTACCGTATTGCGTGTGCCAATCCCGTTCAGAGCCCTAATTAAGTCGAGGGTAACGGTCTCAGCTCCGCCTCGTTCCAGGGTAGACACTATGTGCACAATGGCCGGCCCCTCATCAACCATTGGTTCGTGCCAGCTGCTCAAGAGTAGCTTTCCAACTTGCCAGCCGACTCTGCGCAGCAGAGCCCGAAAAATCGTGAGCCCGCGTCAAGTTAGCGGCTGAAATCTCCGTGAAAAAGTCCTCCGACGAAATCAGAAGCTCTACCGCCGATGCCAATGCGCCGGCGTCGCGAGGTGCAACCAACAGTCTCTCATCAACTAGCTCAACGCTTCCCCCCACCTCAGTTGCAACTACTGGAAGACCTCTCGCCATTGCCTCGATAACGGTTCGCGGCATCCCTTCGGTTAAGGACGGTTGGAGAAGAATATCCGCAGAATCATACGCATTCACGACCTCACGCCTACCGAAAGCGCCGGGAAGTGAGACATGATCGTCCAAACCTAACTCACTTCTAACACGTTCTAAGAAGTGCTTCCAGGGACCACTGCCAATAATAGTTAACTTCGCGTCATGCCCGTTCTGTCGAAGCAGACTCACAGCTTCGATAGCGTATTCATGACCTTTATATCCGTTAGCCATACTCCCAACACATAGAAGATTCACAGAGCCAGAGGTTCTTATTCTAACTTCGGTGTCTCCATACAACTCATCTAGGACGACATCCGACGCCGATAACGCGACACCGCCGCCCGAAGGGAAGCTGTTTTGAAGCGATGTCGACGTTACGTACCGCACTGCCGCAGCCTTTCGGACACAGAATCTGGTTAGGGCGACTAATGGTAAAAAATTTGCCCACTTGGGTAGAACTCCGCTATCACGGACGCCACCTACATCGCCTACCAGTTCGACTGCGAAGGGTTTTCCGCGGGCAAATGTGCCGATTGCCGCCACCATCGCTATCGGGCCAGGTAGTCGTACGACGGTGATTCCGGGTGCCCGGGTTACACGGCGAACGGTACGCCGTAAGCTGGAAAGCGATCGGACGAAACCCTTAGATCCGAGATAGTCGGGAATAGGATCAATATCAGCGAATTCGAGTGGGCGCCCATCCGGCACCGACGACCGCAGATCCGTCCTAGCTACAACGCGAACTCCACCTCGAACATCCGAATATCTACGCCATTGGTCGTCCGTGTTCACTGAATCGGTTGCGAATGTTCGCCCATACCGATCTCGAATAAAGTGGGCCTCACTGAATATGGAAATCGGCCGACCAGATGCCGTCATCTCGATTTCGGAGGCTACTGCGCTCGCGCAAAAACTAGATTCGTAACGCCCGCTAATATGCCTGCGTATCTCACGTCCCTGGTCCTCTAAACCATTTTGATCTCGCGTCGCCAATGCGGTATTCAATGCAGCATATAGCTCATCGCAATCTCCAGCCTGGACTACCCACCCGCAGTAGGGGGGAAGCATTTCAGGCAACCCTCCCGCACTGCTTACAATTGAGGGAATTCCGTAGGCGCCTGCTTCCATCGCCGCGCCATGATTCTCGGACAAAGACGGGCTAATCGAAATATCTGCCGCCTTGTACCAGGGCGAAACATCTTCTACTGACGTGATCCACGTAATGCTCTCTTCTGACGCAGTTGAAGAGACAAGAGACTCCCGGTAGATGGCAGCCTCAGCTCCAAATCCACTTCCTATGAAGACAAGCTTAACCCCGTGATTCTCCCTCGAAAATTTTCGCCAAGCTTCAATCGCGATCTCGTGACCCTTCAGCCCTATTGTCTGACCAAGGGCCCTCTTGGGCGAGTAGATATAAGCAACAAAAACAACGACGAAGTCCGTCTCGGAGAACCCTAGCTTTGTTCGTAAACTACTTTTCTCCCCAGGCTTCGCCGGCGCTCGCCTTTGGCAATCCGTCCCATATGGAATCATGGTTGTCCAATCGGCGCCCGCGCCACCAAGCCGCTTGTACGCACGATACGTATACTCGCTGCCCGCGATCAAGGTATCGTCCAGAGTTACCAGAATTTTTTCAGCAAGCCTGATGGGCCTAGACTCAAGATACAAAGGGCCCGCTACCATATGAACACGTTTGACCCGTAACCGTATGCTACTAATTCTGGCTGCTATAGCAGATGCGTACAGATGGTAGAAAAGCACATCAGGCTTCTCCCTCACGATAAGGTTTCGAAGCTCTGCAATCCCCTTCGCCGCTTGCACTGGTGAAGAAAAGGCAAACTGGAAGTTTGTCTCGAGCACCTCTATTCGCTCGCGATCCGCATCCCTTTTAAGTCTCCCTCCCCCACCCGGCATTACGAGTGAGACGTTATGCCCTCTTCGCAAAAGCTCTAGAATCTGAGGGATCGCCCACTGTCCCCCCTCGTTCGTCTTGAGGATTACCAGAATCTTTAGTTGCCCATTCATTGTGGGTTAGTCCTTTCAGCCGCCCGTGGAGTGACTCAGCGTCCGGCCGTGAACGACCTAAACGAGTTAACTCTACTTCGTCCTAATCGCGGCGGGTTCGACGGTCATGAGACCACAATCTAATTGTTGTAAGTGTTTGCCTTCAACCAATCTTGGGCGCCATCGTGACTATTGCAGCTTTCAATAGCATCCCTATTGACACACAACGGGGGAACTCTCACCGCGGTCAGCGCGTCATGCTTAGTGTCAGTTGTCAATATATCGCTGACATCGAACAGATGCTCAGATAGCTTTTCATTCTCACGGAGACCGGTGAACACGATCTCAATCTTCTTCTTTGATTGCTCAATCAGAGTCCGAGCGACGTCAGCAATCTTGATCGGTTCCCCCATGTCTAACACTAAGGTCTCTCCCTGCTCCCCTAGCACTGCAGCTTGCAGCACGAGCTGGCAAGCTTCAGGAATAGTCATGAAATACCGTTCGACATCGGGATCCGTAACCGTCAGCGGCCCCCCGTCTCGAATCTGTTTCTCGAATACTGTGAGAACGGAGCCCCTCGATCCCAGGACGTTGCCAAAACGAACTGATACGAACTTCCCTTCGGTTGACCCGCTTCCACGAGCCGCCGTTAGCCGCTCAGCTATCCGCTTGCTAGTACCCAGTGCTGAACACGGGTTGGCCGCTTTATCTGTAGAGATATTCACGAAGGTTTCCACGGAGCTGGCTTGAGCTGCGTCTAAGAGATTGAGCGTACCCAAGACGTTCGTCTTTAGTGCCTCGAGCGGATATTGCTCGAGTAAAGGCATGTGCTTTAGGGCTGCCGCATGAAAGACGATCTGGGGCCGTCGATCAGCGAAGACTTGATTGATAGATTCTCGATCCCGGATCGAGGCTAGAACTGTGTCGTCACCGTCGAGCATGGCTTGGTCGTGGATAGAAAGCTGAACTGAATGCAATCCCGATTCATCTCGGTCTAGCATAATTAGTTCAGCAGGCCGAAACTTCATTATCTGGCGACACAACTCGGATCCGATCGAGCCGCCAGCACCGGTCACCATGATCCGCTTGCCCCGAAGGTGCTCAGCGATCTGGGTCTGGTTAAGGTGGGCCGGTTTGCGACCTAGGAGGTCGTTAACGTTGATTTCACGCAGCTCATTCGCAGCGACCCGGCCCCTCATCATGGAGTCGAGCGGTGGCAGTACCAAGACACTCAATCCAGCAGCCTCTGCCCGATCGCGGATGTCGATGAGCTCGTCACCGTGCAAACTTGGAACCGCTATCAGGAGCGTGGAGGCATTGTTTTTTCGAGCGAGCTCTTCGAGCTTGTCACGTCCTCCTTGAACGCGGACCCCTTCGATTACCATGTGACGCTTGCCGGCGTCGTCGTCTAGTATCGCTACCGGGTTGAACTGGGAATTTTCCGAACGACGAAGCTGCCGCACGAGCTGTAGCCCGCCGTCACCGGCACCGAAAACTAGTGCGCGTTCTGCATCCTCCGCCACACCTGCGCCGAACAGTCGCTTTCGTCGCACAAGCGATCTGAGTACAAGCGCCGAAAGGATCGTGAACGCCCCGGTCACGATGGGCGTTGAGGGAGGGACCCCGTCGTACTGACCGCTAATGATATGTGCGAGAAACACCGCGATTGTCGCTGCTGAGAAAACGCAGGTTATGATAGTGGATTCAAGGATACTTCCGGGGACGAACCTGCCTCGATATAGACCTGTAAGCCACCCGACAGCCAACGAGAGCACGATGAGCGCAACGACGACTAAATAAGAGCGGCTCGTCGCAAGGGCTCGAGCAAGTTGCCCTCCCGAGAAGTCATATCGCATCCATAGCGCCATAATGAACATCGCTGCCCATAAGGCGCTATCGACGAGCATCCACTGCGACACGCCGAATCTGTTGATTGCGCCGTCCGACCGATTAAGGCCCGGGAATCGGGCGTTTCTCATCATGTTTGATCCTCCCTTGGCCAATAAGTGCTTCGTACTGGTGCCACATTCAAGACTGCTCAAGAGTCGAGGACTTCTTGGACGAGTAATAGTAGGAGTCGTAATAGCCGGTGGACCCCTTCTTAGCGGGCTTGTTGGCCACCGCTACAAGACCGAGAAGAGTTGCGTCGGCCTTGTCCAGGTTGTCCACGGCCTGCTTGACTTGATCGGTGGTGGTGCGGTGTGAACGCACGACAAGCAGCGCACCATCGGTGACCCTGGCCAGCAACGCACCATCGGTCACTGGCAGCAGCGGCGGGGAATCGATGATTACGTAGTCGTACTTGCTCCGAAGGTCTTCGAAGAGGTGTTTAGCCATATCGGAGGCTAGGAGCTCGGAAGGGTTGGGGGGAAGCGGACCACACGCCAGCAGCGTCACACCGTCGTGCCGCGTCTCCTGCACAACGTCCTCGAATTTTGCTTGGCCGGAGAGGATGTTGGTTAGGCCCACCTTGTCCGGCATCGCTAAGTAGCTGACCACCAACGGCCGACGGAGGTCCGCCTCGATCAATAGGACTCGATTCCCCGCCTCAGCGAGTGCAAGCGAGAGGTTGATCGCGGTCTCGGACTTACCTTCCGTTGCGACCGAAGAGGTCAGCACGAAGACGCGCGGTGGGTTGTCCACGTTGAGGAACTGCAGATTCGTGCGCAGTCGACGGAAAGACTCCGCCGCCGGGGAGTGCCCTTCACGGAAGGGCACTAGGTGCTCGGCGCCCTTCTCCTTGTCCTCGTTCTTGCGGAAGGGAATGGAGCCGACCACGGGTTTACCCGTGATCGACTCTAGTTGCTCCTTGGACTTGACCCGCCTATCAAGTGTGTTGATCAGGAGCGCAACGCCGACGCCAGCGAGAAGGCCAAGTACGAGCCCGATCGCCACGTTTCGTTCGGATTTGGGTGCCACGGGCGACGTCGGTAGAGCCGGGGGATTGACCACAGTGAGCTTCGCCAGTGCGGGACCGCCGCCGTCCGGGGTCTCGAGTCGCTTGATCGCTTCCGGGAGGATCTCTCCGAAACCCTCCGCGACTTTCAGTGCGCGCTGCGGATCGGAATCCGACACCGCGACGTTGAGCAGTACCGTCCTCGCGTCAGCGGTCGCCGCGGTTTTTCCCGCTACCTCGCGGGGACTGAGATTAGTTCCGGAAGCGTCAATGACTTCTTGGGCGATGTCCGTGCTCTTGACAAGCGCGGCATACGATTGAACACGTTGCTGGGCGCCCAAAGAACCCTGGTAGGCCGCCGCGGCGGCATTTTCGCCGCCTGCCACAGTGACATAGAACTGAATTTTTGCCTGGTACGTGGGGGTCGTCAGTAGGCTTATGCCCAAACCCAAAAGCCCTCCGATGAGCGTGGCCGCCACTATGGCGATCCAGCGCGCTCGGAACACGGATAGCAGGTCGCGCAGGTCCACTCCAGGGTCCTTTCCTCGAGGCAGTCACACAGAAGCGACCCAGTTCAAATGACTTGAATCGAATCAACCGCAGACTCTACGTTGCTGAGGCGCGCCTCAACACTCGTCGTTCACAGGATGAACATGGCTTCACCGAACCGGCTGTCATGAGCGACAGCTGAACGCTCCAGCTTGTACTCAGGTTGGCTCCGTAGTCTAGTCCCCGTGAGAAGCCGAATCCGCCGACGCCGATCGCCGACTACTGCTGTGACATTGTTCGTGATGGTAGCGGCGGTGGTGGCAGGTTTGTCCGCCGCCAGCTCGGTGCTACACCCGCGGGTCGACGCACCTGAAACCGTGGACGCGATTGTGGTGGTAGCCGGGGCAAACGACGACCGATACGTCTTCGCCAGGCATCTCGCCGAGGAAGGGTTGGCTGAGCGCATCCTTGTCTCGCAACCACCCAGCGCGACGGGCTCCTACGCCAGTGCCCTCCACTCTTATTGCGCATCTACGCCCGTCCTCGCGAGGGACGGTCGAAGAGTCGATATTGAATGCTTCGCCCCAGACGTGGACACCACCGAGGGGGAGACCACTGCGGCTACCCGGATCGCCCACAGCCGGGGGTGGGAGTCGCTCCTGGTGGTCACGTACTGGGGGCACGTCTCGCGGGTCCGGATCTACTTCGAGCAATGTTTCAACGGCTCCGTATTAGTGACCGACACTCCCCGGCCCACCCAGATATCGCGGCGCTACGCGCTGCTGCACGAGACCGGGGGCTATGTGAAGGCGTTCCTCAAACCCGCGTGCTGACGCAGGGCTGGGCACTTAAGGCCACGCCCTACGTGCAAATGGCGAATCGCCAGCGGCCGCGGAAGGGGGAGTCCAGCGGCCGCCGGCGATTCTTGCGCACGATGCGGGTCCGCGACCAGGGGGGGCGGTCAGCGTAAGCCACACATCGCAGCGGAGCCGGCGACAACTTGAGGGGGGTGTCAGTTTCGCCGCCGACTGAGCATTAACTTAGCGCCCACCAAGCGACTCCACAACTGTCATCTTTTACCTAGCTTCACAAACGATATCGGTGGCGTGGCTCTCCGAGCGTCAGGCGGGCTTTCCGGCGCGAGCGTCCTTGGCGAGGTACGCCAGCGCGGCCACGACCTGCGCTCGAGTCGCGGTGAGCAGGGTCGGGTCCTCCTGCGGCGCGAACTGCGGGGAGTGATTGGCAGGGATCTCCTGCCCCACCGCTCCCCTGGCCAGCGCGTCGCGGTAGCGCTCCGGCTCCACCGAGCCCACGGTCCAGTAGGTGTACGGCACCCCGAACGCCAGGGGAATGAAGGAGAAGTCCTCCGAGGCCGTCACCGGAGTCGCCTGGTACACGCTCTCCGAGCCGAAGTACTCCTCGAACACCCGCGTGACCGTCTCCGTGACCGCCGGGTCGTTGCTGGTGAGCGGGTACTGGTCGTAGTACTGAAACTCCGGCTCCGCCGGGGCGCCGGACGCCGCGCACTCGCCTCGCACGATCCGCTCGATTGACGCGAGCACCCTCCCGCGCACCGCGGGATCGTAGGCCCGGATGTTGAGCAGCAGCTCGGCGCGGTCCGGGATGATGTTGGCCTTGGCCCCCGCGGTGATCGCCCCCACCGTCACCACGGCGAACTGCCCCGGCTCGATCTCGCGCGCCACGATTGTCTGCAGCCTCAGCACGATCGATGACGCCAGCACCACCGGGTCCACCGAGGTGTGCGGCATGGAACCGTGCGCTCCGCGGCCGTGAACTGTGATGCGCAGCGAATCCCCCGCCGACAGCACCGGGCCGGACACCGTGCCGATCGTCCCCGCCGCGGTGGCCATGACGTGCTGCGAGAGCGCCACGTCGGGCCGCGGGACCAGGTCCACCAGGCCGTCGGCGACCATCGCGCGCGCCCCTGCCGCCGTCTCCTCGCCCGGCTGGAACACCGCGATGTACGTACCGCTCCACGCCTCGCGGTGCTCGGCCAGCACCCGCACGGCACCGAGCAACGCCGCGGCGTGCGCATCGTGGCCACAGGCGTGCATCACGCCCGGAACGGCGGAGGCGTACTCCAGGCCGGTGTCCTCGGTGACCGGCAGTGCGTCGGTGTCCGCGCGGGCCAGGACCACAGGGCCCTCGCCGTTCTGGATCACCGCCACCACGCCGGTGCCGGCGACGCGGAGCGGGCTCAGGCCCAGCGCCACGAGTTCCTGCTCGATCCGGTCGGCCGTGCCCACCTCGTTCATGCTCAGCTCCGGGTACCGGTGGAAGTGCCGGTACAGCCCCCGCAACCACACGAGATGACCTTCCACGCGGTCAGCGAGCCCCGCCGCGGGCCCCTGACCGGCCATCACGCCGACTTCTTTGCCGCTGCTTTCTTTGCCGGGGTCTTTTTAGCCGGGGTCTTCTTGGCCGCACTCGACTTCGTGGCCGCGGCCTTCTTGGCGGGCTCCTTCTTTGCTGGGGCCTTTCTCGCCGTGCTCTTCTTGGCCGGCTTCTTCTGGGAGTCGG
This sequence comes from Rhodococcus sp. IEGM 1408, assembly GCF_033142235.1. Taxonomy (NCBI): domain Bacteria; kingdom Bacillati; phylum Actinomycetota; class Actinomycetes; order Mycobacteriales; family Nocardiaceae; genus Rhodococcus; species Rhodococcus sp. IEGM 1408. The sequence goes on from NZ_JAWLRW010000005.1 coordinate 22,903, forward strand.
AGTCCTCCTCGTCGTCGTCGGAACTGGCATCAGCCTTGCCGCCGCGGTCCTCCACACTCGCGCGCAGCGCGGCCAGCAGATCGGCCACCTCGTCGTCACCGTCGTCACTGGACGTCTCTCGCTCCGGGGCGGTGAACGCCTCGCCGCCGGCGGCCTTGGCCTCGATGAGCTCCTTGAGCTGGGTCTGGTAGTCGTCCTCGTACTTGTCGGGCTCGAAATCCGAGGCCATGGTCTCGATCAGCGACGCCGCCATCTTGACCTCCTGCGGCCGGACCTTGGCCTCCGTGTCCAACCCCTCCAGGATCGCCGGGCGGATCTCATCCGGCCACAGCAGCGTCTGCAACATCAGGACGTCGTCGTACACCCGCAGCGCGCACAGCCGGGTGCGGTTACGCAGCGTGAACTTGCAGATGGCCAGGCGGTCCGTGGACTGCAGCGCCTCCCGCATCAGGACGTACGCGCGGTTGGAGCGGGACGCGGGCTCCAGGAAGTAGGCGCTGTCAAAGGCCACCGGGTCCACCTGATCGGCCGGGACGAACTCCGTCACCTCGATCTCGTGGCTCTGCTCCACCGGCAGGGACGAGAGGTCGTCCTTGGTGAGGATGACCGTCTCGCCGTCCTCGGACTCGTAGGCCTTGGCGATGTCGGAGAACTCCACCTCCTCGCCGTTGTCCTCCCGCACCTTCTTGTACTTGATGCGCACGCCGTCTTCCCTGTGCACCTGGTGCGCGTGCAGATCGTGGTCCTCCGTCGCCGAATACACCTTGACCGGCACGTTCACCAGGCCAAAGGAGACCTCGCCCTTCCAGATGGATCGCATGGAAAGAGTATGCGTCACCAAGGGACGCGGCGCCTCCGTAGTGGGGCTTGTCGGGCGCGTGGGCGCGCGTCGCTTCCTGGAGCGGTTGACCGGCGTGTGAGGGCGAACGCATGGCCGACGGCACCTGGAATGCTGTTTCCATGCCCGCCGACGTCGGTCCCCTTCTGCTGCTTGTCGCGGCGGCGTCCGTGGTCCTGGGCACGGTCCTGCAGCGGGTCAGCGGGATGGGGGTCGGGCTCGTGGTGGCACCGACCCTCGCACTGCTCCTCGGGCCCGTCGCCGGAGTGCTGCTGACCAACCTCACGACCACCGTCTCGGCCGCGCTCATCGCCCTCACGCTCTGGCGCGACATCGACTGGCGTCGGTATCGCCGCCTCGCGCCGCTGATCGTGGTGGGGTCCGTGCCCGGTGCGCTCCTGGTCGGCGCTGCCGATCGCAGCTGGCTCGAAGTGGTGATCGGCGCAGTTCTGCTGGGGACGCTCGTCTTTACGGCTCTCGTGCAGGTGCCGCGGGTGGGCGGTCGGTGGCCGGCTGCGGTGGCCGGCACGGCCGGAGGGTTCCTCAACACCGCGGTGGGTGTGGCCGCGCCCGCGATGCTGGTCTACGCGCAGGCGACGGGGTGGCGCCAGCGGTCCTTTGCCGCAACCCTGCAACCGATCTTCTGCACCATGGGTGCGACCTCCGTGATCACCAAGGTCGGCCTGGGGGCCGCGCCCTTGTCTGGACTGCCGCCGCTGTGGATGATCGGGCTCGTCGTGGCGATGGTGCCAGTCGGCATCTTCCTCGGTGGGCGTGTTGCGCGGCGAGTTCCTGCGGAGGTGGGTCGCCGGGTCGCCGTGGTGGTGGTGACCGCCGGAGCTCTCATGCTGCTCGGGCGGGGGCTCGGGGGCGTGGCCGGGGTGTTCTAGGCGGTTGGCGCCCAGGGGGCTAAAGCGGCCGGTCACTGGGGGCACGTGTCGTACCCTCCGCGCATCTATAGCCTTGGCGTGTGTCTCAACCACCCAGGTCAGCGCGCGTGTGGCTGATCTCGTCGGTGGCGACAGCCGTCGCGGCCGGCGGAATCGCAGCTGCGTGGGTGTTCATCGGCAGGGTGGGGTTCTCCTTTGCCCTCGTGACTCACTTCATCCTGATGGCGTGGGCGTCGTTGATCCTCGGCCCGCAGGTACGGATCGCGGATCACGGCTGGCTCCGGGTCAAGCACTGGGAGACGCGGGTTTACCCGGCACTGGGAGTCCGGCTGTTCGCCAAGCTGCTAGACATCAGCAGATGGAACCGAGTCGTAGCCAGCGAACGCGGGTTCGACGGCACCCGGGCGGGCCTGGGAGAGCTCGATCAGCACACGCGGCGCTCCGAAGTCGGCCACAGTATCTGTCTTGTCGTGAGTGCGGCCTTGTCCGTCGGCGTGCTATCAACCGGGGCGTGGCACAGCGCCGCTTGGCTGGTGGCCCTCGGGGTGCTCTTCCACCTCTACCCCGCGCTACTCCAACGGTTGTTGCGGGCCCGCCTCCAAGCGATCGCGGCAAGGAGCTCGAGGAAGAGGTCGTAACCCCACGCTGCGAAGCCAGCCGTAGCTCGTTCTGGGGCGGCTGAAGGCGTTGTCGTGGTCATATAGCCGCGGTGACCACCGCCGACGTGTCACCGGCAACGCCCAGCTCCGATCGGCCGACGACCCGCGTTGGGCGTGGCCGCGGTTACCCTGCGAAGGAGCAGTCACTCGTCAACGATCAAGCAGAACGGCTCCTTTCTGCCGGTTCTGCGGGAAAGAGAAACTATGAGCGTCTCAGCTGGCCCCGTCCGCGCCGTCGGAGTGACGACCTACGGAGGCCCAGACGCGCTGCAGGTCGTTGAGGTCCCTGCCGAGGAACTCGGGCCGACCGACGTTCGTGTGCGGGTCACGGCCGCAACCATCAACCCCACCGACACCTACACGCGCAACGGTTCTCGTTCCAAGACCGGAACTCCGCGCGGAGCTGCGGATATCCCGGGCATGGACATCGCCGGGACACTCGTGGAGATCGGCGAGGACGCAGCGACCTCCCTGTCGGTCGGCGACCGGGTGATGGGGATCGTGATACCCCGCGACGAGCACGGTGCGTATCGCGAGGACATTGTCTTGCCTGCGCAGTCGATCGCCGCCGCACCCCGCGATACCAGCGACGTTGCCGCGTCGACGCTCCCGATGAACGGCCTCACGGCTCGGCGCGCTCTGGACCTTCTTGATCTCGAGCCCGGACAGACTCTTGCGGTCACCGGGGCGGCGGGATCGACCGGTGGATACGTAGTGCAGCTGGCCAAGCATGCCGGCCTGGCAGTTGTGGCCGATGCGTCCGAGGCTGACGAAGCCCTTGTCCGGTCGCTCGGCGCCGACAGAATAGTCAGGCGAGGAGACGGCGTTGCCGACCGCATTCTCGAGCTCTACCCCGACGGGGTCGACGGCCTCTTCGACGGAGCCGTGCAGGACGCCGCCGTACTCCCCGCAGTCAAGACCGGCGGCGGGGTCGCGACGGTGCGGTGGTACCAAGGCGACGGCACTCGCGACTTGAGCGTCCATGCCGTGAGCGTGGGCGATATGGCCGAGGAGCAGGGCAAGCTGGACGAGTTGCGGCAGTTGGCGGAAGACGGCGTGGTCACCCTCCGCGTTTCGGACAGCTATTCGCCCGAGGACGCGGGGCGAGCCCACGAGCGGCTCGAAGCCGGCGGCACGCGCGGACGGCTGGTCATCGACTTCACGCGGTGATGCACGGGCTGGGCGCCTGATCAGACTCTTGCTATGACCTATCGGGGCGTTGATCGCACCTGGGCACTGCGTCATTCGCGGACCGCTTGCAGCACGCTAATCCGCGCCATTGCACCGTGCTAAGTTTCTCTCCATGTCTTTTCCTGCGCCCCAGCGTAAGAGCCTGCCTGCCAGCACTGCGTACGTGCTCATCGGTGCACTCATCGTCGTCATCGCCCTTCTCGCCGTCATCGTTGCTCTCCTGCTCAACGCCGGTTCCAGCTCGAGCAGCGCAGCTTCCGGCGGCAACGACAGTGCCGAACCGGGCTCGGGGCCGGAGTACAAAGGGAAGCGCCCGTCTGACATTGGTGCAAACTTCAGCGACACCATTTCATTCAACGGAGTTCAGATGTCAGCCTCGCCAGTCGAGTTCAATCTCGCCAAGAACTCGTACTCGTCAGATGCCTATTGCACGACTGTCACCATTGCGAACAGCTCGGATGCTCCGTTCGAGGTTGGCGCGTTCGACTTCGCCATGCACTCCCGTATGGGCCAGAGCAAGACTCCCAACGAGCTGAACGACGTCGACCGCCTCGAGGATCAGGTGATTCCTGTTGGCGGGAGCACTTTGGGCTCGTTGTGTTACGCGGTCCCGTTCAATGACGGTCAAGACGACCCGGACTTCTCGTACCAGGGCGTAGGCCTCGGAGGAACCCGTCTCGGCTGGACTTCAGGGCGCTAGGGGCGCGCAAGTCATACGCCGAGCCGGTCGCCGGTGTCCGACTCGAGTGACAAAGTGGACCCATGGCGAGCAAGGGCAAAGACGAGTCGATCGAGGTCGACGGGCACAAGATCCGGTTCACCCACCCGGAGAAGGTCCTCTACGAGGCCACCGGCACCACCAAAGCCGACGTGCTGGAGTACTACACGGCCGTCGCGCCGCTGCTGCTGACCTACGCCGGGGAGCGCCCCGTGACGCGAAAGCGCTGGCCCGACGGGACCGAGTCCAAGTCCTTCTTCGAGAAGAACCTCCCCGCGCACACGCCCGACTGGGTGACGAGCGTGGAGATCGAGCACTCCTCGCGCACCGTCCGCTACCCGGTGCTCGACTCCCCCGCCACCCTGGCGTGGTTCACCCAGCAGGCCGCGCTCGAGCTGCACGTGCCGCAGTGGACCCTCTCGGACGGCGAGCCGGGGCGCACGCGGCGGATCGTCATTGACCTAGACCCCGGCGAGGACGTGGAGCTGGACACCACCGCCCAGGTGGCCCTGCGCGTGCGGGATCTGCTCGCCGAGGCCGGCCTCGACGCCTTCCCCGTGACCAGCGGCTCCAAGGGCATCCACCTGTACGCCCGCCTGGACAAGGCCGTCTCCGCCACCGGCGCCTCCGCGGTGGCCAAGCAGATCGCCCAGTCCCTGGAGAAGCAGACCCCCGACCTGGTCACCGCCACCATGACGCGCTCCATCCGCTCGGGGAAGGTCTTTGTGGACTGGAGCCAGAACAGCGGCTTCAAGACCACCGTGGCGCCGTACTCGCTGCGCGGGCGCGCCGAACCGTGGGTCGCCGCCCCGCGGTCGTGGGAGGAACTCGGCGACGGTGGACTCAAACATCTGCACTGGAACGAAGTACTGAAGCGACTCGACTCCGACGGCGACCTGCTCGACGGGCTGGAGGGCCCCGCCAAGAAGGGCGGCGCAGCTAAGGGCTCGGCGGCTAAGGGTTCAGGGCGGTCGGGCGCATCCCGAGCCAGGAAGACGGCGAGCAAGAAGAGCAGCTCGTCGTCGTCGTCCGATGACGATGACTCCGAGCGCGGCGATTCCCACCGCGGTGAATCCGACAACGCTGATACGGACAGTGCTGACACCGACGGCGCCGCGACTTCTGAGGGCTGCGACGCTGGCCCCACCAGCAACGACGCCGTGGTGACCAGCCTCGAGGAGTACCGCCGCAAGCGCGACCGCCGTCGCACCCCCGAGCCCTTTGACGGCGAGGTCGACTCCGAGCGCGACCCCGACGAGGGCCCGATCTTCGTGATCCAGGAGCACCACGCCAGCCGACTGCACTTTGACCTGCGGCTCGAGCACCACGGCGTGCTGGCGTCGTGGGCGGTGCCCAAGAACCTGCCGACCGAGCCCAAGGACCGGCGGCTGGCCGTCCACACCGAGGACCATCCGCTGGGCTACGAGACGTTCGAGGGCACCATTCCCAAGGGCGAATACGGCGCCGGCCACATGACCATCTGGGATCGCGGCACGTATGAGTGCGAGAAGTGGCGCGACGACGAGATCATCGTGTGGCTTAGCGGCGACAAGGTGTCCGGCCGGTACGTGCTGATCCGCACGAGCGCCGAGAAGAACCAGTGGATCGTGCAGTACATGAAGGACCAGTCGCCGGACTCCTTCTATGGCGGGCACGCCAACCCGAAATCGTCCTACCCCACGGACGCTGATCGGCAACCCGACGCCGGGAAGCAGCCCGAAGGTGAGCGGGGGCCCGATGCAGGTCAGCGGCCCGCCGCTCCCCCGCTGCCGATGATCCCAACGGCCGGCGCGGTGACGGCCCTGCCCGGCGAGAAGTGGGCGTTCGAGGGAAAGTGGGACGGCTACCGCGTGACCGTGGCGACCGACGGCGAGCACACCCGGCTGGTGAGCCGCAACGGCAACTCGCTGGACTTTCTGGCCGACGGCTTCCCGGGGCTCGCGAAGGCGCTCAAGGTGCCGTCGGTCATCGACGGCGAGCTGGTGGTCCTGGGCCCCGACGGCGTGCCGAACTTCGCGGCGCTGGCCAAGCAGGCCGCGGCGGGCGGCACGGACTCCTCGATCGGTCCGGTGCACCTGTTCGTCTTTGACGTCCTGGAGGTCGACGGCGTGGACCTGCAAACTCAGCCGTGGGAGCGTCGGCGGGAGGTGCTGGACGCGCTATCCGCCAGGTTGTCGCAGGTCGAGCGGGTGCAGGTGCCCGAGGTGCTCGACGGCCCCGGTGACCGCGCACTGGCCGAGGCCACGGAGTTCGGCTGGGAGGGCATCGTGGCCAAGCGCCGCGATTCGCGCTACGAGTCGGGACGACGCTCCAAGTCCTGGCTCAAGGAGAAGCTGCTCACGACCACCGAGGCCGTGGTCGGGGGCTGGCGGCCGGGCAAGGGCGGCCGGTCCGGGTCGCTGGGCTCGCTGCTGCTCGGACTGCCCGCCGAGACGGGCCTGACCTACATCGGGCGGGTGGGCACGGGGTTCACCGACAGGCAGGGACGCGCGATCCTCGACGAACTCGAGCCCCTGCGCCGCAAGACCAGCCCTTTTGTGGAGCAACTGCCCGCCGACGCCCGCCGCGACGCGATCTGGGTGCTGCCCAAGCTCGTGGTGGAGGTCCGCCACCAGGGGTTCTCCGACGATGGCGTGCTGCGGCAATCGTCGTGGCGGGACATCCGCCGGGACAAGCTGCCGGGGGATCTCTGACGGGGCCCAGACTGTTGTGGGTCGGGGCCGGGGCCGAGGACAGGTCGGCACGGGCGCCAGGACCGGGGCGGGCCTGCCGCGTCAGATCTCGATTCTGGGGGCCGGAACAGCTCTGGTCACGGGCGGGAGCCCGAGCACGCCGCCCACAGTCGAAGTGAGCCGCAGTCCTGCCTCTCGCGGCGCAGTGCGATCGGGGTCTCCTCGCCGCGCGCTATTGATGCGCACAGGTTTGCACACGGGTAGCGTTGGTGTGCAACCAAGGAGCGAACGATGGCAGATACTCGCAAGGCCAACCCTCCTACCAGGCGGACGACACCACGGCGACGGAAGAACGACGCCAGCGAAGGCGTCACGATCGACCAGGCGCTCAAGGACGACATGCAACTGAACCTCGTCACCCCCTCGGGGCAGCCAGTCCTCGCCTCCAGCGGGAGGCAGCTGGAGGTTCCGGCTCGCATCGTGGAGCAGAACCTTGGTTCGAGGAAGCCCGAGTCCACGCCCCAGGATCAGGCAGCAGCGGTCATGGCCACACTGCTCAGCGATCTGGGCTTGTCCTTAGAGGATGCGACTAGCCTGGCTGACCACGTCCGGGCACACATGAAGCGGTCCACCTCATCGAGGACCGCCCCAGTCAGCCAATCCGACCTGGATTACCTGCGCGATCACGCCGGTCTGAGCGATCCGTCGACCCTCGACGACTGGCGGCCAGAAGCCGAGGACAAGCTACGGGCAGAGATCGCCGTAGCCAACGCCGCCCAGTTCATACTGGACACACTTAGCCGGGACGAGGCCGCCCACCTTCTGAACAGGGATAGGACCGTGGTTTCTCGGCGGGTGAGCAACGGCCAACTCCTGGCAGTCCAACGCGATGGCCGGCCGCGCTTCCCGTCGTGGCAGTTCTACAAGGGCGAGGCCTTGCCGGGCATGTCCGAGATCATCGGGGCACTGACGTCTGCGGAGATGGACACCGTGTCACTGGGCAACTTCATGACTCTTCCCAACGACGAGCTCGATGGACTGTCGCCCGTTGACTACCTCGTGGGCGGCGGCGACCCCGAGGTGATCGCGGCCCTCCTCGACGCAGTGGCACGTAGTTGAGCCGCCGAGCAAAGGCCCCGAGGTCACCTCGCCGCCCACTGGAATGGGATGCGTCGGACCTGGTGCCGGTCCGCCCCGGGAAAGCGCTGTGGCGGATCCACAGGACCAGCGGGCGGCACCCCAGCGCCTGGAACACCTACCGCGCATACGGGCCCCTCGGAGCCATGCGATGGGACCCGCACCCCGAACCCGTCACCAGCCACCCCGACTGCACAGTCCTCTACACCGCCTACGACCTCGAAACCTGCATCGGCGAGGTGTTCCAGGATCGCGAACGGATCAATACCGTGGCAGCGAGCCCCTTCGCGACCTCCTGGTCACCGACTCGGACACTCCAGCTGCTCGATCTCACCCAGGGCTGGCCACTCCGCATGGGCGCATCGCACGCGCTGCTGTCCGCCCCCAAACCAACCTGCCGAAACTGGGGACACGCCATCTGGGAGACCGCCCAACTCAAAGAGGAGGAGCTCGACGGGCTGCAAGTCCGGTCGACCCTCACGGGCCAGGACATGGCCGTGCTGTTCGCCGCCAGCCAAGACGCCCTGCCGGCAGCGCCCACTTTCACCTCCCCGCTCAACGGGCCGGTGGTGTTCACCGTCGCGAGCGAGTTCGCTTTTCGCAACGGGTGGACGCTGGCCTGACCCGCGAGGCGTGAATTCCTCGCTACTGCAGCCGCCACCGCCGACGCCAAGGTGGACGGCCTCGACGGCCTCGACGGCCTCGACATGAGACGACACCTGGCCCCGCCACGGCGGGCCGAGTTGTGGCGTGATGAAGATCACAGTTTGGCCGAGCGTCCAGGTTGGCCGCACCGCTCCGGAAGGACTTCACCTACTGGGACAGCGCCATCGCCAATCTGCAGGTGATCGACGCGCTCGGGATCCCCAAGGCCTTCGCGCTCGGCACCTCCCAGGGCGGGTGGATCGCCACGCGGATGGCGCTGCTCGACCCCGGTGCCATCGAGGGCATCGTCATCTGCGGCACCTCCGTGGGTTACGAGAGCCGGGCCAGCGTGGACCGCGGGTGCTGGAGCGGCTCCGAGTTCTGCAGCTCCGCCATCGACGCGTTGGCCTCCCCCATCGGCGAGGACTGGGTGGTCGACGACGACTTTGCGGTCGCCGTCCTGGGCGCCGGCCTCGGGGACAACGTCCCGGAGACCGAGACGGACTTCCGGATCCGGACCTACCGCGCCAACTACGTCGGCGATGAGGGCCGCCGGCGCCTGCGCACCAGTTCCATCAATCTGCGCGACCGCGACGGCCTGGAGGCGCGGCTGACTGAGGTGACCTGCCCGGTGCTGTGGCTGCAGGGCACGGCCGATCAGGTGTACTCCGTGGCCAACGCCGAGGACGGCATCGCGAGATTCACCGGCTCCCTGTCCGCGGAGCTGCAGATCATCGAGGGCGGCCAGCACTTCCTCACGGCGTCAGACCCCGAGGTCGTCGACACCGCCACCCTCGGCTTTATGGAGCGGTGGGCGTAGGACTCGCAACTCCCTGAATCGCCGCCGCCGACCCGGAAACTCCGGGTCGGCGGCGTTGTTCGACGTTTGCGGGGCCTCGTCGTCGTCGTCAACTTCCCCAGATCGCCGAACCTGATGCCCTGTCCAGTTTTTCCAGACACCTGTCAGTTTCCGCAGTTCACGGTGTCATCGAACTTGAGAAAGGCGTCAGGTTCCCAGGTGAGAGGGCTAATGATACAAATTCGTCAGAATGTGACGTTGGGAACAGATTGGGGATTTCATTAGGTTACCGGCGAGTAGCTAAGTGATAATAAATGAGTCGCATCAACAAGTTCCGTTGACGCAGTTCCCTCTCCCTCACCTGAAAGGCTCTCCGATAAGCTCCGTGTCCCAGACCCCCCAGCCCGCCGCCAAGAAGATGAACCGTCGCAAGAAGACCCGCGCCATCATGGCCTCCGGTCTGGTGCTGGGCGTCGGCGCCGCAGTGACCCTGGCCGCCTGGTCGGACACCGCGTGGGGCGTCAGCCAGTTCGGCACCGGCGACAGCGCGTTCAACATCCAGGCCAGCTTTGACGGCGGCACCAAGTGGGACGAGTTCATGACCGCCGAGACGGCCGGCACCATGCAGTTCGGCCCCAAGGCGACCGGCATGATGCCCGGCGAGTCGGTCTACGCCACGGTCGGCCTCAAGGAGCAGCACAACAAGATGGACGCCAACGTCACGCTGACCAAGGTCAACGCGGACTCCAAGGCGCTCGGCAAGTGGATCACCGTCGGCGTCAGCGCCCCGCTCGCCACCAAGCCCACCACCTGCGTCGGCGTCGCCCCCGTCAAGACGGTCAAGCTCGACGCCGTCAACCAGCTGATGAACTCGTTCACGCTCGCCGGTGGCGCCACCCAGTGGTTCTGCTTCAGCGCCACGCTCGATGCCAAGACCCCGACGGAGACCCCGCCCACCACGACCGACTCCATCCAGTGGAAGTTCGACGCCGCCAGCGTCGAGAAGGTCTGACCCCGCAGCAGAAGCTCAATCCGCGGCGGTGGTGGGTCTGACCCGCCACCGCCGCAGCTCTCGCCCCTCCCCTCGCACGCCATCCCCCCGCTGAACCCCTCGATCTGGAGAACATCATGAGCGCACCGGCCACGGAGAGCCCGAGCCAGCAGCCCGCCGGCAACCCCTCGCTCGAGCCCGCGCCTCAGAAGCGTTCCGTCTGGTCGTACCTCGGGGCCGGGATCGGTAACCTGCTCGCCGCCGGCGGCGTGGTCTGCGTGGCGCTGGTGATCCTGGCCGTGTCGATGAACGTCACGCTGATCATGTTCAAGACCGGGTCCATGTCGCCGACCATCCCCACCGGGTCCGTGGCCGTGGTCAAGGAGATCTCGGCGGACCAGATCGAGCTCGGCGACGTGGTGACCGTCGACCGCGAGGGACAGCTCCCCGTGACGCACCGGGTGGTCGAGATCTACCCGCAGGTCCCCGGCGAGGCGCTCATCCGGATGAAGGGTGACGCGAACCCCGACATCGACCAGGGCATGTACCGGGTGACCACGGTCCGCCAGGTGCTCTGGTCCGTCCCGGAGCTCGCCAAGGTGATCGTGTGGTTCGGCAACCCGATGGCCCTGGGCGGGATCACCATGCTCGCCGCGCTCGGTGTGTTGTGGACGTTCTGGCCCAAGAATGACGACGACGAGGACGAGGCGAGCGGGCGGTCGGGCAATGAGTAGGACGCTGGGTAAATCACTGCGGAAGACCCGCGGCCACCTTCAGATCACCCTGGTCCTCGCCGGCATCGTCACCATGCTCGCCACCCTGGCCCTTGGCGCCGCCACCATTCGTCCCACCGAGGCCGCCTGGCAGGACACGGCCCGCGGCGGCTCGGTGTTCGGGATGGCAAACCCGAACGCAGGCAAGAACTACGCCCGCGCCATCTCCGGCCACGGTGTCATCGAACGCCAGGTCACCTCGTCCACCACCACTCCGGCCCGCGTCCTTGCGAACACCAGCGCTCCCAGCCCCGCGGTCCAGCCGCTGAATCACAGCGACAGCGGGTTGTTGTGGGCGCTACCGCTCGAGATGGCCGGGAGGTCATGCGCGACCGTGGATCTGCCCCAGCCCACACGGTGCGGGACCAGCAAGGATCTCTCTCCGGGCACGAGCTTCGCGTCCTCTGAAGTGAACCGCCTCCGACTCTGGCAGGCAGGGTTCAAGGGCAACGAGCTCCTGGCGTATGGCACCTCCGACAACCAGAGCCCCATTTCCGCCACGGCGACGTGCGTCCCCGGGCAGGTCGGCCGGGCCCGCGTTTCCGCCGGCGGCCCGATCATCCTCAAGGAGAAGGCGGAGCTGTTCCTGCCGCGGCCGAATCACCAGACGTCCGCAACGCACGACAAGGTCACCGGCGTTCTGCAGTACCACCAGTCGGAGGGGCCGGGGTGGGCGAAAGCCGAGGCGCGTCTGTATGTCACGAGCAGGGAGGCCGCTACGAACTTCACTCTTCACGTCACACTCGCGTCCGCCGAATGCGGCCTCGCGCGGGCCACGCCGGACGAGGCGCCGCGCCCCACCACCGCCGCACCCTCCGCTCTCCCGGAATCGCCGAACCAGCCGTCGGAAGCGACCGCCGCGAGCCCGCTCTCCTTGCGGTCGATCGTCGAGGTAGCAGAGGAGCAGGTGGCGGAGGAGCAGGCTGCAGACGACCAGTCTGGCGACGACCTCGAGGCGGTTGACGACGTCGAAGAGGTCGAGGTCATCGCGGGCGAGGCGGCACTGCCGTCCCTCGACGAGGCTGCTGCAGCGACGCCGCGGACCGAGACCGCGATCCCGGGTTCCGCGACCAGCGCTCCTGCGACCTCGGCACCTGCGACCTCGACACCCGCGATTCTCAACCCGTCCGATCCGAGCGCTGCGCTGGCGACCACCGCGCCGACTGCGGAGGAGACCGCCGTACCGGAGACCGTCCCGGCCCAGGCCGCGACTCCAACGACCACCGAGCAGGCCGCCGAGCAGGCCCTCGAGCAGGCCGCCGAGCAGGCCCCCGTGGCCGACGGCCCGCAGCAGCCCGCGTCGGTGCGTGTCGGCCGCGAGTTCGCCGTCGTGAACCGCGCCGGCGTCGAGTTGGGCATCGCAAAGGTCCAGGACATCGTGCGCACGCCCGGTTGCGGTGTCGAGCTCAGCCTGAGCGTCACCACCTCCGCCGAGGCGGGTTCGGACCGCTGGGCATCCATCGGCCCGGACGACTTCGCCGAGATCCGCTCAAGCGGGATGACCCGCGAGGCCAAGCGGATCAACTCGGATTGCGAGCAGGCATCGAGCTCGCGGACCACGGCCCTGTCGCCGGGACGCGACTACGAGATCGTCATCTCCTTCCTGATCGAAGACTCCGCGCAGCAGGCGATGCTCCGGCCCGACGGCACCGCCGGCTGGACCTTCGACCTGCCGCCCATGCCGCGAGTTGCTGTGACATCGAGCCCGGCGGCGGCGCCGGCCGCCAGCCCGTCAGCCACTAGCCCGTCTGCCACTAGCCCGTCTGCCACTAGCCCGTCTGCCGCGACGAGCGCGGCCCGGGCCGAGACCGCCGTTAAGGCCAGCATCGACACCACCGAGGCGTGAGGAAAGGCCCCGGTCGAGAGAGCTTCTCGGCCGGGGCCCTCTCCGTGGCGCTGACCTCAGCCCGGCCACAGAACCGCGCCGTAGCCTCGATCCCGTGAGACCCCGCTCCCGGCGCCGCCGGATCGCACTCGTCGCGACCGCCCTCGTAGTCCTTGCCATCGCTGTAGGCGGGCTGACCGCCGCACGCGCGGTTCTCTTTCCGCGGATCGACTCTCCCGATCGCGTCGACGCCATCGTGGTGGTCGCCGGAGCTCAGGACGACCGCTACATCTACGCCCGGCACCTCGCGGAAGAAGGGGTGGCCGACCACATCCTGGTCTCTCATCCGTCTGGCGGACCCAGCCCCTACGCCACCGCTCTCAAGTCGTATTGCGCCACCACCCCGATCACCGCCCGCGACGGGCGGAGCATCGACATCGAGTGCTTCACCCCGGACGTCGACACCACGGAGGGCGAGACCACCGCCGCCACCCGCATCGCCCGGGAACGCGGATACGAGTCGCTGCTGGCCGTGACCTACTGGGGCCACGTCTCGCGAGTGCGGATCTACTTCGAGCAGTGCTTTGACGGCGCCGTCTGGGTGACCGACACTCCCCGGCCGCTCTCGAAGTCGCGGAAGGACGCCCTGCTGCACGAGACCGGCGGGTACGTGAAGGCGTTCATCAAACCAGCCTGCTGACCCCACGTGCTCAGGAGCCTTGTCGTCGTCCCTCCATTAGCGCCGGTGAGGCACCATGAGCACATGACCAAGCCGTCCAACACCGCCGCCATCGCCTCCGCCACCGGACGCCCGTGGGACGAGTGGGCCGAGCTGCTCGATCAGGCCGGCGCCCGCGAGCTCGGCCACACCGCGATCGCGCGGCTGACCCTGGAGCACATGCCCGCACAGGTTGAGCGGGCCGAGTGGTGGGCCCAGGGCACGGCCGTCGCCTACGAGCAGCACGCCGGGCTACGCGTTCCGGGGCAGTCCTGCGACGGCGACTTCCAGCTGTCCGCCTCGCGCACGGTCATCGGAGACAAGGACGCGGCCCTGCAGGCGTGGGTGGCTCTGGTCGGCTCGCGCGAGGAGTTCGGCGGCGTCCCGGTGGAGGCACCTGCCGCCACCTCGAGCAGCGAGAAGTGGCGCTACTGGCGGGTGCCGCTGGCCGACGGCACCCGGGTGGCCGTGAACTTCAGCGACAAGGCCGGCGGCAAGTGCTCGATCGGACTGGGGCACACCAAGCTCGACTCGGCCGAGGCCATCGACTTCTGGCGGCCGGTGTGGAAGGAGCTGCTCGGGCAGCTCAGGTGACGCTGGAGGCGGTCAATCGGAGGCATAGGGGATCGTCGCGACATGGCGACGGACGCGGGCGGGGACCACGAAGAGCATGACGACGACGAAGGTGGCCATCACAGCCGCCGCCACGATCCCCGGCACGGTCCCGAGCACCAACGTGAAGACCAGCGCGACCAGACCGACCATCGCGATGGACAGCATGGCCAGTCCCAGACGGAGGAGTGCGGCGGACTGGCGCAGCACCCGGTCTTTGCGGTGGGAGCGGAACACCGCGCGGTGGATCATCACCGGAGCCAGCAGGATGACGGTCGAGACGAGAGCAAGCGACAGGACCACCAGGTAGAGGGCGCGACCGCCGTCGCTGAGGTCGGCGAAACGCTGTTGGAACGGCACCACGAGCAGAAAGCCGGTGAGCACCTGGCCGCCGGTCTGGACGATGCGCAGTTCCTGCAGCAGCTCGATCCAGTTGCGGTCGATCCGCTGCGCCTCGGTCTCGTTGCGTTCCCCGCCGCTGTCGACGTGCATGTCGCTCCTCTCGCCGCAGGTCTCCCCCATCGTTGACTGCTCGGTACTGCGCCGGAGGCCTTCTCGGAATCTTGCGCGCCCCGGTTGTTCGGCGGGCCGCCCACCGCCACACTGTCGCAACCGGAACCGCGCCGAGTGGCGGCGGCGGCATTCGTGGGAGGAGCTGTCCTACCAGCTCTGACTGGAAGTACTCCCGACCGATCCCGCAGATTTGCAGCCACTAGTGAGTGTTAGACGCTGATATCCTGGCATTCGTTCCCCTGGGACGAGGAGGCACCATGACCACTATTGATAGGCGCTCGGCCGAGCTCGGAACGGCGATGCGCGAATGGGTACGGCGCTTTGGCCTGGAGTCGGACACGGATCTCGATGCACTGACCGTCGAACTCCGAGAAGAGTCCCGCAGCCCTGCGTATTCGCCGCTGACCGCGCGAGAGTCCGCGTTGATCGCACCGCACGTGCGCGCGGTGCCCCAGGAACGTCGGCTCGACATGGCAACCGCGGCGCTGGCGACAAAGGCGCAACTGGACGCGGCAGCCCTGTCCTCCCTACAGGCGTCTCAACACGTCAGGGTAGGCGCCTCCCGCCTCCGCCAACTCGCCGACGCCGGACGCATATGGGCATACCGGGACGGGACCCAGTGGAGGATCCCGATCACTCAGTTCCACGCCGGCGAACTCCTGCCGGGGTGGGAGGAGTTGTGGCCACTGATCCCGGACACCGCGACGCCGGTGTCGGTCTACCGGTTCCTCACCATCGAGCGAGATGAGCTGCAGGGCTGGTCGGTGCGCGACTGGCTGGCCGCCGGCGAACCCGTGGAACCGGTGCTCGATATGGCGCGTGGCTGGCATGGGCCCTGATGGTCGACGCCCGATTCCCATTGCCGGCCGAAGTCCCACCACCCGAGCCGGACGACTGCACCACGCTGGGCGATGACCAACTCCTCTGGCGAATCGTCTTCACCAGCGCGCCCTACGCCCTGCCATGGAACACAGCCCGTACCCACGGGCCACACTCGAGATTCGATCCCCACCCACTGCCTATTGGAGATCACTCCGACGAAAGCTCGTGGTACGCGGCACTCACCCCTTCCACCGCGATCGGTGAGTGCTTTCAGCGAGATCGGATGATCGACGCCAGGACGGGTCATCCGTACCTGTACGCGGCCCGGCTGGGCAGGCCGGTACGACTACTCGACCTGACCGCGGGGTCGACCTGGGCCATCCGGGCCGGCGGTCATCACGGTCTCTCGCACGAGCAGCACTCAGTAGCGCAGCACTGGGCGCGCGCCATACGAGCAGCGGATCCGGAGGTCGACGGGATGCTGTACCGCTCGAGCTATGGACCATCGTCATCGGTGGTGCTGTTCTCCACGGCTGCGGACTCGCTGGCGGCCGCCCACCTCGAGTTCGAGCGCCCCCTCCAGCACAGTGGGCTGCGGGACCTGATCATCTCGGCAGCCGACGAGCTGGGTTACGAGATCGGTTGAGCACTCGCACTGTTCGGCAGACCCGGCGGGTGGCCTCGCACTGCTCCTCCGCAGCCGCGGGAGGAGGCGGCGATCAGCCGGCGGCCCCCGCCAGATGCTTCTCGTCGATCGTGCGGTCAAACACGAAGGCGTACAGCAGCCCTGCGCCCACCGCCGTGTACGGCCAGATGAGGTAGAAGATCACGCCCATGGACATCGGCAGGCCCCACAGTTCCGAGTCGCCGCTCGCGGTGAGGATCGACCACAGCACCAGCACACCCAACCCGCCGCAGTAGGCGCCGATCGCGAGGGTCGACACCCGATCCCAGGAGCCGTTGGCGCGGAGCGAGCCCAGCATCATCATGACCACCGCGAACAGCGGGACGGCCAGGAACACCATCTGCCAGATGTCGGCGAGCATCCCGATCAGCGCGAAGGCGGAGACCGCAGCGAACGCGTGGACCAGGGTGCCGGCGCGCTTGTGCTCGGGCTCGGGCGTCGCGGCGACGCCGCGGGTGGTGAGGTCAGACATGATCGGTCCTTTCGGTGGACGCGGCGGCCGCGGCGGACTCGCCAGCAGTGCCGGTGAGGGGACGGTCGTCGGTGGCGCGCGGGCCGCCGTAGAGGTGCTCGAGGGTCGCGTCGGGATGACGGTTGGAGGTCAGCAGCGAGACCACGTAGAAGAGCAGGATCGACACGAGCAGCGAGACGCCGCCGACCTGCATGAACGCCGGGACGGAGATGACGTCCCGCGCGGCCAGCGAGGTGATGACCATGTTGCCGAGGATCGCGAACGCCACGGTGACGGTCACGGCGGTCGCGGTGGCGCGGTGCCAGTAGATGGACAGGACCACCGGCCCGACGATCGCCGCGGCGAAGGCGGCCCAGCCCAGCGCGCCGAGCAGGAACACCACCTGGGACAGGAACAGGGTGAGCAGCACCGAGAGCACCACCAGGGTGAGGCTGGCGAGTCGGCTCCACAGCAGCTCGCGGGTCACCTTGATGCCGAACGCCGCGGGCAGGTCGCGCATCATCGACGAGGCGCCGATGGTGATGAAGCTCGAGGCCGAGGACATGATGGCGGCGAGCAGGCCGGTCAGTGCGATGCCGCCGACGATCGGGTTGGTCACCGAGTCGAGGAACCAGATGGCGGTGTCGTCGATGTTCTCCAGCTCCGGGGCGTCGCCGGTGATGGTCATCGAGCGGGTGGCCAGGCCGATGCCCACCGAGAACAGGGTGGTGATCCCGTAGGCGATGCCGGCGACGGCGGCGCCCCACTTGAGCTGCGTCATGTCCCGCAGCATGAGGAACTTGGTGAGCAGCTGCGGCTGGCCCACGGCGCCCACGAAGATCAGCAGACCAAAGGCGAAGATGTACGTGGGCGACTTGACGCCGTCGATCGCCAGCAGCTCCGCGCTGGTCGAGGAGATGGTCTCGAGCATGGGGCTCCAGCCGCCGGCCACCTGGACGGCGAAGATGAACAGGCCCACGGACATGACCACCATGAGCACGCCCTGCACCAGGTCGGTCCACACGGCGGCGAGCATGCCGCCGGCCATCGTGTACGCCGCCACGACGAGCGAGCCGATCCAGGCGCTGGTGGCCAACGAGGTGCCGAGCAGCAGCGAGATGATCACGCCGATCGAGGTGACCTGCGCCGTCATGTACGCGATGGCGGCGATGAACACCGCCACGGACATCGTGGCGTGGGAGGTCCGGTCCTGGAAGCGGATCCGGATGAGGTCGGGCACCGAGTAGACGTGGTGCTTCTTACCTATCCAGTTGAGCCGGCTGCCCAGCAGGAACCAGGCGGCGGCGAAGCCGAACGGGGCGAACAGCCCGACGGCGATGAGCGCCTGCAGGCCCCAGGAATAGGTTTGCCCGGTGCCGCCGACCATTCCCCAGCCGGACTGGATGGAGGAGAAGCTGGCGATGGCCATGACAAAAAAGCCGAGGGACTGCCCGGCCACCAGGAACTCCTTGGCCGATTTCATCTTGGTGTTGGCCCAGGCGCCGATGACGAACATCAGCAGGAAGTAGGCCAGCACGATGCCTATCACTACGGGATTGTTCATTGCACGTCCTTCGTGAGGAGTCAGGAGTGATCGGCGCGCAGTTGCGCCCGACGGATCTTGCCGGTGTTGGTGGTGGGCAGCTCGTCCAGGAAGACGACCTCCCGCGGGTACTGGTAGAACGCCAGGCGCTCCTTGACAAAGGCCTGGATCTCGGCCGCGAGCTGGTCTGTCCGGTCGATTCCCTCGGCGGGGACCACGTAGGCCACGATCGCCTCGCCGCGCAACTCGTCCGGCACGCCGATCACGGCCACCATCTCGACGGAGGGGTGACGCAGGATCTGGTCCTCGATCTCGCCGGGGCCCACCCGGTAACCGGCCGACGAGATCAGGTCATCGTTGCGGCCGGAGAACCAGAAGTTCCCCTCGTCGTCGACCCGGGCGAGGTCGCCGGTGTGCAGGACGCCGTCGGCGGTCTTCTCCGCGGTCTTCTCGGGGGCGTTCCAGTAGCGCAGGAACGCGTTGGGGCTGGGAAGTCGCACGCAGATCTCGCCGACCTCCCCCGCCGCGGCCGGCTGACCCAGCTCGTCGAGCAGCACCAGGTCGAAACCGGGCGTGGGGCGGCCCATCGAGCCGGGCGGGGTGTCGAACTCGGCGTGGCAGGTTCCCACGATGAGGTTGCACTCGGTCTGCCCGTAGATCTCGTTGACCCGCACGTCCAGCGCCTCGCGCGCCCACTCGGCCACGGCTTCCCCGAGGGACTCACCGCCGGAGAACGCCGCCCGCAGCCCGGTGTGCGAGTAGTCCACGTCGGACGCGCGCATCATCTTGAGGATGGTCGGCGGCAGGAAGGTGCAGGTCACGCCGTGCCTCCGGAGGATGTGCTCGACCGTCTCCGGGCTGGGACGCCGGCTGGAGGCGACCACGGGCACGCCGCTGTAGAGGCTGGGCAGCAGCACGTCGAGCAGCCCGCCGGCCCAGGCCCAGTCCGCGGGGGTCCAGAACACGTCGGCCTGCTCGGGGAACCCATCGAGCGCGCGGACCACGCCGGGCAGGTGCCCCAGGACCACGCGGTGTCCGTGCAGCGCGCCCTTGGGCTGGCCGGTGGTTCCGGAGGTGTAGATGAGCAGCGCGGGGTCGTCGGGGCCGGTGTCGGGGAGGTCGACGGCGAGGTCGGCCGAGTCCGTCACCGACAGCGGCAGCACGGTGAGCGCGCTCGTCGCGACCGCCGGGGCCGTTCCGGCGGCCAACATCGCCCCGGCCACCGGCGAGGTCGCCTCCGGCACCGCGTCGCCGGTGACCAGCACGGTGGCCAGCTCGGGCAGCTCGGCGAACTCCGCGGCCAGGCGCTCGTAGCAGTCGGCGTCAAAGACCGCCGCCGTGGCGCCCGAGTCGCCCATCCGGAAGAGCGCCGCCTCGGGCCCGAACTTCACCGAGAGCGGGACCGCGATCGCGCCCATGAGGTAGGCGGCGACGTGCGCCACGGCGGTCTCGGCGGACTGCGCGCACATCACGGCCACGCGGTCGCCCTCGCCGACCCCGCGGTCGCGGAGGAAGGTGATGAGCCGACGGGCGCGGGCGCCGAGCTCACCGAACGTGGTGATCTCCGGCGGATCGTCGCCGCGGTCCACCACGATCGCGGGGTCGTCCTGGGGATGAGCCTCCGTGCACGCGGCGCCGATGTTGAATCGTTCCGGGATCTCCCAGCGGAAGCCCTCGGGACCCAGTGGCGGTCGCCAGGGCTTCCCGGGACCGGGCCGCACCCGAGCAGTGGATGACATTGGTTCAGCTCCTTCATGTGTGAGCCAGCGGTGCGCTCTACCGGCCTGTGAGCCCGCTCACATCGCGCGGAGAGCACCCCATGAACCTAGGAGTGGCGTGGTTCACATACAATGGAGAATCCCCCTAGCTTAGGAGCGTGCCCATGTCTGAATCTCCATCCCCATACGAGTTCCTCTCCCTTGACGTGACCGACGGGATCGCGCTGGTCACCCTGGGCCGACCGCCGGTCAACGCCCTGTCCCGCGCGATGCAGGAGGAACTCCGCGCGGTCGCCGGCGAGGTCTCGGGTCGGGACGATGTGGACGCGGTGGTCTTCACCGGCAGCGAGCGCGTGTTCGCCGCCGGCGCGGACATCAAGGAGATGCGGGACATGCCGTACGCGCAGATGCTCACCGAGGCGCGCGCGCTGCAGTCGGCGTTCACCGCGGTCGCGGCGATCCCCCAGCCCACCGTCGCCGCCCTCACCGGCGCGGCGCTGGGCGGCGGCATGGAGCTCGCCCTGTGCTGCGACCGCCGGATCGCCGCGGAGAAGGCCAAGCTCGGCCAGCCCGAGATCCTGCTGGGCATCATCCCCGGCGCCGGCGGCACCCAGCGCCTGGCCCGGCTGGTCGGCCCCGCCGTGGCCAAGGACCTGTGTCTGACCGGCCGCACGCTCACCGCCGCCGAGGCGCTCGAGCTGCGCGCCGTGGAGGAGGTCGTCCCGGACGGCCAGGCCACCGACCGCGCGGTCGAGTGGGCCCGCCAGTTCGTGGGCGGCCCCCGCCTCGCCCTGCGGGCGGTCAAGGAGGCCGTCGACCGCGGCATCGAGGTCGATCTGGACACCGGCCTGAGCATCGAGCGCGCGCTGTTCGCGGCCCTGTTCGCCACCGAGGACCGGGAACTGGGCATGCAGTCGTTCATCGACTCCGGCCCCGGCAAGGCGCAGTTCACCGGCCGCTGACCGTGGCCGTTGACCTGGCACTGGGCCTGCGCGACGTCCTCGACGCCTCCGCGGAACTGGCGGGCGCGGAGGACGAGGACGCGGTGCTGCACGTGGCCATCCGCCGGGCCCGCCAGCTCGTGGGCACCGACCTGGCCTACGTCATGCTGCTGGACCCCGAGCGCGGAGACACCTACATGCGGATGGCCGAGGGCGCGACCAGTCCGAAGTTCGACACCATCCGGCTGGGCATGGGGCTCGGCCTGGGCGGCCAGGTCGCCCAGGCCATGGCGCCGCGCTGGACTCGCAATTACCTGGCCGACGAGCAGTACACCCACGTCATCGACCCGATCATCCTCGACGAGGGCGTCAAGGCGATCCTCGGCGTCCCCGTCCGTACCCACGGCCGGCTCACCGGCATGCTGTTCACCTCGGACCGGCGCGAGCGCGACTTCACCCACGACGAGATCACCCTGCTCGCGCTGCTCGCCGACCAGATCTCGGCTGCGCTGACCGCAGCTGAACGCAGCTCCGGCCGCCGCCGTGAACTCGACTCCACCCGCGATGCCCTCGACGCCGAACGTGCGAACTCCGCGCGGCTGGCCGCCACTGTCTCGATCCACGAGCGACTCACCCGGCTGGTCGTGGCCGGGGCCACCGTCCCGGAGATCGTCGACCTGGTGGTGGACCTCGAGGGCGGCACCGCCGCCGTGTTTGACCTCGCTCACCGGGAGATCGGCTCGGCCCGCTCCCCCGAGGGCCCTCCGATCGCCCTGCTCCGGGAGGTCCTGGAGGAGGTCGACGCGGATTCCGAGCAGTCTGCGGCGCTGGCCTCCCGGCATGCGGACGGTTACCTCGTCGTCGTCACCCCGGTCATCACCGGAACGGACCACCTGGGCTACGTCACCTTTGCCAGCCGAGGGGCGGTCCCCGCGATCGAGCGGGTGCTCGAGCGCGTGAGCTCGGTGATCGCGCTGATCCTGTTGGGCCACCGTGCGCGCGACGAGGCCGACAACCGGGTGCGCGGCGAGCTGCTCGCGGAGGTGCTGGCTCCCGGCGAGCACGACCTCGAAGCCGTCGCGCGACGGGCCGCGCTGCTCGGGGTGGAGGTGGACGCCGACCTCGTAGCCCTGGTGGTCACGCCCGCCGAGGACCGGATGTCGCGAGCGCTCCAAGCCGAGTGCCGCAGCCTCGCCCGGGCCGACGGCGGGCTGGTGACCACCTACGGAGACCGCGCGGTGATGCTGCTGCCCGGGACCGACCCAGGCGCCACCGCCCGCGACGTGGCCTCCCGACTGGCGACGCACCGGGCGACCGTCGGTGCCTCCGGGCCGATCGCCGGACTGGCCGAACTGGACGGGTTGAGCGACCATGTCGAGCGGGCCCGGCGAGCCGCGCGCCTGCTCATCGCGCTGGACCGTGCCGGGGACGGCGCCGCCACCGAGGAATTAGGCCTGTACGGGCTGCTGTTCAGCGAGGTCGACCATGAGTTCGTCACGCAGTTCATCGATCGCAACCTGGGACCGGTGCGTGACGTCGACCGCGCCCGCGGCTCTGCACTGCTGGACACCCTGCAGGCGTGGTTCGCCGCCGACGGCAGCCCCTCCGGCATCGCGGAGCGGCTGTTCGTGCACGTCAACACCGTGTACCAGCGGCTCGACCGGCTGGACTCGGTGCTGGGCTCGGGCTGGCGGCGCGGCGACCGCGCGCTGGAGCTAAGGCTGGCGCTGCGGCTGTCCGAGCTTCGCGGGGCGTGAACCCCGCTTCAAGGTTTGTCGTAACCCTTGCGAGAAGTTCGCTCGGGATTCGCAGTGGTTACGACAAGCTCAGCGGCGCCGCACCCGTCAACCCCGCAGCCGCTAACCCCGCAGAGCTCGCTGACCTGGGGTGCCCTGAACCCCGGTTGCAGGGCGCCCCAGGTCAGACTTCGAATCGGCCCGGCCGACGCCACGGCCGCGGCGGGACAGTCCGGCGTCAGCCGACCGTGCCCGGCACCGTCACCTGCTCGACCGCGGGGAAGTTGAGCTTTGCGTACCCGGCGATCGACCGGATGCCTGCGATATTGATGGTCCCGCCCACGGCTGCGCCGGCCACGGGAACGACCTTGACCAGGTTGATCGACCCCTTGGTGCCGAACTTGGTGACCAGCCGGTATCCGACGGCCTTGTTGATCTTCACCAGCACGGAACCGGGCAGCTTCTTCAATGCCGCGACCGCCGTCTTGGTGCCGATCTCGACGCCTGCCTTGGACATGGCCTCGACCCCGGCGGAGCCGATCAACGACACCGCGATGATGCTGCGCACCTCCTCGCTGTCCACGTCGTAACCCCGTAGGTGGGCGACAGCCGCGATCATCCGCGTTGCACGCGTGTAGAAGACCGTGACATCTGCGGGAATAGCCACGGCCATCGTGGCCAGGCCGCCGAGACCGGAGACGAACCCCGAGGCACCGACCACGCGGGTATGCGTGGCGACTACCCGCTTGATCGCCTTTTCGCGGTCGTTCGCGGAGTGCTTCAACGCCTCGTCGGCAATGGTCTTCGCACTCTTGACCGGCCCGAAACCGTTGACCCCGGCGTTGAGGATGAAGTCGATGGTGGCCGTGGCTGCGGCCTCCATGTCGGCCCCGGCGACAGCTTTCTGGAATTCTTTGAGACGACCGGGTTGAGCATTCGCCATGAGGGGAGAGCCTTTCTCGCAAGCCTGAGGGAGGGTTGGCTCTCACCCGGACGGTGGGCCAATGACGCCGGGGCAAACGGCGTTGTGGATAAGAATATGCACACACCGTTCCGGGCGGTTAACAGCGTCCACAATTCGCGTCAGATCTTTCGACTGCGCGCGTAGCCCGACCGCCGCTGAAGACCAGGCCACTGACCCTGCTCTGAGTCGCTGACCAGCGGTGCCCTGAAGCGGGGCCGCAGGGCAATGCAGGTCAGCGCCCGATCGGCAGCATCTGCCGCCGGGGCCGGTCCGCCTGCCCGTCCACGGACGCTCTGCAGCACCGTGCCCTGCAACGGGGCTGCAGGGCACGGCAGGTCAACCCAGGTATCGGGCGGCTGCGGATCGAGGCGCCGCTGCGGGCCACAGCCTATGCTCAGATCGCCAGCGCCGCCGACACCTCGTGGGCAGCGGTGGAATCCGAGGCGCCCGAGTGCGAGATCCGGCCGGACTCCATCACGTAGTACTGGTCCGAGGCGCGCAGCGAGAAGCCCACGTGCTGCTCCACCAGCAGGACCGAGAGGTCACCGCGGGAGGCCAGGTCCACGATGATCCGCTCGATCTCCGCCACCACGTTGGGCTGGATGCCCTCGGTGGGCTCGTCCAGCACCAGCATCCGCGGCTCGGTGATCAGGGTCCGGGCAATCGAGAGCTGCTGGCGCTGACCGCCGGAGAGCAGGCCGGCCTTGCGATCGAGCAGCTCCTTCAGGGCCGGGAACAGGTCCAGCGATTCGTCGATCAGCGCCTTTCCTCGCTTGCGGCCGTCCGCCACGAGCTGCAGGTTCTCGGCGGTGGTGAGCTGGGTGAACGACTGCTGCCCCTGCGGCACGTAGCCGATCCCGCGGGCCACCCGGGCGTGCGGACGCATCGAGGTGATGTCCTCGCCGTCGAAGGTGATGGTCCCGGCTTTGCACGGCAGCAGGCCCACGGCGGTGCGCAGCAGCGTCGTCTTGCCGGCACCGTTGTGCCCCAGGATCGCGGCCACTCCCCCGGCCGGGACCTCCAGGTCCACGCCGTGGACCACCTCGGAGCTGCCGTAACCCGCGCGGACTCCGGACAGCGTGAGCAGAGCGGTCATCGTGGGGTCTCCTCGGTGGTGGGATTGGTGGAGGTGGTGATGGTGCCCGGAACAGGGACGGCTGCGACCTGGTCGGCGACCAGATCGGGATCCGCCAACTCGGTGCCGGTGGCGGCCGCGGTACCCAGGTAGACCTGCTGCACGCGGGGGTCGGCCTGGATCTCGGCGACGGTGCCCTCGGCGAGCACCTTGCCCGCGGCCAGCACGGTGACGGTGGTGGCGAAGGCGCGCATGAAGTCCATGTCGTGCTCCACCACCACCACGGTGCGCTCGGCGGCGATGCGCTGCAGCAGCTCGCCGGTGGCCTGGCGCTCCTCGGCGCCCATGCCGGCCACGGGCTCGTCCAGCAGCATCACGTCGGAGTCCTGCACCAGCAGCATCCCGATCTCCAACCACTGCTTCTGCCCGTGCGGCAGGACTCCCGCCTTGGTCCCCGCCATCGCGGTCAGGCCGATGGTCTCCAGTGCCTCGGTCACCCTGGTCTCCCGCCCGCGCCGACGACGCAGCAGGGTGAGCAGTCCGCGGCGGGCGCCGGCAGCGATGTCCAGGTTCTGCTCGACGGTCAGGTCCTCGAACACCGACGCCGTCTGGAACGTGCGGCCGATCCCCATCTTGGCGATCCGGTGCGTCTTGCGCCCCAGGACCGGCTGCCCCGACTTGTCCACTGTGCCGGTGGCGGGCACGAGCCCGGTGATCGCATCGACCAGCGTGGTTTTGCCGGCGCCGTTGGGGCCGATCAGGAAGCGCAGGTCACCCTGGATCAGCGTGAGGTCCACGCCGTCGACTGCCTTGAAGCCGTCGAAGGTCACGGTCAGGCCGCGAACCTCGAGGTAGGTGCCCGAGCCCGACTCGCGGGCGCGGGTGGAGGCTGCGCCGGGCAAGGTGATCTCCGAGCCGGTCAGGGTGCCCGCCGAGAGGGCGGCGCCGATGCCGAAGGCGGTGGTCGGGGTCATCGGGTCTCCTCGGAAGGGTCGGCGGTGGCGGCGCTCGTCGTCGTCTCGCTCGTCGTCGTGGTTGTCGTCGTCGTCTCGGCCTGGACCTTGGCGTGCCGGCGCCGCAGCACGAACAGCGAGGCCAGCCCGCCGGGCAGGAAGCCCACCACCACGATGAACAGGATTCCCTGCAGGTAGGTCCACTGCGAGGGGTAGGCCTCGGAGAACGCGGTCTGCGCCCAGGCCACGCCGATCGCGCCGAGCACCGGGCCGAGGAGGGTGGCGCGACCGCCGATCGCGACGCCGATCAGGAACGCGATGGACGGCGCGATGCCGATGGCCGACGGCGAGATGATGCCCACGATCGGCACGAACAGCGCCCCGGCGAGCCCGGCCGCGAAGGCCGCGACGGCGTAGGCGAAGGACTTGACCAGCGCCGGGTCGTAACCCAGGAAGCGGACGCGCTCCTCCTGGTCGCGCACGGCCACCAGCAGCTCGCCGAAGCGGGAGTTCATGAGCTGGCGCACCAGCAGCACCACGCCGATCAGCGCGCCGCCGGCCAGGAAGTACAGCATCTGACGGTTGGCGGGGTCGGCCAGCGCGAAGCCGAAGAACCCGGTGAAGCGGTTGAGCCCGTTGGAGCCGCCCAGCTCGGCCCGGCTGACAAGGAAGATCGCGGCGGCCGCGGCCAGGGCCTGCGACAGGATCGCGAAGTAGGCGCCCTTGACCTTGCGGTTGAACACCAGGTAGCCGAAGCCGAACGCCAGCAGCGGCGGCACCAGCAGGATCACCGCGAGCGCGAACCCCGGGGAGGCGAACGGCTCCCAGTAGGACGGCAGCGCGCGCATGCCGGCGATCTGCATGAAGTCCGGCAGCGCGTCCGGGCCGCCGCGGTCGCGGGCGTCGGAGATCTTGAGGAACATGGCCATGGCGTAGGCGCCGACGCCGAAGTAGACGCCCTGGCCCAGGGTCAGCATGCCGCCGCGCCCCCAGGCCAGGCCGATGCCGCTCGCGACGATGGCGTAGCAGAAGAACTTGGCCAGCAGGCTCAGTCGGAAGTCCGACAGCAGGGCGGGCGCGAGGCCAAAGATGACGATCGCGGCCACGGCGAGCCCGGCCCAGAACAGCCAGCGGGGCCGCTCGCCCTCCCCGGCGAGCAGGCGCCGGGCGCGGGCCAGGCGGGGTGGCGCGGTGCCGGCGTGCGTCGTGCTCCCGGCCGGACCGTTCCTGGCCGGACCACTGGACGACGACGACGAGGTGGCCGCGGCGTCCTGTCGGGCAGCAGCGTTTCGGGCGACGGAGGTGGTGTCAGTCATGCCAGGCTCCTGGTCTTGACGGCGAACAAGCCCTGCGGGCGGACCTGGAGGAAGAAGATGATCGCCACAAAGACGAGCACCTTGGCCACAGAGGCGGTGGTGGAGTATTCGAAGAACGAGTGCAGGACGCCCAGCGCGAAGGCCGCGATCACCGCGCCGCGCAGCTGCCCGAGGCCGCCGACCACCACCACGAGGAACGCGTCGATGAGGTAGGACTGGCCGATCGTCGGGCTGGTCGAGCCGATGAGCGTCAGCGCCACCCCGGCGACACCGGCCAGGCCGGAGCCGATGAAGAAGGTGGTCACGTCGCTGCGGCGGGAGTTGATGCCCGAGCTCTCGGCGAGGTCACGGTTGAGCGTGACGGCCCGGATGCGTCGGCCCATCGGGGTGAATCGCATGGCGGCCATCACGGCGGCCACGCAGGTGATCGCCAGGACGAAGATGAACACGCGGGTCAGCGGGACGGAGGCGCCCAGCAGTTCGACGCTGCCGCGCAGGAATTCGGGCACCTCCACGTTGACGGCGGGGGCGCCCCAGATGTCGCGGGCGATCTGTTGCAGGACCAGGCCCACGCCGAAGGTCACCAGCAGGGTGTCCAGGGGGCGGGCGTAGAGGCGTCTGATGAGGAGCATTTCCAGCAGCACGCCCAGGAGCCCACCCACGATGAAGCCCAGGACGAGGGACACCGCGAGCCCCATTCCGGAGGCGGAGCCGATCTGCTGGGTGACATAGGCGGTGTAGCAGCCGGCCATGATGAACTCGCCGTGGGCCATGTTGATCACGCCCATCTGGCCGAAGGTCAGGCTCAGGCCGAGCGCGGCGAGCAGGAGGATGGAGCCGATGCTCAATCCGGTCGCGAGTTGTCCGATGAGGATGTCCACATCGGCTCCTTTCTCCGGGTCCCGCCCCCCGCCGCGGCGGGCCCTTACTTACCGGGACCGCCGCGGCGGGATGCGGGCGTGTTGCGTGGTGTGATGCGCGGGACGGGAAGCGTCTGCCGGGTGCGGTGTCAGTTACCCGACAGCTCACCGGCCCAGTCGTAGGTCTCGAGGAACGGGTCCGGCTGGATGGGCTCGCCGGAGCTCCACACCTCGTAGATCAGGCCGTCGGGTCGGATCTCGCCGATGATCGCGGTCTTGGCGATGTGGTTGTTGCTGCCGTCGATGGTCACGGTGCCCTCGGGGGCGTCGAAGCTCACGCCGTCGGCGGCCTCCTGGATCGCGGCCACGTCGAAGCTGCCCGCCTTCTCGACCGTGTTCTTCCACAGGAACAGCGAGGTGTACGCGGCCTCCATGGGATCGGAGGTCACGCGGTTCGCGCCGTACTTGGCCTTGAACGCCTCGACGAAGGAGGTGTTCTCGGGCGACTCGATGGTCTGGTAGTAGTTCCACGAGGTCAGCTGACCCTCGATGTTCGTGGCGCCGATGCCCTGGACCTCCTCCTCTGCGATGGACACGCTCACCACGGGGGTGTCCTCGGCGGACAGCCCCGCGTTGGAGTACTCGCGGAAGAACGCCACGTTGGAGTCGCCATTGAGGGTGTTGAACACCGCGTCCGGGTTGGCGGTGCGCACCTTGTTGACGATGGTGGAGAAGTCCGTGGAACCGAGCGGGGTGTAGTCCTCGCCCAGGATCTCGACACCGTTGGCGTCGGCCCAGGCCTTGATCACGCGGTTGGCGGTCTGCGGGAACACGTAGTCCGAGCCCACCAGGTACATGGACTTGATGCCCTCTTGCTTGAGGTAGTCCAGTGCCGGCACGATCTGCTGGTTGGTGGTGGCGCCGGTGTAGAAGATGTTCTCGGACGCCTCCAACCCCTCGTACTGCACCGGGTAGTAGAGCAGCGCGTTGGCGTCCTCGACCACGGGCAGCATCGCCTTGCGCGAGGACGAGGTCCAGCCACCGAAGATCGCGGCCACGCAGTCGCTGGTGATGAGCTTCTGCGCCTTCTCGGCGAACACCGCCGGATCGGACGCGCCGTCCTCGACCACCGGGACGATCTGCTTGCCCAGGACGCCGCCCTCGGCGTTGATCTGCTCGACCGCCAGGGCCACCGAGTCGCGCACGGTCTTCTCGGAGATCGCCATGGTGCCCGAGAGCGAGTGCAGCGACCCGATCTTGATGCTGTCGCCGGAGGTGTCGACACACGACTCGGCTGCGGCCGCCGCCGTGTCAGATGTCTTGCTGCCGCAGGCGGTGAGCGCGCCGGCGCCCAGGATCACGAGACCGGCGGCGGCCAGCGCGCGCCGGGTACGGCTCGCGCGGCCCTGCTGACCAGAGGAGATGGAGGTGAAGTTCACTGAAGACCTGACCTTTGACGACCGGCTGTCGATTTCCCCCGCGGTGCGGGGCTCGAAGCTCGATGCAGGTAAAGCTATTCACGCTGTGTGAGTCCCGGGGGTCGCCAATGTTTCGCGCGCGTTGCCTCTACCCCTGTGGCGTGAACGCTGTGTGACACGTGTCCAGTCAGCTTTTGCGCAGGTCAGGCGCCAGCCCCGGGTTCCGTGCGAGCAGAGGGGCCGCGTAACCGTCGCCGTATACGCTGCCCCCTCGGCTTGCGATGCCACTTCGTACGCCGAACGCCCTGGTGCGCTGCGGGAATGGACCCAAGAGGGCGCGCAGGACAGTGGGGCAGCGCATCCCGGGCCGGTCGCGCTGCTGCTGTGTACGCCCGCCAGGTCACAGCGCCGCACCGCCACGACGACGGGGAGCCCCAGCCCAACTGCCCGCCTGACGACGACGGTCAGCTCTTGCGCAGGTCGGGCGCCGGCGCCCCGAGCAGATGGGTGCGGACCGCCGACCACACCTGGCGAACTGCGGCTTCGACGCCTTCCTGATCGCGGCCCACAGCGCGCAGCCACGCACCGCAGCCGTTGGGAAGGGTGCTCACCCCGCAGCGCACTGCTCCCGCGCTGCCGGGCCGGCCCTCCCGTCCCTCGCTCGCGGTTCGCCCCTCCGCCTCGGCCTGTCCCGCGGCCACATCCGCAGCATCGCGCATCACCGTTGCCAGCTCCTCGGCCGGGCCCGGGGCCACCACGAACAGAGTGGCGATGGCGTCGGCGTCCCCCGTGACCAGCGGGTGGCCGGCTTCGCCCGAGGTGATGCGGGTGGTGTCCACCGCGAGCGGGGTCTGGTCGGGTCGGACGATCTCCACAGCGGACACGTAGGCATCCACGTCCCAGCGCTCCCCGCGGGCTACTCGTCCGGCCGAGAGGATGTCGGCGGCGATCAACACCGCGTCCTCGGGCACCTCGGCCCGCAGCCGCTGCTGGAACCGGCTGCCGCCGTACGGGATGAGCGGGTCGGGCAGCCATTCGCAGACCGCCCCGGCGCCCAGCCGCAGCGAGACCGTCTGGGTCGCATAGCCCACGTCCATCCGGTGCACCCGGTTCGCGGCCTGGGTGGTGACCAGGGCGTGCGCGCCGGGGGCCAGCCGGATGTCCATGTCCAGGCGGTCGCCGCCGACGATCCCGCCGCCGGTCGACATCACGTAGACCACGGGCACCCCACGCAGCACCGGGTCCACGTACAGCGGGCGCATGACCTGCAGTGGCGACTTCTGGAACCGATCGGCCAGCACGGTGCGGCCGCCGGCGTCCACGCGGAAGTCCAGGTCCAGCACCCCGACCTTGCCGGGCGAACCGACGGGCAACGAACCCGGCCCGTGCTGGGGTCCGGCGGCCACCACGGGCCAGACGAACCCGGGGTCGGCGGCGCGAGAGAGGCGGTCTGCGGAGCCACCGCTCCCGACTGGTGCGCCGTGGTCGCGGTGTTCGCTCACGACGTGACGAGCAGACCTGTCCGGCGGGACTCGAGGTAGTCCAGAACCTCGTCGATCCCGGTGCCGCTCAGGCAGTCGGTGAGGACGACGGGCTTGCCCGAGCGCACGCGGTCGGCGTCGGAGGACATTATGCCCAGGTCGCAGCGCACGTACTGGGCGATGTCGATCTTGTTGATCACCAGCAGGTCGCACTCGGTGATCCCGGGGCCGCGCTTGCGGGGCATCTTGTCGCCCTCGGCGGTGTCCAGGACGAACAGGAACAGGTCCACCAGCGCCGGGGAGAAGGTGAGCGTGAGGTTGTCGCCGCCCGATTCGTAGATCAGCGTGTCGACGTCGGGGTGCTCCTCGAGCATCTCGGCCCCCGCGGCGAGGTTCATGGTCGGGTCGTCGCGGACGGCGGTGTGCGGGCACGAGCCGGTCTCCACGCCCACCACGCGGGCGGGGTCGAGCACCCCGGCGAGCGTGCGGCGGACGTGTTCGGCGTCCTCCTGCGTGTAGATGTCGTTGGTGATCACGGCCGGGGTGCGCCCGCGGGCGATCAACTCCGGGATCAGTGCCTCAATGAGTGCGGTCTTGCCGGAGCCGACCGGCCCACCGATCCCGACCCGCAACACCTGCTGTGCCTCTGCCATGGCGGAAACGCTACTGGAGCCGTGTTTCGGCAGTGTTGCGCAGCGCTGTCGCGGGGAGCACCTCCTGATAGCCGCTGACCTGGGGTGCCCTGCACAGGCTGTTCAGGGCACCGCAGGTCAGAGCACTGCGATCAGCTAGAGCACTGGGTCGACTAGAGAACTGGGTCGACTAGAGCGTTGGGCTCAGCTGGCGAACAGCCGCGCGTCCGCGCGCTCGTGGTGGCACGAGGCCAGGTCGAGCATCGGGGCGAAGCCGCCGAGCTCCTCAAGCGACCGGCTTACCGCGGCGTCGGCGACCTCGGCGATCACCGGCGCCGCCCCCCGGACCAGCGCCTGCGCGCTGCGGTGATCGCTCAGGCGTAGGCGCAGGCTGGCGCCGGCCAGGCTGACGACCAGGGCTGTCAGGTCCGCGGCCACGGCATCGCGTTGGGCCAGCCCGCCGCGGGCGTAGACCACGCCCATCACCACCGACTGCGAACCCGGCGTGCGCCGGGCCCGGACGTGGGCGTTCCACACACTGACCACCGGGTCCTCGAGCAGCTCCGCGGCCAGGTCGAGGACCTGCTTGCCGGTGCGAGTGGCGCCGTCGCGGAACTCGCGGGCCAGCCGGGTGGCATGCAGCCGCTGGTCGATGCGGGTGAGCGCGGAGAGCAGAGAGTCATGGTCGGCGCTGCCCTGCTCAGGGTCCGCAGGGCCGACGTCGCCCTGCTCGGAACCCCCTCCGCCCGGCCCGTGCTCGCGGGTCGCCGCCCACGCCAGGGCCAGCGCCGTGGCATCGGCGGGTCCGGCCGAGTGCCGCAGGATCCCGTGCAACACCTCCGGCAGGGACCCCGAATCGACGGCGCCCTGCTGCCGCAGCCCCTCCAGCCCGTGCGAGAGCGTGTACATGCCCGAGGGGAACGAGGAGTCGGTGAACTGGAGCGCAAGGAGTAACTGCGCCAGTCCCGGCGCGCGGCCGGCCTCGTCGTCGTCGCCCCTCTCCGCACCAACCCCGCCGACGCCGCCCATCACGCCAGGTAGTGCAGCTGGGCCAGCGGCAACGTGGTGGCCGGGGCGATGGTGGCGGGCTCGCCGTCGACGGTGACCACGTAGGTCTCGGGATCCACCTGGATGTCCGGGCAGCGGTCGTTGCGGACCATGTCTTTCTTGCCGATCCCGCGGCAGCCACGCACCGGCAGGCACGGCGAGGTCAGGCCCAGCTGCTCGGGGATGCCCGCCTCGATCGCGGCCGCGGACAGGAACGTCACCCGCGTGGACTGCAGCGCCCCGCCGTAGGCCCCGAACATCGGGCGGTAGATCACCGGCTGCGGCGTGGGCAGGGACGCGTTGGGATCGCCCATCGGCGCCCACACGATCATGCCGCCCTTGATGATCAGCGAGGGCTTGGCGGCAAACGAGTCGACCGGCCACACCACCAGGTCCGCGAGCTTGCCCGGCTCGATCGAGCCGAGGTGGTCGGCGATGCCGGCGGCGATCGCGGGGTTGATGGTCATCTTGGCGACGTAGCGCAGGACCCGCTCGTTGTCGTTGCGCGCCCCGCCGCGTCCGTCGGGCGACGAGCCGTCGGGCGAGGCCGCCACGTCCTCGGGCAGCGGCCCGCGCTCGACGCGGCAGTGGTGGGCGGTCTGGAACGCGCGCTGCCACGACTCGCCGATCCGGCCCATGGCCTGCGAATCCGAGGAGAAGATCGAGATGATCCCCTCGTCGTGCAGCACCGTCTCGGCGGCGATGGTCTCCGCGCGCACGCGGGAGTCGGCAAAGCTCACGTCCTCGGGGATGTCGTGGGACAGGT
This sequence comes from Rhodococcus sp. IEGM 1408, assembly GCF_033142235.1. Taxonomy (NCBI): domain Bacteria; kingdom Bacillati; phylum Actinomycetota; class Actinomycetes; order Mycobacteriales; family Nocardiaceae; genus Rhodococcus; species Rhodococcus sp. IEGM 1408. The sequence continues at coordinate 56,292 of NZ_JAWLRW010000005.1, forward strand.
GGTGGCAGACCATCACCATGTCCAGCAGCTCGTCCACCGAGTTCACCGTGTACGGCAGCGTCGGGTTGGTGGAGGCGGGCAGCACGTTGGGCTCGCCGCACACCCGCAGGATGTCCGGGGCGTGACCACCGCCCGCGCCCTCGGAGTGGAAGGTGTGGATGGTGGAGTCGCCCAGCGCGGCGCGCGTGTCCTCGTAGAAGCCGGACTCGTTGAGGGTGTCGGTGTGGATCGCCACCTGCACGTCGTACTCATCGGCCACCGCCTGCACGCAGCGGATCGTGGCGGGAGTGGTGCCCCAGTCCTCGTGGATCTTCAGCCCCACCGCGCCGGCGACGATCTGCTCGATCGCCGACTCCGGCTGCGAGGTGTTGCCCTTACCCAGGATCCCGATGTTCACCGGCAGCCCGTCGGCGGCCTGCAGCATCCGCCCGATGTTCCACGCGCCCGGCGTGCAGGTGGTGCCCTTGGTGCCCTCGGCCGGTCCGGTGCCGCCGCCGAACAGTGTGGTCACGCCGTTGGACAGCGCCTCCTCCACCTGCTGGGGCGCGATGAAGTGGATATGGGTGTCCACTCCTCCGGCGGTGACGATCTTGTGCTCGCCCGCCACCACCTCCGTGCCGGGGCCGATCACCAGGTCGGGGTGCACGCCGTCCTGCAGGTGCGGGTTGCCGGCCTTGCCGATAGCCACGATCCGCCCGTCGCGCACCCCGATGTCGCCCTTGACCACGCCGAGCACCGCGTCCACGATGATCGCGCCCGTGATGACCATGTCCAGCGCGCCGGACGCCCGGGTGCCCGCCGGGTCCTGCGCCATTCCGTCGCGGATCGCCTTGCCGCCGCCGTAGACGGCCTCCTCGCCATACCCGCTGGAGCCGTCGGTGGTCACCGCGTTGTGGTCGGTCGTGACCTCGATCGTCAGCACGGTGTCGGCCAGCTGCAGGCGATCACCGACGGTGGGTCCGTAGATGTCGGTGTACGTGGCACGCGGCATGACCGTGGGCGGGCCCTCGACGACGGGCTCCCGGCCCGCGGGCTGCGCGACCTCGTCGTCGTCGTCCTTACGGTCGGTGACGTCCCCACCGCCTGGTCCGGCCGTGCTCAGAAACCTACCGGTGACCATGCGCTGCAGCGCGCGCTCGCGGATGGCCGGGTCGTCGAGCGGCCCGTCGACCAGACCGGAGAAGCCGTGACACACGCGCTCGCCGGCGTAGTCCACCAGGCGGACCGTGCGGCTCTGGCCGGGCTCGAAGCGCACCGCCAGGCCCGCGCCGATCGCCAGGTGCCGCCCGTAGGCCGCCGGGCGGTCGAAGCGCAGCTCCCGGTTGGCCTCGAAGAAGTGGTAGTGCGAGCCCACCTGCACGGCCCGGTCGCCGGTGTTGGTCACGCGCACCTCGACGGTCGCGCGGCCGGCCGCGAGGGTGATGTCGCCGCTGCCGTACTGGTAGGGCACCGATCCGGACATGGGTCGCTCCTGGGTTCGTCGGGCTAGTGCGAGTGGGTGAAGACGGTGCCGTCGGCGGCCACGTGCGAGTGGGCGTAGCCGTGGCCGTCCTCGGCGTCGAGGGCGGCGTCGATGCCGTCGTCGCCGTGGTCGAGCTGGTGGACCGCGTCGCGGACGCGGGTGTCGAGCACGCTGCGCAGCACCGCCGGCCCCAGCAGGTACGCGCCCTCCCCGGGCAGGTCGAGGCCGAGCGCGGGCGCCGGGGCCAGGGTCGCGCTGACCAGCAGCGGCCGACCCCCGCCGAGGGCCTCGACGCGCGCGAGCCCGGCAGCCACGTCGGGGTCGGGCTCCGCGCCGCCGTGGAAGGCGACCTCCACCAGCCCGGGCCGGCCGTACTGCCGCGCCAGCCGCGCCAGCCGGAACAGCTCGGCGTCGGCGAAGGGGTCGATCGACGGGCTCACCACCAGCACCGACTCGGCCCCGGCGGTGTCCGCCACGCTGTTTCCGTTGACGCTGTGCCGGCGGATCGCGGCGCGCAGGCGCGTGACCAGCAGCGTCGCGTCGCCGAGCGGCGCGGCCAGGACCAGCGACCCCGGGGCGAGCCGCGGCCGGACGTCGCGCAACGTCCGGGAACAGTCGGCGATCATCGCGGGCGCGCGACCGAAGGTCAGGGGGACGACGACAACGACGCCGCCCTCCCCCGCCGCCGCCGACTCCGCCTCCACGAGTTCGCTCAAGCCCCGACCCGGCCGGGCGGACGGGATGCCGATCTCCGGCATCGCCTCGGACTCGGGTCCGATCGCCGCCACCACCCGGGCCGAGGCGGGGTCGCGATGATCAGGGGCGTTCTGGTGGCCGTGCGCGTGGTCGTGCACGTGGTCGTGGCCGTTGTTGTGCTCGTGGCCGTGCGAGTGGCCGTTGTCGTGCTCGTGGCCGTGCGAGTGGCCGTTGTCGTGCTCGTGGCCGTGCGTCATGCCTGCTGCTCCGCGGCGCCCGTCGAACCGTGACCGATGGGGTCGTGGACGGTGACGAGCTTGGTCCCGTCCGGGAACGTGGCCTCCACCTGGATCATGGGCACGCGCTCCACCACCCCGGACATCACCTGGTTCGCGGTGAGCACCTGGCGGCCCAGGTTCATGCACTCGGCCACCGTCCGGCCGTCGCGGGCGTGCTCGACGATCTCCCACGAGATCAGCGCGGTGGCCTCCGGGACATTGAGCAGCACCCCCCGCTCGAGCCGGCGGCGCGCGACCTCGGCGGCGGTGAACAGCGTGAGTTTGTCCAGCTCGCGGGGGGTGAGCTTCATCCACGGGTCCTCTCGTGCGCTTGGGTGACGGTGGATCACGCTAGCGGCGCAGTGTGTCGGCCGTGTTACGTGACAGCACGGCGCCGCCAGTTGCGGCCTGTGCGCCGCCACCTGCGCCGCCACCTGCGCCGGCGGGGGCTCCGCTCAGGCGCGCGGGATGCGGGCGGCGAGCGCGTCCAGCGCCTCCGCGGTGAGCCGGCCGTTCACCCGCAGGCGCGCGATGCCGCCGTCCGGGAAGACGTCGACGCGCACGAACTGCACCGGCTCCGCCCCGGGCTCCACGAGGTAGCGGTGACGGCAGTCCGGCTGCAGCCGCGTGCGCGGGACCAGCTCGATCCACGCCTCGGGCCGGTCCAGGTCCTCGGCGCTGCGGATGCCGCGCAACGACGCCGACCCGGGGGCATTACCGACGTAGTAGGAGGTGTCGATCTCCACGTGGTCCACCGTGCCCGCGCCGGCCAGGGCCACGGTCACGTGGTCGTTGCCGTTGTCGCGCCGGCGGGCGTTCTCCCAGCCCTCACCCATGTTGCGGGAGCGCCCGGGACCGATGATGTTGGCCGGCGACGAGTAGAACAGGTCCGAGCAGTCCACGATCCGGCCGCCGTTCTCCGCGGCCGCCAGGTCGACGGTCCCGGCGAGGAAACGCGGGTCCGGGGTCGGTAGGCCGTGCACGCGCAGCCGGGCGATCCCGCCGTCGGGGATCATCCGCAGGCGCACGTGCGTCACCGGGGCCTCGTCAGCCACCTCGTAGGTGTTGAGGGCGTCGCCCTGCGCCGGGGACGGCGGGACCAGCGGGCGCCACGGTGCGGCCGCGAGCTCCGCGGCGTCCGGGTACCCCTCGACCCACGCGCCGTCCAGAGCGACCTCCGGCGGGTAGTTGCCGCGGAAGAAGGCGGTGTCCACCACCACGCCCCGGACCACGCCCGGCACGCCGAGTCGCACGGTCGCCGAGTCCTCGCCCGGCGTGCGGCGGCGGCGGGTCTCCCAGCCGTCGTAGATCTTGCCCTTGTGGCCGAACAGGGTGGGATCGAAGATCGGGGCACCGGGCAGGAGCAGGTTCTCCTTCTCGGCAAAGAACTCGTCGTCGGCGTGGACCACGGCGCCGGCCAGAGCGCGCGAGGCCAGGTCGGGCAGGGCGAGGAAGGCGGGCCCTGCGGTCAAGGGTGCGTCGGTGAGATCTGATGCGGTCATTCGGGGGTCTCCGTTCGCAGAAGGGGTCACAACAGGGCTGGTCTCAGGGTCGGTGCGGTGCCGGGCGGTCGCCGGGGGCGCCCGGGCGGAACACCGGATGGCCCGCGGCGGGACGCTCGAGGTCCACGCGGCGGCCGGCCAGGTACACCTCGCGCACCACGCCGGCCAGGGCTCGCTCGGCGTAGGCGGTGACGGGGTTCTTGTGCTGGAGCCGCTCGGGCAGCACCACAAAGGCGTCGTCGGGGGCCAGGACCACCAGGTCGGCGCGGGCTCCGGGCCGGATCGCGCCGCGGTCCGCCAGACCCGCGAATTCAGCGGGACCCGAGGCCATCCACCGCACCACGTCGGGCAGTCCCATCTCCCGCCGCCGGGCCTCGGACCAGATGATCGGCAGGCCCAGCTGCACAGAGGCGATCCCGCCCCAGGCCTGACCGAAGTCACCGGTGTCGAAGCGCTTGAGCTCGGGCACGCACGGCGAGTGGTCGGAGACCACTATGTCGATGGTCCCGTCGCGCAGCCCCTCCCACAGTCCCTCGCGGTTGCCCGCGTCGCGGATCGGGGGACAACACTTGTAGTGGGTGGCGCCGGGCTGGATCTCCTCGGAGAACAGCGACAGGTAGTGCGGGCACGTCTCCACCGTCAGCGGCAGGCCCTCGGCCTTGGCGGCGCGGATGAGCGGGAGCGCTGCCGCGGCCGACAGGTGCAGGATGTGCGCGCGGCAACCGGTGCGCCGCACGCCGTCGATCACCTGCTGGATCGCCAGGATCTCGGCGGCGACCGGCCGGGAGTCCAGGAACCCCGCGTACGCCGGCCCGGACGGTTCGGACTGCGCGTCGATGGTCCCGGCGTCCTCGGCGTGCACGATCAGCAGGCCGTCGAACTCCGCGATCTCCGCCATGGCCGCTTCCATCTGCTCCGGGTCCAGGGGCGGGAACTCGTCGATTCCCGAGTGCAGCAGGAAGCACTTGAACCCGAACACCCCGCGGTCCCACAGCTCGCGCAGCCGGCCCAGGTTCTCCGGCACCGCGCCGCCCCAGAACCCGGCGTCGACGTGCAGCTTCCCGGCCGTACTGGCCAGCTTGGCGTCGAGGGCGTCCGGGCTGGTGGTCACGGGGCTCGAGTTGAGCGGCATGTCGATCAGGGTGGTCACCCCGCCGCACGCCGCGGCGCGGGTGGCGCTGGTGAACCCCTCCCAGTCGGTGCGGCCGGGCTCGTTGACGTGCACGTGGGTGTCGACCAGGCCGGGCAGCAGGACCTCGTCGTCGTCGAGGTCCACCACGGTCGCGCCCGCCGGCGGGGCGGCCGTCAGCGCGCCGGGGCCGGTGTCGACGGCGTTGATGAGCCCGCCGGAGACGGTGATCGTGGCGGGAACGACCACCGCACCCACGACCGCTCTGCGCGCGCGGATGACCAGGTCGCCGCCGGGCGTCGCGGCCCCGGCCCCGGCTCCGGCTGATTCGACCCCGCCAGTATGTGCAGTCATCTCGAGGTCCTCACGTTGTCGTCGTTGTCGTTGTCGTCGTGGGCTTGTCCGCCGCCCGGGCGCCGCAAGCGGTCGAGCGCGGCGCGGTCCACGCCGGCCGACTCGGCGATCTCGGCGGCGGTGGCCGCCCCGCAGTCCAGCGCGCGCACAAGGAAGTCGGCCAGGGCGCGGGCGGTGGCCGGCTCATCGAGGTATCCCGCGTCCGGCCCCGTGCCCAGGTAGGCGGCGATGCGCGCGCACGCGGTGGCAAGGGAGCGGCGGTAGAAGGCGTAGGTGGCCACGTACCGCGAGACCAGCTGCGCCGGGTGCAGGTCCCAGCCCTGGTAGAAGCCGCGGCGCAGCGACCGGTCGACCAGCCGCGCGTGCAGCCGCCACGCCTCGTGCACGGCCTCCGCGTCACCGACGGGCAGACGGTTGGTCGAGCCGTCGGACAGCGCGACGCCGGTGCCCGCGGCCGCCACCTGCATGACGGCCTTGGCGTGGTCGGCCGCCGGGTGGTCCATGGCCTGGTACTCGGCGGCGATCCCGCAGGCGGCCGAGTAGTCGTAGGTCCCGTAGTGGAGCCCGATGCAGCGCCCGGCGGCGGCATGGAGCAGCCGCGCCACCAGTGCTGATCCGTCGGGAGCGCAGATCGACTGCGGCGTCTCGATCTGGATCTCGAACCGCAGGGCGCGCTCGGGCAGGCCGCACGCGCTCTCGAGCTCGCGGCACAGGGTGACCATCGCCCGCACCTGGTCGACCGAGGTCACCTTGGGCAGCGTCGGCCGGAACCCCGCGAGCAGCGCGTCGCGGTCGGGAGCGTCGGCGAGCCCGGCGACCAGGCGCGTGAACGTCGCGATGCCGCGCCTCCGGGTGACCGGATCGAGCGAGCCGAACCGCAGGCCCCAGAACGGCGGGAGGGACGACGACGATGACGACGACGAGGCCGTCCCGTCGCCCGGTGGCTGCGCGGATCGCGGAGTGAGCAGCTCGGCGAGCACCCTGTCGACGTGCGCGTCCTCGTCGCGGTCGCGGCCCGCGGCGGGCACGCCGCGTTGGGTGAAGCCGTCCTCGAAGTCGATGCGCAGATCCTCGACCGGTTCCCCCTCCAGCTTGGCCCGCACCAGCGCGTGCAGGGCCGGCGCCTCGGCGGGATCGACCACGGCGTGGCCGAGCGGGTCGCCGCCGAACTGGTCGTGACCAAATATCCGCAGCAGCGCGTCGACATCCGGCAGGTGCTCGTCGAATACCGCGAGCGCGGCGGCGCCCACCTCGGCGATCACGTCCCCGGAGACGCGCTCGGCCGGCAGGTACAGCGTGTGCACGGGCTGGCGGGTGGCCGGCGTGCCGGGGAAGAGCGCGGCCAGCTCGGCGTCGGCGTCGGTCAGGGCCGCATCCGCGTCGGCGCACAGGCGTTGCTGCAGGGCGGTCATGCGCCGACCCCCGCCCTCAGCGCGGGCGCGCCCGACGGGAAGGTGACGTGCTTGGGCAGCGGCGCGGCGAACGTCCGGACGCGCGAGGTGGTCAGTCCCAGTCGCACCAGCGATTCGGCCTGCGCGACCGCGGAGGCCACGCCGTCGACCACGGGGACCGACAGCTCGTCGCGGATCCGGTCGGCCAGCCCCGCCATGCCGCCGCAGCCAAGGCAGATCACCTCGGCGCGGTCCTGCTCGACCAGCAGCCGGGCCTGTTCGACGATCGGGTCCAGGCTCGCCTCGGGAGCGTTCTCCAGCGCCAGCACGGGCACGTCGGCGGCGCGGATACCGGCGCAGCGGGCGGTCAGCCCCGCCACCAGCAGCCGGTCGTGGATCAGCGGCACGGTGCGGTCCAGGGTGGTGACCACCCCGAAGCGGTGCCCGAGCAGCATCGCCGTCATCGCCGAGGCCTCGGTGATGTCGATCACCGGGACGGAACAGATCTCCTGCAGCGCCTCGCGGCCGTGGTCGCCGTACCCGGCGAGGACCACGCCGTCGTAGGGCTGGTCGTAGCGCGCGACCCGCTCACACATCGCCACGCCGGCCACGAGGCTCTCGTAGTTGCCCTCCACCGAGGCGGGGCCGAAGTCGGGGGTCAGCGCCACGATCTCGGTGCCCGGCGAGGCGGCAAGGCGGGCGGCACGGTCGATCTCGGCCGTCATCGCCTCTGTGGTGTTGACGTTGACCACGAGGAGTCTCATGGTGGTCTCCTCTCGGGGAGCGGGGGCTGGGGCTGGGGCGGGAGTCAGCGCGGGCACCGGGATCACCGGCCCGCGAAGTGGGGGTGGGAGGGCAGGGCGGCCATGGCCCGGCGACGCTCGCGCTCGATGTGCACGACCGCGCACGAGCCCGCGAGGTCGGCGTTGCCGGTGGTGATGGCCTCCACCAGGAACACGTGCTCCTCGTGACGACTCTCGCGGTCGTGGTGCTGGCTGACGCCGTTGAGCCGGTCGGTGCGGTCGGCCAGCGGCGCCATCACCCGGTCGAGCAGGGGGTTCCCGGCCAGCGCCACGATCTCCGCGTGGAGCTGCCCGTTGCAGCACATGAAGTGCTCGTGGGCGTCATCGTGAGTGTGGTCGTCCAGGGCGGACCGCGCCTCGGCCAGGATCGCGAGCAGCGCTGCCGGGTCGGCACCCTCGGCCACCCGGGCCGCGGCGAGCCGGGCCACGGTCGCCTCGATCGGGCCCCGCAGTTCGAAGAGTTCGTCGAGGTCGTCAAAGGACACGTGGGTGACCACGGCCGGGCGCCGCGGCTCGATGCGCACGAACCCCCCGGCCTCGAGCCGGGGCAGGGCCTCGCGGACCGGGACGCGCGAGACCTGCAATCGCTCGGCCAGCTCGCGTTCCCGGAGCGGCGTGCCGGCGTCGATCCGGGCGTCGATGATGTCGCTCCGGAGCCGGCGGTACACGCGGTCCACGAGATTGAGCTCCGACGAGGAGTCGTCCGGCCTCGTCGTCGTCGTCCCCACCGGATTTACAAATTCGTTACCTGACGCTGACGGTTCGGTCATCGCACACGCTCACTCTCATTCACGTCGCTGGTATACCAACGTTCGCCACTGAGAGTACGACACCTCGAAGGATCCCGGAAAGGCGGGATTTCAGGCGGCGAGGGTATACCGAGGCCGTGAAAAGCGTGCTCGCACACCGTGAGCCCAGACCCCCGGAGGGACCCATGACCATCGCTCCCGACAGTCCACCAGTCGCGGCCGGTGCGGCGCCGCCCGCGCCGTTCGGCGCTTACGACCCCCTGCTGGTCAACGAGGAACTGGCGCCGCTCAAGGAGCAGCGCTGGAAGGCGTACAACATCTTCGCGTTCTGGATGTCGGACGTGCACTCGGTGGGCGGTTACGTCACGGCCACCTCGCTGTTCGCCATGGGGCTGGCCTCCTGGCAGGTGTTCCTGGCGATCATCGTGGCGATCCTGATCGTCAACCTCGCCGTGAACCTGGTGGCCAAGCCCAGCCAGGTGACCAGCGTCCCGTTCCCGGTGATCTGTCGGGCGGCGTTCGGCATCAAGGGCGCCAACATCCCCGCCCTGATCCGCGGCATCATCGCGGTGGCCTGGTACGGCATCCAGACCTACCTGGCCTCCCAGGTGCTGGTCATGCTCATCCTCAAGCTGTGGCCGTCCATGGCCCCCTACGCCGACGAGGCCCAGTACTCCTTCCTGGGCCTGCACCCGGTGGGCTACCTGGCGTTCTTCATCATGTGGAGCCTGCAGATTCTGGTGTTCTGGCGCGGGATGGGGGCCATCCGCCGCTTCATCGACGTGGCGGGCCCCGCCGTGTACGTGGTGATGTTCGCGCTGGCCGGGTACCTGGTGGTCAAGGCCGGCGGCTTTGGCGCGCTGGACTTCTCGCTCGGTAGCGAGCCCCTCTCCGGGCGGGAGGCGGTGTTCGCCTTCTTCGCCGGGATCGCGATCATGGTGTCCTACTTCTCCGGGCCCAGCCTGAACTTCGGCGACATCTCGCGGTACGGCGAGTCCTACAAGGCCGTCAAGCTGGGCAACTTCCTCGGGCTGCCGGTCAACATCCTGTTCTTCTCGGCCCTGGTCGTGGTGACCGCCGCGGCCACCCTGCCGGTCTACGGCCAGATCATCACCGACCCGGTCGAGACCATCGAGGCCATCGACAGCACCACCGCCGTGGTGATCGGCGCGCTCACGGTGATCATCGCGACGATCGGCATCAACATCGTGGCGAACTTCATCGCTCCGGCCTTCGACTTCTCGCAGGTCGCGCCCACCAAGATCAGCTGGCGCACCGGCGGCATGATCGCCGCCGTCGGCTCGTTGCTGCTCACGCCGTGGAACCTCTACGACTCCGCGGACGTCATCAAGTACACCCTCGGCATCCTGGCCTGCTTCATCGGTCCGCTGTTCGGCGTGCTCATCACCTTCTACTTCGTCGCGGCCAAGCAGCGGGTGAAGGTGGACGACCTCTTCTCGTCCTCGCCCACCGGCAAGTACTGGTACACCCGCGGGTTCAACACCAACGCCGTGGCCGCCACGGTGATCGGCGCGGTCGTGGGCATGTGCTTCGTGCTGATCCCCGCGATGGGCGACCTGGGCAACTTCTCCTGGTTCGTCTCCTGCTTCGTGGGTGCGCTGGCCTTCTACCTGCTCGAGCGGGTCCGGCCGCAGACAGCTCCGCTGCCGACCGACGACGAGCTCGAGCCGTCGGTCCGGGTGGACGGAGGCGTTGCCCAGGGCTGAACCCCGGCTCTGGCTTCTCACAGCACCGCTCATCCCCGACGCCCCCGCGAGATACCCACCTCTCGCGGGGGCGTCGGCGTACGCGTGTCGCATCGTCAGATCCCGAGGGTCAGCGACGGGCTGAGGGACCGCGAACAGCACACGTTGATCAGCGTGTTGGTCTCCCGCTCGGCCGGGGACTGCACCTCGTCGCGGTGATCGGGGATCCCGGCGAGGACCGGCGTCAGGCAGGATCCGCAGAGCCCCTGTTCGCAGGCCAGGGTGGTCTCGATGCCGTGGCGCCGCAGTACGGCGGCGATCGTCTCCTCGGGCCCGACGGCGAGCTCCCGACCGGTCGAGGCCACGACGACGGTGAATTCCTCCCCGGCGGTCTCCACCGCCTGGGACCGGGCGAACTGCTCGGTGTGGACCGCGCTCCGGGGCCATTCCCGCGCCGAGGCGCAGGCCGTCGCCGAGGCGATCATCCCCAGCGGGCCACAGACGTAGAGCGCCCGACCCGGAGTGTGCCGGGGGATCACCGACTGGGCGTTCCCCCGGAACCCGTCCCCGGCGGAGCTGTAGTGGAGAACCACCCGGTCGCGCCACGGTCGGCCCTCGAGGTGACGGGCGAGCGGGAGGGTCTGCGGGGTCGCGGAGTACACGTGCAGCTCGAACGAGGCGCCCTGGCGGTGCAGTCGCTCGGCCATCGCCACGACCGGGGTGACCCCGATGCCGCCGGCGAGGAGGACGCTGTGCCCGGCCCCCGGGTCCAGCCGGAAGCTGTTGCGCGGCGGCGACACCGCCAGCCGGGTCCCCACCGCGAGCCCGTGGACGGCGGCCGAGCCTCCCCGGCCGTCGCGCTCGCGCAGCACCGCGATGAGATAGCGGCTGGTGTCGTCGTCCGGCCCGATGAGCGAGTACTGCCGGACGACGGATCCGCTGGGTGAGTCGAGGTGGAGGTCGAGGTGCGCCCCGGCCTCGAACGGCGGCAACTTCGCATCGGTGCCCACCGCGCCCGTGTCCACCGGGCGCAGGTCCACCAGGAGCACCCGGTCGCCGTCCGAGGTGAGCGAGTGGACCACGACCTCGACGAGTCCGGCGGCGCTCATGCGGAGAAGAACTGGGACAGGCCGGCGGCGCGGAGGGCCCGGCGGTAGGCGATCGAGGACCGGTCGGCGGGGATGTGTACCTCGAGTTTCGGGTCCAGCGGGAGGTTCTCGGGCTTCTGGTGTTCCACCACCCGGCGGTCCTCGTTGAAGACCTGCAGGTTGAAGGCGTACACCTCGGACAGCGGCTGGTCGGTGTCGAAGTTGCGGCAGCGGGCGTCGAAGAGCCGGGTCCTGGTGGCCGAGACCGGCGAGGCCGCGTTCATCAGGCTGAGCCTGATGCCGTCCGGGAAGTACACCACCAGGGTCCCGGTGAAGGGGACGTGCAGGCGGTAGTGCCGCAGCCACAGGAAATCGTCGGAGACCTCGAGTGCGGTCCCGGGCGGCAGGTTGGACACCGTCGACCAGTACTCGGCCTCGAACCCGTCCGCGGTCTGCACCGGCGTGTACTCGGGGACCACCTGGTTCTCGGGGTCGGCAAAAGTCTCGTGGTGGACAAAGGCGAAGTGACCCACGTCCAGGAAGCCCTCCAGCTGGCGACCGGCAAAGGCCTCGATGTCGATCCACGGGCAGTTGATCTGCTGGAAGCCGGGATCGTCCCAGTGCGGGACGGGCGGGATCGACGGCTCGTCGCCGGGGGCCGCCGCCAGGCACGTCCACACCAGGCCGTACCTCTCCACCGCGCCGTACGTGCGCAGGTGCATCCGCTCGGGGATCGTCCCTCCCGGGTGGGCGGGGATCGAGGTGCATTTCCCCGCCACACCGAACCTCAGGCCGTGATACGGGCACCTGATGCCCTCGCCGTCGCCCTGGTCCTCCCCCATGCTCAGCTTGGTCCCGCGGTGGGGGCACAGGTCGTCCGCCACCACCACGTCTCCCCCGACGCGGTAGACCACCAGGGGGACGTCCAGCAGGGTCGCGCCCAGGGGTCCCTCGGTGACCTCGGTGGAGGTGGCGACCGGGAACCAGAAGCGGGCGAGGATCTGCCAGTCGTCCGGGGTGAACGTCAGCTTGCGGGGCAGCGGCAGGAGTTCCGGCGCGGCGTCGAGCTCGGGGGACGGGTGGCTCAGTAGAGACATGGGAACTCCCTGTGGTGGCGGGGTGAGCGACACCCGTGATCGTAAGTAGCAATATTTATTAGTAAGGATCTATCGGGTTACGGGCGCGTTTCGTCTCCCCGGGCCGCATGGCGCTCGGTTATCGTCGACGCGTGCCCAACTCCACTCGCCGCGGCGCCGGCCACTCGCCGGTCGAGCCCCACATCAGCGCGTCCCTCGGCCGGTCGATCCGCGAGGCACGGACCGCCAGCAAACTCTCCATGCGCGCGCTCGCCGCGTCGGCGGAGATGAGCCAGCCCTTCCTCAGCCAGATCGAGGCCGGCCAGACCATGCCGTCGCTGGCGACGCTCTACCGGATCGCCAAGGTGCTCGGGATCTCCCCCGCGGAACTCCTGCCCGCCGACCCGGACCCCGCGCCCGTCCACCTCGCCCGCGCCGTTGATGCCACCTGGGTGCCGATCAGCGAGAAGGAGAACGCCGGTACCACGCGGGTCATCTCCACGGGCCTGGCGAACGTCCAGGAGTACCGGATCGAGCCGGGACAGTATCTGGGTGACTGGTTCGAGTCCGACGGCGAGCTGAGCGTCTACGTCATCGACGGCACCATCGCGGTGGACCTCGACGGCGGGGGCTCCTGGGAGTTGGGGCCCGGGGATGCGCTGACCCATCCCGGCGGAGTGCGCAACAGGTGGTCGGTGGTCGGGGACGATCCGGTCCGCATCATCCTCGTGTACGCGAGCGACCGCTGAGACACCCCTCCGGGCTCGCCGGAAGCGCAACACCGCCGTAATAATATTGGCACATGCAATAAATGATTGACTCCTACTATCGGTTTCAGCCGACAGAAGAGAGTCACCGATGCCGCATCCCGCCCGCCTTCTCGTGCCCGACCTGGTCGTCACCATGGACGACGAGCTCACGATCCTGCAGGACTCCGCCGTGCTGGTGGAGGGCGGAGTGATCACCGCGATCGGCAACCCGGACGAGCTCGCGCTCGCCCACCCCGACGCCGAACGGGTCGACCTGCCGGACCGGCTGATCATGCCCGGGCTGGTCAACGCGCACCATCACTCGGGGATGCTGCGGGGCACCGCCGAGCACCTCCCGGTGTGGGAGTGGCTGCGGCTGCACATCGACCCGATGCACCGGGTGCTCCGCCCGGAGGAGGCCGAAGCCGCCGCCTGGCTGTGCTACGCCGAGGGCCTGCTCTCGGGCACCACCACCGTCGTCGACATGTGGCGCTACATGGACGGCGCCGCCCGCGCGGCCTCGACCCTCGGCAACCGCCTGGTCACCGTCAACTACGTGGGCGAGCACCCCGACTTCGACTACTTCGACACCCTGGACCAGAACGAGCAGATGCTCCGCGAGTGGACGGGCGCGGCCGACGGCCGCATCATGCCGTGGGTCGGGCTCGAGCATCCGTTCTACGCCGACGCCGCGGGCCAGCAGCGCGCGATCGCCATGGCCAAGGACTACGACACCGGCATCTACACGCACTGCAGCGAGTCCGAGATCGAGATCGCGGACTTCCTGTCCGCGTACGGCTGCCGGCCGATGTTCGCGCTCGACGAGCTGGGCTTCTTCGACGCCCCCCGTGCACTCATCGCGCACGCGGTGTGGCTGGACCAGGCCGAGATCGAAGTGATCGCCGACCGGGGCGTGGGCGTGTCCCACAATCCCGTGTCCAACATGAAGCTGGCCAGCGGGATGGCCCCGGTGGCCGACATGCTGGCGGCCGGCGTCAACGTAGGGCTCGGCACCGACGGCGAGAAGGAGAACAACAACCTCGACATGTTCGAGGAGATGAAGGTCGCCTCGCTCCTGGGCAAGCTCCGCACGATGGACGCCGCCGCCATGGACTCCTGGCAGGTCCTGAAGATGGCCACCCGCGGCGGCGCGGCGGCGATCGGCCGGGGCCACGAGTTCGGCGCACTCACGGTGGGCCGAGCGGCCGACCTGATCGCCGTGCGCACCGACACCCCACGCATGACGCCGCTGCTCCCCGAGGGCGCGTACCCCAACATCCACCACAACCTCGTCCACGCCGTCCGCGGCTCCGACGTCGACCTGACGATGGTCGCCGGCGAGATCGTGGTCCGGGACGGCCGGCTGGTCAACGCCGACCTGCCCGAGCTCATCGACCGTGTGCGGTCCCTGGTCCCCGACCTGTTCGAGCGGCGATCCGCCTGGCTCGAGGCCAACCAGGACCCGGACGGGCTGTTCCACGGCTGAACCCGGCCCCGCCCCGCCCGTCCCGGAACTCACGCGCACCTCCCCTCTCACCAGACACGAGGATCACCATGACCATCCAGATCCCGGCCATCGCCTATCGCGAGCGCATCGGCCGCTTCCTCTCCGCTGATCCGGGGCGTCTGCTCATCGACGGACGCTGGCTGGAGCCCGTTGGCGGCCAGACCCTGCCCACGGTGGACCCCGCGACAGGCGCCCACCTGGCCGACATCGCCAGAGCCGACCCGGCCGACATCGACCGCGCGGTCACCGCCGCCCGCGCCGCACTCGGCGGCGAGTGGGCCACGATGACCCCGGCGGACCGCGGCGCGCTGCTGTGGCGGATCGCCGACCTGATGCAGGAGCACCTGGACGACCTCGCCGAGCTGGAGACCCTCGATCAGGGCAAGAACCTGCGGACCTCCCGCTTCGGTGAGGTCCCGGCGGCGATCAACCAGTTCCGCTACTACGCGGGCTGGCCCACCAGGATCCTCGGCCAGACCATCCCCACCTCGCTGAGCCGCACCCCTCCGGGCAAGCAGGTGCTCGCCTACACCCGCCGGGAACCCGTCGGGGTGGTGGCGGCGATCGTCCCGTGGAACTCCCCGCTGATCATGGCGGCCATGAAGCTGGCCCCCGCGCTGGCCGCCGGCTGCACGGTCGTCCTCAAACCCGCCGAGAACACCTCGTTGACCGCCCTGTACCTGGGCCGGCTACTCCAGGAGGCGGGCGTGCCGGACGGCGTGGTCAACATCGTCACCGGCCTCGGCGCCGAGACCGGCCAGGCCCTCGCCGAGCACCCCGGGGTGGACAAGATCGCGTTCACCGGCTCCACCGCCGTCGGCAAGCAGCTGGTGCGGACCGCCGCCGCCGATCTCAAGCGGTGCACCCTCGAGCTCGGCGGCAAGTCCCCCGCCCTGGTGATGCCCGACGCCGACCTGGGTGCCGCTGTCGAGGGCATCGCCCGCGGGATCTTCGACAACGGCGGCCAGGTCTGCGTGGCCAGTGCCCGCGTGTACGCCCACCGCTCGGTGTACCGGGACGTCGTGGACGGCATGGCCGCCTTCGGGGAGCGACTCCGCCTCGGGCACGGACTCGACGCCGGAGCGGACCTGGGCCCGCTGGTCAGCCAGACCCAGGCCCAGCGGGTGGCCGCGTTCATCGAGGAGGGGCGGGCCGACGGGGCGACGGTGGTCAGCGGCGGCGAGCTCACCGGGCCCGCCGGGACCTTCTACTCCCCCACGGTGGTGACCGACGTGCGCGCCGACATGCGGCTCATGCGCGAGGAGGTCTTCGGCCCCGTCGCGGTGGTCACCCCGTTCGACGACGTCGACGAGGTGATCGGCTGGGCCAACGACTCGCAGTACGGCCTGGCCGCGAGCGTCTGGACCGAGGGCCTGAGCCACGCGCACCGCCTCGCCGCCCGGATCCAGGCCGGAACGGTGTGGGTGAACTGCCACTCCTTCCTCGGCCCGGAGCTGCCCAAGGGCGGCCACAAGGAGTCGGGCTGGGGCTATGAGAACGGCGCGCAGGGGCTCGAGAACTACCTGGAGACCAAGACCGTGGTGGCGCTGGTGTGACCCGCCGAACCGATAACCCTGCCGGCCACCACACCGACCACCGCCACACCGACCACCACCCGACCGACCACCTCCCGCCCGCCACCCGCAGCGCGGATACCCACCAGAAGGGAACACACCCATGAGAGCCGACGCCGTCGAGGCCGTACTGGCCGGTCTGAAGAAGGCCGGGGTGAGCATCGCCACCTACCTGCCCGACTCACTGCTGAAAGAGCTGTACCCGGCCCTGGACGCGGACCCCGACATCCGCACCATCCCGGTCACCAACGAGGGCGAGGGCGCGGCCCTAGCCGGAGGGGTCTTCCTCTCCGGCAAACGCGCGGTGCTGGTCATGGAGAACTCCGGCCTCCGCGCCGCGACCGAGCACCTGGCCCGCCTGGGGCTGGGCGCCGGGATCCCCGTGGTGATGATCATGAGCTACCGCGGCGAGATGGGCGAGAACAACTGGTGGGCCATTCCGCACGGGGTGACCATGGAACCGCTGCTCCAGACCCTGCGGACCCCGTACACCATCGTGCGCGACGTCGAGGAGATCGAGACCGCGATCGTCCGCGCCTACGACACCGCCTACGCCTCCTATCACCACACCGCGATCGTCCTGGCCGGAGACCTGGTCCGATGACCGGGCCCGTTGACCAGAACCGCGACCCTAACCGCGGTCAGAAAGGAAAGCCTGTGAGCTACTCCCGTTTCGAAGCGATGAAGCTGCTCGGCGCGCGACTGGAGACCGAACTGGTCATCCTCTCCCTGGGCGGGGCGGTCGACGAGTGGTACAACGCCGCCCCGCACATGCGCGAGGCGAGCCTGTTCCAGCAGCAACTCGGCTGCGTCACCCCGGAGGCGCTCGGGCTGGCGGCGGGCCTGCCCCACCGCCGGATCGTCTCCCTCGACACCGACGGCGGGCTGCTGTTCAACCTCGGCGCCCTGGCCACGGTCGCCAACGAGCAGCCGGAGAACCTGTTCATCGTGGTCTGGGACAACGAGCAGTACCAGTCGATCGGCGGCCCCCGGACCCACACCGCCGCCGGCCGGGTGGACCTCTCGGCGATCGCCCGGGGCGCGGGGATCGACAACGCCTTCACCGCGCAGACGCTCGAGGAGTTCGACGCCCACTGCGCGGCCGGTCTCGCCGCCACCGGGCCCTACCTGGTGGTGGCCAAGACCGACGGGATCCTGGAGCCGGGGATCCGTCGCAAGCACTCGGACGGACGCGAGGACAAGTACATCTTCGTCCGCCACGTGGAGGCCACCGAGGGCATCTCCATCATGGGTCCGAGCGAGCACAACTGATGCCGGTCGTCCGCGCGCCCTCGGCGCACTACGACACGATCGTGGTGGGCGGCGGCGCGGCCGGCTGCGTGTTGGCCGCCCGCCTCACCGAGGACCCCGACCGGCGGGTGCTGCTCCTCGAGGCCGGCCCCGACCACCGGGGACTGCGCGAGGTCCTCGACGCCGCGCACTGGGACGCGCTGATCGGCGGGCGGTACGACCACGGCTACCGGTCGCGGCCCACCGAGCACGTCCTCGGGCGTTCGATCGCGATGCCCCGCGGCCGGGTGCTGGGCGGCTCGTCGTCGACAAACGCCATGCTCTGGTACCGGGGCCACCGCGCCGACTACGACGCCTGGGAGCGGGCCGGCGCGACCGGCTGGGGCTACGACGACCTGCTGCCCTACTTCCGCCGCTCGGAATCCCGCCCCGGCGGGGACCCGGCCCACCGCGGCCTGGACGGCCCGATGCGCGTCGCCCCGCTTGCGCAGGTGCACCCCATCGCGCACGCCCTGCTCGACGCCGCGGCCGAGCGCGGCCTGCCGGTGCTGGACGACGCCAACGCGGCGTCCAACGAGGGCGCGGTCTACGCCGACTACAACGCCATCGAGGGCGCCGACGGCGGGTTCGAACGGTGGAGCGCCGCCCGCGGCTACCTCGAACCGGCGCTGGACCGGCCGAACCTGGACGTCGTCGTCGACTCCCCGGTCCACGCGGTGCTGATGTCGGGCACCCGGGTGACCGGGGTGCGGCACCGTGTTCAGGGCGACCGTGTCCAAGGCGACCGTGGCCCCGGCACGCGTGCCCACGGCGAGCTCGTGGACACCCTGGCCGATCAGGTGGTCCTCGCGGCCGGAGCCCTGGACACCCCGCGTCTGCTCCAGCTGTCGGGAATCGGCGACCCGGACCGTCTGGCCGCCGCGGGCATCACCGTGACCCACCCGCTGCCCGGGGTGGGCGAGAACTTCCAGGACCACCCGCTCATCCTGGGGATGAACTTCCGCGCCCGCGCCGACCTCGGTCCGGTGATCGGCAACGGCGGCGGAACGATGGTCAACTGGCGCAGCTCGTACGCCGAGGACGGGCCGGACCTGCACGCCGTCGTGGCGCACGGCTCGCGCGGCGACGAGGCCCTCCACGCCGCGCACGACCTGTCCGGGAACCGGGTGTTCGCCCTGGTGCCGGGGCTGTACCGGTCGCGCAGTGTCGGCTGGGTGCGGGTCCGCTCCGCCGACCCCACCGTCCCGGCGGACTTCCACCCCAACTACCTCGCCGACCCCACCGACCTGGCGGCGATGGTCGAGGCCGTGGACGCGGTGCAGGACCTCGTCGCGACCTCGGCCTACGCCGACCTGGCGGAGGGCCCGCTCACGCCCGCGGCGGGATCGGACACCGCCGCCAGGACCCGGTTCGTGCGGGAGAACATCGGTTCGTTCTTCCACTGCTCGGGAACCGCCAGGATCGGCACCGACGAGCTGGCCGTGGTGGACCCTGACCTGCGGGTCCGGGGCCTCGAGGGCCTGTGGGTCGCCGACGCCTCCGTGATGCCGTCCATCCCCACGTGCAACACCCAGGCCCCGACCATCGCGATCGCCGAACGAGCGGCCGAGCTGCTCGCCACCTGCACATAGAGTCGCCTGCACGGCGCCCATCCCGACCCGACGCTCCATGGACGGAACCGATGACCGAGACCCGCACGACCCACGACGCCCACCCACCGGCCGCGGGCCTGGACGGACTGAACGCCGCCGACGCGGGTCGGCTGACGCCCGTCCTGACCGACCTGTCCGGCTCCGCCGCATGGGCGCGCGCGATCGTCGACGCGCGCCCGTTCCCCACCGTGGAGGCCCTGCACACCACCGCGAGGGACGTACTGGCATGTCAGGACGACGACGAGGTGATCGCGGCCGTCGACGCACACCCTCCGATCGGGACGAGCGGGCCGGTGAGCACCGCATCGGCCCGCGAGCAGAGTGCGGCCGCCCGCGCGGACGCCGACACCGCCCGCCGCCTGGCCGAGGGCCAGCAGCGCTACGCCGAGCACTTCGGCCACGGCTTCCTGGTCTGCGCGACGGGCCTGACCGCCGAACAGGTCCTCGCCGAGGTCCGCCGCCGACTGGCCCTCACTCCTAAGCAGGACCTCGCCGCCACCCGCGAGCACCTGGCCCGCATCAATGCACTGCGCCTGGACCACCTACTCGAGAGCGGAACACTCTGATGTCGATCAGCACCCACGTGTTGGACACCGCCGCCGGCTCCCCCGCGATCGGTCTTGCGTATTCGCTCGCCAACGACTCCGGCAGCGTCATCGCCTCGGGCGTCACAGACGCAGACGGCCGTGGCCCGGAGCTGAACCTCGTCGCGGTCCCGGCCGGGGTCTACCGCATGACCTTCGACACCGGCGCGTACCAGCTGGCGCGCGGCGAGACCGGCTTCTACCCCGAGGCGGTGGTGTGCTTCCAGGTCACCGACCCGGCGGCGCACCACCACGTCCCGCTCATCCTCTCGCCGTTCGGCTACAGCACCTACCGCGGGTCCTGACGCGCGAGGCGGCCCGGCCCACTGACGTCTGGTCCTCTGACCTGCGGTGCCCTGAACGGGCCGCGCAGGGCACCGCAGGTCAGGGCGCTATACGACGCAGCTCGGTGGCGATCACGTACTCATCGGCGGTGACCAACTCGTAGTCCCGGACCACCACGCGGCCGCCCACCACCACGTGTCGCGGTCGCCGCCCGGGCGAGGCCCACAGCAGCCCGCGGACAGGGTCGGCCACCCCGGCGTCGGCGACCCCGGAGACGTCCCACACCACCAGGTCGGCCGCGCACCCCGGGTCGAGCCGGCCGAGCTCGGGGCGACCCAAGCCGTCGGCGGAACCGGCGGTGGCCATGGTCAGCACCTCGAGCGCGTCGAGGGGCCGGCCGACCAGCGGCGCCACCTGCATCGCCAGGCGCGCGTCGGCCAGCAGGTGTCCGGCGTCGTTACTGCCGCCGCCGGAGGTGCCCAGGCCCACGCGCACCCCGGCGTCCAGCAGGGCCGCGACGGGGGCGATCCCCCAGCCCATCGGCAGATCGCACGCCGGCGCGTGGGTCGCGGTCACGCCCCGGCGGGCGAGCAGCGCCACCTCGTCCGGAGTGACGTCGCACAGGTGCGCCAGGGTCACGTCGGGTTGGAGCCAGCCCCACTCGTCCAGCAGGTGCAGCGGGCGCCGGCCGTAGTCGCGGGCCGCGCGCTCCACGTCCACCTGCTCGTTGGACTGGGTCCGGCGCCGCAGGCCGTGCCGCGCCGCGACCTCGCGCAGCGCGGCGAACGTCTCGGGTCCGTCGGCGTGCACCCCGGACGGCCCCAC
The DNA here is from genome assembly GCF_033142235.1 of Rhodococcus sp. IEGM 1408. Lineage (NCBI taxonomy): Bacteria > Bacillati > Actinomycetota > Actinomycetes > Mycobacteriales > Nocardiaceae > Rhodococcus > Rhodococcus sp. IEGM 1408. Next base: position 76,953 of record NZ_JAWLRW010000005.1, read on the forward strand.
GGCGAGCTGCCGGAATCCGTCCGCGCTGACGCCGCCGGCGCCGCGTGCGCCTGCTCCGCGCACACCTGCACCGCGCGCGCCGGCGTCCGGCAGGTGCGCGGCCACGATCGCCTCGACCGAGTCGGCGGCCGCGTCCGGGTCGTCCCCGGCGGTACCGCGCACGAACGCCAGCCTGGCGCCCACCGACTCCGCCGCGCCGAAGGCGGCGCCGGCGACCTGCACCGGATCCAGTCCCGCAGGCCAGGTCAGGTGGTGATCGCCGACGGTGGTCACGCCGCACAGCAGCGACTCCGCCAGTGCCACCCGGGCGGCGGTGAACACCAGCTCGGGGTCGACCGGCGCGCTCGCGTACGCCGCGCGCATCACGCCCAGCCACTCGGCCATCGCCACACCCCGCGTCCCGGGCAGGGTCCGGAAGGCGCTCTGCAGGAGGTGGTGGTGGGCGTTAACCAGGCCCGGGGTGATGACCCCGCCGCGGGCGTCCAGGGTCTCGAGGGCGGGGCTCGTCGTCGTCGTCGGCTCGCCTCTCTCCACAACCTCGCCGTCCACACAGGTCAGCGAGGTCGTCGACGTCACCGTCGACTCCTCCCACCCCGGCGACCACACCGCCGACGCGCCGGTCACGCGCAGCACGGAACCGCTCATGCCCGCGCTCCGACCCTGGTCGGGGCCTCGGCCCCGGCGAAGCTCCGCAGCCAGACCTTGTCGGGCGTGAGCGGGATCGACTCCTGGCGGACCCCGGTGGCGCGGGCCACCGCGATCCCCACGGCCGCCGCGACCGGGCAGTACGGGGCCTCGGACATCGACTTGGCGCCCAGGACGCCCTGGGACTCGACGGTGTCGGCGAAGAACACCTCGGTGCGCGGGACGTCCCCCATGCGCGGCGGGTGGTAGTGGCGGAAGGTGGCGTTGGTGACGGCGCCGGCGTCGTCGTGCAGCACCTGCTCGTACAGCGCCGCGCCGAGCGCCTGGGCGACCCCGCCCTCGATCTGCCCGCGCAGCTGCTGCGGGTTGAGCACCCGCCCGGCGTCCACGGCGTTCACGCTCTGCAGGACCCGCACGGTTCCGGTGTCGGGGCAGACGGCCACGCGCACACCCTGCACGGTGAACGCGGCCTGGCGCCGCAGCCCGTCGGTCGAGCCCTCCGCCGAGACCGGGAGGTAGGCGCCCGCCTCCAGCAGCGCGGCGACCCGGGTCGCCGCGCGGTGCAGTGCGCGGCCGCCGACCACCGTGCCCGCCGAGCCGAACGCCCCGGTGTCGTGGGCGAGCAGGTCGGTGTCGGCGGCGTGCAGCACCACCGCGTCCGACGCCACGCCCAGCACCTCGGCGACGATCTGGGTGTGCACGGTGGCGGTGCCGTTGCCGAACTCCGCGGTGCCCACGTAGGCGTGGACGGTGCCGTCGGCGGCCACCTCCACCCGGGCGGAGCCGTGGTGGCCGCCGGGCGGGGTGGTGGCGATCATGCACAGCGCCACGCCGCGGCCCTCGAGCCAGCCGTCCGGTGCCTGGTCGCCGCGACCGGAGGCCAGGGCCTGCTCGACGTGGTCCAGGCACTGGTCGAGGCCGTAGGAGGACAGCGACAGCTCGTCGTCCACGCCCGCGGCGCTGATCAGCGGGTCGCCGGGTCGGACCACGTTGCGCCTGCGGAGTTCGAGTGGGTCCAGTCCGGCGCGGTCCGCGAGCTCGTCGAGCGCACTCTCCAGCGCGAACTCGACCTCGCCCAGCCCGTATCCACGGAACGCCCCCGAGGGCACGGTGGTGGTGTAGACGGATTCGGCGTCGACGCGCTTGGCGGGGCTGCGGTACAGCTCCATGGACTCGGTGACCGAGTGGAACATCACGCCGGTCGAGTGTCCGCCGTAGGCGCCGGCGTCCGAGAGCACGTCCAGCGCGAGCGCGGTGAGGCAGCCGTCGGCGTCGCAGGCCGCGGTGACCGACACCCGGAACGGGTGACGCATGGTGGCGGAGGTGAACTGCTCCTCACGGCTGAGCTCCCACACCACGTCCCGGCCGGTCCGCAGCGCGGCGAGCACGGCCAGATCCTCGACGATCATCTCCTGCTTGCCGCCGAACCCGCCGCCCACCCGGGCGGCGTGGACGCGCACGTCGTCGCGGTCCAGGCCGAACACATGCGCCAGCTCGTCGCGGACCAGGAACGGCACCTGGGTGGAGGACCGGACGTCGATGGTGCCGCCGTCACCCAAGCCGCCACCCGCCGAACCTCCCTGGCCCGGTCCGCCGCCGCCCGGTCCCCCATCGATCAGGCGGGCGATCACCGCATGCGTCTCAAGGTGGGCGTGCTGCACGCGCGCGGTGCTCCACGTGCCCTCCACGACGTGCGCGGCCGCGGCGATCCCGGCGGCGAGGTCGCCGTGCTCGGCGTGGAACTGCGCCACCACGTTGCGCGACGGGTCGGCGATGCGCGAGTCGGCCCCGGCGCCCGAGTGGAGCAGCGGGGCGCCGGGCGCGCGGGCGGCCTCGGGTTCGAGGACCGGTTCCAGCACCTCGTACTCCACGTCGATCTCCAGGCAGGCCCGCCGGGCGATCGCCACGGTCTCGGCCACCACCGCGGCCACCCGCTGTCCGCGATAGCGGATCACCTGGTCGAGCACGCGGGTGTCGTCGGGGTCATCGGAGCGGTTCTGGTGGCGGGCCGCGGAGAACGGGACGCCGGGGTCGTCGTGGTGGGTCAGGACCGCGACCACACCCTTCATCGCCAGCGCCCGGCTCGCGTCGATCGAGGTGATGCGCGCGTGGGCGTGCGGGGAGTGCAGCACCGCCAGGTGGGCGCAGCCGGTGAGGTCGGTGTCCAGCGTGTAGGGCTCGCGGCCGCGGACCACCCGGTCGCTGGCGGGCGCCGCCACCGGGTCGCCGATCCGGCCCGAGCGGTGGGCGCACACTGCGCCGTCGATCCCGTCCTCGATGGCGCGGTAGCCGGTGCAACGGCACAGGTTGCCCTTCATCGCGGCCACCCGAGCAGCCGGCCGGCCGTCGCGGGCGCACGGCGCCCGATCCAGCCCGGTGACCGTGGTGACCATTCCGGGCGTGCAGTACCCGCACTGGAACCCGGCGGCCGCGGCGAACGCCTCGGGGACCCGCGCCGGGACACCCGCAGCGGTGCGGATCTCGGCGCCGTCCGCGCGGTGCGCGGGCAGCACGCAGGAGTGGGTGGGGACGCCGTCGAGCAGCACGGTGCACGCCCCGCAGTCCCCGGTGTCGCAGCCCTTCTTGACCGCGTGCACCCCGGACTCGCGCAGCAGCGTCCGCAGGCACTGGCCCGGACGTGGGTCGAGCTGGACGTCCTGTCCGTCGATGACGACTCTCATCGTGACTCCTTCCGTCCGTGAGACCCGGGACTGACCTCGTCCGCCGGTTCCCCGACGAGCTCCCCCACGAGCTCCTCCACCACGGCCGCGGCGGCCACGCCCGCGACGTGGCGGCGCCAGCGCGGGTCGCCCTGCGGGTCGGAGTACCAGTGCGGCAGCGCGCGCACGGCCTCGGCGGCCTCGGCCGGGGTGGGCGGGCGGTCCCACACCAGCACCTCGGGCGCGGGCACGGCCGCCGTGACGACGAGGGTGAGCCGGCCATCCCGGTCCAGCCGCCCCGTGACCAGCGACCCGGAGCGCCCGCTGGGCACCAGCGAATGCCGGCGCACCGCGTACCGCGCCCGCAGGCTCGACGCGGGGATCCGCAGGGCGCGCAACACCTCGCCGGGGGCCAACGCGGTGGTCCCGGGCCCGGTGACGAACCCGGTCGCCGGGAGCATCCGGGTGCTGCCGCCTGGGGTCCAGATCTCGGCGACCGCGCCCAGGGTGCACGCGGCGGCGGTCCCGGCGCCGGCCGGGAGCGCCGCGCACAGGTTGCCGCCCCAGGTGCCGCGCGACCAGATCTTCCACGAGGCCAGCAGGCACGAGAACGCGTCGTGCAGGAACGGTCGGATCGGCGCGGTGAGCGGGTGGTCCAGAACGGTCCGCAGGGTCGCGGTGGCGCCCACCCGCAGGCCGGCACCACCCTCGACACCGTCGTCCAGCGCCTCCACGTCCGGCCAGCCCAGGTCGAGCAGGTCCACCAGCCCGGAGAGGTGTTCGTGCCGCTCGCCGTGCAGGGCGGTCCCGCCGGCCAGCGGGGTCGCCCCGCCCAACAGCGCGGCGTGCACGTCGGCGCGTTCCCGCGGACGATGCAGCTCGGTGACCGTCACCAGGTCCACCGCCTTCACCCCGCCTTCGCGAGCAACCGACGCCGGGCGGCCACCACGTCGCGGGAGACGGCCTCGGCGTCCACGGTCACGACCCGGTCGGAGTCCACCACGCGGCGGCCCTGGACCCACACCCCCGCCATCGGCGGCCGCGAGCCGAGGACCAGCGCGGCCACCGGGTCGTCGATCGCCGTGTGGGTCGGGGCGTCCAGTCGCCAGAGCGCGACGTCGGCCAGGTATCCGGGCGCGAGCCGCCCGATCTCGCCGTCGCGGCCCAGCGCGGTCGCCCCGCCGACGGTGGCCATCCGCAGCGCGGTGCGCACGTCCATCGCGCGCGGGCCGCCGACCCCGCGAGCCAGCAGCAGCCCGGTGTGCATCTCCTCCCACAGCACTCCCGACTCGTTGCTCGCCGACCCGTCGACGCCCAGCCCCACAGGGATCCCGGCGGCGAGCATCGCCGGCACCCGCGCGATCCCGGCGCCCACGCGGCAGTTCGAGACCGGGCAGTGCGCGGCGGACATGCCGCCGGCGGCCATCGCGGCGATCGCGGCATCGTCCAGGTGGATGGAGTGGGCGAACCACACGTCGGGGCCGACCCAGCCCACCGACTCCATGTACTCCATGGGCGTGCTGCCGAAGCGCTCGCGGCAGAACACCTCTTCGTCGTCGGTCTCGGCCAGGTGGGTGTGCAGTCGCACGCCCCGCTCGCGGGCCAGCTCCGCACTGGTACGCATCAGCTCGCTGGTCACCGAGAACGGCGAGCACGGGGCCACCGCGATGCGGCACATGGAGTCGGAGGCGGGGTCGTGGAAGCGGTCGATCACGTCGGCGGTGCCGGCCAGGATCGCGTCGGTCGTCTCCACCACCGAGTCCGGCGGCAGCCCGCCGTCGCGGCGTCCGAGGTCCATCGACCCGCGGGTCGGGTGGAACCGCAGCCCGACGGCCGCGGCCGCCTCGATCTCGGCGGCAAAGACGTCCCCGGCGTCCGCCGGCACCACGTAGTGGTGGTCCGTGGTGGTCGTGCACCCGCCGAGCGCCAGGTGAGAGAGCCCGCCCAGCGCAGCGGTGCGCACATCGTCGGCGTCGATCCCCGCCCACACCGGGTAGAGCGTGGTGAGCCACTCGAACAGGGTCGAGTCGACGGCCAGGCCGCGGGTGAGCCACTGGTACAGGTGGTGATGGGTGTTGACCAGGCCCGGGGTGGCCACGCAGCCCGAGCCGTCCACCCGCTCGACGCCCTCGGGCACCAGCGACGCATCGCACCGGCCCGGGCCGACCGCCGCGATCCGCCCGCCCACCAGCAGCACGTGCCCGTCCGCGTACTCGGCGCCGGCGGCACCCGGGCCGTCCATGGTCACCACGGCGCAGTTCTCGATCAACACGGGACGGGACGGGGTCATGAGCGGGTTCCGATCAGGGAGGTGGGGGTGGTGGGCTGTGCGGTGCGGGTGAGCGAGCCGGGCCGCTGGTAGGCGGGCACGAATCCGCGGGCGCCCGCGGAGCGGATCATCCGTTCGGCGAGCTGGGCGTCGGCCTCGTCCGCCAGCGGGTGCAGCGACCGCGCGCCCTCCGCGACCAGCCGGCCGCCCACGTAGACGTGGGTGAGGTTCCGCAGCGAGCAGGCCAGGACGTAGGTGGCGACCGGGTCCCAGATCGGACCGGTGGCGGGCCTGGTGGGGTCGACGACGACGAGGTCCGCGTGCCTGCCCACCTCGATCGACCCCACCCGGTCCGAGATGCCGAGGGCCTGCGCGCCGCCGAGGGTGTGCATCCGCAACACCTCGTCAGCGCTGAGGATGGTGGCATCCGATCGGGCGGCGCGCTGGGTGTACAGGCCGATCCGCATGTTCTGGAACGGGTCGGAGACGTCGGTGCAGGACTGGTCGTCGAGCCCCATGCCGATCCGGATGCCCGCGTCGCGGTACCCGGTGATGTCGGCGATGCCCGAGCCCAGTCGCCCGTTGGAGGTGGCCTGCCAGATCACGGCGGTGTCCGTGGCGGCGACCCGGCGGACCATGTGCTCGGTGGGGTGGACGAAGTGCCCGAAGGAGAAGTCCGGACCCAGCACCCCGGCGTGGTCGTACCAGTCGAACTTGGCCCGCTGGACCTCCAGGTGCTCGGCGGTCTCCACGAAGTGGGCCTGGTTGCCCACCGCGTGGCGGGCCATCATCTCCCGCTCGCGCTCGGCGGTGACCGGCGAGGACGACCACTGCACCGAGCCGAAGACCGACCCGCCCAGGTCGAGTGCGGCCGGCACGGTGGCGAGCCGGTGGGCGGTGACGTGGGCGAAGGCGTCGAAGGAGTCCTGCTCGGGCAGCTGCTCGTCGTCCAGCCGGATCGAGGTGACGCAGCGCAGTCCGGAGTCTGCCTGGGCGTCGACCTGGCGGGTGAGGAAGTCCACGTCGTGGACGCGCTCGGCTACCAGCGTCGAGGTCGAGTGGTCGAACACCGCCACCACCCGGCTCTGGGTGAAGTTGTAGGCGCTGGTCACGCCGTTGCGCAGGAAGTCCAGGCTGCCGGCGAGGGTGAGCCAGTACAGGTCCTCCGCGGTGGCGCCGACCAACATCTCGCCCATGCGGCTCACCCAGTCGTACAGCGTGGAGTCCGGTGCGATCCCGCGCATGCCGGCGGTGAACAGGTGGCTGTGGGCGGAGACGAACCCGGGCGCGAGCATCGCCCCGCCGAGGTCGTGGACGGTGCCCGGCAGTCCCGGGGGCGGGTCGCCGGGCCCGAGATCCGCGATGATGCCGCGACTGTCCACGTGGACCCAGCCGTGGAACCAGCGCGGGGCGGCCGGGTCGGCCGCGACCGGGAGGACCAGGGCGTCGGTGAAGGTGATCATGGGTTCTCTCGTCTCTCGGTATCAGCCGTCGTCGGGAATCAGCGGGCCACAGGGCGGGCCACAGGGCGGCCGGTCACCCCGGGAGCTCCTCGGCGTGCCAGCTGCCGTCTCGCGACTGGAACCGACGTCGGTGGGAGGGCTCGTCCATCCCGGCCGTCCAGAAGGTCACGGTCTCGGGCCGCAGGCGCAGCCCCAGCCAGGTGTCGGGCGCCTGCTCCGGACTCGGCCCGAACCGCTCGACGGCACCCGCCCACATCCGCCGCCTGCCCGGCGGCGGGAGCAGGGCCGTGGCGGCGTCGTTGGTCCAGGCCAGCAGCTTGAGGTAGTCGCTGCGCAGTAGATAGCTCGCCGACTGCTCCTGCGGGTCGGTGGGGACCACGGTGCCGGTGACCGTCAGCTGACGAGTCCGGTCCTCCGAGAGCACGACCAGCGTCGCGCGCGCCTCACCCTCGAGGTCGCGGACCTTCTGTGACCGCGAGTCCGTGTGGAAGGTGGGTCCCTCGGTGGTCGCGCCGGAGACCAGCAGGTGCCGGCAGTGCGGCGTGCCGTCGGGGCCGACCGTGGCCAGGACCCCCAGGGGCGGAGCTGCGGGGTCGATCGCCAGCCATGCGACCATCGCGCCCAGCGGGTCGTCCCAGGGACGGGGCATGCTCGTCGTCGTCATCATCTCCGCCTCTCTCATCTCCGCCTCCGTCATCTCCGAACTCCCCACATCACCGAGGCGGCCGGGGCGAACTCCGCGATCTCGGCCAGCGCGCCCGCCACAACGGCCACGTGCTCGGCCACCAGTCGCTCCCCGGTCGCGGCGTCGGCGCCGGTGGGGTCGCCGATCACGCCGGTGTCCGACAGGTCGTCGGCCAGCCAGCCGAAGCGGACCGGGCCGGTGAAGCCGATGTGCTGGCAGTCCGCGAGCGCCGCCGGCACCCGGGCCTGCGCTTCTGTCATGTCCACCAGCTCGGGATGCAGGTGCAGCATCATCGACGTCTCCGCCCAGCCCGCGTGGATCCCCATGCCCAGTTCGGTGGGGCCGGGCGTGGCCTTACCGGCGTAGAGGAAGGTCCGCAGCCCGAACCGGCGACGCAGTTCGCGCAGCGCCACCTCGAGCAGCGCGGAGTTGCCGCCGTGGCAGTTGACAAACAGCACGCGGGTGAACCCGCTCGCCCGCAGTGCCGAGCCCAGCTCGACGACCTGGCGGAACAGGGTGTCGGCCGAGATCCACAGGGCGCCGGGAAGGTTGGCGTGCTCGTCGCTCTTCGTGTAGCCGAGCGGGGGCATGAGCCAGGCATCCACCCCGGCTGTCCCGGCTGTCCCGGCGGCGGCGAGCGCCACCGCGTGGGCGGCCACGTGCTCGGCCACCAGGAGGTCCGTCGCGAGCGGCAGGTGGGGCCCGTGCGGCTCGATCGCGCCCGCGGGGATCACCGCGATGGGATCGCCCGCCCCGACCCGGCCGGCCTCGGTGGTGGTGAGGTCGGCGTAGCGCCGCCCCGGTCCGATCACGCCTCCCACCGCCCCGGGTTGAGCAGGCCGAACGGGTCGGTGCGGGCGGCCAGCACCCGGACGGCCTCGGTGCCGTGGTCCACGCGGTACTGGTGCGGCGAGTGCACCAGCACGCCCAGCGCCTCGAGCGCCGGCACGCCGGCGTAGGCGGCCTCCGGGGTGGAGTAGTGGCCGTTGAGCATGCCGAACATCCGACCGTGACCGGCCTCCAGGTGCAGCGTGCCGCCCGGGTAGACGGCCTCGACCTCGTCGAGACGCTCGACCAGCGTGTCGCCCTGCACCTCCATGTGGAACCAGGTGTCGGGCTCGGCCTTCTGGAGCCAGTGGGTGGGGTGGTTGTAGGAGAGCGTCGAGACCTTGATGGACTCGTTGACCCCCGACCGCACCGCCTCGATCACTCCCCCGGCCTCGGCGACGATGGCCCGGACCTCGTCGACGGCGGCGACGTCGACGATCGCCCGCAGGCTCGCCCGCCCGGCGGGGATGGCGTCGTCGGCGGGCAGGCACGACGCCACGTGTGCGCCGTCGGCCGAGCACAACCGCGGCGCCGGCTCCACCCTGTGCACCCGCTGGACGGCGGCGAACGCGTCGTGGTGGTCGTCGAAGCTGGCGTACACGCAGCGCCAGTCCTGCAGCGGTTCGATCCGCACCGTGGCGCGGACGATGATCCCCGCCACGCCGTAGGTGTGGACGAACGGTTGGGCGTCAGCGCCCTCGAGGTGCACGATCTCGGCATACTCGTGCGCGAAGACCACGTCGAGCGCCTCGACGAACCCCTCGTGGTTGCGGCCGTGGACGATCGTCCCCGTGCCGGCCGAGCCCCCGGCGAGGAACCCGCCGAGCGTCGACTGGACCGTGGACGGGTACATCCACAGCTGGCTACCGTGTTCCGCCACCTGCTTCTCCAGGGTGAGCATGCGGGCACCGGCCTCGGCGGTGACGGTCCCGGCCTCCGGGTCGACCTGGTCGATCCCGCGCAGCGCCGTCAGGTCCAGCACCAGTCCGCCGTGCAACGGGATCACCTGCCCGTAGTTCCCGGTGCCCTTGCCGCGGGAGGTGATCGGCACCCGGCGCCGCACCGCCGCGCGCACCACCGCCGGGACCTGCTCCACGGTGACCGGCCTGCACACGACCTCCGGGCGGCCGAGCGGCCACTGCTCCCGCAGGATCGGACTCAGGTAGGACCCGTCTACCGAAGCCTTGTCGAGGGTGCGGTCGTCGGTGTGGACGGCGTCCGGGCCGACCAGTTCGATCAGGTCGGCGACCAGTCCGGCGATGTCAGCGACGGGTTCGGCGGTGCCGACTGCGCCGACGTTGCCGGCGGCGGGCATCGGGGTGCGGGTCATGGGTGGTCCTCCGGGACGAGGGGCGGGAAGTGATGGACGTGGCCGGTGGGCACGGCCGGGAGAAGAGCCCGGGTCAGCTCAGTACCCCAGCGAGATCGACGGGTCGATGAACTCGTTGGTCATGACTGTCTCCGGCGTCATGGGTTCGGCGATCTCGATGCCGGCCTCGGCGAAGATCGGGCGGTTGAGCTCGATGAGCCGCTCCCAGCGCGCGGGGTCGAAGTCGCCGATGGTGCCGTTGGTGCCGTCGCTGACCAGACCGAGCTCACGGATCGTCTTGAGCCCGTAGTCGGCCTGCTCCTGCGAGTAGACCCAGCCGGTCGAGTACTGATCGACCATGTCCAGCATCAGGTCGGTCGTCGGCTGCGGGTCGGCGAGGTAGTCCACCACGCCCTGCTGCAGCACCGGGACCAGCTTCTCCAGGCACGGGGTCAGTTCCTCGACCTCGCCGGAGCGCACGCTCACGGCCGACTTGTAACTGGGATAGCCGGCGTCGTGGACCAGCTGGTAGGCGATCGGCTTGTTCCACTCGGGCAGGTCGTTCTCGTAGACGTACAGCTCGCTGGAGACGAAGCCCTGCTGGGCGGACTTGCCCTGATCGGCCACGAAACTGGAGGTCGACCCGTCGTAGCTGCCGTCGATCTGGCCCTCGTCGAGGATCCCGGCGCCGGTCAGGTAGCGCCAGTAGGTGTCGGTCTCGAAGGTCAGGACCCGGGCCTCCTTCTCCTTGAGGTCGGCGATCTCCTTCACATCCGGGTAGGTCTCCGGGTCCCACATGATCATCATCGGGTTGATCTCGAAGGGGGCGAACACGGAGGTCACCGGGTTGCTCGAGGACACCTGGATCGCCTGGTCGGCGTCCACGAAGCCGAGCGTGATGTCCGGGTCGGTGTACATCTGCGCTGACACGGCCTGGAAGCCGATGGCGGGTCCGCCGACGCGGATCTCCACGTCGACGCCCGTGTACTCCCCGGAGCTGAACAGCGGACCGGAAGCCTTCTTGGCACCCGCGTCGATCTTCGGGTCGGGGCCCAGGAGCTCGTAGATGTGGCCGTGTTCGGCCTCGGGGTTCCAGTCGGTCTGGACGACGACGGTGGCCGGGCAGACGTCGCTGAGGTCGACGGCCCCGATCTCCCCGCTGTAGCCGGAGGCCTCGGCGGAACCGGAGTCCCCACCGCAGGCGGTGAGGGTGGAGAGGGCCAGCGCGCTGAGGACGGCTCCGGTGGTCAGGTGACGGACGGTGCCCCGTGCGCGTGTCGGGCGGAGGTTCATGGCTGGGCCTTTCTGTCGGGCGAGTGGAGGAGAACGGGAGGGTCGAGCAGGCTCAGGCGTGTCGCCAGAACCCCTGGTGGACGTCATGCGCTCCGGGGACGTCCAGCGGGCCGATCACCTCGACGGGCCGGCGGCCGCGGGCGAACACCTCGCGGCACGGCATCGCCATGGTGAGGTTCTAGGGGTCGTCACCGGTGAGGACGGCGAGGTCGGTCTCGGACAGGGCGTAGACGACCCGGCCGAGGCCGGCCCAGTACGTCGCCCCGGCGCACATCACGCACGGCTCGGCGCTGGACACCAGGGTCATCCCGGCCAGCTCGTGGGGCTCGTACCGCTGCCCCACCGCCCGGACGACGTTGGTCTCGGCGTGGCCGATGAGGTCGTGCTCGCTGCCGACGGTGTTGGTGGCGGAGGCCACCACCTCGCCGTGGGCGTCGACCACGATCGCGCCGAAGGGGTGGTTGCCCTCCGCGCGCGAGCGACGGGCGACGTCCACCGCGGTGAGCAGGTGGGGCGCCCAGTCCCGCACGGCCGTCGAGGTCACTTCATCCCGATCGACGGGTCGATGAACTCGTTGGTGAGCACCGTCTCCGGCGAGACGTCCGGAGCGAGCTCCACGCCGAGGGTGCCGTAGGCGTCCTTGAGGATCTCGACCATCTCGGCCGCGCGGGCGTCGTCGAAGTTGCCGATCGTGTCGTCGGGTCCGTTGCCCACCAGTCCCAGCTCGAGCATCGTCTGGTGGGAGTGCGCGGCCAGCTCGGGGCTGTAGACCCAGCCCGTGGCGTACTGCTCGACGATGTCGGTGATCAGCTCATTGGTCTCGGCGGGGTCGCTCATGTAGTCGACGGTCGCCTGCTGCAGCACCGGGACCAGCTTCTCCAGGCACGCGGACTGCTCCTCCAGCTCGGCCGACCGGACCGAGACCATGGACTTGTAGATCGGGTACCCGATGTCGTGGAGCAGCTGGTAGCTCACCGGCTTGCCCCAGGCGGGGACCTCGTTCTGATAGATGAACGGCTCGGCGCTGGCGAAGCCCTGCTGGGCCACCTTGCCGCCGCCGGCGACGAAGTTGGACGGCGATCCGTCGTAGCTGCCGTCGGCCTGCGCGGGGTCGAGGATGCCCTTGCTCGTGAGGTAGTTCATGTAGACGTTGCCCTCGAAGTACAGGACGCGCGCGCCGGTCTCCTTGAGGTCGGCGATCCCCTTGACCTGCGGGTACGTCTCGGGGTCCCACATGATCATCTGCGGGTTGATGTCCAGCGGCGCGAACACCCCGATCGTCGGGTTGTCCAGCGACGTCTGGACGGTCTGGTCCGAGTCCACGTAGCCGAGAGTGATATCCGGGTCCTGGTACATCTGCGCGGTGACCTGCTGGAAGCCGATCGCCGGGCCGCCGGCCCGGACCTCCACGTCCACGCCGGTGTACTCACCCGAGGTGAACAGCGGGCCCGAGATGGACTTGGCCCCGGCATCGACCGCGGGATCGGGGCCGAGGAGTTCGTAGAGGTGGCCGTGCTCGGCCTCCGGGTTCCAGTCGGTCTGGATGACGATCTCGGCCGGGCAGACGTCGCTGAGGTCGACTGCGCCGATCTCCCCGCTGAAGCCGGAGGCTGCGGATTCGGAGTCCCCACCGCAGGCGGTGAGGGTGACGGCGCCGAGGGCGCAGAGCGCGGCCACCGAGACGGCGGCGCGGGGGGTGACGGAACGGCGCATGGCTTCTCCTGGAGTGGTGCGAGCGGGACGGGCGGGCGAGCTGACTGCCGAGGCAGTATTGACGTGATCAATACTCACGAGTCAACCGCTCCCGTGTTTCGGCGGTGTTGCGGGTGGTGACGAGTGCTGTAACGAGCTCGGCTGTCGTGACGAACGGCTGTCGTGACGAACGGCTGACGTGACGAACTGGGCGACCAGCTCAGTGCGAGTCGTCCGGGTTGTACCAGCGCCCCACGACCTTGCGGGAGAGCAGGCCGAACACCAGGAAGACCAGCACACCGAGCAGCGAGGCCAACAGGATCGAGGCGAACAGCTCCGGCGACTGCAGCCGGGCGCGGAAGGTGTCGATGAGGATGCCGATCCCGGGCTCGCCCTGCTTGAAGAAGAAGTCGCCGACGATCGCGCCGACCACCGACAGCCCGGCCGCCACGCGCAACCCCTCGAACACCGCCGGCAGCGCCGCCGGCGCCTCGAGCTTGCGCAGCACCGTCAACCGGCTGGCGTGATGCAGGGTGAACAGCCGGCGCAGGCCGGGATCCACGGACTTGAGCCCGAAAAGGGTGTTGGACACGATCGGGAACAGCGCGATGAGCACGCACACGAAGACGCGAGCGGTGAACCCGAAGCCGAACCAGAACCCGATGAGCGGCACGAGCGCCAGGATCGGGATGCACTGCAGGACCACCGCGTACGGGAACAGTGCGCGCTCTGCCCACCGCTCCTGACTCATCGCGATCGCCCACACCACGCCGATCACGAACGCGATCGCCAGTCCCGTCAGGGCGACCACCGTGGTGCGCCCGAGCGCCTCGAACATCGCCGGGACGTTGGGCCCGAACAGCCCGTCCGTGATCACCACGTGCGGCGGCGGCAGCAGGAAGCGTCGCGACGGCTCCAGCACCCCGTAGCTGACCAGGTACCACACCCCCAGCACCGCCGCGAGCACCGCCAGCGGGCCGCCGAAGCGCACCACGGGTCCGTCCACCGAGAACCGCGGCCCCCTGCGGGCCGGGGCCACCGGCGCGGCGGCGGACCCCCCTGCCAGGTCGAGACCCGGGTCGTGGCCGCCGGTGGGGACGAACCCCTCGTCGTCGTCGTTCTGGTTCTTTACGGTCTCTCTCGCAACCGTGGCCCCGGCGTCGCGGGCGGTGATTCCGGCCATCAGTGTGCCTCCTCGAGTGCTTGGGAAACCTCGCCGACGAGGTTCATGTAGTCCGCGGTGTAGCGGATCTCGGGGTCGCGGGGCACGTCGAACGGCACCTCGACCTCGTGGACGATGCGCCCCGGCCGGCCCGACATGACCACCACGCGGGTGGACAGGTAGACGGCCTCGGCGACCGAGTGGGTGATGAACAACCCGGCGAACTTCTTGGCCGCGAACAGCCCCAGCAGCTCGTCGCCGAGCCGCTGCCGCGTGATCTCGTCGAGGGCGCCGAACGGCTCGTCGAACAGGAACAGCTCGGGATCCAGGGTCAGCGACCGGGCCAGGGAGACGCGCATCTTCATGCCGCCGGACAGCTCCCGCGGCAGTGAGTCCTCGAACCCCGCCAGGCCGACGAGGTCGATCGCCGCCGCCGCGCGCTCACGCCGTTCCGCGCGGGAGAGTCCGTCGAGTTCGGCGAGCATCTCCACGTTCTGCGCGACCGTGCGCCACGGCAGCAGGGTCGCGTCCTGGAACACGTACCCGATGCGGTCGGTGCCGGTCTGCATGTAGCCGTCGGTGTGGGTGGCGAGCCCGGAGGCCAGGCTGAGCAGCGTCGACTTGCCGCACCCGGACGGCCCCACCACGCTGACCAGCTCGCCGGCGCGGATCCGCAGGTCCACGCCCTCGAGCGCGCGGGTGCCGTTGGGGTAGGTGACGCCGACACCGGAGAAGCCCAGGATCTCGGCTCCGGGACGGACGGCCTCCACCGCCCTCGAGTCGGTAGGGATGGTGGTCATGAGGTCTCCTCGCTGGTGGAAACAGTGGTGGGAACAAGAACAGGAACGGGGACGGGGACGGGCGCGGGGACGCACGGGTCGACGACGACGACGAGTTCGCGCGCCGACACCACGCGGCCTGCGTGCAGCACGATCCGGGCCGCGGGCGCGTCGGCGATCACCTCGTCGAGCCCGCCGGCCTGCACCAGGAGCAGATCGGCGCGGCGACCGGGCAGCGGGCCGGCGGGCGGCAGACCCATCACCTCGCGGGCGCCGTCGGTGACGAGGTGCCACGCGGTCTCCAGGTCCAGGTGGGCGGCGACGACCAGCAGCATCGCGGTCTCGGTCGCATCGGAGCGGCCGACCGGGTTGAACGGGTCACGCACGTTGTCAGCGCCCGCGGCCACGGTGACGCCACCGTCGAGCAGGGCCCGCACCGGCGGCAGCCCCCGGGAGGTGGACGTGGTCTGCCCGCGCCCCTGCAGGTAGAGGTTGGTGACGGGCAAAGTCACCACGCCGACATTCGCGGTGCTCAGCGCGGTCGCGGCGGCCGCCTGCCCGGGGGCGGTCAGCGCGCCGATCCGGCAGCAGTGCCCGGCGGTGCGGCCGCGGTCCGGCGCCCACGACGACACGCGGTCGGTGAAGACCGTGAGCATGCCGTGGTCGCCGTCGAGGAACTCGTCCACATGGAGGTCGATGCCGGTGCCGAGCTCCTCTGCCAGGTCGATGAGCCGGTGGGTCTCCGCGGCGGGGTCGGGCGCGATGTGCGGAGCACCGCCGACGAGGTCGGCCCCGGCGGCGATCGCGGCCCGGGCCACCTCCGCCGGGTCCGCGTCGCGGACCATCACTGCTATCTGCAGGTCCAGAACGTCTGCCAGTTCCGCGCGGACCCGGACCAGGGCGCGCACCCCGCGCAGCGGGTCACCCTCGCTGTGCAGGTCCACGTGGCTCCGCACGGCCGTCGTGCCGTTGGCCACCAGCCGCCGGGCGGCGGTGATCGCACGGCCGTAGATCTCGTCCTCGTCCACGGTGACCGCGAAGGCCCGCCAGGCGCCGATCGCCGCGCCCAGGTCGCCGCCCGGCGGACGGGTGGCGCCCCAGCTCAGGGCCTTGTCCAGGTGCGCGTGCGGTTCGGCCGGCGCGGTCAGTGCCAGGTACCCGCGGCCGTCGATCACCGCAGGGCCTTCCGGCTCAGTGGTGCCGGCCGGGCTTACCGCGGCAACCGTGTCGCCGGAGATGTCCACGTCGACGACCCGGCCGTCGAGCAGTCGGACCCCGGCGATGCGGTCGACCTGCCCGGGCGCCGGACCAGCGCCGGTCGGAACGGCGCGGGTCGGAACCACGTCGCTCCGCGATCGTGTGAGTGTGTCCACGGCTGGATGCTCCTCCTCTGCCGGACATTCCCTCGTCGGATCGGCTGGCGCTCTTGCGCTTCCCAAACCGACGCGGGATATTGACCTCGTCAATAACGAGCAGTCTGCTGGCCCCGTGTTTCCGGGGCATTACCTGACGGTTCCGCTGTGTAACCGTCAGGAACCGGGCAATCGTCAGGACCTGATCAGGGGGGACACATGCCGACCGAACGCGGCGACGGCCTTGGACTCATCGGTGCGCGGATCCGCCACCTGCGGCGTGGCCTGGGGTTGACGTTGGTCGAGGTGGCCGGGGAGGCCGGGATCTCGCAGCCCTTCCTCAGCCAGATCGAGCGCGGCAAGGCGGCTCCGAGCATGTCGACTCTCGAGGGACTCGCCCACGCCCTGGGGACCACGCAGGCGCACCTGCTGGACGCGGTCAATTCGCGACCCCACGTCGGCGAAACACCGGCCCCTGCCACAACCGACGCTGACGCCGACGGCGACGCCGGCGACGGCGGCAGCGACGGCAGCGGCAGCGTCGGCTCCGGCTCCGGCTCCCGCTCCCGCTCCAGCTCCGGCCCAGGAAGCCCGGTCGCCGTGCAGCGCGCGGCCGAGGGCACGACGCTCACCCGCTCCGAGGGCACAGTCGGCGGACACACCCGCCTGCTGCCGGGCGGACCCAACGACACGCAGTTCCTCGAGTTCGTCGAGACCAACCACGTTCCGGGCCGATTCTTCGAGCACCCCGGTCGCGAATGGCTGTATGTCACCAGAGGCACGGTCCTGCTCGAGGTCGGCGACTCGCTCAGCCGACTCGAGGCCGGTGACGTCGCCCGCTACGACGGCACGCTCCAGCATCGCTGGTACGTGCCCGAGGGCGGCGAGGCGTGCCTCATCGTGTCGAGGCCGGGTTAGCGCCGGCCCAGCGCGGGCCGAGCGCGGGCCCACCCCCTGACCTGCGGTGCCCTGCAGGGGCCGAGCAGGGCACCGCAGGTCAGAACGGTTGACCGCCAGTGCGCGGGGCCGGGAGGCGAGGGATTGAGGAGCGGTGAGCACCCGGCACCGGGCGGCGGGCGTCGGGCGCCGGACGTGGCGGAGCTCGGCCCACCCCTGGTCAACTCTCTGACCTGCGGTGCCCTGCAGGGGCCGAGCAGGGCACCGCAGGTCGGAACGACGGCCCGAGCACGTCACCCAGCCCTCTACCCCACCACCGGCACGATCCCGGCGGCGGCCAGACCGAGGAGCCGGGGACGATTGGCTCTGGGCGCTAGATCCCGGCGAGCCTGATCGGCCACCCGCGACCTCCTGACCTGCAGTGCCCTGCAGGGGCCGAGCAGGGCACCGCAGCCCACAGGGACTATCAACGCACGCCCCTGGAGTGTCGTAGGTCGAACGTACGATCGACCCATGACCACCACAGAGACGCCCACCACTCACGATTCCGATGCTCAGGACGCCTTCGTTCCGCCTCCCGGATTCACCACTGCTACAGGACCGGCAGTCGACGTCCTGGTCCCCGAGGCATTCGTCCGGTGGGACCCTGGCCAACAACGCGGTTATCTCGCACAGCGGGAGGTCAACGCGGCGGAGGGCCGCACCCTCTCCTACGCGTACTCCTGTGTGCGGACAGCTGGCGATCGCGACCGCTACCGCGACCCGTGGGAGACCGCGGCCTCCATGATCGGCGCCTCAATGGCCCTGTCCCGCCATTCCGCTACCCGGTTGGTGACCACCGCGGTTGAGATGACCGAGCGACTCCCCCGCACCGCCGCACTACTGACAACCGGGTGGATCGGCATCCTCGCGGCCCACACCATCGCTGAGGAGACCGCCCTGGTGGCAGACGAGCTCATGCCCGAACTCGACCGGCAGATCAGCGAGCGACTGGCCCCCACCAGGCGCCGCACCCACCCGCCCCGGCTCGGCCCGCTGCGCAAGATGCTCACCAAGACTGTCACCGCCTGCGACCCGATCGGCGCCGACGCCCGTGCCAAGCAGGCGAGACGCGATCAGGACGTGGAGATGATGCCATTGCGGGACGACCGGGCGCTCATCACCGCCACCCTCACCGCCGAGAATGCCCTCGAGATCGCCGATCGAGTCGAGGCCCTCGCCCGCTCCTCGTCCCCGGACGACCCTCGCACCATCGGTCAACTCAGGGCTGCCGGGTTACTCGCCCTCAGCCGTGGTTGGACCTGCCTCCCCGATCTGTACGGCGAGCATCCCACCGACCCGGACGCCCAGGCCGCAGCACGCCGGGTGATCATCCACGCCTACGACGACGGCTCCACGGACAACCGAGGGGTGACCTTGACCGGTTATGGACCGATCACTGGCCACACGGCCGACGAAATCGAACGAAGTGCGAGGCGCAGGATCGACGACATCTCCGATCTCGCCGACCCGAACTCCGACGCCGCCCAGCGCTACAGCCCGTCAGAAGCACTCTCCCGCTTCTGCCGGGGCCGCGACGGCACCTGCGTCTTCCCCGGCTGTCAGACACCTGCGGAGAACGCGGACCTGGACCACATCATACCCTTTGACCACGACCAGCCTGACCAGGGCGGCCGCACCACGAGTGATGACCTCGGCAGCCTCTGCCGCTGCCATCACCGCCTCAAGACCGACGGGATCTGGGCCTACTACCGGGACACAGACGGTTCCTACGTGTGGCTCCACGGCCCCAACCACCCCGCCAGGGCGGCCGACACCCGCGTCGTCACCTCTCCCTCCGGGCCGCTCGCAGGCCACGCGGCTCCACAGCATCCCGAGACCAGCCGGCGCCAGCAGGAGGCGGCTGAAGCAGGCAAGACCGGCAGCGGCGTCTCCGGTTCTCGGCGACGCCCCCACCTGCGTCATCGCCGCGCCGCCGAACGCCACAACCTCCGGGCCCAGGCGCGAGAACGGCGCCGCGCCCCGCGGACCGGGCCGACCCCGCAGCAGACGACACCGCCGGTGTCCGCGTCAGACGATGCGCCGCCGTTCTGATGGGGCGGGCGGCGTCAGTACCGCGGACTCGACGGGTACCACCCGTCTCCGGGTCGGTGCGGCCCGATCGAGCGGACTTCGCGGAACTCGAATTCGGCGAAGTCGGAGGCCAGGTCGTCCCAGTGCTCACGAGTGATCGCGGTGGTGATCGATCCTGCGATCCGGCTGATACCACCGAAGATGCCGGACAGCTGGTTGCCCGTGACGCCCATCGAGGTGCGTGCCCCGGTCGAGAAGTGGTGCAGCCGGGTCACCCACGGGGCGGTGCCGGGCTCGCGCTCGGTGAACTCGAAACCCGGGCCGAGGTAGGGGCTGCGGCCGGCGGGATGGTCGGCCGCGAAGTCGTGTACATCCGACCAGAGTGCGATGTCGCCGACCACCTCGTCGAGTTCCGGTCGCAGCCTGAGGTCCACCTCGTAACCGGTCGCGGAGATCACGACGTCGGCGCGGAAGCGGCCGGCCGCGGTGTCGATCGCCAGTTCGCGGCGGCCCTCGCTGTCCTCGACCACCGCGACCCCCTCCCAACCGCACCCGGTGTGCAGCGAGAAGTCGGGGTGGGCGAAGCACCGCCACACCGTGTGCTGGGTGGGCGGCTGAGGGAGCCCTCCGCTGAGGATGTTGAAGTCCCATTTGCGCCGGTCATCAAGATCGTAGAAGCGCTCCTGCATGCCGGGGAACTCCATCCAGCGCAGGGGGTTGGAATCCGGGACGGAGTCACGGCGCAGGAACACGCGGGCGCTAGCGGCGCCGTGGTCGAGCGCCGTGGCCGCGTTGTCGAAGCCGGAGGCGCCACCCCCCAGGACGGCAACCCGCAGTCCCCGCAGTGCGTCGAAGTCGATCGGGTCCTCGGTGTGGAACCACATGTCGCGCGGCAACGCCCTGACCATCTCCGGCACCCGCGGCCCGCCACCACCGTTCAGGCCGAGCGCAAAGACGATCCGGCGCACGGTCAGCGTCGAGTCACCTCCATCGGAGCTGGTCAGATCCACGGTGAACGGCCCGTCCGGGGTCGCGGGCCGGTGCACGGCCGTCACCCGGGTCCGGTGACGCACCTCGACGCCGGTGGTGGAGCGGTACCACCGCAGGTAGTCGTTCCAGTCCAGCCTCGGCACCAGGTCGATCGACTCCCACGCCTGCTCGCCGTAGGTCGCCTCGAACCACCGCTGCACGTGCAACGACGGCACGTCGAACTCGATGCCTCGCATGTGCTTGGGGCTGCGCAGCGTGTGCATCCGGGCGAAACGGTCCCAGCAGCCCACGAGATCGTCGGGCCCGTCGTCCACCACCAGGACCCTGTCGATCCGCTGCCGACTCAGCGCGAACGCGGTGCCCAGGCCGGCCTGCCCACCACCTATCACCAGCACGTCGAGCTGCGCGGATCCCGGTTCGCGCGGAATCCAGTCCCGGGCGTGGCTCGTCGCGGCGATGTCCTGCCGGACCCGCGCCGCCAGCGCGGCCAGGCGGGACTCTGAGTCGGGCAGCCGGCGTGAGGTGGGGGCCGGGTCGGTGCGCACGGGCGCGGGGGGCGCTGGCGTCGCCGAGGGAACGGGCGTCGCTGGGGCCTTGAGGTGCGCCGGGGTCACGGGCGGCGAGGGGGTCACGGAGGTCATGGACTTCTCCTGTGGCTAGGGGCCCGGAATCGCTCACGGGCCGGCCCGGGTCCTGTGCCCGGGCGGACACCGCGCCGCTGCCTGACTGATGACTCGCCCGCCCGGCGTCTGTCGCCCGGCGGCCGGGCCGGCTGGGCCGACCGCACCGTCGTGGTGTCGACCCCGAGTGTGGCACCAGCGTCTTACCAGCGTGTTACGCCGACGTGAGACCGGTGTGGCGTTCGACGAGAGGCCGCGATACTCGCTGCCGCGTCGCCACCTCATCGACGAATCCGGTGAGCGCAGCGCAGAGCAGAGCCGGAGCGGACAACTGGGGTACGTGACCGGTGTCCAGGGTGACCACGCGGGCGCCCGGGGTGAGCTGCTGCATGCGGCGTTGCGCCTCGATCGGCACCGTGCGGTCGCCCGTGGCCTCCACGTAGAGCCGCGGCAGGCCCCAGAATCGGCCGACGGTCCAGATGGGCGCGATCAGCCGCGCGGTCTCGACCTGCGGTCGGAGCCGACGGGCGGCCTCGATCGCGTCCGCGGCCGGCGCGTCGTGGAAGAACACCGCGACCGCGGCCTCGGGGGGGACGGAGGTCACGCGGCCGTCGGGGCTCGTCTCGAGCCACCGGGTGATCCCCACGTCCGCCGGCAGGCCGATCCCGGCGCAGAGCTCGCCGAAGTCGGTGCCCGAGGGGAGCATCATCCCGGCGACAAAGACGATCCCGGCCACCCGCTCAGGCATGAGCTCGGCGACCTGGGTGACGACGACCCCAGCGCCCGAATGGCCGACGAGGACGGCGGGCCCCTCCAGTCCCTGCACCAGTGCGCCCACGTGCGCGACCAGGGCGTCGAGGTCGACCACTTCGACCACCTCGTCGTTGTCGTTGTCGTTGTCGTTGCCCCTCCCCACGCCCGGGAGTTCCACCACGTGTGGCCGGTGGCCGACCGCGCGCAGCGGTCCGACGACGGTGTCCCACACCCAACCACCGGCCCATGCGCCGTGGACCAGGACGACGTCGGTCATGGTGTGAGCGCCGCGAGCACCCGGGCGGCCTCGCGGACCGCCGCGGTGTTGGCCTTCCCGTGCCGTGAACCGGCGAGCTTGGCGGCGATGTGGTCGCGCACGGAGATGGGCTCGTAGGCCGCGCCTTCCGCGCTCACGAATTCCGGAAGGGTGGCGACGATCGAGTCGACGTTCCCGTCGTGGAAGAAGGCTGCGGAGCGACGCCGGACGATCGTGCCGTCGACGATCGGCGGAGCGACGCGGTGCAGGGTCGACATCCACCGGTCGCCCGTCAGGCGCGCGGTGAGGTCGCCGAGGTTGACCAGCAGGCCGCCCTCGACAGGTTGGACGTCATGCCAGCTCCCGTCTGCGCCGAGCACCTGCAGGCCCGCCACACGGTCGGCCCACAGCACCGTGACCAGGCCGAAGTCCGTGTGCTCACCCATGCCCTTGAGGTCGCCGTCGAGGGTCACCGGGCCCTCGTCGAGCGCGTAGTTGACCATCCGCAGCACGTCGATCGAGTGGTCGGTGAGCGCCTCGAAGAACTCTGCGGGCTGCCCGAGCGCGTCGGCGAAGATGCGGGTCAGCGTCCGGGCGACGCGCGACGCCTCAGCGAAGTAGGTGTCGATTCGTTCGCGGAACCCGGCCAGCTGGGGCCAGACGTTGATGCCGTAGTCCGCCTCGCTCAAGTCGAGGCCGGAGAACGATCGGGCTTCGACGCCCACGTTGTACGCCTCGAAGAAGTCGTTCATCCGGTCGGCGGATTCCACGCCCAGGCTGAGACTGAGCGATTCGCTCTTGGGCGGGCTGTACCCACGGTTGGCGCCACTGACGCGATAGGCCGTCTTGGTGTCCGCGGGCAGGGCGAAGAAGTCGTCGATGGCGGAGGTGAGGCCGTCGATGGCGGTAGTCGACACCCCGTGGCCGACGATCTGGATGAACCCGACGGCCGAGCAGGCCGCGTCGATCTCTCGGGCGACGCGTGCGCGGTCTCCCGGCGACCCGTCGCCGACATAGGGCGAGATGTCGACGGTCGGGACTCGGAACTGGGGGCGAGTAGTCATGAAGACTCCTGAGGCTTCAGGTGCCGGCCGAGGTGACGGGGGCCGGGGTGCCGGGCGCCGACGCCCGCCCGGGGTCTGGCCGGGGCGCGCCGCTGTCGGTGCACTACTTGTGTATCGACTCTGTTGTATCGACAGGCGGTTCCGCCACCGTCACCGGTGTGTGACCCGCGTGTTAAGGCTGGGACGGGACGGACGGCGACAGGACGGACGACGACCACGACGACGACGACATCGCATCCGCGGAGGCATCCCAACCCCGCGCGGAGCGAGGAACCCGACCCGGACTCCCGAGTCCGGGTTGTGGACCACGTCCGTGCCAGGACCTCAGCGGTGGATTGCGACAGCTGAGTCCCTCAACCGCGCGCCAGTTCCTCCCCGGTGGTGGGCGACCAGCTCGGCCGCGATCGACAGCGCGGTCCCCGCCGCGGTGCGCGCCCCCAGATCGAGCCCGATCGGTGACGACAACCGCTGCAGGTCGGCCTCGGCCAACCCCTCCGCGCGCAGGCTCTGCACCCGCTCCGTGTGGGTGCGCCTGCTGCCCATCGCCCCGATGTACCCGGCATTGGTCCGGAGCGCCTCCACCAGCAGCGGAACATCGAAACGGGGGTCATGCGTCAGCACGCAGATCGCGGTCGAGGAATCCACCGGGGTCCGCCGGAGGAACTCGTGCGGCCAGCACCGCACCACCTCCGCGGCCGCGGGGAACCGCTCCGGGCGGGCGAAGACGGGCCGGGCATCGCACACCGTCACCTGATAGCCGAGCAGGGCGCCGAGCGGGACCAGTGCCTCCGCGAACGCCGTCGCACCGAACACCAGCAGGCGCGGCGGGGTGAGCGCCTGCACGAACACCCGGGCCGGCGCCCCCGCGACAGGGACCTCCAGGACGGCGGTGTTAGCAGTGGTGGCGGCGGGGTCGGGGTCGGCGGCGGGGTCGGCGGCGGCGGTGGCGGCGGCGGCGGTGGCGGCGGTCGGGTCGGTGGCGGGGTCGGGGTCGGTGGCGGTGTCCGCGGGGGTTGCTGCGATTCCGCCGGTGCGCGCCACGGCCTCGGCCACCGGCCCGCGGGCCCACTGCGGCACCTCGTCGTCGTCTCCGTCCCACACTGCCCACTCGCCAGCGCACGGGCCGTCCACGACGGTGGCCACCACCACCGCCCGGCCTTGTTGCCGGGCCGCGACGACCCGGTCGATCGGATGGGGCGCCACGCCGCAGAGGCGCGCGTCGACACCGATGGGGCCGTTGAGGTCAGAGGCAGCACCCGCGAGGCCGGGCACGACTCCGATGGGTTCCACCAGGACTTCGATGGTGCCGCCGCACGTGGGTCCGACGGAGAAGAGCTCGTGGCCGTCGGGGCCGAAGACGGCGGTGGTCGGCCGCCCGTCGGCGATGACCTCCTGGCAGATGGAATACACGGCGGCGTCTACGCACCCGCCAGAGACGCCGCCGATCAGCTCCCCGGTGTCGGACACGGCCATCGCCGACCCCGGGGCCAGCGGCGCCGACCGCCCGGTACCGAGCACCCGGGCGAGCGCGCAGCACTGCCCGGCAGCTCGCCACCCCACCAGTGTCTCCGCGACGATGTCCATGCGGACAGCATCACGGCGCCACGTTTCGCCGGTGTTTCGGCGGGCCGCGCTGGCTGTTACGGGTGGCTCGCCAGTCGTACCAGGTCAGCGGTGGCAGCAGCGACGGGGCAGGGTGAGGCAGTAGGCGGAGTGGCGGTCGTCGAGGCGGACAGCGCCGCGGCTAGTTCAAGCCCGCGTAGGAGTGCAGGCCCGAGACGACGATGTTGATGAAGAACAGGTTGAAGATCAGCACCGCGAACCCGGCGAGGTTGATCCACGCCGCCTTCTTGGCGCCCCAGCCGCTGGTCGCGCGGGCGTGCAGGTAACCGGCGTACAGAACCCAGGAGACGAACGACGCGGTCTCCTTGGGATCCCAGCCCCAGAAGCGGCCCCACGCGCTCTCGGCCCACACCGCACCGAGCAGGACGCCCACGCCGAAGATCGGGAAGGCGATCACCGTGGTGCGGTACGCCAGGCGGTCGAGGGTGTCGGCGTGCGGCAGCGGGCGTGCCAGTCCCGCGCCATAGCCGTGCTCGGCGCCCTGCGGCTGCCACACCCGCAGCAGGTACATGATCGAGGCGACGCCGGCGATCAGGAAGATCCCCGAGCCCAGCGAGATGATCGACACGTGGATCGGCAGCCAGTACGAGCGCAGCGCCGGCACCACGGGAGCGGCCTCGGAGTACAGGTGCGTCCCGCCGAAGAACAGCAGCGCCAGCACCGGCACCAGCACGAACGGCCACGCCACCTTCAGCGCAGGCTTACGCAGGAACACCAGCCCGGCGCCCACGGCCAGCAGCGTGCTGGCCAGGATGAACTCGTACATGTTGCCCCACGGGAAGCGGTCCGTGGCGATCCCGCGCAGCACCAGCGCCGCGGCCTGGAACACGAACGCGACCATCACGAACAACTGCGCGATCCGCGCCCACCGCAGACTGCCCGCCGAGGCGCGGTCCTCGTCGCCGGTGTCGGTGAGCGAGGTGGACTCGGTCAGTTCGGCGCCGGTCGACCCGGCCGGTGTGAACCCTGCCGCTGGGGACCCGGCCGCTGGGGACCCGGCCGCGGACGATCCCGGCACGCCGACCCCCACCAGCTCGCGCTCCGAGAGCTTGGCCACGCGGAAGCCCGCGTAGTAGATCATCGACGCCAGCAGCGCCAATACGTAGAGGCCGAACGCCGTGCGAAATGCCAGGTCGCTGTAGCCCGAGAGCGTCTCGTTGACGGGCATGCCCTGGGCGAGGGTCATTCCCTGCGCGAGAGGCAGGCTCTGCGCGAGAGTCAGTGTGATCACCGGGTGTCGTCCTTCCGCGGGTCGTCGCCGGTCGTGCCGCGACTAGGTGAAGTGTGGCCCGACTCGGCACGTTCGTGCAAAGCACCGTCGGGCAAGACGGGTGTGACGGCCGGCGCAGCGACCAGCCGGTTCCGGAGGTCGTCGAACTCCGAACCCCAGCCCGATCGGTCCGTCTTGGCGAGGCCTCCCAGGTCGACGCGGGTCACCCCGTCGTCGTCGACTGTCACGCGCGCCCAGATCCGGCGACGCCGCACCATCAGGCTCAGCACCAGCCCGGCCATCATCACCGCGGCCGAGACGCCCACCCAGATCTGCGTGGGGTCCTCGGAGACCTGGATGTTGACGAACTCCTCGGCGCCGTCGAACCGGACCTGTGTGCCGTCGGGAAGGGTGGTGGATTCGCCGGGGAAGAGGTTGACGCGGGCCTGGCGTTCGAGGACGCCCGACTCGATGAGGTCGGAATCCAGCGAGAAAACCGACTGCGGGCGGCCCGTGTCCAGCCCGGCGTCGCCCTGGTAGACGTCGATCGCCACGGCCGGGTCGTCCATCCGCGGGAAACGCGAGCTCAGGATGGTGCCGTCGAACGACGCGGTGGGCGCGAACAGCCCCTGGACGGCGATCTGGTTCTCGCGCCGCTCGGCCAGCTCCGGGTACAGGCCGGCCGGCGGGTCGAAGCGCACGATCCCCGACGACAAGAAGGTCTGGAGCTCGGTGGGCTGCCACTGCTGGGTGTCCGTGCGGGTCTCGCCGTTCGGGTAGGTGACCGTGAACGTGGGCGCGAAGCCGTGTCCCTGCAGGTAGACGCGGGTGCCGCCGACCCGCAGCGGGTGGTTGACCCGCATCTCGTACGGCTGCCAGGTGTCCGGGTCCGTGGTGGTGACCTCCTCGGTGAAGCGCACGTTGGAGGTGAACATCTCGGCCTGGCCGTTGGGCAGGTAGTCCGCGCGGAAGTCGGAGACCTTGATGCAGAACTGCTCGAGATCCGTGCCGTCGACCAGCAGGCCCGCGCGGAACGCGTCGTAGGCGCTGGGGGTGGTGTTGCAGAACGCCGGCGACTCGGCGTTGGCGATGATCACCCGCATGCCCTCGGCGTAGACGAACTTGCCGGCCGCGAAGAAGATCAGCAGCGCCAGCAGTCCGAAGTGGAAGACGATGTTGCCCACCTCACGGCTGTAGCCGCGCTCGGAGGAGAGCTCGATGGCGCCGGGGACGCGGCCGTCGCCGTTGTTGCGCCGGACCCGGCCCCTGAGCGCCTTGTGGATCTGGTCCGCGGCCTGCTCGGGCGTGGCCGTGGTGCGGTACGCGGCGTGGTGGGGCAGGCGGCTCAGATTGCGGGGCGTGAGCGGCGGCGGCGTGCGGAGCTGGCGGACCAGTTCGAAGCAGCGCGGGGTGAGGCAGCCGACCAGCGAGACGAACAGCAGCACGTAGATGGCGGTGAACCACCAGCTGGAGAACACGTCGAACAGCTGCAGCTTGTCGTAGGTCTCGCCCAGCCAGCCGTTCGAGGCGATGTACTCGTTGACGTTGCCCTGGTTCAGGCTGCGCTGCGGCAGGAGCGCCCCCGGGATCGCGGCGACGGCCAGCAGGAACAGCAGGATCAGCGCCGTACGCATGGCGGTGAGGGTGCGCCAGGAGTTGCGGAGGAAAGCGATGACGGCGCCCACTGGGGATCGGGCAGCGGAGCGGGCGTCGGCGGTTCTGGGCTCTGGCATGGGGTCCATCTGCGGGTCGCGGCGTGCCGACCTGGCGAGGACAGGGTTGCGAACCCGGTGCCCACCCGGTGCGGCGCTGGTGTGGAACCAGGCTAGTCGGGCCGTCCTGAGCGGTTTCTGTGAGGGGCGCGCACCTCGATCTCGCGCGATCATCGAGAACGTGTTCTACCCTCGTGGCGTCGGGACACCGACTTCCGATCAGTCGGGACGCCGACATTTGTTCAGTTGAGTCAAAGGAGCGGCGATGGCCACCATGCATCCCTGCGAGCCAGTTGAGATCTCCTACACCGACACCGCCAGATTCCGTTTCTCCAACAGCGTGGCGATCCCCGCCTCGCCACGGCAGTTGTTCGAGATCTTCGCCGACGCCGACTCGTGGCCACGGTGGGCAGGCGTGATCACCAAGGTGATCTGGACCAGCGAGCCGCCCTACGGCGTGGGCACCACCCGCACCGTGCACATGCTCGGCGGCCTCGTCGGCGAGGAGGAGTTCCTGGCGTGGGAACCCGAGCGTCACATGGCCTTCCGCTTTGACACCTGCTCCATGAGCGCCGTCCGCGCCTTCGCCGAGGCCTACGACGTCGTGCCCACCGACGGCGGCTGTCACCTCACGTGGACCCTCGCGCTGCACGGGAACGCGGCGACCAATCTGTCGATCGCCGCGGTCAGGCCGGTGATGAACCTGCTGTTCCGCCACTTCCTGCGCAGACTCAGCAAGCTAGCGGCCGAGAGGTATCCGGGCGCGCCCCGCTGAACCGGGCGAATCGGGAGCGGCTGCCCGTGGTGCGGCCGCTGCCCGCCTCGTCGTCGTCGTCGTCGTTCTACTGGTTCTCACTCCTCACCAGCGGGGGTTCTCCTCACCAGCGGTAGTTCTCCTCACCAGCGGTAGTCGAGGAACTTCCCGTCGAGCGTGATGACGACCCGGTCGCCGTCGGGATCCGGCCGCCGCTTGAAGTCGACCGTGAAGTTGATCGCGCTCATGATCCCGTCGCCGAACTCCTCGTGGATCAGGGCCTTGAGGGCCGGCCCGTACACCGCCAGCGCCTCGGTGAGCCGGTAGATCGTGGGGTCCGCCATGTCCTCGGCCGGGGTGCCGCGACTCGGCTGCAGCGCGAGGCTCTCCGCCACGGCGTCGTCCAACCCGAGGAGGTCACACACCGACCGAGCCTGTTCGGCGGTCATCGGGTGTTGGCCGAGCAGGGCCGCGGTGGTCCACACCAGCGGGGCGCCGAGGTGATCTGCCAGCTCCGACCAGGTGCGACCCTGGCGGATTCGGGCGGAGTCGACGTGCGAAGCGGCGTCGCGCTTGGACATGATGGGGGTCATCGGCGTTCCTCTTTCGATGGAGCGGGCTCGGGCTCAGACGGAGCGGGCTCGGGCTCAGACCGCGGCGGGCTCGCGCTCGGCCGTCACGCCTGCGCCCTCCGGTAGCGGTCGCTGTGCCTTGGTGCGGGCGTGGGTTACGTACAGGGTCAGGCCCACGAAGCACAGTCCCCCGACGAGGTTGCCGATGACGGTCGGGATCTCGTTCCACACCAGGTAGTCGCCCAACGAGAAGTCACCGCCGAGCATCAATCCGGTCGGGAACAGGAACATGTTGACCACCGAGTGCTCGAAGCCCATGTAGAAGAACAGCATCACGGGCATCCACATGGTCAGCGCCTTGCCGGTCACGCTCGTGGACATCATCGCCGCGACCACGCCCGTGGAGACCATCCAGTTGCACAGCACGCCGCGGAAGAACAGGGTCACCATCCCGGCCGCCCCGTGCTCGGCGTACCCCAGGGTGCGGGCCTCGCCGATCTCGCCGAGCCGCTGGCCGACCGCGTCCGGGGTGACGCTGAAGCCGTAGGTGGCGATGAACGCCATGAGGAATGCGACCGTGAGGGCGCCGCCGAAGTTGCCGAGGAAGACCAGGCCCCAGTTGCGCAGCATTCCCCGGACCGTGGCCCCTTCCCGCTTGTCGAGCAGCGCGAGCGGCACCAGGGTGAACACCCCGGTCAGCAGGTCGAAGCCGAGCAGGTACAGCAGGATGAACCCGACGGGGAAGAGCACCGCCCCGAGGAGCGCGCTCCCGGTCTGGACGGTGACGGTGACGGCGAACGCAGCGGCCAGGGCCAGGATCGCCCCCGCCATGAAGGCTCGGATGAGGGTGTCTCGGGTCGACATGCGGATCTTCTTGGCCCCGGCATCGATCATCGCGCGGGTGAAGTCCTGAGGTTGTACGTAGGACACTTTGTTGCCTCCAGCTATGCGGCGGGTGCGTACTGACCCGAGTGTGAACGCCCTATGTGACGCGGCCGTTACTGGGCAGCGCAGGTCCGTAACCGAGCGCTCACTGCAGGCCGGCCGCGCGGTGAGACGGGTCGCGGACTCGGGTGGAACCGAACGGGCCGGCGGGCCGTCAGACAGTGTGACGGCGCGGGAGAGGGGAATCGGCGTGAGCTACACGATCGGCCGGGTCAGACGGTGGGAAGCCGGGGGCGTGACGACGGCGAGCTCCGCCGTGGCCGAGCGCCGTGCGATCGCCGCGGAGGCGCGGACGACCCTGTCCGAGGGCCGCGAAGCGCTGGACGAGGGCTGGGACGGCATCGCCGCGGACGCCGTCCTGGATGCTGCCGCAGGCGAGAAGGCGCACCTCGCCAAGCTCGAAGACGGTCTCCAGGATCTCGCCGATGCCCTCCACCGCGCCGCCGCTGCCCTCGGTCCTGCCGTTCAGGCGGTCCGGGACCGGATCGCCGACGCCGAGGCCGCCGGGCTCGTGGTGGGCGAGGACTCCGTGGGGCCCGCCCCCGGCCGTGACGACCTCACCCAGGACGTCGTCGACGGTCATGTCGAGGCGCTCGGCATGGCTCTGGATACCGTGCGATCCCTGGACCAGCACTACGGCGCCAGCATCGACGACATCGCTAGTCGGTTCCACCAGGCCATACCGCCAGAAGTCGACAGGGCCCCGATTCCCGGGCCGGATGATCCGTGGCCGGGAGTCGCCGTGACCGCGGCGACCGTGGCCATGGTCGAGGGCTATCCGTCACTCGCTGATGAACTCGACCCCGAGACGCGGGGGCGACACAAGCTCAACCCGGCGCCCGACGACTTCGGCCGGGGCGCGGCGGGCGGCCTCAGGACGCTCGGACGACTCGCGGGCCCGCTGGGGACGGGGCTCACGGTGTACGACGGCGTCGAGGGGTACGCGAGGGGCGAAGCGACTGCCGTCGAAGCGGCAGTCGAAACCACCGGGACTCTGGCGGGCGGCGCGGTGGGAGGAATGGCGATGGGCGCTGCGATGGGTACGGTCCTGGGCCCCGCCGGGGTGATTCTGGGTGCAGGGATCGGGGCCGCCGTCGGAAGCTATCTCGGCCAGCGGACCGCCGAGCTCGCCCATGGCCGATTCGCAGAGTGATGACACGGACAGACAACACAGAGGAAGAGGTTGATCACTGATGACGCATCCTGAGGATCCGGAACGACGCCGCACCTGGAAGCGGGAGATAAGTTGGGCCGCGTACAAGCGGGAGCTACGCAGGAGCAGAGAGAATGATCCGACGATCATGTTCCGGATCTATCTCTATAGCGCGGTCATGGTCGTCGGCCTTCTGTGGGTGGCCATCTTCGGTGACTAGCCCGGCGCTGTGGCGCTGAGCCCGTGGACGTTCGGGTCACCACCCTCGGCTCCGCAGATGATCGACGCACGGCAACCTGAGGGCACTGCCCGACGCGGGTACGGCTCGAGGACAAGGGCGACGACAAGGGAGACGACAAGGGCGAGGACAAGGTGGCAGGCTGGACTCGTGACCTCCGGGGACGACACCTACGCGCGCATGTTCCGGCGGCACGCTCATCCGTTCAGTGCCTGGTCGAGGCTCCTGACCGCACCGCTGCTGCTGGTCCCCCTGTGGACCCGGAGGTGGTGGTTGTACGTGCCCATCGGCGCGTGGTTTGCGGTCAACCCGGTGATGACTCCGCCGGCTCACGACGTGTCGTCGTTCGCGACCCGCGCGATCCTAGGCGAGGAGTCCTGGATTCGGGACCCCCGGACCGAGCCGGTGGTCCTGGCCCTGACGGGCATCGCCAGCATGTCGCTCGTGGGAGCCATGGTGGCCGGTTATCAGCGCAGGAAGTTCGGCGCGGTTGCCGGCACCGGGACCTTCGGGGCGCTCACGTTGTGGCAGTGGAAACTGTGGGCGGACCGTTTCGCGCGCGAAACGCGTCGGACGGGTCCTACCGAGGGGCCGCACCACCTCCGGTGAACCCCCGTCCGATCACCCGTCCCGGAGATGGGTCGTCCGCCTTGCGGTCTGGTTCCGCCGTCACATCCTCGGCTGGCGTGGTCCTGCCCAGAACCGCAGGGGCGACCTTCACCGGGTTCCCGACGATCGCCGAGGCATTGGTGGCATTGGTCAGATAACTGGCCGGCGTGTGCCCGCGCCGCCCGTCGTTCTGCCCGGCGCCCGCCGCGCCCATCACCCCCATCGGCATCATCCCCGCGCGACCTGCCTGGGCACCTCCAGTCGACGACGACGAGAACGCCCCCGCCGGACCGCCCGCAGAGCCTGCGCCCCCCGATAGGCCGCCCGATCCTGGCGCACCCGAGATCGGTCCGCCGGCTCCCGGGCCGCCCGGGGTTCCGAAGCCCGCGAGCGTTCCGGCGCCGCCCATCCGAGCGGCCCCAGCTCCTGTCGCGGCTGCGCCACCGCCGCCGAGTACGCCAGCCGCTGAGCCAAACCCGCGGCCCCGGTTGCGATTGCCGTTGCTGTTGCCGTTGCGGATCCCCCGGGTCCCGCCCGCGCCCGCGCCTGCTCCCGCTCCGGCCGGTTGGCCATTGGCGGCGGTGCCGGGGAGGAACGGGGAGCCTGCCGCAGTCGTTGTGGCGTTCAGACCGCCGGCGTTGACTCCGCCCGCGCTGGCGTGCCCTGCCGACGCCGCTCCTGCTCCCCCGCCGTCGACCCCTCCGCCCCGCGAAGTCAGGAGGGCTTGCTCGGTGGCGGCATCGGTCCGGGCGACTGGCAAGGTCGTCGTCGTCGCCCCTGGTCCAACAGCACCGCCGACCGCATCGGTCCCGGCTCCCGCGTTCCGTCCGCCGCCGGCTGCGGCGATCGCCGCCTCGCTCGGCGTTCCCGCGACCGCTGGCCGCACCACGCCATCCACGTTCCACGCCGAGACCAGGTCGAGCCCGCTCGCACCGCCCAGCGCCGACGTCGACACGACGCGATACGGGGTGGGGATGTCCAGGTCGGCGAGGTTGGCGTCCATCACGGCTGGGCTGTAGACGGTGTTGACGATCGCCCGGGCCTGCTCCTCGGCGGCTGCCTGAGCTGTGGCCATTGCGGCGACCGACTCGCGCGTCGGCGGGCCGTACACCTGGCCGAAGCCCGGGGTGTTCACCTGCGTTGCCTGGAACGTGGCGGACTCCTCGGTGATCCGCGACCGCGTTGTGCTGAAGCCGTTCTCGGCGATGCCTGCCTTGGTCGCGACCTGCTCGAGAACGGTTGCGAGGTCCGTGACGGAGGAGGTGAACGATCCCACCGAGGTGCTGGCCTGGGTGGCGAATTCGCCCTGCCACTGGCTGCCCAGGGCGTTCCCGAGCCCCGTCTGAAGATTGGAGGCAGCGGCCTGCAGTTCTGCGGCCACGGTGCTGACTCGCCTGCTCACCTGTGCGAACTGGCCCGGCTCCAACGCCTGCGCCCCGGACACCATCCGCGCCAACGGGGCACCGGACACCTCCTCGGGGCCCACTCGGTCGTACCCGCCGGGCGAACTCTGTCCATCGGCGGCGTCGAGCATCGCCGACATCGACCCCAGCGAGCCCAGCAGGCCCAGACTCTGGAGTGCAGCCGGTTCCTGGGCGGCCTTTCCCAGCGCAGCCGCCACCGCCTCATCCTGTGCCTCGATCAGCCCGCCCGCGGCGGCGAACAGAATGGACATGGCCTTTGCCTGATCCACGTAACCATTCAGCAGGGTGCGGAGATCCTCGCCAACGAACAATGAATAGACGGTCCCGATCTGGCGGGCGGTATCGAAAGCACCTGGCATCGATTCCTGCGACTCGTACCGTCCGACCTCCAAGGAGTCTCGAAGGGCGTCGACAAAGCGGTCGCAAGAGGCAATGCATTTTCTCGCCGCATCAGAATCCAAGTGAACGGTCACAAAAATTCTCCCTCTGGAATGAACTGCACAATTGGCAACGCTGCTTCATCGAGCGCGTCACACGCGCTCGCCTGCTGCCGACCCTTGTACTGGTTGAGACCTGTGACCAGGTCTAAGTTCACCCACACAGTCCCCTGCGAGGTGAAGAACAACAGGAGACAGGTGCTATCGAACGCGTCGACCTTCTCCGCAAGTCGAAGCCCAGTCCTTCCGCCTATCTCGGCTTGCGCATCCTTCAGCCTGAATGCCGGATCGGCGAGGTACTCATCTCGCGACTTCCAAGTGGACA
Organism: Rhodococcus sp. IEGM 1408; assembly: GCF_033142235.1. NCBI lineage: Bacteria > Bacillati > Actinomycetota > Actinomycetes > Mycobacteriales > Nocardiaceae > Rhodococcus > Rhodococcus sp. IEGM 1408. Next base: position 110,745 of record NZ_JAWLRW010000005.1, read on the forward strand.
GCAGCCCGAAATTGACTTCGCCGTTTTCCCATCCGCACGTCTTAAGACCACCGGGCTGACTGTTTTCAAGATCCTCGACCCACTCCAGTGGCGCGCCGACCGCCGCTTCGACGGCTCCGATCGGGATCTCCGCACACGGGTCAAAGAGGGCAGGCCGTTGCTCGATCGGAAGATCCCAGGGATTGCTCGGGGTTTCAGAGGCGGCTGGGCTTGTCGTCGTCGTCTCGCCACCCACCTGACCCGATGCGCACCCTGACAGCACCAAGCATGCCGCGATCGCGGCAGCTACTCCTCTGAATGTCCCCACGATCTGTATGACGGCCCTCGCCTCCGGTTGGTTCCGCCCGATCGAAATCAGTTGAGCATCTCCTGGCACTCGGTCTCCGTGAACTCCTCGAGGCACTCCGTCCACTTGACCTGCTCCTCCACCCATGGGTGCCGGGGTTCCTGCCCGACGTTCAACACCCATTGGTAGTTGTCGCAGAGGATCGCGTTTCCGTACGCGTCGACGGCGGTACGCCCAATGTCCGCCCCGATGCACTGGTCGCCAATCTGCGGGCCCGCCTGGCGCATGGCCTCCTCCACCGACGGATTGGGGGCCAGATTCGGATCGCGCGACCACGCTGCGCCATCGGTGTACTGCAAACGCGCGCAGTACGCCGTCGAGCCATCGGCGAATGCGGCCACCGCCCCACGCGGTCCGCATTCGGCCCCCTCGCCCACAACTGCGGCGGCCCAGGTCGTTTCAGCCGCCAACGCGGACGTCGCCACCGGAGGTGCGGTCGAGGTGGGGGCAGTCGGAGAGGTGGTCGCGGACGGGGAGGGAGAAGTGCTGGTCGAGGTGTGGGTGGTGGCGGTGGCGGTGGCGGCTGGCTCATCCTCGGCGGCCGGACCGCCGCACGCGCTCACCAGGAACGCGACGGCCGCGAGCGCACCGAACACCTTGGCCGAACGTGGGTTTCGGATCATGTTGCGAGTATCGACACTACGGCGAGGTTTCGGTGGCGATTGCGGGTTGCGCGCACCTCTGGCAGCGACGGGCCTCCGGGTGATTTCACCCGCTGACCAGCGCGAACATTCAATGTCGTACCCAGATGATCTAATCGAACACATGAGCGAGACCCGGAGCGCCCCGACGGCGGGCAGCGAGTTGACGAGCATCCTCGTCGCGTTGGAGCAGCACCTCCGGCGAGACTGGGCCGAGTCGTCGCCGGCGCAACTGCATGCCGAGCTCGTGGCGCTGGAACAGGCCCAGCGGCGGATCCGTGCCACGCAGGCGCGTGTCGTGGCGGCGGCGCGGCAGGCCGGGACGGCCCGCGAGATGGGTTTCATCAACGACCGCCAGATGTTCACCGGCGGGATGGGCCTGTCCCCCGGAGAGGCCCGCGGTCGGCTCGACGACGCCGGAATAGCCGACAGCGCCCGCATGCGCGCGAGTGCGGAGGGCAAGGTCTCGGCAGGGCATCTGCGGATCATCGGCAAAGCACTCGATTCGCTGCCTGATGAGTGCGACTACGAGGTACGCAGCCGCCTGGAACAGCAGCTTCTCTCCGCCGCCGAACGGGCGACGACCAAACAACTGCAGGAAGAGGCGCACCAGCTTCTCGACGCGTTGGATCCGGGCCGCACAGAACGAGGTGCCGACGAGCGGGCCCGACGCCGATCAGTCTCCTGCAGTGGCCAAGGGTTGGACCTCATGGCCACGGCCAACATGACCATGGACCCGCAGCTCGCCGCCCTGATGCGCGAGGTTCACGCCCGCTGGGGCCAGCCCGGGCGGCTGTGGCCCGACCCGGACAGCAAGGACACGCGCACCGACGGCCAGCGGATGCACGACGCGGTGGTGCACGCGCTGCAACTGGGCCTGTCCGCCGACGCCCGCAAGACCGGGGCGCCGGCCGCGATCGTGGTGCGTATGGATCTCGACCAGCTCGCCACCCTGGCCGGGTGCGGGCAGACCGACGGCGGCATCCGCGTCCCCGTCCCCCAGGCGTTGGCGATGGCGCGCGGCAACCACTGGTTCCTGGCGCTGTGTGACGACGAGATGGACCTGCGGCTGTTCCGCAGTCGGAGAACGGCCTCGCGCTACCAGCGCCTGGCCCTGTTCGCGGCCTACGGCGGCTGCACCCACCCGGACTGCGATCAAGACGCCCGCCACACCGAGGCCCACCACGCCGGAAAACCCTGGTCAGCCGGGGGGCTGACCAACATCAATGAACTCGCGCTGGCCAGCGGGGACTGTCATGCCATGATCCACGACACCGGCTGGAGCACCGTCCCCGACCGCCGCGCGCCGCAAGGGGTCCGATGGGTTCCACCCTCGGGCACACCGCGGGCCGAGAAGCCCCCGCCGCCCAAACCCGGACCGCCACCGCTGACCCCGCTCGAGGCGCCGATCCTGCCGTTCGCTCTGCTCCGCGACCTCGATCACGCCATCACGGTGCGGTCGCGCGACGGCCGTACAGACGATCGCCCCCGGGAGACGGCGGCATGACCCCGCGCGCGCAGTCGGGATCAGATGGGGAGGGTGGTGTCCGAAATCGCGAAGTCGCGGATCCAGTCGATGAACAACGCCCACGCGCCCGAGAGCAGCAGCAGACCCACGATGATCAGCATGACGCCGCCGAAGACCTGGATAGCGCGGGTGTGCTTCTGCAGCCACCCGACGGTCCGCATCGCCCAGGTGGAGCCGAAGGCCACCGCGACGAACGGCAGCCCCAGCCCCAGGCAGTACGCCACGATCAGCAGCACGCCCCGGGCCGCGTCGACACCCGTCCCGGCGGCCACCGACAGGGCGGCGGCCAGCGTCGGGCCGAGGCACGGCGTCCAGCCCAGCGCGAACACGGCGCCCAGCATCGGGGCGCCGACCCACGTCGAGATGGACCTGGGCTGGAGACGCGTATCCCGCTGCAGCGTGGGCACCAGGCCGATGAAGACGAGTCCCATGAGGATCGTCACCACGCCGCCGAGCCGCTGCAGCAGCTCCTGCTGCGGGGCCAGGTACTGCACGGTGCCCAGCACCATGGCACTGAGCAGCACAAAGACCACGGTGAACCCGGCGACGAACAGCAGCGACGCCATCACCACCCGGGTCCGAGACGACCGGCGGGTGCGGCGCTCCTCCAGGGTCAGGGTCGAGGTGGCGGCCCGCTGGCGCTCCGCGGCGGCCGCGGTCGCCGGGGGGCGCTCGGCCCCCACCACGCTGGCCAGGTACGCCAGGTAACCGGGCACCAGCGGGATCACGCACGGCGAGGCGAACGACACGAGCCCGGCCAGCACGCAGGCGCCCAGGGCAAGCAGGATCGGGCCGCTGGCGACGGTCTGCTGAAAGGTCTCGCCCACACCACCCTGCGCGAGCAGAATCAGGTCCGGGCTCACACCGGTTCGACCTCCTCGGCGAGGAGTGCGGTGACGGTCTCGCTCAGCTTGTCGTCGGTGATCTCGGCCAGGTACACCGCGGCCACCCGGTGCTGCTTGTCCAGGATGATCGTCGCCGGCACAACGGACGTCGGGAAGCCCCGGAGCGCGGCCACAGCGGCGTTACTCGGGTCCCAGATCGAGGGGAACGTGATTCCGTTGTCCTTGACGAAGTCGACGGGCTTCTGCCGGTTGGGGTCGCGCAGATTGATGCCGAACACCGTCGCGCCCTGCGGCTCGAACTCCTCCTGCAGGCGCTGCAGGTCGTCGGACTCCGCGCGGCACGGACCGCACCACTGGCCCCACAGGTTGACGATCACCACCTGCCCGGCAAAGTCCTCCTGCACGTTGAGCGTGCGGTCGGGATCCATCAGATCCGGGCCGGTCAGCTCGGCGACCGGTTTGCGCTCGGCCGGGGGGTCGTAATGGATCTCGATCTTGCCGTCCGGGCTGACGAACTCGAACGTCTCGCCCTGGATCACCGCGTCGGTGCCGGTCGCGCACGCACTCGTGGCGAGGGCTCCCGCCAGCAGCAACGCGCCGAGTGCGGCCCGCATCCTGCTGCGCACGGCTCAGGCTCCGGTCTGCGACGGGTCGGACGCACCCGCCGGCTCGGAGTAGACGATGTCGCGCAGCGTGGTCCCCTCGAACACCAGCGAGGTGATCGAGGCCAGCGAACACTGCCGCGAGCGCGGGTCGTGCCACAGCCGCCGGCCCTCGAGGAACCGGCGCGTGGTGTAGACGGGCAACTGGTGGCTCACCAGCACCGCCTCGTGGCCGCGCGCGGTGTCGAGCGTGGAGTACACGGCCCCGATCATCCGGTGAGCGATCTGCAGGTACGGCTCGCCCCACGAGGGACGCAGGGGATTGATCAGCAGCGGCCAGTACTGCGGGTTGCGCAGCGCTCCGCCCCGGCCGCCGACCTTGTGCCCCTCGAAGCGGTTGTCGGCCTCGATGATGTCGGCGTCGATCCCCACCGGCAGGCCCAGCGCTTCGGCCAGTGGGGCGGCCGTCTCCTGGGCGCGCTGCAGCGGCGAGGCCACGATCGACACGATGTCGTGTCCCTGGCCCAACACCCGGCCCACGGTCTCGGCCTGGCTGCGCCCCAGCTCGGAGAGCCGGAACTCCGGCAGGCGCCCGTACAGGACACCGTCCGGGTTGTGGACCTCGCCGTGACGCACCAGATGCACGATCGTCTGCGTCTCGGTTCCGAGGGCCGACGAGTCACGGGGGGTCGACGACGACGAGACCGGCTCACCCGGAGCGGAGATCGTCCCCGGCTCGGCCCCATAGGACTCCGCACCCTCCGGCTGCCACGGGGCGAGGTCCTCGGCCGGGCGCGCGGTGGCCGCGGACCCGCGCAGCGACGGCGGCGCCGCCGCGGGTGCAGGGTGCTCGCCCCGAAGGGGGATGGGCAGTGAGGTCGGGCCCGTGGTCGGCACGGCGAGTTTCCCGCGCAGACCTCGCCGGGACCCGCTCATCGGGCGGACTCCGGGGCGGAGGCGGCGGCCGCGGCCTCGGCGGCCACGGGCAGGGCATCGGCGATGTGCTGGAAGTCGTCGTCGGTCAGCGCGGTGGAGACGAACCACGTCTCAAAGGCACTCGGCGGGGCGTAGATCCCCCGGTCGAGCAGGGTGTTGAAGAACGGCGCGTACCGGAACGTCTCGGCGGCCTTGGCCCCGGCGTAATCGATGACCCGGTCCTCGGTGAAGAACACGCTCAGCATGGTCCCGGCGCGCTGGATGGTGTGCGCCACTCCCGCGGCCTGCAGGGCGTTGCTCAGCAGTGCCTCGAGGCGGTCGGCGTTGGTCTGCAGCGTGTAGTAGCAGGAGTGATCGGCCAACCGCAGCGAGGTCAGGCCCGCGGCCACCGCCACGGGGTTCCCCGACAACGTGCCGGCCTGATAGACGGGCCCGGCGGGGGCGAGCGCGGACATGACGTCGGCTCGCCCGCCGAACGCGGCGGCGGGCAGCCCACCCGACATGACCTTGCCGAAGGTGGTCAGGTCGCCGGCCACGCCGTCGATCCCCCACCAGCCGCGGTCGCCGGCGCGGAAGCCGGTCATGACCTCATCCATCACCAGCAGCGCGCCGTGGGCGGCGGTCAGGGTGCGCAGCTCCTCGTTGAAGCCCGGCAGCGGCGGGACGGTGCCCATGTTGCCGGCGGCGGCCTCGGTGATCACGCAGGCGATCTCGCTGCCGTGGTTGGCAAAGACCAGGCGGGCGGCCTCGACGTCGTTGTAGGGCAGCACGATCGTGTCGTGGGCGCTCGCCCCGGTCACGCCGGGCGAGTCCGGGAGGGAGAACGTCGCGACGCCCGAACCCGCGTCGGCCAGCAGCGCGTCCACGTGGCCGTGGTAGCAGCCGGAGAACTTGACGATCTTGGAGCGGCCGGTGAACCCGCGCGCCAGACGCACGGCGCTCATGGTGGCCTCGGTGCCGGAGTTGACCAGGCGCACCTGCTCGACGGAGGTGCGCGCGACGATTTCGCGGGCCAGGTCCACCTCGCCCTCGGTGGGGGTGCCGAAGCTCAGGCCGCGGGCGGCGGTCTCGCGCACGGCGTCGACGATCTCGGGGTGGGCGTGGCCGTGGATCATCGGGCCCCAGGAGCACACCAGGTCGATGTAGGAGTTGCCGTCGACGTCCGTCATGCGCGAACCCCGCGCTTCACGCATGAAACGCGGGGTTCCGCCCACGGAGTTGAAGGCGCGGACCGGCGAGTTGACCCCGCCGGGGATCAGCTCGCGGGCCTCGGCGAACAGCTCGGCCGATCGGGTGGTGCCGGACAGGCCGGACGGGGTCAAGAAGGCATCGCTCGCAGACGTCACCCGTTCAGTGTCTCAAAGTCCGGCCGCGAGTACCCCCTCGCGGTGTCAGACCTGCGGCGGGGCGGGCGGGACGAACAGCGACTTGACGGCCGCGTCGACCTGACCGGCGACGTCCTGCAGTGCCTTCTCGGCCTGCCGCTGCAGCTCCTGCGGGGTGGGCAGCGGTGCCGGGATGACGGCCGGGGCGGCGACCGGTGCAGGCGCGGCGGCGGCGCCGGCGTCGCGGTGGGTGCCGTACCAGTCGTCGGCCCCCGCGACGGGGGCGGACAGCCCCTGCTGTGCGGCGGCCGCACGCTCGGCCTGGCCCCACCTGGGCAGCGGCTCCGGGGAGGGCTTGCCCTCCACGTGGCCGGGCCTGGCGGCGCCGCTCTCGAGGAACTCCATCACCACGGCGTCGACGGCCGCGTTGCCGCTGCGGAAGGTCCCGTGGTCGCCACCGCCGACGGTCACGAGGGTGCCGCCGAGCGTCTCGACCACACGGCGGGCACCGGCGATCGGGGTGACGGCGTCGTTCTCCGAGTGCAGCACGAGCGGCTTCTGATCGAGTGCGTCGCCGTTCGGCTTGATGGTCCGCGCGACCGGGGCCCAACCCACGCAGTCGTCACCGTTAGCCTCGGAGGCGGCGCGGGTCGTGAGCTTGTTGCCGCCCGTGTACTGGTCCGCCTTCGCGGCGATGACGCCCAGCTGGTTTGGGGGCGAGGCGGTCTCATTGCACGTGATGATCGCGTTCATCTCGATGTCCGTGCGGAAGACCGGCGAGCGGTTCTCCTGCGCGGCGATGATCTTGGCAGCGGTCGGGTAGTCGACCCGCGCGATGCGGCCGCCGTCGTTGTAGTACTTGAGCATGTGGGCCAACATCGGCCACGCCTGCTCGGAGTAGGTGGCCCCGACCGTGGATTCGTACAGCCCGGTGGTGGCGTTGTTGGTCAGGCCCTGCAGGGCGGCCGCACGGGCGAAGCCCTCGATGCGGGCGCGGGTCGGCGCCGTCCCGTTGACCATGTCGATCGCGGGCCGCTCCAGGGCGGAACCCCGCAACTCGACGGGCAGGTCGCGGGTCTGGGCGGGCGGCGGGGTGAGGTTGGCGGGACCACCCACCTCCTGGTCGGTGACCCACTTCCAGGAGTTGAACACCTTGAGCGGGGTGTCACCGAGGCCGTAGTAGTCGTCGCGCTCGGCGATCCAGCCGAAGATGTCGTTGATCCGCCGCTCCTGGGCCAGTGCGCCCTGCTCAGCCTGCTGGGACCACCGCCAGTCGGGGTTCGTGTTGGAGTCCAGCACCATGCGGCCGGTGTGCTCGGGGAACAGGGTCGCGAAGTCGGTGCCGATCGCGGTGCCGTAGGACACGCCCACGTAGTCGATCTCGGCGAGCCCGAGCGCCTCACGGACCGCGTTGGTATCGCGGGCGGCGTTCTCGGTGGTGAAGGAGGCCATGTAGGCGGGGTCGGTGCCGAAGCAGGCATCGTGCAGCGGGTTGACGGTGCCGGGGCCGACAAACGCCACGTCGCAGGTCATCGGGTCGGAACCGTAGAGCCCGCGCGGCTGCACGGCCACCAGGTCGTGGTTCTCGTACAAGCCGGCGGGCGCGGCGCCCTCCAGTGCGGGGGACCAGAAGTTGAGCGCGTAGTTGCCGGGACCGCCGGGGTTGCCGAAGATCGCGGACCGGGCCTGCCCGGAGGAGGCCTTGATGCGGGTCAGCGCGACCCCGGTCTTCGCTCCGTCGGGCACGGTGTAGTCGACGGGGACCTCGACGGTCCCGCACTCGAGCCCTGCCGGGACGTACTCGGCCTCGATCCCGAGCATCTCGGTACAGTCCTGCCACTCGACCGGGGCGGCCGCAGCCACTCCCGTTCCGAGAAGTGCGATCGCCCCGACGACCGCGGTGGTGCCAACGAAAGTGCTAGAAGGCTGCACCGATCCCCAATTCCATGTTCTGTAGGTGAATTCACTGCGAATCGGACGCCACGACCCCTCGTCTTCACGAGTGCGCCAGGCGTCCGAACCGCCCCAAATGTAGCCTGTGGCGAACGCCACGCAGCATCTGCCCGGGCGCGCTCAGGGAACCGTCACACGATCGTTACCGCGCGGCGCCGCCAGCGAGCGAAACTGCAGGCAGAAGTAGCTATATCACCCTTATTTCGGGGCGCCGACCCTGAGGACCGCCAGTGTCGCCGACACAATCGCCACCCCGGCCGACACCGTTGCCGCCAGCAGCAGCCAGGGGTCGGAGTAGGTCCGCAGGATCGGGCTTCGGGCGGGCGGGTCGACGGCCGGCGCCTCCACTGGTACGAGGTCTCGCGAGAGCCACCACAGCACCGCCGCCAGAACCGCCGCCGCAACCGCCAGCACCGCGTAGCGCCGTGCGGTCACGCCGGATCCGGCGCAGTGCCGTCGATGTCGTCGGTGGCGGCGTTGGCGGCGTCGCCCGTGCCGACGGCGCTGACCGCAGCAGTGAGCGCGGCATGCAGCCCGACCGGATTGCGGGTCCACGCCCGGACCTCCCCGCCGGAGTCCAGGCGCAGTCCCACGGATCCGCGGCGGCGTGGGGCGTCATGCAGCTCGCCGAGGGTGCGGGCGGTCTCCCAGGAAGCCTCGGGCTGGTCGTTGTCGGGCAGTGGCAGGACCTCCTCGATGCGGTCGAGGTCCAGCTCCTCGGTGCCCTGCGTGTACGTACTCGGGGTGAGCCGGACCCGGCCGTGGACGCGGGTGGCGGCGATCATCACGGCGTGGCACAGCGCCGAGGCGATCGCGCAGACCGTGAGCATCCCCCAGTGGACGGGCGCCCCGGTAACCACTTCGAACAGCGCAGCACTCGCGCAGAACAGCGGGGCCGAGAAGACCCAGGCCCAGCTCCACCCGTCTTCGGAGAAGAGGACAGGCCCGTCGGACTTCGCCGTCGGGTGCCTCGGTTCACTCGCCGGCACGCGCACCGCCGGACGTGAACGCCGTGGCCTCGGGGGTGTGCTGGCGCCACACGGCGGTGGCCGCGCACAACCCCGCGAGGATCTGGAGCGAGAAGACGACGAAGCTGATGGCCTCTCCCCGCTGCCCCGCCACGGCGACCCCGCCGAACACGCCGATCACCACGGACACGGCATCCACCACGAGGAAGATCGCCACGATGTCGAGCATCGTCCGGGACCATCCCCTGCCGGCGCGCAGCCGGAATGCCAACCACAGGGTCACGGCCGCGGCGAGCACCGCCAGGACCGCGCCCACCGCCAGGGATGCGGTGAACAGCGTCTCGACGGACATCTCGGTGGCGCCGGCCGTGTCGACTCCGTCCCGGAACGCGTCCCGAGTGGCCACGGGGAGGTCGGCGAAGCGGGTGGTGCCCACGTTGAGCAACATCCCGACGAGCGCGAACGCCGTGGCCGCCAGCCACAGCACCCAGGCGGTGTGGACGTCATCGGGCGGCGGGCCGGCAGGCTCCTTCGCCGGCGCGGCGACCTCGGCGGGCGGGCGCCACGGGCCACTGCTGCCGGTCACCGGGAACCCCACCCGTCTGAGAGGAGGCGTGCGGCGTGCAGGGCCCAGTAGGTCAGGACGATGTCCGCGCCCGCGCGTCGGATGGAGATCAGCGACTCCATGACGGCCGGGTCGTGGTCGATCCACCCGCGCTCGGCGGCGGCGGAGATCATCGCGTACTCGCCGGAGACCTGATAGGCGGCCACGGGCACATCGGACATCTCGGCGGTCTGGCGCAGCACGTCGAGGTAGGACATCGCAGGCTTGACCATGACCATGTCGGCACCCTCTTCCAGGTCCAACCGCACCTCGCGCAGGGACTCGCGCAGATTCGCGGGATCCTGCTGGTACGTGCGCCGGTCGCCGCGCAGCGAGGAGCCGACTGCCTCCCGGAACGGCCCGTAAAATGCGCTGGCGTACTTGGCGCTGTAGGCCAGCACGGCCACATCCAGGTGTCCCTCGCGGTCGAGCGCCTCGCGGATGGCCAGGATCTGGCCGTCCATCATCCCGCTGGGCGCGACCACGTGCGCGCCGGCGGCGGCCTGGGCCACGGCGAGGTCGCTGTAGGCGACCAGCGTGGCGTCGTTGTCCACGATCTGCTCTCCGCGCGGATCGGTGCCCAGCACCCCGCAGTGGCCGTGGTCGGTGAACTCGTCGAGGCAGGTGTCGGCCATCACGACCAGCGCGTCGCCGACCTCCTCGCGGACCGCGCTCAGTGCGCGGTTGAGGATGCCGTCCGGCGCGGCACCGCAGCTGCCGGTGGCGTCCTTGTCCGCATCGAGGGGGACGCCGAACAGCATGATCCCGCCGAGCCCCGCCGTCGCCGCGGCGGCGGCCTCGCGGCGGATCGAGTCGACGGTGTGCTGGACGACCCCGGGCAGCGAGGAGATCGCGCGGGGCTCGTCGATCCCATCCGCGACGAACGCGGGCAGAACCAACTGCCGCGGGGCGAGGGTGGTCTCCGCGACGAGTCGGCGCATCGCCGGGGTCGAACGCAGCCGCCGTGGGCGCACCAGCGGTGCCGGGAGGGAACGGAGGTCGGTCTCACGCGGTGTGGTCACGCGCTCCACTGTACGAAAGTCGCCGGTCGCGCGACGAAACGCAGGTCGGTGGCCCGCCCGTGGCGCGCGGCCGGCGACCCGTCAGCGCCGGGCCGCGGCCTGTTCGCGCAACCGGTCCGCGCCCGCACCCGCAAGCCGGTCCAGGTGCACGGTCCGTCCGGTCAGGAGCAGGAAGAGGTCCCGCATCGAGCCGGTGACGGGTTCGCCCTCGCCCGTGGTCCAGTCGTGGTCGTCCGCGACCAGGCGCAGGCCACCTGTCGGCAGCGCGCGGAAGACCTTGGCGCTGCCCCGCCCGCCGTAGGAGACGACGCGATCGGCGGCCTCGGCGATCTCCACCGGCGGAATCGGGACCTCGCGGCCCAGCGGCAGGGTCATGTCCTGCGTGTGCCCCACCACGTCGATCAGCGCCTCGCGGCAGGTCAGGCCGGGGAAGGGCCGGTGCAGCCCGATCATGTCGCGGATGGCGGCGACGATCAGCTCATTCGTCAGGCCGCGCGCCACGGCCTTGGAGCCGTCCCGGATGACGCGGTTGGTGCTGCCCGGGTAGCGCAGGAACAAGGGCACCAGACGCCACCGCGGGAGCCCCACCAGCGTCAGGTGCGCGGCGACCTCACGCACCGTCCATGCCTCGCACAGGGAGTCGTGGTCCCACTCCCCCGGCGGCAGCGCCTCGAGGTAGTCGGCGATGTCCGCGCGACGGCGGTCGACCGCCGCCCAGACCATGTTGTCGTCCATCACGGTTCCTTTCCCCGGGCGGCCCGCCTTCCCGGGTCGCGACTTAGTACCATGATAGGACTATCTGCACCCAGTGATCCTGAGGAGTTGCCGTGGACCGCGCGACCGCACCGCCCCCTCCCGGCGGCCAGCCCCCGCCCGGCGGGCCCGCCCCGACGAGCCTGCTCATGTGGCTCGGCTACCGCGCCGCCGAGGACCGGATCGTCGCGGCGCTGGAGGGGGCCGGGTTCGGCGACATCACCCGCGCGCAGGTCCGACTACTGGCGGGGATCGACGACGACGAGGGCACCCGCCTCGTCGTGTTGGCCGAGCGCGCCCGGATCGCCAAACAGACCGCGACCGCGTTGGTGGACCGGTTGGCGGCGGCGGGGTACGTCCGGCGCGCGCAGGATCCAGATGACGGCCGGGCCCGGTTGGTCCAGCTCACATCCCGGGGCCGGGAGATCGTGCCGGTGGCCAGGGCCGAGGAGCAGCGGATCGAGGCCGAATGGCAGGACCGCCTGGGCGTGGCACGGATGCGTCACCTCCGCGCAGCGCTGGAGGAACTCCGCGGGCTGGTCGACCCCTGACGCGGGACAGCCCGCCCGGCGACGGGTGGTCGGCGGGCGGGCTGTCCGTGAACGGCTGAGCTCAGCGGCGTCGGGCGCGACGGCGCGGGGGCGGCAGCTCGCCGGCCTCGCGCAGCTGATCAGCGTGCGAGGCGAGCGCGTCCACCAGGTCGAGCACCGAGGCGTTCTCCGGCTGCACGTCCACCCGCAGGCCGAATTCAAGGGCGGTCTCGGCGGTCCGCGGGCCGATGCACGCGATGAGCGTGCGGGTGTGCGGCTTGCCGGCGATCCCGACCAGGTTGCGGACGGTGGAGGAGCTGGTGAAGCAGACGGCGTCGAACCCGCCGGTCTTGATCATCTCGCGGATCTCGGCGGCCGGCGGGGCCGCACGGACGGTCCGGTAGGCGGTGACGTCCTCGATCTCCCAGCCGCGGGAGGTCAGGCCCTCGGCGAGCGTCTCGGTGGCGATGTCGGCGCGTGGCAGCAGGACCCGGTTGACGGGGTCCAGCACGTCGTCGTACGGCGGGAACACCTCGAGCAGTCCCAGGCTGGACTGCTCGCCGGAGGGCAGCAGCTCGGGCTGGATGCCCAGTTCGCGGACGCTGGCCGCGGTGCCCTCGCCCACGCAGGCGATCTTGACACCGGAGAAGGCGCGCGCGTCCAGACCGAACTCGGTGAACTTCTCCCACACGGCGCGGACGGCGTTGGAGGAGGTGAACACGACCCACTGGTAGCGGCCGTCGACCAGGCCCTTGACGGCCCGCTCCATCTGGGCCGGGCTGCGCGGGGGCTCGACGGCGATGGTGGGCACCTCGACCGGCGTGGCGCCGTGCTCGGAGATGCGCTCACTCATCTCGGCGGACTGCGCCTTGGTGCGGGGCACCAGCACGTTCCAGCCGAACATGGCGCGCGATTCCCACCACTGGTGGCGGTGGCGCTCACCGGCGGACTTGCCGATGGTCACCACGAGATCGCCCTCCATCTCACGCCCGACCTCGGCCATGGTGGCCAGGGTACCGTCGGCGGACTTCTGGGCACAGAGCGAACCGGAGCAGGTCACGGTGACCGGGGTGCCGGCGGCCAGGCCCTGCTCGGCCAGCCCGGAGGCCGCCTCGGCGAGGTGGCGGCCGGTGGTGCGCAGGACGATCGGGCCGGGCGAGCCGACCAGCGAGGCCCAGTCGACCTTGCCGCGGCCGTCGGCGAAGACGTACCCGGAGCCCAGCGCGATGCCGGCGAAGGCGGGCACGGCGGTGGCCTCGGCCACGCCCGGCACGACCTCGAACGGCACGACCGTGCGCCCCACGGCAGCGATCTCCGTGACTGTGGCGTCGGTGGTCATGGGGTCCCCCGAGACCAGACGGACCACGTCGCGGCCCTTCTTGGCCTCGGCGACGAGCTGCTTGGCCACCGCGGCCGGCTCGCCCAGGACGGGGCGGACATCGGCGGCGGTAGGCGCGGGCAGCGTCTTGAGCCGCTTGACCTCGGCTTTGTCCTCCGCGGCGACGGCGGCGTCCATCTCGGCGCGACGCTCGTCGAGCACCTCGGCGGGAACCGGGACGTCGTCGGCGACGAGCGCGAGGATCTCGGTGGAGACATCGGCGTCCGCGAAGACCAGCGCGTTCGCCGCGATGACCTCCCGGGCACGGCAGGTGAGCATGCCCGCGTTTCCTGGACCGCCGCCGACAAAGCGGATCGTTCCGGGGCGGGTGGTGCGTGCTCGAGTCATTGTTCGTCTCTCCGTGGGGTGGGTGTCGCGCGCTGGCTGCGCGCGACGGGGAGCTTCAGTGGGGATCGATCAGGAATCGACGACGGTCGGTGGCGCCGTCGTCGATTCCAGCGGTACGAGCGGGGCCCGTTCCTCGGTGGATTCCTCGGACATCAGGTCACGGGCGCCACGTCCGAGCAGATCGGCCGCGAGTCGGCGGCCCAACTCGTCGGCGGCGGTCACGGGACCGTCCGGGTGGTGTGCGGTCTCGGCAGTGCCCTCGGCGCGCAGGACGGTCGAACCGTCGTGCGCCGCGACGACCGCGTGCAACGTCAGGACGCCCTCGTCGAGCTCGGCGCGCGCCCCTACGGGAGCGGTGCAGCCGGCCTCGAGTTCGGCGAGCAGACGACGCTCGGCCGTCACCCGGACCCGGGACGGGAGGTGGTCGAGGAGGGAGATCGCCTCGGCGGCGCCCGTGTCATCGGCGCGACACTCGACGGCCAGCGCCCCCTGGGCCGGAGCGGGGAGCATCTCGTCGAGGCCGAACCGCTGGGTGGCGCGTTCGCCCACACCCACGCGGTCGAGTCCGGCGCCCGCCAGCACGACCGCGTCGAGGTCGCCGCTGGTCACGTAGCCCATGCGCGTGTCGATGTTGCCGCGCAGCGGGTGCAGGTCCAGGTCCGGGCGGAGGGCCGCGAGCTGCGAGCGCCGGCGGGGCGCGGAGGTGCCCACGCGGGCGCCTTCGGGCAGCGTGTCCAGGGTCAGCCCGTCGCGGGCGATCAGCACGTCCGACGGGTCCTCGCGCGGCGGCACGGCGATCGGGGCGAACCGGTTGTCGGGTGCGGTGGGCAGGTCCTTGTACGAGTGGACGGCGATGTCGCAGTCCCCGCGCTCGAGCGCCGAGCGCAGCTCCATGGTGAAGACACCGACGCCGATCCGCTCGACCGGCGCCATCACCACGTCGCCCCTGGTCCGCACGATCACCAGCTCGGCGGGGTAGCCGGCGGCGATCAGGGCGTCCCGCACGTGACCGGCCTGCGTGGTGGCCAGGTTGCTCCCGCGGGTCCCGACCTTCAGGGTCCTGCTCATGATGCCTCCTCGTCCACACTGATCTCGCTCACACTGTGTTGCACGGCGTCTTGTCGCACGGTGTCGTCGTCGTCCATGTTGTCCAGGTCGAACAGGGTCCGCACCACCGCTGCCAGGTTCTCCCCGTCGGGTTGCGCGGCGAGCTCCTTGAACCTCACCGTCGGCGGGTGCAGCAGCTTGTCGACCACGCGGCGGACGGTATTGGCCACCTCGTCGCGGACCTTCTCGTCCAGATCCGGCACTCGAGACTCGAACCTGCGCATCTCCGCGGCGACCACCTGGCCGCCACGTCCCCGCAGCCGGCCGATGATCGGCCCGACCCCCGCCATCCGCTCCGCCTGCGTGTACGCGGCGAGCTCGGTGTCGACGATGGTGCGGGCGGCGTCGGCGTCAGCGGCGGCCGCCGACGTGTCCGGGTCGGCCTTGAGCGCCTCGATGCCCAGCACGGTCACGCCCGGCAGACCCGAGACCGCGGGGTCGACGTCGCGCGGCATCCCCAGGTCGCAGATCACCAGCGCCCGACCCGGGCCGCGGCGGGCGATCGCGTTGTGCACGTCGCCCAGCGTCACGACGGTCCCGACAGCGCCGGTACAGGTGAAGAGGATGTCGGCGTCCGCCATCGCGGTCGCCAGGTCTGCCAGGGGGAACGCCGACGCCGGGGTGCCCGCGTCACGGGCGATCTCCGACAGGCGATCCGCGCGCTCCGGTGTGCGGTTGGTGACGTCGATCCTCGCGACCCCGGCCCGGCCGAGGTGCGCGACGGCCAGCCCACCCATCGCACCCGCGCCGAGCACGACGGCGCGGCGCCCCTCGAGACTGCGGGCCGCAGTTGCGGGGGCGGCCGCGGCGGTCTCTTCAGCGGCCTCGGCTGCAGCGAGGATCTCCGCGGCGCGGTCCAGCGCCACCGACACCACCGACGCGCCCGCCGAGTCGATCCCGGTCTCGGTGTGCACGCGCTTGCCCACGTGCAGGGCCTGCTGGGCCAGCCGGTGCAGCGTGGTTCCGGCCGCGCCGATGTCGGAGGCGGACTGGTAGGCGGTGCGGATCTGGCCGATGATCTGCTGTTCGCCCACCACCATCGAGTCCAGGCCGGAGGCCACGGAGAACAGGTGCTCGGCCGCGGACTCGGAGTACCGGATGTAGAGGTGGCGGCTGAGCTCCTCGCCCGACAGCCCGGAATGCTTGGACAGCAGGCCCACCACGTCGTCGAGCGCCGGGTGGAACGCCTCCACGGCCGCGTAGACCTCCACCCGGTTACAGGTGGTGACGATCATCGCCTCGTCGACGTTGTCACCGCTGATGAGGTCCTCGGTGAGGGCGTCGCGATCGGATTCCGCGACGGCCACCGACTCCAGCAGGGCGACCGGTGCGCTGTGGTGGGACAGGCCGACTAGGAGAATGCTCACAGCCGACCCCCGCACGCGGGGGTCGCAGGGGCACATGCCAGAATGGACATCAGGGCGTCAACTGGGGTAACGACTCGGAAAGACGGGGAACCGCTGGACGCAAACGCGGAACGGTGGTCCACAGTCGGTAGTCTCCTGTCGATGTACACGGCTACGAGCAGGAGAATTCCTGCAGGAATCGCCCTTCCGGGACGGCCGTGGTGCGAGCCCGCAATCGACCCGCAACGCGCTTTACCGTAACCCGCATGGCACCCCGGGACAAAACCGTCGCCGGGGCGGATGCTATGTCCGGACGCTTCGCGCACGGCCGTCATGAGCAGCGCGGACCCCTTGCCTCCCGAGCCCGGTCCCCCGGAGCGTCCGGGCCGCGAGCCGCCGAGTGGGCGCGGTCGACGTACGGTTGCGCGGTGCCCCCTCGCCGCAGGTCCTCCTCCAGCATGTCCGCGGCGACTCGCGCGCGCTACGCGAAGCGACGGCAGCGACGGCTCGCCCGCGTCGACAACGACCTCACCGCCCCCCAATGGGCCGAACTCCTCGACGCCTGGGGCGGATGCGCCTACTGCCGGGCGGCCGGCCCGGGACTGCAGCGCGACTGCGTCATGCCCGTGTCCCGCGGCGGGCGCTACACCCTGGGGAACGTTGTCCCCGCCTGCGCGTCCTGCAACGCGAGCAAGCACAACAGCGAGGTCACAGGGTGGCTCCGGCGCAAGAAGCTGGACGAGAGCGCGTTTTTGCTCCGGCACGCGACGATCCTGCAGACGCTGCTCGCCGAGGACTGAGGCCCCCGGCCGGTCGTCCGGCGGGTCGTCCGGCGCGTAGTCCGGCGCGTAGTCCGGCCCGTCGCCCGGCCCGTCGCCCGGCACGTAGTCCGGCCCGTCGCCCGGCCGGTCGCGGTGAGCGTGGCGGCCAGGCAGCGGCCGACTCACTCCCAGCCCGAGAATCGATCGGGCTCGGCGAGGGTGGCGATCAGCTCGTCGTCGTCGACCTCCCAACACGAATGCTCCGCACCGTCCACCAACACCACCGGCAGGCGGTCCCCGTACTCCAGCGCGAGTTCTCGGTCCGCGGCCAGATCCACGTCCACCATCTCCAGGACCGCGCCCTCCCCCGCGCACAGCGGGATCAACTGGCCGTGGACGCGGACACAGCTTCCACAGCCGTCGCGGGTCAGCAGGGTCACCGTGTGCACCATGCCTCGATAGTGCCCGACGGCGTGGCGGGGCTGCCCTAGGATGGGGTCCCACCCCCTCTAGGAGGTCCACCCGGTGAACGACGACGCCACCGACGACCCTGACCTCGGCGGCGGCGACGCCCCGGGCGCCGACGCTTCCGACGGCAGCGGCATTTCCGACGGCAGCAACGCCTCCGACTCGAGGTTCACCGGGCCCCGGCTACCCGGCCGGGCGGACATCACGAGCGCGATCGGCCGCCTGGCCTGGCGCCGGCGTAGTGCCCGCGACCAGCGCGTCGCCGGTGAGGCGTCCGCGAGGAACGCGGTCAAGCTCGAACCCGGCACCGAACCCGGCCCGCCGCTGGCGGGCGCTACAGGCTTAGAGGACGCGGCACCGGGGACCACGGTGTCCGACGAACACCACGCTGGCACCCCGTTTGTCCCCGACCTGCAGACGGCCGCGTTCTTCGACGTGGACAACACCCTCATCCAGGGCGCGTCGATCATCCACCTGGCCCGAGGTCTGGCCAAGCACAAGTTCTTCACAGCGCAGGACGTGGCGGGACTGGCGTGGTCGCAGATCAAGTTCCGGGTCTCGGGCAAGGAGAACGCCGACGACGTGGCCGCCGGTCGCGACAAGGCCCTGAGCTTTGTCCAGGGCCACACCGTCGCGGAGCTGACCGCCCTGAGCGAGGAGGTCGTGGACACCTCGATGCTGGACCGCGTCTGGCCGGGCACGCGGTCGCTCGTGCAGATGCACCTCGACGCCGGTCAGCAGGTCTGGCTGGTCACCGCGACGCCCGTGATGCTGGCCCGGGTGATCGCGGCGCGGCTCGGGCTCTCGGGCGCGCTCGGGACGGTGGCGGAGGAGGAGGACGGCGTCTACACGGGCCGCCTGGTGGGCGACATCCTGCACGGGCCCGGCAAGGCGCACGCCGTCGCCACGCTCGCGGAGGCCGAGGGCTTTGACCTGGCCAGGTGCTACGCCTACTCGGACAGTTTCAACGACATGCCGATGCTGACGATGGTCGGCAACCCGGTGGCCATCAACCCCGATGGACGGCTGCGCAAGTACGCCTCCGAGAACGGGTGGGACATCAAGGATTTCCGCACCGTGCGCAAGGCCGCCAAAAAGGCCGTGCCCGGGGTGCTCGCGGTGGGCGGACTCACGGCGGCCATCCGCTCGTCCTACGGCGTGCGCGCAAGGGGCCAGGTCCGCCGGCTGTTCTAGACGACGCCGCGCCGCGGGCCCGGCGAGTTGCCGCCCAGCGGGTTGCCTCGCGCGGCGGGTTGCCTCGCGCCGCTGGTCAGCCGAAGAAGACGCTCCCGCGGCGCGCGAGGTTCCGGAACAGCGTGTTCTGGATGTTCTCGCGGACCTGGTCGGTGATCTCGAAGACCACCATCGGGTCGTCGGACGCGTCGGGGCCCAGGTGCGAGGTCTCGATGGGTTCGCCGAACTCGATGGTCCACTTGGTGGGCAGGGGGATGCCGCCGAGTGGGCCGAGCAGCGGGAACGTGGGCGTGATGGGCACGTACGGCAGCCCGAGCAGCCGCGCCAGCGGGAGGAACTCGCCGATCTTGGGGTAGATCTCCTCCGAGCCCACCACCGAGCACGGGATGATCGGCGCGCCGGCGGCCAACGCGGTGGACACGAACCCGCCGCGACCGAAGCGCTGCAACCGGTACCGGTCCGCGAACGGCTTGCCCAGGCCCTTGTACCCCTCGGGCCACACCGCCACCAGGTGACCGCCCTCCAGCAGACGCTCCGCATCGGCCGCGCAGGCCAACGTCGCGCCGGCTCGCCGGGCCAGCGGCGCGGAGCCCGGCAGCGTCATGGCCAGGTCGGCGGCCAGGAGCCGCAGCGCGCGACCGGTGTGGTCGTGGACGGCGACGGTGGTCATGAGCGCGTCGACCGGCACCACGCCGGCGTGGTTGGACACGATCAGCCCGGCCCCGTCGGCGGGGATGTTCTCGGCGCCGATCACCTCGACCCGGAACCAGTTCTCGAACAGCGGCCGCCACAGGGGCAGCCAGATGTTGCGGTAGAAGTGCTCGTCGAAGCCGAACTCGTCGACCTCGTAACCGCCGGTCACGCGGGTGGCCAACACCTCTCCGGCGGCGTTCACAGCGTCGACCAACCCGGTCAGCGCGCTGACGTCGCCCGTCGCGAGCATCACCTCGACGCTGCGGACGGCCTCGCGCACGGGCGCCAGTACCTCGGCGTCGACGGGCAGCGCCTCCACGACCTGCCCGACCGCGGACCGCATGGAGCTGAAGAACCGGTCCACGATCCGGCCGATCTCGGTGGCCGCGGCGTCGCTGTGGGTGGTGGAGCCCAGGAACCCCTCGCCCACCACGCGGTCGCTCCGCGAGTCGCGGCGGCCCTCACCCCAGCGCGGACCGCCCATCGTCTGGCTCAGGTCGAATTCAGGGCCCTTCACAGTGCGTCCTCCTCGATGGGGTCGGGCAGCGCGCCCAGCGACTCGAGCTCGTCCAGGGTGGTGTGGATGCCCGCTCGCAGACCTCGGGCCACCGGGCCGGGGAGCATGGCCGCGAACCCGGCCATCCGGCGCTCCAACGACGCTCGGGTCACCAGCGGCTCCGTGCCGGAGTCCACCAGGTAGGACTGCAGCGCCTCCTCGGTGGTGTACTGCGGCGTGAATCCGAACTCGGTGCGCATCCGCGTGGTGTCCATCGCGCGGCCGAAGCGCAGGAAACGCAACTGCGCCTGCCCGATGTCGCGGAACCCCTGGCTGGACAGCAGCCGGGACACCATCCTGAACGTGGGCGCCGGGACCGGCAGCGGGACGTGACCGGCGCGCCGGATGGCCTGCGTGAGCGTCAGGATGCCCTCGGCGGCGATGTTGTACGTACCCGGGGTGGCGCCCATGGACGCGTGCAGGAGCGCGTCGAGCGCGTCCTGCGGGTGCAGCAGCTGGATGCGCGGGTCGTAGCCGGCCAGCACCGGCGCGATCGAGGGCGCCAACAACTCCCCGAAGACCGTCGGCTCGGGCAGCCCGAGGATCGCGGGGACGCGCAGGATGGTGACGTCGATGTCGGGCCGCTTGCGGGACATCGCGCGCACGTACCCCTCGACCGACAGGTGGTCCATCGGGATGCCGCCGCTGGGCTGACGGCGGGCGGCCATGTCCTCGGTGAACATCGCCGGATCCGCGCCCGAGGAGCCGTACACGGTGGTCGAGGAGATCAGCACGAAGCGCTTGACCGACGCGGCTCGGCCGCAGGCGGCGATCACATGCATGGAGCCCATGATGTTGGACTCCTTGACGGCCGCGCGTCCGCCGGCAGCGAAGTCGGTGTGGTGCAGCCCGGCGTGGACCACCGTGTCGATCCCGGCGTCGCGCAGGATGCCCTGGAGGCGCGGTGACTGCGGGTCGAGGCGGACGAACTCGGCGTCCCTCATACGACGACGATGCTGCGGCGACGGCTTGACCGAGTCAATGGCCAGGACACGCTCGACGGACTCGCTCCGCAGCAGCATCCCCACGAGGTGCGCGCCGAGGTAACGGCTGCCGCCCACGACCGCCACTGCCCGCGCAGGGCGCGTGGACTGACGGACAGGGGCTTCTGAGTTCACTCCGCCCACTCTAGCGGTGCACCCCGGGCGGGCCCGGGCAAATACACCGATGCCCGCCACCGGAGAGGGTGATGGGCTGAATACACCGATGCCCGCCACCTGCGTGAGGTGACGGGCATCCGCTACAGGCGAGAGTCCGGGCGCTACCGAGCCGCCGCGAGACTCACTTACCGAGCTTGCGACGCTGCACGCGAGTACGGCGGAGCATCTTGCGGTGCTTCTTCTTGGACATACGCTTGCGGCGCTTCTTGATCACAGAACCCATATCGGGGTCACCTACCTGTCGAATACTGGTCGTGGACCTTACTGCGCTCCGGCAACTAAGCGGGCTCGGAAGCCGGTACGGAACCCGTCCAGACTACCTGCAGGTGGGGCCGCGACGAAAACGGGCCCGGGGCTTATTAGCCAGCCGAGAAGTACGAGGTGTCCAGGTACTCGTGGACAGCCTTGGAATGCACACGGAAGGACCGACCCACGCGAACCGCGGGGAGCTCGCCCGAATGCACGAGCCGGTAGACCGTCATCTTGGAAACGCGCATCAGCGCGGCGACCTCGGCAACGGTCAGGAACTGGGAACCCCCAGTTGCCGGAGCGCCGCTATCGGTCTTGTCGGTAGTCGCCATCATTACAACCCTTCGTGGCACGCGTCGTGCCGCAGGCTTCCCCTCCTGCGGTACGGACACGCACGTGCTGGGTATGAGCCTAGCGTGAAGGGTGTGATCAATGCGACGGGAGTGGGCAAATACCTTGGACGACACGCCGCCGCAGCCAAGCCTCACCCGTGTTGAGCAGGGATTGTGCTAAAAACGCGGCCGTTGCAGTCCGGTCGGCTAGAGGTCGACCTCGTCGTCGTCGGCCTCCTGGGCGGACTGTGCCATGACCCGCGACTTGGTCGCGGCGGCCTCCACCGCGTCAGCCACCGCCGACCGCACACCGCCGGCTTCGAGGCGCCGGATGGCCGCCGCCGTGGTCCCGCCCGGCGAGCTGACGGCCGCGCGCAGATCGGCGGGCCCGTCCCCACCGGAGGCGAGCATCGCGCCCGCGCCCAGCGCGGTCCCGGTCGCGAGGGTCAACGCCACGTCGCGCGGCAGGCCCTGCTCCACGGCGGCGTCGACCAACGCCTCGGCGAGGAGGAAGAAGTAGGCGGGTCCGGAGCCGGAGACCGCGGTGACGGCGTCCATCTGGCTCTCGTTGACGACGACGACGGCGCCGACGCTCTTCATGATCGTGATCACCTGCTCCAGGTGCTCGTCACGCGCGAAGCGGCCCTTGCTCACAGCGGAGACGCCCTGCCCCACGAGCATCGCGGTGTTGGGCATGACCCGCACGACCGGCGAGCCGGCGCTGAGCTTGTTCTCCATGACCACCGTGGGCACGCCCGCGGCCAGCGAGACCACGATCGACTCGTGGACGCTGTCGGAGATCGCGTTGCCGATCCTCTCGACGACGGCGGGGACGTCACCGGGTTTGACGGCCACGACGATCACGTCCGCGCCCTCGCAGCCGATGTCCAGACTGGTCGCGAGTACGTTGTACTTCTTGGCCAGTTCGGTGGCGCGGGCCTCGACGGCCTCGATCACCACGATGTCCTGAGCCTGCGTTCCTGCGTCCCTGAGCCCTGCGATGAGGGCTTCACCGATGCGCCCGCCACCGACCACTGCGATTCTTGTCATGCCGTTCACAGTGCCACACGCCCGGGGCCGCGACCGGTCCTGCCCACGGCGCTAGTCCGGGCGCGGTGCGAACCCGGGAGGCGGGTTTCGGGCGGCTGCGCCCGGACGGGCGCGACTGACGTGGCCGGCAGCTGTCGAGACGACTCCGCCCGCGCCTTGACGGGCGCGGGCGGGGCGGGCTGGGAGTTGGAGCTGCCTAGGTGATCACTCTCAGAAGCAATGGCCCGCAGGTCACGCCCAGGCCCACGATCACCGCGAGCGCGATGCTGACCATGTCGTTGGACCGGCGCAGCACCCGCACCATGGCGACCAGACCGACGATCACCACGACCGCCAGTGCCATCGCCACCCACGGCAGGTCTCGCCACAGCAGCTGGAAGCCGATGAACAGGGCCGCACCCGCGACGGCGGAGGCGAGGACCTGCGCGACGAGGACCAGCCACTGCGTGGCCGAGGAACGCTCGTCGGCCACGCCGCCCCGCGAGTACTCGAAGTCGTGGTACTCGTCGGCCCGGGGCTGAGCTGATCCGGGCTGAGCTGACCCGGACTGAGCTGACCCGGACTGCAGCGACTCGTCCTGAGACGACTCGGACTGAGGGGCCCGGGCCGGAGCCGCCGCGTCCGAGTCGGACCGGGTCTCGGCGACCTCGGCCTGCTCGGTCGGGCCACCCGGGGCGTGGTGGGCGGTCGAGCCGCTGCCGGACGGGACTCCCCACGTCGCCGACCCGCCGGTCGGAGCGGTCGCGTCGGCAGGCTTCGTGTCCGGAACCGAGGCAACAGGAGCGGCGGGCTCCGGGGTGTCGGTCTTCTTCGTGACGACCGTCGACGTGGACGGCGGCGTGTCCGCACCGGCGGGAGCCGAAGCGGGCTCGCCCGTCGCCGCCGTGGACGCGGACTTGCCCGTCGCCGCCGTAGCCGCGGACTTGCCCGCGGCCGCTGTGGACGCGGCCGCGCCCGCGGCAGAAGCGCCTGCGGCGGCCCCACCGGCGCTCAACCCGCGCGCCTTGGGCGAACCCCCGGTCGGGGCTGCCTGGTGGTCGGAGTCCGGCCGGGCGTCAGGGTCCGGCCGGACGGCGGGGGCGTCGAACTCGGTCTGCTCGGCGTCCTTGCGCCTGCGACCGAACAGTCCGCGCAGGCCACCCTTCGCACCGGTGTCGGCGGGGGCGTCGCCTATCGCGGGAGGCGGGGTGGGCGCAGTCGGCGCCGCTGCAGACGACGTGGGCACTGTCGACGCGGCCGGCGGCGTCTTCGGGGTCGGCGCAGCGGAAACCTTGGCTGCAGGCTTGCCCGCATCCCTCTTCGGCCGCACGGGCGGTGCGGCGGCAGGCCTCGTCGTCGTCTCGGGGGTCTTCCCCGAGGCCCCGGCTGCTGCCTCAGGAACCGCCGCAGAAGTAGAGGGCGCCGCGGGCGCGCCCGTGCCGGAACCAGCCCCGGCACCGGCCGTGGCCTGCTCGGCGGCCTGCTCCTCGGCCTCGCGGGCCCGGCGGCGCGAGGCGCGGCTGCTGAGCACGGTGTCGTCGGTGATCCGCGGGATCTCGCCGGTGAGCTCGGAGACGCTCACGCCGCGCCCACCGTCCTCGGCCCGCCGATGCCGGCGGCCCTCCGGCGCGGCCGGCTGCTCCGCGGCCGGTCGCTCCGCGCCCATGCGCTTGAGCAGCTCCGCCACGGTGATCTGCTGACCGTCCTGATCTTCGGCCATCTCAGCTCCCCTTTCCGTCGCCGCCCGCGTCCCGGTCGAGACGCTGCAAGATGAGCCCCTCGCGCAGGGCCCACGGGCAGATTTTCACACTTTCCAAGCCCAATGCCCTCATGGACGCCTCCGCCACCAGCGCTCCCGCGACCACCTGATGCGAGCGATCAGAACTGATTCCCTCCAACTCTGCCCTGTCGGCGGCCGTCATGCGAGAAATAAACGCGATCACCTGCCGCAGACCGGACGCCGTGAGGACGCGTTCGACGCGCGGCCCCTCCGACGACGGCGCCGCGCCGGTGAGCCGCGCCAGGGTGCGGAACGTCTTGGAGGTGGCGCATGCGAGGTCCGGGTCACCGGCGGCGCGGATCGCCTTGGCGGGGCCCTCGAGCTCGGCGTCGATGTAGTCGCGCAGCTGGTTGATGCGCTTGCGCTCGGGCGGATCGGAGTGGAACCAGTCGCGGGTCAGCCGGCCGGCGCCCAACTGCAGGCTGTAGGCCTGCTCGGGCAGCTCGTCCTCCCCGATCGTCATCTCCAGCGAACCGCCACCGATGTCGAGGTTGACGATCCGTCCCGCGCTCCAGCCAAACCAGCGGCGGGCGGCCAAGAAGGTCATGCGCGCCTCGTCCTCGCCGGAGAGCACGCGCAGCTCGATGCCGGTCTCCTTCTCGACCTTCGCCAGCACCGCGTCGGAATTGGACGCGTCGCGCACGGCGGAGGTGGCCAGGGCCATCACCTCTCCGCACTTGGTGGCGCGCGCCAGGTCGGCCGCCTCGTTGACCGCGTCGATCAACCGGGCGACGCCGGTCTTGGAGATGTTGTTGTCCCCGTCGAGGTACTCGATCAGGCGCAACCGAGTCTTGGAGTCGTTCATGGGCGTCGGGTGTCCGCCGCGATGGGCGTCGACAACGACGAAATGGACAGTGTTGCTCCCGACGTCCAGGACACCTAATCTCACACGCCCACCCTAAACGGTCTACGGTCGCAGGTTGTGACCGCCACCGACCGCACGCAATCCCCGGGTGCGCCCCTCGCAGAAGTCCCCCTCGACTTCCCCCGCGAGTGGTACACGTTCCCCGACCCCGGCAACAGCGAGCACCTCATCTCCGCGGACATGACCTGGCTGCTGTCCAGCTGGACCTGCGTCTTCGGCACCCCCGCCTGCCACGGCATCGAATCCGACCAGCCCGACTCGGGCTGTTGTACGCACGGGGCGTTCCTGTGCGACGACGACGACCGCGAGCGCCTGAAGGTGAACGTCGCCCTCCTGGGGCCCGAGGACTGGCAGCACCGCGGCGCTGCTGACCAGGCCGCGGGGGCCGAGGGCGGCGATCTCGAGCCGTGGCTGGAGGAGGACGAACTCACCGGGGACGACGGCGAGCTCGAACCGGCGCTGCGCACCCGCCGCCACGGCGGGCGATGCGTGTTCTTCAACGACGTGGGCTTCCCGGCCGGTTCCGGCTGCGCGCTGCACCACATGGCCCTGCGGACGGGACGGACCCTGCCCGAGTCCAAGCCCGACGTGTGTTGGCAGCTGCCCATCCGCCGCACGCAGGAGTGGGAGACCCGGCCCGACGAGGTCGAGGTACTCCACACCCATATCGGGGAGTACGACCGCCGCGGCTGGGGGCCCGGCGGGCTGGACCTGGACTGGTACTGCACCGGATCGCCCGAGGCGCACGTCGGCGCCGACCCGGTCTACGTCTCACTGCGCGACGAGCTGGTGGAGCTGCTGGGCTCGGACGTCTACGAGGTGCTGGCCGCGGCGTGCCGGCGCCGCCGCCAGCTGGGGATCGTCGCCGTGCACCCGGCCACGGAACGGGCGCAGACGGCGCACGGCCGGACGGAGCGGGAACAGACCGGCCGGGCCTGCGGCACGTGAACCGGCCGGGCGCCCTCCCCCGCCCAGCTGCGCCCTCCGTGCCCCTTCGGGATGGTGCCGGGCCGGTCAGCCCTCGAACTTGTAGCCCAGCCCGCGGACCGTCACCAGGTGGACCGGCTTGCCCGGGTCCTGCTCGAGCTTGGAGCGCAACCGCTTGACGTGCACGTCGAGGGTCTTGGTATCGCCCACGTAGTCCGAGCCCCACACGCGGTCGATCAGCTGACCGCGGGTGAGCACGCGGCCGGAGTTCCGCAGCAGGTACTCGAGCAGGTCGAACTCCTTGAGCGGCAGCGTGACCAATGCGCCCCGGACGTTGACCGTGTGCCGCTCGATGTCCAGCCGGACCGGCCCGGACTCCAGGACCCCGATCTCGTCCGGCTGGTCCGCGTCCATGTCGGCACCCCGCCGCAGCACCGCCCGGATGCGGGCGATCAGCTCGCGGGCCGAGTACGGCTTGGTCACGTAGTCGTCGGCCCCCAGCTCCAACCCGACCACCTTGTCGATCTCGCTGTCCCGGGCCGTCACCATGATGACGGGCACGCTCGAGGTCACCCGCAGCCGCTTGCAGACGTCGGTCCCGGACATGCCCGGGAGCATGAGGTCCAGCAGCACGATGTCCGCACCCTCGGCGTCAAAGCTCTCCAGCGCGGTCGGGCCGTCAC
This sequence comes from Rhodococcus sp. IEGM 1408, assembly GCF_033142235.1. Classification (NCBI taxonomy): domain Bacteria; kingdom Bacillati; phylum Actinomycetota; class Actinomycetes; order Mycobacteriales; family Nocardiaceae; genus Rhodococcus; species Rhodococcus sp. IEGM 1408. Next base: position 137,674 of record NZ_JAWLRW010000005.1, read on the forward strand.
CCGCGATGGTGACGTCGAAGCCCTCTTTGCGCAGGAGGAACGCCAGCGGATCCGCCAACGACGCCTCGTCCTCCACGATCAGCACCCTGGTCACGGCACCTGGTCCTCTCCTTGTTGGTCGTGCTCGGCGGAGGGCAGAGCCCCGTCGCCACCCGGCTCGAAATGGGCCGGAAGTTCGAGTGTGAACGTCGACCCGGTGCCGGGTCGGCTCCACAGGCTGACGCTGCCGTTGTGGTTCTGGGCGACGTGTTTGACGATCGCCAGGCCCAGCCCGGTTCCGCCGGTGGCCCGGGAGCGGGCCTTGTCGACGCGGAAGAACCGTTCGAAGACGCGGCCCTGCTGGTCGGGGGCGATGCCGATCCCGCGGTCGGTGACGCGCAGCATCACGGTGTCCCCGTCGATCGCCCTGGTGATCGAGACGGGCGTCCGCTCCGGCGAGTAGTTGACGGCGTTGGAGACGAGGTTGGTCAGGGCGGTGACCAGCAGGGTCCGGTCGCCGGTGACCTCGAGCCCGGACGGGGGGTCGGTGATCAATTCGATCCCGGCAGCCTCGGCCGCGGATGCGGAACGCCGGATGGCCTCGTCCACCACGTCGTCGACGTCGACCGGCTGTAGATCGCGGATGCGCTCGGCGCCCTGGAGGCGGGACAACTCGATCAGCTCGGTGACCATCTTCCCCAGCCGGTGCGCCTCACTCACCACGCGGCCGCCGAAGTACTCGACCGTCTCCGGGTCGTCCTTGGACTCGATGAGCGCCTCGGCGAGCACCGCCATGGCCCCGACCGGCGTCTTGAGTTCGTGGGAGACGTTGGCCACGAAGTCGCGGCGGGCGGCCTCCATGCGGCGGTGCTCGGAGTCGTCGTCGGCAAAGACCACCACGAACTGCTCGCCGTGTCCGCCGAGGATCTCGCTGCGCCCGCTGACCGACGGGATCCGGCGGCGCCCCGAGACGATCTTGGCGGGCAGATCGAACGCCGAGGGTCCGCTGCCTTTGAACGTGACCTGCGCGGCCCGCCACACGGGTTCCACCAGGAGTCGGTCGTCCACAATCCCCAGTTCAGCGGCGCGACGATTGTAGAGGACCACATCCTGGTGCCGATCGACCACGGCCAGCGCGAACGGCGCCTGGTGGTACACCTCGCGCAGAACCTCCAGCCGGCTCGGCCCCTGCTGCTCTGCCGCACGCTGCTCACTGCGCGCGTGGATGCGGGGGACGATGAAGCCACCCACGACAAAGCCGACGACTGCGGCGACGATCGCGAGGGCGATCCCGAGACTGACCTGCACGTGCCCGATACTACGGTGCGGCGAACCGGCCTCCACATCGGCGAACCCCCGTCCACCTGCGGGAAGTCCGCGGGTGGACGGGGGTTCATTGCGTGTTCACCGGAGCGACACCTACTTGGCCGCGCCCTGACTGGCGACCGCGGCGGCACCGGCGGCTGCGGCTGCGGGATCGAGGTACGTGCCGCCCGGGTTGGCGACCAATCCGGAGTCGTCGAAACGGTAGATCAACGGGATGCCGGTGGGGATGTTGAGGCCCGCGATGTCGGCGTCCGAGATGCCGTCGAGGTGCTTGACCAGCGCCCGCAGCGAGTTCCCGTGCGCGGCCACCATGACCGTCTTACCCTCCGCCAGCAGCGGAGCGATCTCGGCCGCGTAGTACGGGATGAACCGGTCCACCACGTCCTTGAGGCACTCGGTCAGCGGCACCTCCGGCAGGTCCGAGTAGCGGGCCTCTGAGGACTGCGAGTACTCGTTGTCGGCGTCGATCGCCGGCGGCGGGGTGTCGTAGCTGCGGCGCCACAGCATGAACTGCTCGTCACCGAACTCGTCCTTGATCTGGGCCTTGTTGAGTCCCTGGAGCTTGCCGTAGTGGCGCTCGTTGAGCTTCCAGTGGCGCACCACGGGGATCCAGTGCCGGTCGCAGGCGTCGAGCGCGATGTTGGCGGTGGTGATGGCGCGACGCAGCAGCGAGGTGAACAGCACGTCCGGCAGGATGTCCTCCTCGGCCAGGAGCCGGCCGCCCCGGACGGCCTCCTCACGCCCGAGATCGGTGAGGTCGACGTCGACCCACCCCGTGAACTGGTTGGATGCGTTCCACGTGGACTGCCCGTGACGCAGGAGGACGAGGGTTCCGTAAGCCATGACGACATTATGACCTGCCTGCGGGGGACTACGGTGAAAACATGACCGCACACGCCGGAGACGCCCCCGAATCCCCCGACCGGCCGTGGACCGCCCATTACACGCAGGGCACCACGCAGAACCTCGATTACAGCACCACCACGCTGATCGACCAGTTCGACAACGCGGTCAGCACGTACCCCGACCGGCCCGCCACGGAGTTCTTCGGCCGCCTGACCACCTACTCCGAGCTCGGCAGGCGGGTCCGCCGCGCCGCCGAGGGTCTGCGCCGCCTCGGGGTGTCCCGCGGGGATCGCGTCGCCGTGCTGCTGCCCAACTGCCCCCAGGGCGTCGCCGTGTTCTACGCGGCGCTGCGGATCGGCGCGATCGTCGTGGAGCACAACCCGCTCTACACGGCCGACGAGCTGGAGGGGCCGTTCGTCGACCACGGCGCCAAGGTGGTCGTGACGTGGAACGTCGTCGCGGGAATCGTGCGCGACCTGGCCACACGCCCCGGAACCGCGATCGAGCACGTCATCGCCGTCGACCTGCTCGACGAGCTCCCCGCCGCCAAGCGGCTGGCGCTGAGGTACCTGCCCGTTCCCGCGCTGCGCGCCTCCCGTGCCAAGCTCTCCCGGCCCGCCCCGGGGACCCTGGACTGGGCGGATCTGGAGACCGGGCCCGAGCTCGACTTCTCGCACCCGCGGCCGGAGCCCGCGGATCCCGCGCTCATCCTCTACACCTCCGGCACGACCGGCACCCCCAAGGGCGCCGTGCTCACCCACGCCAACCTGGTGGCCAACGCCAAGATGGGCCAGGCGTGGGTGCCGGAGCTGGAGTTCGGGCAGGAGCGCTTCCTGGCCTCACTGCCCATGTTCCACGCCTACGGGGTGACGCTGTGCGTGGTGATCGGGATCGCCGTCGGCGCGCGGCTGCAGCTGGTGCCGACGCCCGACATGGACCTCATCATGCCGATCCTCAAGAAGGACCTGCCCACCTTCATCCCGGCCGTCCCGCCGATCTACGCCAAGATCCTCGAGGAGGCCGGTAAGCGGAAGATCCCGCTGCACGGCATCCGACACTCGCTGTCCGGCGCCATGAGCCTGCCGGAGGAGCTCATCCAGAAGTGGGAGGCCGCGACCGGCGGCCTGCTGGTCGAGGGGTACGGGATGACCGAGACCTCGCCCATCACGGTGGGTAACCCCATGTCGACGGCGAGGCGGGCCGGCAGCATCGGCGTCCCCTTCCCGGACACGGACGTCCGCATCGCCCACAAGGACGACCCCTCGGTGGACGCGGCCGTCGGCGAGCCCGGCGAGCTGCTGGTCAAGGGCCCGCAGATCTTCCCGGGCTACTGGCGCAACTCCGAGGCCACCGCGGAGACCTTCCACGACGGCTGGCTCCGCACCGGCGACGTGGTGAAACAGGACGAGGACGGGTTCCTGCACGTGGTGGACCGGATCAAGGAGATGATCGTCACCGGCGGGTTCAACGTGTACCCGTCCGAGGTCGAGGCGGTCCTGCGCACGGCCCCCGGAGTGGCCGACTGCGCTGTGGTGGGCCGTCGCGGGTCCGATGGCGGCGAGCAGGTGGTGGCCGCGGTGATCCCCGAGCCTGGCGCCTCCCTCGACAGCCGGGCCCTGCGCGCGCACTGCAAGGGCTCGCTGGCCGGGTACAAGGTCCCGCGCGAGTTCGTGGAGGTGGACGAGCTGCCCACCAACCCGATGGGCAAGGTGCTGCGCAAGAAGGTCGCCGAGCAGATCAACCCCTGACGCGGGCGCCGCGACCACCGCCAACAAGGCGATGTTGATCGCGCCGTCAACGAATAGGTTGACAGCAATTCCCGGGCGTACGTACTGTGTACTCACATCAGGAAGGGGTTCGTCATGAGCCAGTCATCCGAGACCGCGCTTCGTACCTCGAAGTCGCAGAGGATCAATCTTCGAGCAAGCGAGCGGCAGGAGGAACTTCTGCGTCGCGCCGCTACAGCGACCGATACCTCCATGTCCGAGTTCATCTTGGGCAGCGCCGTCGATCAGGCCGAGAAGGTTCTTGCCGATCGCAGATGGTTCACGGTGTCCCAGGAACAGTGGGACGAGTTCAATCGGCTACTCGACGCTCCATTGGAGGACACCTCCAAGCTTCGGCGACTGGCCGCCCGCTCATCGCCGTTCTCCGATTTCGAGAGCGAGTGACGGGAGAGTATGCCGTATTGCCTCCCACGCAAGCTACTGCGCAACGACATCACCGAGGGGTTCGATAGCGGTGCTGCGGAGCTCGACTCGTGGTTGGACCGGTACGCATTCGTCAACCAGCGGGCCAACAACGCGGTCACCTATGTCAGCACCGACGGCGATCGGGTGGTGGGCTACTACTCGATCGTCGTCGCTGCGGTGGAGCTCGCTCAAGCACCTGAGCGACTGACCAAGGGAGGTCGCCCAGCCGAGCTGCCGTGCATCCTTCTCGCACGTCTAGCTGTAGACAAGTCCACCCATGGGCACGGGTTGGGCGCAGGCCTTCTGCAGGACGCACTGAAGAGGGCTGCCGTGATCAGCGAGTCCATCGGCGCGGCCGCATTCCTTATCCACGCTCGCGACGAAGATGCTCGGCGATTCTATCTCCACAACGGCAGCTTCTTGGATTCTCCGACCGACCCGCTGCATTTGTTCCTGCCGATGAAAGATGTCCGCAAGGAATTCCTATCCGGCTGACTCACCCCTCACTAGCCATTCGCAATACTTCTCTTGCGCTCTCGAGCCACCGAACTGGTTCGATCTCCACCGCCACCGGATCGCCCGACCACAGCGAGTCGGGTTCCCAATACCAGGCAGCGACGTTCCCCTCGATGGAATCGAAATGCTTCCTAACCCCATCCAGATCACCTAGAACGATATGGGCCGCTGCCAGATTGACCGACCTGCTGACGTTCTCGACCTCGTTCGATACAGCACTCAGTAACCGTATAGCCAACTCCGGGTCGTCGGGGATCGAGCAGAAGGCAAGGGCATTGCCCCATACTGCGTTCTGTGGGTCGTCTAACCATGCCTTCCGTGCACGGTGCACCGCTGCAAACCTGTCCCCCGCTTGAATCGCACGGACAATGTCCTCCAAGACCTGTTCCACGTCAACCGATTCGGAATCCCCGCTTTGGAGTTCCCCCAGCACTGATCGCCCGAGCGCTTTCCACAGGACTGTCATCGGAAACTGTCGCTCGGTCAGGACCTCTGAACTGACCCCTGCCAAAGCCGCCATACTCAGAGGATCGTTGGCCCACGCGATCTCAAGCTCGATCGATCGGGTGCACCACTCCCGTGGTGAGGTCCTCGTGAACCGTTCATAGACCCACCTCGAGACGGATTGTCCGCCGGCCAAGACCCTGTCGTCGGGCGCGGCCTCCGTCCGTTCGTACCCCTCCAGTTTCCACGCGATCAGGTGGGCCGCGGCCGCGTCTTCGACCCACCGATCGATGACATCGCGCCTCGCGCCTTTTCGGGTCTCATGCATGAGGTGGTCCAGAGTGATCTCGCCGCCCAATCCCCGACAGCGCGAGAGGCAATCTTCAACATATTTGAGCCACGGCTGCATCTCTGGGGCTGAGGGGAGGGGCTCGTCGGAGCCGGACTCCATGGCCCACACCGACAGACTTAGGTCGTAGAGGAGCTGCGTCGCAACCGCCGGCGCCAGGAACCCCCTGAGGACCATGTCCGGGCCAATACCCCGCTCCCCCAACATCGCGAGCGCTGAGGTCACATGGATCGCCCTCCTCAGCGGATCCCGCCATGGAGGGGTGAGAACTTTGTCACGCACGAAGCGAAGCAGGGTAGGCGTCGGCCACGTTGCATCCGGAGGGACACCCACCCTCTGAAGGACGTCCCTTCCTAGGTCGACGTCAGCCCATTCCCAATCGAGCCGGCGGTGCTCGACCGCAAGGCTGCGGATCGACTCGCACGCCCCGTCACCGCCGCACAGTGCATGACCGTTCGCCGAGCACTCGGCCGAGAAATAGTCGAGAGCGGCAACATGAAGGTCGGAATACATGTCTCGAATCGTAGGTCAGCGACCGGACCAATCCTCTGTGATCCCGGACGCCAAATACTATTCCGGCTGGGGCAGGTCCGCGGTGAGGTGGCGGAACGCGTCGAGGTTGTGCAGTGGCTCCCCGCGCGAGACCCGCCATTCCCATTCGCGGCGGATCGAGGTGTGGAATCCGGTCTCGAGCAGGATGTTGAAATCGTGGTCCGCGGCCTCGAGCACCTGGCCCAGCACGCGGTCCAGCTCCTCGTCGGTCACGGCCACCAGCGGCATCCGGCCCACCAGGTAGATGTCGCCGTTGTTGTCCACCGTGTACGCCACCTGGTACAGCCGCCGGTTGCGCTTGAGCAGGTACTTGTAGACCTTCTCGAAGTCCTCGTCTGGATTGCGGCAGACAAACGCCTCGATGCGCACGCTCTCCTTGTTGACCGTCAGGTGACAGGCGGTCTTGAGGCGCTTCTCCCCCGGCAGCTGCACCACGAAGGTCCGGTTGTCGGCGAGCGTCGACTCGATCTCCCGCTCGACCAGGAAATCGCGGATCCGCTCGAGGGTGGGGCCGTCGACGTCGTCGGAGCCGCACGGTGCGGCCTCGCTGCCGTCGTCCATGCGCTTGTTCTCGGTGGGGTCGATCATCGTGACTCCTCGGGGGTCGATGGCCTGGACTCGTGAGCGATTCGGGGCGGGGGCTGGTTCGGACTGGCTGGATCGCAGACCGGGCGATCGCGGGCGGAGGCGGGTCCCGGGCTGCAGCGCACGGTCAGGACGCCGTGGCGGCGGCCCGCCGGGCCCGATAGGCGGCCATCGTGCCGGCATACGAGGCCAGCAGCCCGTCGGCGGTGGAATCCCAGGAGAACCCGGAGGCGTGGACCGGGGCGGCCCGCGACATCGACAGGCGGCGCTCGTCGTCGTCGAGCAGTCCCAACAACGTCTGCGCCCACACCCGCGGATCGTGCCCGTCGACGGTGATCCCGGTGCGGCCGTCGTCGACGGCGGTGGGCAGGCCGCCCACCGCGGCGGCCACGACCGGCGTCCCGCACGCCTGGGCCTCGAGGGCGACGAGCCCGAACGACTCGGAGTACGACGGCACCGCCACAATGTCGGCGGCGCGATAGACGTCCACCAACTCCGACGGCGGGCGGGGCGCGAGGAAGTTCACACGATCGGCCACGCCCAGCTCCTCGGCCAGGTCCATGAGGGAACTCGGGCGCTCCAACCCGGACCCGCTGGGACCGCCGACCACCAGCAGGCGCACGTCGCGGTGCGGCTGGGCGCGCACGATCTCGGCCAGCGCGCGCACGATCACGTCGGGGGCCTTGAGCGGCTGGATCCGGCCGACGAACGCGATCACCTCGGAGCGTTGCGCGAGCCCCAGGGTCCGGCGGGCCCGCTCGGTGCCGCGCTGGGTGCCGGGGGTGTACTGCTCGAGGTCGGCGCCCGGGGGCACGACGTCGATGTCGGCGGGGTCGGCGTCGTAGTAGCGCACGAGCTCGTCGCGTTCACCGGTGGTGTTGACGACGAGCCGGTGCGCCGCGTCGACGATCTGCTGCTCCCCGATCCGCCGGGACTCCGGTTCCGGGGCGTCGCCGGCGGCCAGGACCGCGTTCTTAACCTCCGCCAGGGTGTGCGCGGTGTGCACGAGCGGCACGCCCCAGTGCTCGGAGGCCACCAGCCCGGCCTGCCCGGACAGCCAGTAGTGGGAGTGGATGAGGTCGTAGTGGCCGGGAGCCTGACCGGCCTCGGCGCGCATCACGCCGGCCACGAAGGGGCACAGCTGCGTGGGCAGATCCTCCTTGCGCAGCCCCTCGAACGGGCCGGCCACGATGTTGCGCACCAGCGCGCCGTCGCCGGCCTCCTCGACCGCGGGCTGCGACGAATGGGTGGCACGGGTGAAGATCTCCACCTCGACACCGCGGCGGGCCAGTCGGCGCGCGGTCTGCAGGACGTAAACGTTGAGGCCGCCCGCGTCGCCGGTACCGGGCTGGGCCAGCGGCGAGGTGTGGAAGGACAGCAGGGCGATGCGCCGCGGAAGCAGGGCCCCGGTGCCGGCCCCAGCGCCTGCCTCGGGGCCTGCACTGATACCTGAGTGGAGATCGGAAACGGTCACCAGTCCGATTGTGCCCCCGCCGACCAGACAGCGCACACCGCCGCCGGCCATTGCCGGCCGTCGCTGAAGTCCCGGCGGCTGCTAGAGCTCCGCGGCGAAGGCGTCGAGCTCGGAGAGGAAACGAGGTGTCTCCTCGAGGAACGGCGCGTGCGCGGACCCGGCGAACTCCACGTAGCGACCACCCGGGATCATCTCGGCGTTGGCCTGGCCGGCGGAGGGCAGCACCACCCCGTCGTGGGCACCGTGGATGACCAGCGCCGGGATGGTCAGGGCCCGCAGTGCGTCGTCGTTGTCCACCCGCCGGGTGAGCAGCTTCTGGCGCACCGCCGGCGGCGTGGCCAGGGAGAGCCCCAGGATCCGCTGACCGTCCGCACCCGCGCCCGAGCGCATCATGGCCCTGCCGAAGCTCGTGAATGCCGCGAGCGCGACGGCGGGCTTCTCGTCGAACGCACCGCCTGAGGTGACCTCCTTCATCGCCGGCCCGATCGCGCCGCCGGCCGAGCGGGAGAGCGAGGTCACCGCGCCGCAGAGCACGATCCCGGCGATCCGGCCCTCGCCGCGCGCGGCCAGGTAGTCCGAGACCACGACCCCGCCGTACGACCAACCCAGGAGAATGGCGCCCGCGTTCCCGCCGACCCCCGCCTCGCCGACCCCGGCCGCGTCGAGCACCGCCTCGATGTCGTCAGCCCACTGCTGCGACGAGTCGTAGCCGCCCTCCGGGACGTCGGAATGCCCGTGCCCCCGCAGGTCGATCGCCACCACGCGGAACCGTTGCGCGAGGTCGCTCAGCACCTCGCTCCCCCAGGACGAGCTCGACTGGGCCCAGCCGTGGATGAGCACGAGCGGCCGGGCGGCGGGATCGCCGAGAGCGCGGTAGGCGATGACGGTGCCGTCAGTGGAGACGGCCGAGGCGAGGGAGTTGCTGGTCGCTGAGGTCATGGCGCCCATCGTGCCAGCGGGCGGACACGGGGCACGAACCAGCGCACCAGGCGCCCTGTCTGCCCGCAACCATGCGCAGGCCGGACGAGGCCGAGCGTTCCGGAAGCGCAGGCCGGGCCCGGGCGGCTACCGTGTCCCAATGGCAGCAACCATCACCCAGACCGACGCCGACGTCGTGGTCCGCACCTTCTTTGATGCGCTCGTCTCCGGCTCCACCGACACGGCCGCGGGACTGCTGGCCGACGACATGTGGTGGGCCAACATCGGCCTACCGACGATCCGGGGCAAGCGCGCCGTGGTGAAGGCCATCGGCTCGATGAACCGCAGCATCCGGTTCGACGTGGACATGCACCACCTCGCCGTGGGCGCGCCCGCCGATCCGAGCGACCCCGGCGCGCCGACCATCGTGCTCACCGAGCGCACCGACTACCTGGGCGCCGGGCCGTTCCGCTGCGGCTTCTGGGTGTGCGGTCGCCTCGAGGTCCGCGATGGCCTGATCTGCGGCTGGCAGGACTACTTCTCCACCGCGGACATGGCCCGGGGCGCGATCCGCGGGCTCGTGGGGATGGTCACCGGTCGGGGTCGCTGACCTCGTCGTCGTCGCCCGGTCGTCGGTCGGTCATCGCCCGGTCGTCGGTCGGTCGTCGCCCGGCCATCGACCCGCGCGCTCACGACGCCTAATCTCGGAGCCATGAGCACCGATCACTCCGCCGCCCGTGAGCGCCTGGCCGCCCTTCCCGCCGACACCCGCGTCGCGGTGGTGACCGGAGCCTCCTCCGGCATCGGCGAGGCCACCGCCCGCGAGCTGGCCGCGCAGGGATTCCATGTGGTGGTCGGAGCCCGCCGGCTGGACCGGCTCGAGGCGCTGGCGCAGGAGATCGGCGGCACCGCGCTGCCCCTGGACGTGACGGACGCCGACTCGTGCGCGGCGTTCTGCGCGGCCGTTCCCCGACTGCACGTGCTGGTCAACAACGCCGGCGGCGCCAAGGGCACGACCACCGTCATGGACGCCGACGAGGACCAGTGGCGCTGGATGTGGGAGACCAACGTGCTCGGCACCCTGCGGATGGTGCGGGGGCTCATGCCTGTGCTGATCTCCACGGGCGACGGGCTGGTGGTGACCATCACCTCGGTCGCCGCGTTCGAGACCTACGACAAGGGCTCGGGTTACACCTCCGCCAAGCACGCGCAGGCCGTCCTGCACCGGACGCTGCGCGGGGAGTTCCTGGGCGAGCCCGTGCGCTTCACCGAGATCGCACCCGGGATGGTGGAGACCGAGTTCTCACTGGTGCGGTTCGACGGCGACGACGACAAGGCGAGCAGCGTCTACCAGGGACTCACCCCCATGGTGGCGCAGGATATCGCGGAGATCGTCGGATTCGCGGCGAGCCGACCGTCGCACGTCAACCTCGACCAGATCGTGGTGAAGCCGCGGGATCAGCACTCGGCCACGCGCGCGCACCGACGCTGACGGCTCGCTCAGGCGCGGCCCGGCGGAAGGCAGGCGCCGCCCGGCGGATGCAGGCACGGTCCGGCGGAAGGCAGGCGCCTCCCGGCGGACGCAGGTAGGGCTGGGCGGACAGAGGTAAGGCTTGGCAGGCAGAGGTTAGGCTTACTGACCTGGCACGATGCTGCTGGCGGCCCTACTCTGGGGACCCGGGCCCGCAAGCCCCCGGCGAACCCCGACGCCAGGTCGGGGTCTCCCCAGCGAAAGGTGCCACTTTTATGGCCAGAATCAAGAATTCGTTCACCGAGCTGCTGTCCGCGCAGGTCGGCCACGAGTTTGCCGCCAGCCAGCAGTACATCGCGATCGCCGTCTGGGCCGACGCGCAGGATCTGCCCCAGCTGGCCGCCCGCTTCTACCAGCACAGCCTGGGCGAGCGGAACCACGCCATGATGATGGTCCAGTACATGCTCGACCGCGACATCGCCGTCACCATCCCGGCGGTACCGGCCCCGCAGGCCGATTTCCGCGGCCCGATCGACGCGCTTCGCACCGCGCTCGGGCAGGAGAAGCAGGTCACGGAGCAGATCGAGGCGCTGTTCCAGGCTGCGCGCGCCGAGTCCGACCCGCTGGGCGAGCAGTTCATGCTCTGGTTCCTGCGCGAGCAGGTCGAGGAGGTCGCCAACATGAGCACGCTGGTGGCCATTGCCGAGCGCGCCGACAACGACTGGTTCCGCATCGAGGAGTACCTCGCCCGCGAGACCGCCTCCTCCTCCAACACCGGCACGCCGCCCTCGGTGGCCGGCGGCGAGGTCTGAGCTAGCCCCCACCCCGGTTGGCGGACACCCCGCCCCGTTTGGCGGACACCCCGCCGCAGTTGGCGGACAGATTTAGCGCCCGGAAGGCCTCGGTCCACGAATTCTGTCCGCCAACTCGCGGCTGGTGTCCGCCAACCCAATGGGGATCTCCGCCGACCCGGCGGGTCAGGCGCGGGTGTACTCCACGTAACTCACCCCGCTCGCGAACTCCCGGCGCATCCGCTGGACCAGCGGGAGCGGGCCCGCACCGCCGCCGCCCGCACCGCCGCTGGCAGCGCCGCCGCCCGCACCGCCGCTCGCAGCGCCGACCCCTCCCGCCCGACCGGCATCCCGCGCGACCAACGGGATGCCCGCGCCGAGGATCAGCGGGTTGACCTTGAGCCGGAACTCGTCGATCTCGTCCACCAGCGCCCCGGCCAGCGCGCCGCCGCCGCACAGCCAGATGTCGAGCGGTGAATCCTCCGCCTTGAGCTCCCGCACCAGGGCCAGCGGGTCGGCGTCGGAGGCCGACAGCCCCTCCACGACGGGTAGCCCCTCCGGCCGGTGGGTGACCACGTACTGGCGCAGATGCGGATACCCGCTGGCCAGGCCCTCGTCCACCGCGATCTGATGGGTGGCCCGGCCCATCACGACCGTGTCGAATTCGCGTGGCGGCGTCTCGGCCAGACCGAGCAGTCCGCGGAAGTGGCCGGGGATGGTCTCCGGGTAGTGCTCGATGAGCCACGCCATGTGGTCGCCCTCGGACAGGAACGAGTCGGTCCGGCCGTCGGGCCCGGCGATGAAGCCGTCAACGCTGACGGCCACGTAGTAGATGAGCTTGCGCATGGGATGTCCTCTCGTCGGTGGGTCGGGGGTCAGCCGAGGGTGATCACGTCGTCCACCCCCACCCGGTCGCAGAAGCCGTCGTCGTGACTCACCAGGAGTAGCGCTCCCCGCCACTGCGCGAGGGCGTCGGCGAGCACCTCCACTCCGTCGAGGTCGAGGTTGTTGGTGGGCTCGTCCAGGACCAGCACCTGCGGGACCGGCCGGGCGAACAACCGCGCCGCCAGCGCCGCCCGGAGGCGCTCGCCGCCGGACAGGTCCGCGAGCCTGCGGAACCCCGCGTCGCCGATGAACAGGAAGCGCGCCGCGTGGGCGTGGGCCTCCTCCGCCGGGGCGTCGGGGCGGACCGCCCGGATCGCGTCGACGACCGACCACTCCGGCTCCTCGATCCGCAGATCCTGCGGCAGCAGGGCCCAGGGCACGTGGACGGCCTCGTCGTCGTCGCCCGCGTCCGAGGCACCCCGGCCGCCCGCGCCACCGGCCACACCGTCGCCGAACAGCCGCCGCAGCAGTGTGGTCTTACCGCTGCCGTTGGGGCCGGCCAGTCGGACGCGCGCGGGCCCCGCGAGGTGGATGCGGCCGGCGACGGGGTCGACCGCGTCGAGCACGATCCGACCCGCCGGCAGCCCGGGGTCGGGCATCGGGATCCGCAGCAGGTCGTCGTGCCGCACCGCGGCGTCGGCCGCGCGCAACCGTCCCTGCGCCTGCTCGACGCCCCGCTCGTGGGTCGCCCGGTACCGGGCCGCCGACTCCTGCGCCGAGCGCTTGCGCATCCCCATGACGATCTTGGGCTCGCGCTTGGTGGCCTCCATCTTCCTCCCGTACCGCAGGCGCCGGGCCAGCACCACCTGGGCGTCGACCTTGTCCCGCTTCTCGGCGCGCAGGTCGTTGCGCGCACCCGTCAACGACTGCAGCGCCGCGGCCTGCTCGGCATCGACCACCTCGCGGTGATGCGAGTACGGGCCGCCGAACACCCTGCACCGCCCGCCCCGCAACTCCACCGTGGTCCCGACGCGCTCGAGCAGCTCGAGGTCGTGGCTCACCACCAGCGCGAGCCGGTCCCCGCCGGCGGTGAACCGGTCGAGGGCGTCGAACAGCCGCAGCCGGGCGCGGGAGTCGAGGTTGTTGGTCGGCTCGTCGAGCAGCAGGACCCGCCGCTGCCCGAGGAGCCGACCCGCCAGCGCCGCCAGGGTGCGTTCCCCGCCGGACAGCGCGCCCACGGGTCGGCCCAGGTCGGTGGGCAGCCCCAGCCCGTCGAGCAGCGCGACGGTCCGCTCGGCCACCGCCCAGTCGTCCCCGATGCGGGCGAAGTCGTCGTCGCCGCCCTCCCCCGCCTCGATCCGCTCGAGCGCCGCCAGCCGCCCGCCCACACCGAGTTCGTCGGCGAGGGTGCGGCCGGCCGGGGCGTCGGCGAGCAACTGCGGCAGGTAGGCCACCGCGGGCGGCCGGGCCGGTTCGCCGCCGACGGTGATCGAACCGCCGGAGGGCCGGAGCTCGGCGGCGGCGAGGCGCAGGAGGGTGCTCTTACCGGCGCCGTTGCGCCCGATCAGCGCGGTGAGGCCGGGGCCCACGGTGAGATTGAGTTCGGTGAACAGTGGGGTGTGGTCGGGGAACGCGTACGCGACGTCCGACAGGACGAGGGAGGACATGCATGCTCCAGGGAGGTGGCGGATGGGCCGGGTCTCACCTGTTGTCGAGCATTGTCCTGACGTCTCCTCGTCTCAGGGTCTCGGCTAATGCCCCTCGCCACCGGGATCTCTCCGCGGTCGCGCCGTGCGTCTGCCAACTTCCTCCGGTGCACGCTACTCCGTGCGCCAGCGGGGCGGCAAGGGTCGCCAGTGGGATTTTTGTCGTAGCTACTGCGGTGATCGGCGAGATTTTTCGCAGTGGCTACGACAAGATCCCGCGGCGGTGCGGCGGTGCGGCGGGGGTCGCCAGAGAGCGCTTTGTCGTAGCTACTGCGGTAATCGGGGAGATTTTCCGCCGTAGCTACGACAAAGTTTTCGTGTGGTGCGGTGAGGAGCGGCGCGGGGTATGGCGGCAGGGTGCGGCGGCAGGGTGCGGCGGCAGGGACGACGACGACGAGCTACATGAAGGCGCTGGGGGGCAGGCCCTCGCGGCTGCTCATCGGCAGCTCCTTGTCCAGCTTCTCCATGAAGAAGTGCGACTGCACCGCGGTCCAGATGTTGTTGGTGAGCCAGTACAGGCCGATCGCGATGGGGAAGTTGAAGAAGTACGCGCCCACGATCGGGAAGAACGGGAACAGGTACATCATGATCTTCATCGACTGGTTCATCGACTCGGTCATGGACTCGGCGATCGACTGGAAATCCTGCGGCTTCGCGGCCGCACCCGCCGCACCCGCCGCGCCCGCGGTGCCTGCTGGGCCGACCGTGGCCGTCCCCGGGGTGCGGGCCGCGTCGTCGTCGTCCGTCGCGGAGGCGGAAGCGGGGTTCGCGGGCTCGCCGTCGATCTCCACGACCTCGCCGTCGACGACCGGGCCGCCCGCGCGCTCATCGGCGTCCACCTGGGCGAGCGCCTCCTGCTCGGCCTTCTTGGCCGCGGCCTGGCGGCGGAAGGAGTTCCACATGTTGATGAACGTGGCGATGCCCGCCAGCACGAACAGCGGCACGGCCAGCACCAGGATGTCCTCGCGCACGAGCCCCGGGTGCAGCGAGTCCATGACCTCCTGCGGCATCCGGATGTACGAGGCCAGCGGCACCCCGAAGATCTCGGCGTTGAGGAAGGAGGCGACCTGCTCGGGCTGGAACGCCCCGTTGGTCATCTGCGAGGCCTCCTCGATCGACTTGCCGGGAGGCGAGAAGTTGAGCAGCACGTGGTACAGACCGATGAACACCGGGATCTGCACGAGCAGCGGCAGGCAGCCGGCGGCCGGGTTGACCCCGGCGTCGGCGTACAGGGCCTGCATCTCCTTGGCCTGCTCCTGGCGGTCCTCGGGAGACTTTCGGTCCTTGTACTTGTTCTGCAGCTCCTTCATCTTGGGAGCGATCTGCGCCATCTTGCGCATGGAGAACTGCTGCCGGTACATCGACCGCATGAGCAGCAGCCGCACGGTCACCACCAGCAACAGCACCGAACCCACCCAGGCGATCCCGGAGTCGGCGTCCACGAGGAAGCTCAGCACGAAGTGCCAGAACTTCATGACGAGCGACACCGGATAGGCGAACAGGTCCACGGGCGAATCTCCAGGATTGACGGCGGCGCCAGCCGGGCGCGCGGGGCGGGACAAGACTAGAAGGCCATCGCCCAGCGTGCCAGGGTCAGCGGAAAAGGCGGTCCCCGGGGGTCGGGCGGCCCGTCAGGCGGCCCTGCTCGGCCGGCCCCGCTCAGATGCTGCAGCCCACCCACACCGGTTCGGGGTGCAGTTCGACGCCGAACGCCTGCCGGACGCCGTCGCGGACCTCGCGTGCGAGGGCGATCACGTCGTCGGCGGTGGCCGAGCCCCTGTTGGTCAGCGCCAGCGTGTGTTTGGTGGACAGACGGGCGGGCGACGACGACGAGGGGTGCCCCTTGCTGAAACCGGCCCGCTCGATCAGCCACCCCGCGGAGAGTTTGACCCCGCCGGCCGCAGCAGGGAACGCCGGCATCTGCTCGGCCTGCTCGACCCCCAACCGGTCCGCGACCCGGGACCGCACCGTGGGGAGATCCCCCTCGCGCACCACGGGGTTGGTGAAGAAGGACCCGGCGCTCCAGGTGTCCTCGTCGTCGTCGTCCAGGACCATCCCCTTGCCGCGGCGCAGCTCCAGCACGGTTCGCCGCACGACGGCGGGGTCGGTCCGCTCCCCCGGCGTGACGCCCAGCCGGCCGGCCAGTTCGGCGTAGCGGATCGGCTCGCTGCGGCCGGCGGCGTCGAGCCGGAACTCCACCTCCAGGACCACCGCGCGATCGGCGTTCTTGAGCACCGAGGTGCGGTAGGCCAGCCCGAGCGCGCCGGGTGAGACCCACTCGTCGGTGCCGGTGGCGCGGTCGAACCAGCGAACGCGGTGCAGCACCTGCGCCACCTCGACGCCGTAGGCGCCCACGTTCTGGACCGGGGTCGCGCCCACCGAGCCCGGGATGCCGGACAGGCACTCGAGCCCGCCATACCCTCGCGCGACGGTGTCGGCCACGAGCTCGTCCCAGGTCAGGCCGGCGCCCGCGCGGACGACGATCCCGCCGGGCCCGGTGTCCCCGTCGCCAGCCTCCGCGCCGCCAGCCTCCGCGCCGCCCGCCTCTACCGTGCGGTAGTCGATCTCCCGGTTGCGCACGGCCACCACCACCAGGTCCAGATCGCCGCCGGCCACCACGAGGTTCGACCCGCCGCCCAGGACCAGCACCGGCACCCCGGCCGCGTCGAGCGCCCCGACCGCCGCCGTGACCGCCTCCGCCGCCCGACACTCCACCAGCGCGCGCGGCCGGCCGCCGATGCGCAGCGTGGTGAGGTCGGCCAGTCGGGTGTGGGGGACGACGACGAGGTCGGCGACGTCCGCCAGAGCGCGGATCACGTCGTCGGCGGGACTGTCAGAGGACGGGGAGAGCACACGCCAGAGGGTAGTCGCCCCCTTGTATCGTTTCCCCCATGGCGACCCGCTTCTCCCACTCAGCCCGCATCGACGCCCGGCTCGAGACCGTGTTCACCTCCTACGCCGACGAGGCCTACTGGCGCGACCGCATGATCACCGTCGGCACCCCCGAGGACACGCTGGACGACTTCGCGTCCACCGGCGACGCCGTCTCCGTGACCATCACCCAGCACATCCCGGACGAGGACATCCCGGACCTGGCCCGCAAGGTCCTCCCCGGGCGGCTGGTCATCGTGCGGACCAGCACCTTCACCGGCTTCGACGGCGAGCGTTTCACCGGTTCCGCCCATGCGGAGGCCGCCGGCGGGATCGGCTTGATCGACGGCAACGCGGAGGTGGTCGACGCGGGTGGCGTGGCCCAGGAGTCGGTCTCCGGGCAGGTCAACGTGTCGATCCCGCTGCTGGGCGGCAAGCTCGAGAAGCTGGTCGTCTCCCACCTGAACCGGCTCTTCGAGGCCGAGTACCGGCACCTCAACCGCTGGACCGCCGCGCGCTGACCTGGGGTTCTGCCCGGGGTTCTGCGATCAGCGCCGGGATCGGCGACAATCGGACCAATGCAGCCGCCGCAGGACACCCAGCGACTTCCCGCCTACGACCGCTCCGGCGTCCAGGACGCCCAGACCCAGCAGTTCGCCGCCGCGCAAAGCGGCTCCCGGCAACAGGGCGCCGACGAGCCGAGGAGCGCGGAACCGGGGACCGGGAATACCGGACCCGCGCGCTCAGGGCGTCGACGCGGCCCGATGATCGCGCTGGTCGCGGGCTTCGCGGCGGTCGCCCTGGTGGTGGGCCTGGTGGGCCTGGAGTTCGGCACGCGTAACGCGGTCACCAACCGGATCCAGGACGAGATCACGGCCTCGCTCGGGACCCCGGCGCAGGTGGAGTTGGGCGCCCGGCCGGTGCTCCTGTCCTACTTCGGTGGGGATCTGGGCACCGTCCGCATCACCACCGACGGCACCGCCACCGAGGGCGCCGCCGGCCCCGCGCCGGCGATCGACGTCACCGCCGAGGGCGTGCGCTCGGAGGGCGACCTCACCTACGTGGACTCGCTCAGCGGCACCGCCTTCGTCTCCGAGCAGGCCATGGCCACCGCCGCGCAGCAGGAGTCCACCGGCGACAGCATGCTCGGCGGCCTGATCCAGGTGCAGGGCATCGTCGCCGACCCGGCCGCAGGCACGCTGCGCGTCTCGATCAGCGGGCTGGCCGAAGCCGTGGTGACGCCGCGGCTCACCGGCGGCAACCTGGAGATGGAGCCCTCGCAGGCCTCGATCTTCGGCTTCCGGCTGCCCACCGAACTGCTCGGCGGCACCATCTCGATGATGGACTCAGCGCTCGCCGAACTCCCGGATGGCGTCCAGCTGACCGGGGTGCGAGTTGTCCCGGGAGGCATGACCGTCGATCTCAGCGGGCAGAACGTCGTTCTGGAGGCGGCGGCCCGCTAGCCGCCGGGTGCTGCCCGCAGAGCTGCGCGGCACACTGAGACCATGCGCCTGTTGATCCTCGCCGACACCCACGTGCCCACGCGTGCACGCGATCTCCCATCCGAGGTCTGGGACCAGGTCAACCGGGCGGACGTGGTGATCCACGCGGGCGACTGGATGGACCCCCGGCTGCTCGACGCCCTCCACGACGCCACGGCGCAGCGGTCAGCGCTCCTGCTCGCGTGCTGGGGCAACAACGACGGTCCAGAGCTGCGCGCGCGGCTGCCCGAGGTGGCGCGCGCGACGCTGGACGGTGTGCGACTGGCGGTGGTGCACGAGACCGGGGCATCGGCAGGTCGGGACAAGCGGATGGCGGCGGCCTACCCGGACACCGACGTCCTGGTGTTCGGCCACTCGCACATCCCGTGGGACACCGCGGCGCCCGGCGGCCTGCGGCTGCTCAACCCGGGCTCCCCGACCGATCGCCGTCGGCAGCCGCACTGCACGTACATGACCGCGACCATCGCGGAGAGTGCGGTGCATGAGGTCGAACTGCACCGGCTCTGAGGATCGTCGGGGCATCCTCCCGGACGGCGGGCGCCGGATTCTGCCACCCTGGGGCATATGACTACTGAAACCACCATGCGTGCCGTGAGCCAGCAGACCCTGGGCGGACCGGAGGTCCTCGTCGTCGTCGACCAACCCCGCCCCGAACCCCGCACCAACGAGATCCTGGTGCGGGTCAGGGCCGCCAGCGTCAACCCGACCGACTGGAAGCACCGCGAGACCGGCGGGTTCGTGGGCAAGCCCCCGTTCGTGTTGGGCTGGGACCTGTCCGGCGTCGTGGAATCGGTCGGCATCGGCGTGGCCCGCTTCGCCCCCGGCGACGAGGTCTTCGGCATGCTCTCGTACCCGTTCGGGCACGGCGCCCACGCCGACTACGTGTCCGCGCCCGCGGCCTGGTTCGCGCCCAAGCCCGCCTCGCTCGACCACGTGCAGGCGGCCGCCCTGCCGTTGGTGTCGCTGACGGCGTGGCAGGCGCTCGCGGAGAACGCGGACATCCAGCCCGGCCAGCGGGTGCTCATCCACGCCGCGGCCGGCGGCGTGGGCCACGTGGCCGTGCAGATCGCCAAGGCCCGCGGGGCGTATGTGATCGGCACCGCCAGCGCCGGCAAGCACGATTTCCTGCGGGAACTCGGCGTCGACGAGCCGATCGACTACCGCGAGGTGGACTTTGCCGAGGCGGTGCGCGACGTCGACGTCGTGCTCGACACCATCGGGGGCGACTACTCGACCCGCTCCCTGCGCACCCTCCGGCCCGGCGGGATCGTGGTGTCGATCCTGCCGGTCGGGTCCAGCGACTTCTTCCGTGAGGCCGACGAGCTGGGCGTCCGCGCGCTGCGCATGCTGGTGGACTCCTCGCGCCACGATCTGGTGGCCATCACCGACCTGGTGGAGCAGGGCGCTCTGCGCGCCACCATCGCCGACGTCTTCCCGCTCGAGCAGGCCGCAGAGGCGCACCGGCGGGGCGAGACCGGCCGCACCAGCGGCAAGATGGTGCTGACCACGGGCTGAAACGCGCCCGAGAGCCCGACGCCGGGGCATCCCGGCGGCGGGCTGGCCGGACGGCGCGGTCCAGCGGGCTGGCGGGCCAGGGGGCTCGCGGTCCAGCGGGCGCTGCTACTCCGGGAAGCCGTCCAGCACGGCGCGGCTTCCGCTCAGTCCCAGCCGGGTGGCGCCGGCGGCGATCATCGCCCGAGCGGTGTCGGCGTCGCGGATACCGCCGGAGGCCTTGATCCCGAGCTGTCCGCCCACAGCCCGGTGCATGGCGGCAACTGCTCGCACACTCGCACCGCCGGCGGGGTGGAAGCCGGTGGAGGTCTTGACGAAGTCCGCACCCGCCCGGGCGACGGCGTGGCACAGCGCCTCGATCCGCTCGTCCCCCGCCTGCTCTCCCAGCGCCTTGTGAATGGCCGCGGTCTCGAGGATCACCTTGATCCTGATGGGCGGCGGCACCGCATCGCGCATGGTCAGGACGTCGGCCATCACCTCGTCCACCAGTCCGGCGATGGCCGCGCCCACGTCGATCACCATGTCCACCTCGACGGCACCCTGGTCCACCGCCAGCCGGCCCTCCATGGCCTTGACCAGAGCATGGTGTTTGCCGGAGGGGAAGCCGGCCACCGTGGCCACGGTCAACCCTTCGGCACGCACCGGCAGCATGGCCGGACTCACGCATACCGCCTTGACCCTGAGCTCGAGGGCCTCCGCCACGCAGGCCTGCACGTCCTCGCGGGAGGCGTCCGGGGACAGCAGGGTGTGGTCGATCATCGCGGCGACCCGGGCTCGGGTCAGGGTGTCCCCCGCGGTGCTCTGTGCGGAGTTGTGCGGGGCGGTCGGCGAAGTGGCGTCCATGCGGAGCAGCCTAGCGGGGCCCGACGACATCCCTGCTGGCAGAATGACCGCTTATGTCACGCCGCTTCGTCCTCACGCTGGGTTGCCCCGACCGCATCGGCATCGTCGCCCGCATCGCCACGTTCCTCGCCGAACTCGGCGGAACGATCACGGAGGCCGCCTACCACGCGGATGAGGACTCGCACTGGTTCTTCACGCGTCAGTCCGTGAAAGCCGAGTCGATCGGGATGGAGCTCGCCGAGCTGCGCCGACGCTTCGAGCGCGTGGCAACCGAGCTGGGCCCGGAGACGGACTGGCACATCTCCGACTCCGACGAACCCAAGGACGTGGTGGTCCTGGTCTCCAAGGAGGGCCACTGCCTGCACGATCTGATGGGCCGGGTCGACAGCGGCGACTACCCCGCGCGCATCCGCGCAGTGATCGGCAACCACGAGAACCTGCGGGGCATGACCGAGGCGCACGGCGTCCCCTTCCACCACATCCCGTTCCCGACGGACCCGGCCGAGCGCGGCCCGGCCTTCGACGAGGTTGCCACTCTGGTCGACGACATCGACCCGCGCGCGATCGTCCTGGCCCGCTTCATGCAGGTCCTGCCCGCCGAGCTGTGCACCCGATGGTCCGGTCGCGCGATCAACATCCACCACAGCTTCCTGCCCAGCTTCGTGGGGGCCCGCCCCTACCACCAGGCCCACGCCCGTGGGGTCAAGCTGATTGGTGCGACCTGCCACTACGTCACCTCGGATCTCGACGAGGGGCCGATCATCGAGCAGGACGTCATCCGGGTGGATCACGCCGCGACGGTCAAGGACATGGTCCGGCAGGGCCGCGACGCGGAGAAGTTGGTCCTGGCCCGCGGCCTGCGCTGGCACCTCGAGGACAGGGTGCTTGTCCACGGCGGCCGCACCGTCGTGTTCACCTGAGCCAGCGTCAAGGTGGGCGGCGCGGGTCGCGGGCGCGGGGGTCCGGCCCGGGCAGCGCCCGCTCCGGGCCGTCTCAGTTCCGGCGGTGGCCGTGCCGATCGGCGAGCAGCGTCTCCGCGGCGGCCAGGAAGATCACCCGGGCGGCAGCGCCTGCCCGGGGCAGTATCGAGCCGATGCGCTTCTCGATGGCAGGCTGATTCATCCCGGCGCCCCGCATCGTCTGCACCAGCACCTCCATCGACTCGGCCGCCATTTGCTGCCCCTCCATGAAGAGTCGGCCCATCGTGTCGACCCCCTTCTCGTCCACACCGATGAGGATCAGCTCTCGGAAGAGCTCGTCCATGTAGGCGTCGGAGAAGAAATGGCCAACCGCATCCGGTTTGCGCACCAGTCCGAGGGCCTCCCCCATCTCGAGCAGGTCCTCGGGGAGATCGAAGCCGGCGACCGCTCGGGCCTCCGTGCGGGTGAGGCGCCTACGGGACACAGATGGTCTGCGCTCGGCCCGCACGCTGTCGACCGCGAGCAGCTCGGCCAGCGTGAACCCGTGTTGCTGGGCTACGAGCAGTTCTTCGATCGTGGCGAAGGTGTATCCCCGGTTGAGCAGGCGCAGGATCAGGCTCAGGCGATCTAGGTGGTCGGGACCGTAGAGTGCGGTCCGACCCTGACGGATGGGCGGCGGGAGCAGTCCCCGCTCCTGGTAGACGCGGATATTGCGCACGGTGGCGCCGGAGGCCTCGGCCAGCTCCTCGATGCGCTGTAGCGGCCCGGGCCTCCTGGAGCTCACCTGCGTCTGCCCCCGACTGCTGGCCTGACGTCCGCGAAGAAGACGCCGACGGCGACCATCCCGATGATGCTGATGAAGCCGAACGGCAGGAACCAGAAGGAGAGGGCGGCCACCGAGCAGATACCGATCCAGGCCGGCTTGGGCCACTTGCCCTCGATCGCGTACGCCGAGGCGGGCGGGAGCACGGCGAACACAACACCGACCAGCGCCCACACGACCAGAGCCGCGCGGACTGCCATCAGGACAATGCCCCATACCCCGGGGAGTGCGTCTATCACAGTGGCCAGTGTAGTCCAGGGGTCCGACATACCTGTCACCTATGTTCACGGTGTGGAGTTTGTCCGGCCTCGTCGTCCCATCCGCTCCGGCGACAACAGAACCGCCCCCGGCACACTCGGTGAGAGCGGGCCGGGGGCGGCGTCGGGGGTCAGCGGGGTCAGCCGCGACTACTCACTTGTCGTCGGACGCGGCCGTCTTGGCGGCCGTGTTCGGCGTCGCCTTGGCGGCCGTGTTCGGCGTCGGGTTGCCCGACTGGGTCGACGCGGGCTTGGCAGCCGTGGTCGACGCGGGCTTGGCAGCCGAGGTCGAGGCCGGCTTGGCGGCCTGGGTCGAGGCGGGCTTGGCGGCCGAGCTCGGCTTGGCGGCGGCCTTCTGGGCCGGAGCCTTCTTCGCGGGCGCCTTCTTGGCCGGATCCTTCTTGGCCGGGGCCTTCTTGGCGGAGGCCGTGCGGGCTTCGACCTTGCCGGCGCCACTCTGGACCTCGTCCGCAACGGCGAACGCAGCCTCGTCGACCTTGTCCGCGGCGGAGCCGGCGGCCTTGTCGACCTTTTCAGCGGCCGTGTCCGCAACGTCGCCAGCCTCCTCGGCGGCCCGGCGAGCCGCCTTGGAGACGCGGCCGGCAGCCTTCACACCGATCGAGCGGGTCTGGCGAGCCACTGTCCCGAGGGCCTCCTCGCTGAACTCCACCTGCTCCTCCACGGCGCCGGCGGCGCGGGAGACCTGCTCGTTGACGAGCGCCAGGCCGGCCTCGAGCTGCGGGTTCTCCTCGCGCAGGCGGGACACGACGTCCTCGCCACGGGCGGCCAGACCGTCGTAGATCCCGGCAGCGACCTGGACGTACGCGTCGGCGACCTTACGCAGCTCTTCCGGGCGGAAGCGGCTGACGAGCTCCTCGACCTCGGCCGGCAGCGCCTGGACGCGGTCGGGGACCTCGTTGACGCGGTTCTGCACGTCGGCGACGCGTCCGGTCACGCGGTTCTGGACCTCGGTGACGCGCTCGGTCACCTTGGCCTGGGCGTCGGTGACGGCGTCCTCCGCGCGACGGCGCAGGTCGGAGACCAGTCCGGAGACCGCCTGGACCGCGAGGTCGTTGATGCCCACGTAGGCGTACACCGGGGTACGCACGGCGGAGAACGCCTGGCCGAGCGGGCCGCCCGCGGCGTTGTTCTGGTCAGCGGCCTGCGACTCGAACTGCGCCGCGGCGGCCTCTTCGGGGGTCTTCTTGGCGGTGGCCTTGCTGTCTGTGGTCTTCTTCTGGCTCATGTGGACTCCTTGGGTGATTTCCTGCGGATGTTCTCGGGTGCACTTCTCAAGTGGCCCTGCCGGGCCGCCGTACGACGAGCTCAGGGCACGTCGACGACCTGGTCGGCTGCGGTCGCGTTGTTGGAACGGAACGACTCGTAGATCTCCACAAGCACCTCCCTCTGGCGCTCAGTGAGGTCAGGAGCGGTGAGGATTGCATCCCGCACCGGACTCCCCACCTTCAGTTCGAGGATCCCGGCGCGTGCGTAGAGCACCTCGGCGGACAACCTCAGACCTCGGGCGATCTGGGACAGGACCTCGGCGGACGGCTTGCGCAATCCGCGTTCGATCTGGCTCAGGTACGGATTCGAGACGCCGGCGCGCTCCGCGAGCTGCCGGATGGACACCTCGGCGGCCACCCGCTGGGCGCGGATGAACGACCCGATGTCCTGCGACTCGGACGAACGCTTGTCGTCGTCACCCTGGTGGGCGACGTCGCTCTGACGGGGGACCTCGCCGGTCGGCTTGGTCCTCCGCGCGAGGGTCGCGGCGGTCGGCTCGACCGCCGGAGTGGTGGACTCGGCACTACGATCGTTCTGGCCGCCATGTTCTCTGGCCACGGAGTCCACCTCCTCGCATCGCTTGCTCTCACGTCGTCTGCAGACAACGCTAGCAACGAGTGCTAGCTACAGCAAGCACTACCGCGGAGACGACGAAGTGGGCTTGGTCACAGCTGGAGACGTCCCCTGCGGGGGCGAGGTCTCAGAAGATGACCTCGGAGACCAGGTGGATGGCCAGCCCCGCGAGAGCTCCCACGACCGTGCCGTTGATGCGGATGAACTGCAGGTCCTTGCCCGCGAGCAGCTCGATCTTGTCCGAGGCCTCGTCGGCATCCCAGCGCTCGACGGTCTCCGAGATGATCGAGGTGACCTCGCCGGCGTAGTTCTCCGCCACGTAGGCGGCGGTGCGGGTCATGTAGTCGTCGAGCCGCGCCCGGACCTTGTCGTCGTCGACCAACATGTCGGACAGGCGGCGCAGGAGGTCGTCGATCTTCACGCGGAGGGTCGACGACGAGTCCTCGGTCGCCTCGATGATCATCCGCTTGGCGGCCGACCACGCGGAGCCGGCGGCCCGTTTGACCTCCTCGCGGTTCATCACCTCCTGCTTGAAGATCTCGAGCTTGGCCATCGTGGCGGGATCCTGCTGGAGGTCCCGCGCGAAGTCCTCGGCGAACCCGATCAGGGCCAGGCGTACGGCGTGCTGCTTGTCGACCTTGATCTGCCAGGTCCATTCGCGCAGCTCCCGGTAGGCGCGTTCGGACAGCAGCTCGTTGACGAACTGCGGCGCCCACGTGGGGGCCTTCTCGCGGACCCACCGGTCGATGGTGACGGGGTTCGACTCGACCCATTCGTGGGCCCGGTCGGCCATGAGGTCCAACAACGGCAGGTGCCGCCCCTCGTCGAGCAGCTCCGCGAGGATCCTCCCGGCCGGCGGCCCCCACTCGGGCTCGGCGATGCGCGCGACGATGGTGCGTTCGATGATCGCGATGGCGTCGTCGTCGCGCAGCACCGCCAGGACGGACCGGATGGCCTTGGCAGCCTGGTCCGAGGCCAACGCGCGGTGCTCGGTGTCCGCGAGCCACTCGCCGGCCCGCTGGGGGATCCGCGCCCCACGGACCTTGTCGCTCACCATCGTGGGATCCAGGAAGTTCTCTCCCACGAACCCGCCCAGCGACTCTCCCAGCTGGTCCTTCTTCTTACGGATGAGCGCGGTGTGCGGAATCGGGATGCCGAGCGGGTGGCGGAACAGCGCGGTGACCGCGAACCAGTCGGCCAGCCCGCCGACCATGCCGGCCTCCGCGGCCGCGCGCACGTAGCCGACCCACGGAGCGGCTCCGTGGTGGAGGGCGTACTCGGCGACCAGGAAGACGAGACCGGCCGCGACGAGGAATCCCGTCGCGACCAGTTTCATCCTGCGGAGGGCAGACCTCCGCTCCGCATCAGTGTCCGGGTCGCCCGCCTTGAGTGCGCTTCCGCCCGCGGCGGCGACCGGGTCGAGGATCAGTGTGCGTCCTCGCGCCCGTGCTTACGGAAGCCAGCCATGCACAGGCCGAGGCCCAGGAGGAAGACGACGGTGGTGGCCACGACGGCCCCCACGACCAGCCCAAGCCCCACACCCATGTCGTCCATGTAGTAGCCGAGCGCGGTGATGGGCAGCCCCAGCATGCTCATGCTCAGCAACATGACGGCCGAACCGACGTAGATGAGGGTCGAGTACAGCGGGTAGATGGGAGACTCGGTGGTCGCGTACTCCGGGTAGTACTCCTCGACGATGGCGGCACCAGTGTGCTCAAGGGTCTGACCGGCCATGATGTCGTCCTCTTTCGTCTACTGCCGAACCCGGGCCCACAGCCCGGGACTTACCTGCCCCTGATCCTATTGGAACCTCACCCGTCCCGGGCAACCGCCCGACGGATTCGTCGGGCGGCGGTGACCAGATTGCGCAGGCTCGGCTCCAACTGCCAGGTGTAACGGGTCTTGAGGCCGCCGTCCGGCACCGCCCACAGCCGCTCGACCCCCACCGCCGCCACCCCCTTGAGCAGTCGCTCGTGCAGCAGGTCGATGTCCGGGACGAAACCGGAGCGGGATTCGTAGACACCCGGGGCCACCTGCCGGGTCAGGGCGTGGTCGGTGAGCGCGTCCAGGACCCAGTCGATCGACCTGGTCGCGACGATCGCGGTGACGTCGGCGTCGAGGCCCTCGATCGCCTCCTTCATCTCCTGCAGCGACGAGTAGCCCAGGTGCGTGTGGATCTGGGTGTCGGGCCGCGCTCCCGCCGACGCCAGGCGGAAGGTGGCCACCGCCCAGTCGAGGTAGCTCCCCCGGTCGGCTCCACGGCGGGGCAGCAGCTCACGGATGGCCGGCTCGTCGATCTGCACGATCGCCAGTCCCGCCCGTTCCAGGTCCGCCACCTCGTCGCGGATCACCAGGGCGAGTTGGGTGGCCACCTCGGGTAGCGCGAGGTCGGTGCGGCAGAAGGACCGGGCGAGCATCGTCACCGGGCCGGTCACCATCCCCTTGACGGGCCGGTCCGTCAGCGACTGCGCGTAACCCGTCCACTCCACCGTCATCGGCGCTGGTCGCGCGACGTCGCCGTAGAGGACCGGGGGGCGGACGCATCGGGACCCGTAGGACTGCACCCACCCGTACCGGGTCACCGCGAACCCGTCGAGCAGCTCCGCGAAGTACTGCACCATGTCGTTGCGCTCGACCTCACCGTGCACCAGGACGTCCAGGCCGATGTCCTCCTGCAGGCGGATCACCGAGGCGATCTCCTCCCGCAGGTACTCGCGGTAGCGCTCGTAGTCGATCCGGCCGTCGGCCAGGTCCCGGCGGGCCCGCCGGATCTGCACGGTCTGCGGAAACGATCCGAGGGTCGCGGTGGGCAGCGTTGGAAGATCCAGCCGTTCGGCCTGCAGAGGGACCCGCTGGGCGTAGGGCAGGCGGACCTTGTCGTCGTCGTCGATCGCCGCGGTTCTGGCGCGAACGTCCGCGCGCCGCGCGCTGGGCAGTACCGGCAACCGGCGCCAGCGCGGCGTGGGACCGTCGGCGAGCGCGTTGGCCAGCGACACCACCTCCGCCACTTTCTGCTGCGCGAAGGCCAGCGAGTCCGCGAGCTCGGCCGGCAGGTCCGATTCGGTGGCGACGTCGTAGGGGACGTGGAGCAGCGTGCACGAGGTGGACACCACCAGATCGGGGAACGTGGCCTTGAGGTCGCGCAGGTAGTCCAACGTGGTGAACTTGTCCGTGCGCCAGACGTTCTGGCCGTCGACCACCCCGGCGTAGAGCCGCTTATCGGGCAGCCCCGGGATCACCGCGAGTTCAGCGGCGCTCCGGCGGGCGTGCACCAGGTCGAGCGCGATCGCCTCGATCCCCGTGGCAGCCAGCGCCGGCAGGGCCTCGCCCAGATCCCCGTACTGACCCGTCACCAGGATCCGTGGCCGCGACCGGACCGCCGAGAGCCGGTCGTAGGCGTGGCGGAGCCGCCCGACCTCGAACGGCGTGCGCTCCATGGTCATGCACGGCTCGTCGAGTTGCACGCAGGTCACGCCCGCTTCCGCGAGCACGCCCAGCAGCGCCTCGTACTGGGTGAGCAACCGGTCCAGGAGGGCGATCGGCCGGAAACCGGGATCGGCCGTGGGGGCGGGCTTGCTCAGCAGGAGCAGCGAGATCGGCCCGGTGATGACGGGGCGGATCTCGAAGCCCAGCTCGTGTGCGCGGGCGACCTCCGCCAGCAGCTCCCCGGCCTGCAGTCCCAGGACGGAGGACTCTTCGAACTCCGGCTGGCGATAGTGGTACGGAGTGCCCTGGAGTGCCACCAGCTCCAGTGGCGAGACGTCCGCCCGGCCCCTGGCCAGCGCGAACTGGGTGTCCACCGGGGACATCCCCTCGACCAGGTCCCTGAAGCGGTGCGGGACCGCGCCCATGAGCAGGGCGTCGTCCAGGACGTGGTCGTAGAAGGAGAAGGTGTTGCCCGGGATCTGGGTGAGTCCCCCGGCGCGGAGGTCCTGCCACGTCGACTCACGGATACGGCGCCCCACGGCCAGCAGCTCGGACCGGGTGCCGTTGCCGTGCCAGTACCGTTCGAGCGCGCGTTTGAGTTCGCGGCGCGGGCCGATCCGCGGGTAGCCCAGGACGCTGGAGGCGCGGGTGCGGTCGAGGTGCGCGCGGTCGAGGTGCGCGCGGTCGAGGTGCACGCGGTCGAGGTGCGGCCCTCGGGCACGCGGCCGGCCGGACTCGTGCGGCGACACAGCCTCCGGCGGGGTCACGAGACGGTCAGCGAGCCGCGCGGGCGACGTCGTAGCGGTAGAAGCCGTGGCCCGACTTCTTGCCCAGCCGCCCGGCCTCGACCATGCGCAGGAGCAGGGGCGGAGGGGCGTACAGCGGCTCGCGGAACTCCGTGTACATCGAGTCGGCGATCGCCTTGACCGTGTCCAGCCCCACGAGGTCGGACAGCGTGAGTGGGCCCATCGGGTGGGCGCAACCGAGCACCATGGCCTTGTCGATGTCCTCCGGCGTGGCGAATCCGGACTCGGCCATCCGGATCGCGGAGAGCAGGTACGGGATGAGCAGCGCGTTGACGACCGCGCCCGAGCGGTCCGCGGAGTGCACGACCTGCTTGCCCAGGACCTGCTCGGCAAACGCCTCGGCACGCTGACGGATGGCCGTGCCGGTCTCCAGGGTGCTCACCAACTCGACCAGTGGGAGCACGGGGACGGGGTTGAAGAAATGCATGCCAATCACCCGTTGGGGCTGCGCCGTGCACGTGCCGAGCTTCATGATGGGGATCGACGAGGTGTTGGAGGCCAGCACGGCCTCGGGGTCGGTGACCACCGCGTCGAGTTCCCGGAACACGGCCGTCTTGGCGGACTCGTCCTCGACGATGGCCTCGATCACCAGCTGGCGGTCGGCAAAGTCCCCGAGGTCGGTGGTGAACCGCAGCCGCAGCGCGGCCTGCTCCCGCTCCCGCTCGGTGATCTTGCCGGAGGAGACGCCGCGCCCGAGTGAGTCGAGGATGCGGGAGCGCCCCGCGGCCGAGAGTTCCCGGCTGGACTCCCAGACCAGGACGTCCACATGGGCACGCGCGCACACCTCGGCGATCCCCGCACCCATCTGACCGGCACCCACCACGCCGACGCGGGTGATCCGGCCCGGACCCCGGGTTACCTCGCGGGTGGTGGGCATGTGCGACACGTCCTTCGTGGCGGGGGGTCTGGCGGGCGCGCGTCCTTGGTGTGCGGACGCTGGTGTGCGAACGCTGGTGTGCGGACGCTGGTGTGCGGACGCCGGTGCGCGAACGCCACCGGGGGCCGGGCCGCCTCGAGGAGACGGCCGCAGCCCCCGGTGGGTATCACTCGTCACCGTGCTGGTCGACCCCGACGAGAGGCCGACACGTAGGTCAGTGGAACTGACCCTCTTCGGTGGAGCCCTTCAGCGCCGCGGTGGACGTGTTGGGGTCGACCGTGGTGGCGATGCGGTCGAAGTAACCGGAACCGACCTCACGCTGGTGCTTGATGGCCGTGAAGCCACGCTCCTTGGCGGCCTTGAACTCGCGCTCCTGCAGCTCGACGAACGAGGTCATCTGGTTGCGGGCGTAGCCGTAGGCCAGATCGAACATGCCGTAGTTGAGCGAGTGGAAGCCGGCCAGGGTGATGAACTGGAACTTGAAGCCCATCGCGCCGAGCTCCTTCTGGAACTTGGCGATGGTGTCGTCGTCCAGGTTCGCCTTCCAGTTGAAGGAGGGCGAGCAGTTGTAGGCCAGGAGCTGGTCCGGGAACTCGGACTTGACGCCCTCGGCGAACTTCTTGGCGTACTCGAGATCCGGGGTACCGGTCTCCATCCAGATCATGTCGGCGAACGGGGCGTAGGCCTTCGCGCGCTCGATACACGGCTCGATGCCGTTCTTGACGTGGTAGAAGCCCTCGGCGGTGCGCTCACCGGTGATGAACGGGCGGTCACGCTCGTCCACATCGGAGGTGATGAGCGTGGCGGCCTCGGCGTCGGTACGCGCGATGATGACCGACGGCACGTTGGCGACATCGGACGCGAGACGAGCCGAGGTCAGCGTGCGGATGTGCTGGCTGGTCGGGATGAGCACCTTGCCACCGAGGTGGCCGCACTTCTTCTCCGACGCGAGCTGGTCCTCCCAGTGCACACCGGCGGCGCCGGCGGCGATCATGGCCTTCTGCAGCTCGTACGCGTTGAGGGCGCCACCGAAGCCGGCCTCGGCGTCCGCGACGATCGGGGCGAGCCAGTCGCTGACCGAGGTGTCACCCTCGACGCGGGCGATCTCGTCGGCGCGGAGCAGCGCGTTGTTGATGCGACGGACCACGGTCGGGACCGAGTTGGCCGGGTACAGCGACTGGTCCGGGTAGGTGTGACCCGAGAGGTTGGCGTCGCCGGCGACCTGCCAGCCGGAGAGGTACACGGCCTCGAGGCCGGCGCGGATCTGCTGCACAGCCTGGTTGCCGGTGAGCGCGCCGAGGGAGTTGACGAAGTCCTTGGTGTTGACCTTCTCCCAGAGGACCTCCGCGCCGCGGCGGGCGAGGGTGTGCTCCTCGACCACGCTGCCCTGCAGATCGGCGACCTGCTGAGCGGTGTAGTTGCGGGTCAGACCCTTCCAGCGGGGGTTGGTGTCCCAGTCCTGCTGGATCTCCTCAGTGGTACGTGCCTTGCCGACGTTCGACATCGCGACTCTTTTCTGTCTCGGGGACGGACGCGACCTTCGCACTAATGCGAGTTCTGCGCCCTGTACTCGCTAAGGGTGCCATACGTGTCGCACCGCGTCTACCTGCGGGTTCTGCGAATCTGGCGAGTTTCTTTACTCGTCGTGCAATGTTTGCGAGGATCGTGGGGCACGCCATCACCTCAGGGGAGCCACTCATGACCGCCAGCCACATGGGCGCGCGCCTGCGCCGTCTCCGCGAGGAGCACGGGCTGACCCAGGCCGCGTTCGCCCAGACCCTGGGCCTGTCCGCGAGCTATCTCAACCAGCTCGAGAAGGACGCCCGCCCGGTCACCTCCAGAGTTCTGACCAGCCTGTCGGAGCAGTACGGCGTCGACTCGACCTTCTTCGCCTCGGACTCGGACACCCGCCTCATCGCAGAGCTCACCGAGGCGTTGTCCGACCCGCAGGTGTCCTCCGGGATCCCGGCGGCGGACGTGATCGACCTGGTCCGCGCCCACCCGTCACTGGCGCGCGCCTTCGCGGTCCTGAACCAGCGCTACCGGAACTCCGCGGACCTGCTCGCGGCGCTCACGGAGAGCCGCAACGCGCTGGCCGGGGAGGTGGACCACTCCGCACTCGCCATGCCGCACGAGGAGGTGCGCGACTACTTCTACCAGCGCCAGAACTACATCCACTCGCTCGACACCGCGGCCGAGGAGCTCACCAACCGCATCCGCATGAACCGCGGTGACGTCCGCACCGAGCTCGAGAACCGCCTGTCGGAGGTGCACGGGGTACGGGTGGTGCGCCGCGTGGACCTGCCCGACGGGCTCTGGCACCGCTTCTCGGCCGAGGACCGCCGGCTGGACCTGTCGGCCCACCTGACCGGCGGACAGCAGGCCTTCCGGGTGGCGTCGGAGCTGGCGTTCCTCGAACACCGGGAGCTGCTCGACGAGTTGGTCGCCGGCGGCGCCTTCAGCTCGCCCGACGCGCTCACGCTGGCCCTGCGCGGGCTGGCCAACTACTTCGCGGCCGCCGTCCTCATGCCCTACCAGCGCTTCCTGGACACGGCCGAGGACTTCCGTTACGACATCGAGCGGCTCAGCGCCTTCTACGCCACCGGCTTCGAGACCGTCTGCCACCGCCTGTCCACGCTGCAGCGGCCGGGCGCCTCCGGGGTGCCGTTCAGCTTCGTGCGCGTGGACCGCGCGGGGAACATGTCCAAGCGCCAGTCCGCGTCCGGCATCCACTTCACCACCTCGGGCGGCACGTGCCCGCTGTGGAACGTCTACGAGACGTTCTCCTCGCCGGGCAAGATCATGCGCCAGGTGGCCCAGACGCCGGACAGCCGCGTGCACCTCTGGGTCTCCCGGACCGTCACCACCCGGCCGATGCGGTTCGGCCAGCCGCGCAAGACGTTCGCGATCGGCCTCGGTTGCGAGGCGCGCCACGCCCACCGGACCGTGTACGCGCAGGGCCTGGATCTGGCCGACGTCGACGCCGCCACCAAGATCGGTCCGGGCTGCCGCATGTGCGAGCGCGTCGCCTGCCCGCAACGTGCCTTCCCGCCACTGAACCGTGCGCTCAAGGTGGACGCCCACCGCTCGGCGCTCTCGCCGTATCTGCTCGACGAACCCGGCTCCCCGGCGGGCGCCACTGGCCTACCCTGACGGCCATGAGCCAGCCCGCCAGCAGCAGCGACGACCCGGGCCTGGCCCCGGGGCGAGCCCAGAGTCCGGCCCAGAGTCCGGCCGAGCGTCCGCCCCAGGAACCGGCTCGGCCCCGCATCCGGCCGGGTGGCCTGCGGGAACTCGGCCCGGTGGGGTGGGCCGTGAACCGCATCGGCGCCCGGGTCACGGGCAGCCGCGACGTCCACCTGTTCGCCACCCTCGGCCATGCGCGCCGCCTGTTTCCCGCGTGGCTGGCCTACTCCGGGATGATGATGCCGTTCGGCGTCCTCGACCGCCGCACCACCGAACTGGTGATCCTGCGCGTGGCCCACCTGCGGGGCAGCGAGTACGAGCGGGCCCATCACGAGCGGATCGGCGCCCGGGTGGGACTCGACGACGACGACATCGCCCGGACCCTCCGGGACCCCGCCACCGCCGGGTGGACGGATCGGCTCGAAGCCGTGATGCGCGCGGTCGACGAGCTGGTGCAGTCGAAGGACATCGCCGATCACGCGTGGGCGGCGTTGGCTACCCACCTGAACTCCTCGGAGCTCGTCGCCCTGGTGCAGTTGGTGGCCCAATACGACGGCCTGGCCACCTCACTCCACGCCCTGCGCATCCAGCCCGACCAGCCCCGCTGACTCCGAACACAGCGCCAGCGCAACCGCCCCGGTTCGCGCTGCCCCTCTGACCTGCGCTGGCCCAATGCACGGAATCCTCCGGCCTGCGCTGCCCGATTGGTCCATTCATCCATCGCCGCTCGAAGGACCAGCGTATCCGGCGGGGGTAACGCGCCGTCTCTGCCCGTTCTCGGGCCATTCCCGCCCGGTTCACGCTCTCCGCCCGCCCGCCCGCCCGCCCGGTTCACGCTCTCCGCCCGCCCGCCCGCCCGGTTCACGCTCTTCGCCCGCCCGGCTCACGCTGCGGCCCGGCGCACGAGGTAGGCAGCCGCGACCTGCTGCAGGATCTCGTCGCGCTGATGTCGGAAGAGTCTGCGGTCCACCACTATGACGATCCACCCCGCCGCCTGCAGGCGATTCCTCCGGCGCCGGTCCTTGGACTGCTGAATCGGATCGTCGTGGTGGGGCCCGTCGTATTCGACGGCGATCTTGAGCTCCGGGTCCGCGAGGTCCAAGCGATATCCGAGGTCGCGGACCTCGACCTGCGGCAGGAAATTCGTATAACCGGCCTCTTTGAGAAACAACCTGGTCTCGGTTTCCCGCGGCGACTCGGAACGGGGATCGGCGTCCGCCAGAACCCGCCGAGCCCGGGCGACGCCCCAGGTCCCGGCCATATAGGCCACCGTCTCCTGCATGCTCGCCCGAGTCACCCCGCGACGGTAGAACTCCTCGACCGCGAGCACTCCGTACACGTGGTCGTTGAAGCGCGCGAGATCGAAGGCAGTCCACCGCATCGCGGTTACGCGAACGCCCCGGACGACATTCACCGCCTGGTCCGGCACCTCGTATCGCCGGATCCGGAGCCCGTCGCGAACCCGACCGTGCGGTCCTACGGACAGTTCGGGAACGGCGTCGTCCGGCGGACTGATCCCGTGGAGCATCGCCGCCGACCAACCGGTCAGGACCCCGCGCGGATAGAGACGGGAGTACGCGACCGACAGTGTCTCAAAATCCTGGACCACGCCGGCAGGCAGCCAGAGCTCGTCCGCGATCTTCACGAAGTCGCGTTCCCGACGCCTCCTGGGGAGGTGGGCGATCTCGTGGCTCAGCCGGGCCAGAGACAGTACTGGGTGCACCTCATCGATGACGCCGATCATGTCGGTGATGCTGCCCGACGACGACGACGAATCCCGCGGAGAGGCTGGGCCGGAACACCTCGCCTGTGGATGAGGCGCGCTTGTGGAGAAACCCGACAGCCGTCTGCGCAGAGAGCCCGCTGAGCATCGGCGCCGAGTCCCCGCGAGCGGAGAGCGGAGAGCGGAGAGCGGAGAGGCAGCGTACCCCTCGCCGGATACGCTGCTTCTCTGACCTGAGCTGGCCCTATGGACCGAACTGCCAGCGCACCCCTGCTGAAACCGTGCATTCAGCCAGCGCAGGCCGAAGGGGCAGCGTATCCGGCAGCGGGTGCGCTGGCGCTCTGCCCGGGCGGCTGCCACCTCGCTGATCGCGCACCCGCAGCCGATCGGACCCACCGGCGAAGGAGCAGCGCAAAGCCGATCGGATCAGCAGGCCGGATCAGCAGGCCAGCTCAGAGCGCCGGCGCACCCTCCGCCATCGCATCCAGCGCCTCTGCGTCCTGCACCGCGGTCGTCACGCGGGGCCGGCAGACGCGGGCCCGCTCGTCCAGCTCGATCGACACCGTCTCCCCCGCGGGCACCAGGACCGGCTGCCCCTGGACCGCGCACTCGAAGTCCGCGCCGTTGAGGTTGACGATCGTGATCAGCTCGTGGGTGCACCGGACCCGCACGTGCGTACCGCGGACGGTCAACCGGAAGGTCAGCCCGTCCCACTCGGCCGGCACCCGCGGGTCGAAGGAGATGTCGCCCTGGTAGTCGCGCATCCCGCCGAAGCCGCTGACGAGCGCCGACCACACACCACCGGCCGAGGCCACGTGGATCCCGTCGGAGGCGTTGCCGTGCACGTCCGCCAGATCCACCACGAGCGCCTTGGAGAAGTGCTCGAACGCCTCGTCGCAGTAGCCGATCTCGGCCGCGATGATCGACTGCACGACCGCGGACAGAGTGGAGTCACCGGTGGTCAACGGGTCGTAGTACTCGAAGTTGTTCCGTTTCTGGTCCTCGGTGAACTCGTCGCCGCGCAGGAACATGGCCAACACGACGTCGGCCTGCTTGAGCACCTGGTGGCGGTAGATCACCAGCGGGTGGAAGTGCAGCAGCAGCGGCCGGCGCGGGTCCTCGAGGTCCTGGTCCCAGACCTCCTTGGCCAGGAAGTCCTGGTCCTGCGGGTGCACCCCCAGCGCCTCGTCGTAGATGATCACCATGTTCTTGGCGGCCCGTCGCCACTCGGCGATCTCGTCGTCGTCGATCTTCAGGCGCCAGCAGATGCCCTCCCACCGGCCGTCACCCAGCTCGGCGATGCGCTTGCAGGCGATCGACGCGGCCACCAGGTTGAACCGGGCCATGGCGTTGGTGAACAGGTTGTTGTCCACGACGGTCGTGTACTCGTCGGGGCCGGTCACCCCGTGGATGTGGAACTTCCCGTCGACGCCGAAGAACCCGAGCGAGACCCACATCCGCGCGGTCTCCACCAGCACGTCCACGCCCTCGCGGATCATGAACTCCTGGTCGTCGGTCGCCCACAGGTACTTGACCATGGCGTGCGCGATGTCCGCGTTGATGTGGTACTGCGCGGTGCCGGCCTCGTAGTAGGCCGAGGCCTCCTCACCGTTGATGGTGCGCCACGGGTACAGCGCCCCCTTCACGGACAGGAAGCGGGCGCGCTCGCGGGCCTTGTCGAGCATCGAGTAGCGGAAGCGCAGGGCGTTGCGGGCGAACTGCGGCAGCGTGTAGGTCAGGAACGGCAGGACGTACGTCTCGGTGTCCCAGAAGTAGTGCCCGGAATAGCCGCTGCCGGTGACGCCCTTGGCCGCGATCCCGTTGGTCTCCGCCCGCGCCGAGGCCTGGGCCAGCTGGAAGAGGTTGAAGCGGATGGCCTGCTGCGTCTCCGCCGGGCCCTCCACCTCCACGTCGCCGCGGTGCCAGAAGTGGTCGTACCAGTCGCGCTGGGTGCGGTGCAGGTCCTCGACACCGCGGTCGCGCGCCCGCATGAGGGTCCGCGCGCACCGCTCCACCAGTTCCTGGGCGGGGGCCTGATCCGACGTGTGGTACGCCGCCATCTTGGTGAGCCTGAAAACGCGCCCCGGGGTGGCGTGCGCGTGGTAGACGACCGTCGAGCCGTCCTCGTGGACGTCGGTGTTCATGTCCACCTCGTCCTCGGTCTCCACCCGGTGGTCCACGGCCACACCGATGGTCATCCCCGAGTTCGCGCACTTGTACCCGTGCACCTGGTACCCGTGCTGGCCCTCGCAGTGCTGCGATTCCAGCACCCGGTGCTCGAGCCCGTCCGAACGCCGGGGGTCGAAGCCCTCCGGGGTCTCGGTGTCCACCGCCGAGTGGTACTCGTCCTCGCCGTCCTGCCGGTTGAGCACCTGCGAGGAGATCACCACCGGAGCCGGCTCGTCGGGCAGCTCGACCTCGTAGGTCATCACCGCGAGGTGCTTCTCCACCATCGACACCATGCGGGTGGTGCGGACGATCACCTTCTTGCCCGCGGGCGTGCGCCACACCAGCTCACGGCGCAGGATGCCGTCGCGGAAGTCGATGCTGCGTTCGTAGTGCTCGAGATCGGCCGCGCCCAGTCGCAGCGGCTCGTCGTCCACGTAGATGCGGATCGTCTTGGTGTCGGGGACCTCGACCATCGTCTGTCCCTCGCGCGCCAGACCGAACGCGTCCTCGGCGTGCTGGATGGGCCACGTCTCGTGGAATCCGTTGATGAAGGTGCCGTGGGTGCGGGAGTCGCGGCCCTCCTCGGGGTTGCCGCGCATCCCCAGGTAGCCGTTGGCCACGGCGAACTGCGTCTCGGAGACCCCGAGCGGGGAGGCCTTGGGGCTGGTCTCGACCCAGCGCCACGGGTCCACCGGGTGGGTGGAGCGGTTGATCTCCGGGACCTCGAGGTGGCTGCGCAGGTTCACGCCGTACGTCGTGCGGATGTTGCCGGGGACGGACTCACCGACGGTGTCGTGGACCGGGCCGCGCCCGGGGGGGATGGGGCTCATGACCGTACCCCCGCGAGTCCGGGGACCAGCTCGGCCAGGTCGACGACGACGAGGTCGGCGCCCGCGGCCAGGAGGGCCTCTCTGCCCGCACCGCGGTCCACGCCGACCACCCGGGCGAACCCGCCGGCCGCACCGGCCTGCACCCCGGAGACCGCGTCCTCGATCACCACGCAGCGCTCCGCGGGGACCCCGAGCAGCTCGGCGCCCCGCAGGTAGGTGTCGGGAAGGGGCTTGCCGGGAATCCCCTCGGCCACCGCCACCAGTCCGTCGACCACGATGTCGAACCGATCCTTCAGGCCCGCGGCCTCGAGGACGGAGACGGCGTTCTTGGAGCTGGAGACCACGCAGGAGGCGATTCCCGCGGCGTCGAGGGCGTCGAGGTACTCGAGGGAGCCCGGGTAGGCCTCGATCCCCTGGTCGAGCAGCTCACGGAAGATCACGTTCTTGCGTGCTCCCAGCCCGTGGACCGTCTCGCGATCGGCCGGGTCGTCGTCGTCGCCCTCCTCGAGGGTGATGCCGCGCGCGGCGAGCATCGACGCGATGCCCTCGACCCGGGGCTTTCCGTCGATATAACGGAAGTAGTCCTCGTCCGAGTACGGCTCGATCCCGCGTTCGACGAAGTAGGCGGAGAACATCTGGTTCCACGCCTGCATGTGCTTCTCGGCCGTCGGGGTGATCACCCCGTCGAGGTCGAAGAGCACGGCGTCTACTCCGTCATGGTCCATGTCATGTCCTGCTTCCGGGCCTCAGGGCCGTTCGCGGTGCCTTCTCAGTGCAGTTGCCCTGCAGAGGCCGTTGTCGTGCGGAGGCCATTGTCGTGCGGAGGCCATTGTCGTGCGGAGGCCATTGTCGTGCAGAGTTGAGTGTCATGCAGTTGCCGCACCAAGGGTAAACGCATGAACTACGATTCGACGCCTGCCCCTCCCCCGATATGGCACACCTCACGCGCGCGGGCCGCCGGAGTCGCGCGGGATGCCCAGATCCTGCAAGCGCGGTGGCATCATGTAACTGACCCTGACTAGAAGGAGAGAGATGCGACTTCGCACCCGTACCCCCGGCCGCGTCGCCGTCGCCGGCCTCGCGCTGGTCACGGCAGCCGCGCTCACGGCCTGCACGTCGGATTCCGGCGACTCCGAGAGCGCCGACCCCACAGCCAGCAGCGAGACCTCGACCCCGGTCGATGAGTCCGCGCCCCAGGCTCCGGTGGCCGAGCTGGTCCTGGCCGAGGGAGAGGCCCCCGGTGGCGGTGTCGTGCAGGTGATTAAGCCCGATCTGCTCCGGGGCGCCGTGGACAAGCTCGTCGCGGACCAGGGCAAGCAGCTCATGACGGAACCGGCCTGCGACAAGGTCTCCCGCCTGGAGACGGTCTCCAACTTCGCGGCCACCGACGGCGTCACCGCCGCGGTGCGCTACAAGCAGTCCGAGAGCGTCGAGACCGAGCACCGCTTCGGCATCGGCATGGTCGGCCAGAAGCTGGACGAGTTCATGGACCGCTCGCTCTACGAGGCCTGCAAGTCCTCCAAGAGCACCACCAACCCGAGCGTGGAGCTCAAGATGACCGTGGCGGACGCCCCGGCCGTCGCAGGTGCCGAGGGGTTCCGGGTGACCAGCGACTTCATCTCCACCCTGCCCAACGGCACCAAGACCATCAGCCGGGCGGTCGCCATCCACGGCTTCGCCCGCGACACCACGGTGAGCATCGAGTACGCCGCCCGCGGCGACGACCCGGCAGCAGACCCGGTCCTGCCGACGGCCGCCGGAGCGCTCGACTCCATCTACACAACGCAGATGGGCAAGCTGGTCAGCGCGGAGTAGCGCTGCAGGCGCGGCGCGCACCCACACCGCGCAGCCGGCGCACGGCACCAGCCAACGATAAGAGCGTTCCGACCACATCGCCCGAGGGTGGTCGGAACGCTCTTATCGTTGGCGGCGGGCCGCGGGGCCCGGCGGGCCGCGGGGGTCCCGCCAGGGCGGGCCGGGGCGGCCGGGGCGGGGGTCCCGCCGGGGCGGGCCGGGGCGGGCCTTACAGGTTGATCATGTGGCCGCTGACGCCCTCGAGCGCTTCCTTCATGGCCTCGGAGAGCGTCGGGTGCGTGTGCACGTTGCGCGCCACGTCCTCGGCGGTGAGGTCCCACATCTGGGCGAGGGTCAGCTCTGGCAGCAGCTCGGAGACATCGGGGCCGATGAGGTGCGCGCCGAGCAGCTCACCGTGCGTGCCGTCGGCCACCACCTTGACGAACCCGACCGCGTGGCCCAGTCCCTGGGCCTTGCCGTTGGCGGAGAACGGGAACTTGCCCACCTTGACGTCGTAGCCCTCGTCGCGGGCCTGGGCCTCGGTCAGCCCGAAGGAGGCCACCTGGGGCTGACAGAAGGTGGCGCGCGGCATCATGCGGTAGTCGCCCAGCGTCTGGGTCTCGGCGCCGGCCATCGTCTCGGCGGCCACCACTCCCTGCGCCTCGGCCACGTGGGCGAGCTGCAGCTTGGCGGTGACGTCGCCGAGCGCATAGATGTTCTTCACGTTGGTCCGCATGTGGTCGTCGATGTCGATCGCGCCGCGGTCGGTGAGCTCGACCCCGGTGTTCTCCAGCCCGAAGCCCTCGACGCGGGGGGCGAAGCCCACGGACACCAGCACCTTGTCCACGGTGAGCGTCTGGGTGTCGCCGCCGTCCTTCTTCTGGATCTCCACGTCCACCGAGTCACCGTTGTCGGTGACCTTGGTGGTCTTGTGCGCGGTGAGGAGCTTCACGCCGAGTTTCTTGTAGTGCTTGGCGAGCTCCTTGGAGACCTCCGCGTCCTCGTTCGGCAGGACACGGTCCATGAACTCGACGATCGTCACCTCGACGCCGTAGTTGGCCAGGACGTAGGCGAACTCCATGCCGATCGCTCCGGCACCCACGATCACCATCGAGCCGGGCAGATCGCGGGAGAGGATCTGCTCCTCGTAGCCCACCACGTTCTCGCTCCACTCGATGCCCGGCAGGGTCTTGACCACTGAGCCGGTCGCGATGATGCAGTTGTCGAACGTGTACGCCGTGCCGTCGACCTCGACCGTCTTGGCGTCGGTGAAGGTCCCGAACCCGTCGATCTCGGTGATCTTGTTCTTCTTCATGAGGTAGTGGACACCCTTGACGATGCCGTCGGAGACCTTGCGGCTGCGGTCGAACGCAGCACCGAAGTCAAAGGAGACGTCACCGGAGATCCCGAACGTCTTGGCGTCGCGCAGGACGGTGTTGGCCAACTCGGCGTTGCGCAGCAGCGCCTTGGAGGGGATGCACCCCACGTTGAGGCAGACACCACCCCAGTACTTCTCCTCGATCACGGCCACCTTGAGGCCGAGCTGCGAGGCGCGGATAGCGGCGACGTAGCCGCCGGGGCCCGCGCCGAGGACGATGAGGTCGTAATGAGTGTCAGCCACGGAACACAGGGTATGCGCATCGCGCGACTCAGGCAGTGGATGCCGCGTGGAATCGCACCCGAAATGAGCGGCGCCGCCCCCTCCGGGTGGAGGGAGCGGCGACGGCCTTCGCGTCAGACGCGGATCAGGACAGGTTGCCCAGGACCGACTTGAGGGCGGTGGCGACGATGTCGCCGATCGTCTCGGCGATCGTGTTGACGATGTCGCCGGTGGCGCTGCCGCCGCTGAGCGAACCGGACTCGCCGGAGCCGGTGCTGAGGATGTCGGTGATGGAACCCATTGTATATCTCCGTTTATCGAGTGCATCCCCGACACCGTCGAGAATGGCCGGGCCAGTCGACCCCTGCGTAGGGAAGATGCTACGGATGACACGGTCCAGTAACAAGAGCCTGAGTAAATCCGGCAGCGATTCCGGTCCACCGCGACGGTAACGGCATCATCGAGGGCATGACCGCACCTGCAACCGACCCCTACCTCCATCTCGAAGACGTGGACTCCGCCGAGGCCCTCGACTGGGTCCGGGAGCGCAGCGACCGCACTGTCGCTGACCTGGCCTCCGGTCCGCACGCCGAGCGCGCGCACGCCCGCGCGCTTGAGATCCTCGACGCCACCGACCGCATCGCGTGGCCGGTCCTGCGGGGCAGCTACGCCTACACATTGTGGCGCGACGCCGAGCACCCCCGGGGGCTGTGGCGCCGGGTGCCGTGGTCGGTGCTCTCGAGCGGCGCCCCGGGGGTGGACCACCCGGCGTGGGAGACGCTCGTGGACGTCGACGCCCTCGCCGCCGAGGAGGGCGTGAACTGGGTCTACTCGGGCGCGGTCGTCCGGCGGCCCGCCGATGACCGGGCGCTCATCCGGCTGTCCCGCGGGGGCGCGGACGCGGTGGAGGTCCGCGAATACGACCTGACCGCCCGCCGGCTGATCCCCGAGTCCGAGGGCGGGTTCCGGCTGCGGGAGGCCAAGTGCTCAGTGTCGTGGGTGGATCGCGACACCCTGCTGCTCAGCGCGCCGCTGGACCCTGACGGTGCCGATGCCACCGACTCCGGTTATGCGCGCACCGCACGCCTCTGGCGGCGGGGGACCGACCCGCAGCAGGCGCCGGAGATCTTTGCCGGGAGAACCGAGGACGTGGCCGTGGGCGCCTCGTACGACCTCACCTCCGGCCGCTTCCTTGCCAGTCGAGCCCCCGACTTCCACACCTCCCAGGAGTGGTTCTGGCCGGCGGGCGGCGATCCCGTGGCCGATGCCCCGCACCTGCTCCCGGTGCCGGAGGACTGCCGCGTGGACTCGTGCGGCGACTGGCTCCTGCTGCGCCCGCGTACCGACCTCGAGGTGGCCGGTCGCACGCACCCCGGCGGGTCCGTCCTGGTGCTGCCCTGGGCCGCGGTCGACGCCGACCCCACGGCGCTGCCCGACCCTGTCGTCCTGTTCTCCCCCACCCCGTCCACGACCGTCGAGGACGTGACGTGGGGCCGGGGCCGGATCCTGCTGACGATCCTCGACGACACGGAGTCCCGCCTGGACGCGTTCGCGATCCCCAATCACGCGGACGGGCCGTGGCGCCGGTTGACCGTCGACGGCCTGCCCGAGCACGTCTCGGTGGACGTCCTGTCCTGCGACCGCCTCTCCGGAATGGACGGCACCGGCACCGACGGCTCGACCGCGGACGGCGCCGGCGCGGGCGAGGGCGCGGCCGGGGAGCGTCCGCACCCCGACGACGCCGTGTTGGCCGTCTCGGGGCCGATCGTCCCGCCGTCCCTGGTCCTCCTCCGCGCCGACGGCACCACCACCACCCTCGGCTCCACACCGGACCGCTTCGACACCAGCGGGATCGAGGTGACCCGCCACACCGCGGTCAGCGACGACGGCACGCTCGTGCCGTACACGGTGATGCGCGGCCCCGGCCCGGCCGGGCCGGCGCCCACGATCCTCTACGGCTACGGCGGCTTCGAGATCTCGATGCGACCCTCGTACGCCGCCCTGCGCGGGGCGCTGTGGCTCGCCGAAGGTGGCGTGTACGTGGTGGCCGGGATCCGCGGGGGCGGCGAGTACGGCCCCGCCTGGCACCAGGCCGCCGTCCGGGAGAAACGCCCGCGCGCCTACGAGGACTTCGCGGCCGTGGCCCGGGCCCTCGTGGACACGGGCGTCACCACGCGCGACCAGCTGGGGGCGACCGGCGGGTCCAACGGCGGCCTGCTCATGGGCGTCATGCTCACCCGCTACCCGGAACTCTTCGGCGCCCTGGCCATCGCGGTGCCGCTGCTGGACATGAAGCGCTACCACCTGCTCCTGGCGGGGGCGTCCTGGATGGCCGAGTACGGCGACCCGGAGTCGGCGGACTGGGACGACTTCCTGGGCGCCTACTCGCCGTACCAGCACGTGCGGCCGGCCTCGGATTGCCGGTACCCGACGGTCCTCATGACCACCTCGACCAGGGATGACCGCGTCCACCCGGGTCACGCCCGCAAGATGACGGCCGCACTGGAGGCAGCGGGACACGAGGTGGCTTACTACGAGAACGTCGAGGGCGGCCACGCCGGCGCGGCCGACAATTCCCAGGAGGCCCGGAAGGCGGTTCTCACCTACGAGTTCTTCAGGCGTCGCCTACCTCGTCGTCGTCCCGCGACGGACTGACCGCCACCTCCCGGTCCATCCACGCCAGCACCCGGGCGACGACCTCAGTTGGTTTGCGCGCCCACCCGTTGTGGCCGAGCGCCGACGGCTCCAGCTCGAGGCTGGTCCGGGACGCGGGCAGCATCGCCAGCAGGCCGCGGGCGGCGCTCTCGGGGGCAAGGTGGTCGCGGGCGATCACGATCGACAGCGCCGGGACGGTCACGCGCGCCAACCCGGCGCGGTAGTCGACGTCCGCTCGCTCCGGCTGCATCACGCCGGTCGCGGCGAGGCGGGACCAGTCGCGGATGCGATCGGCCGGGATCCTGCCGGTGGCGCCGAAGAACTGACCCGGCACGTGTCCGGACACCCGGCCGATGACGGGCAGCAGCACCGAGCCGAGATGCAGCCGGCGCCCCACCTGAGGCGGGTAGCCCCGGTGAAACGGGGACTGCGCGGCCACCGCCACCAGCCCCACCACGCGGGGGTCGTGGCGCGCCAGGTGGTAGACGCCGATCTGCGCGCCCATGCTGTGACCCAGCAGCACCACGGGACGCTCGCCCAGCGTGCGCCGCATGGCGTCGAGCGCCAGCGGCACGTCCTCGGCGGCACTCTCGTGGTAGCCCGCCGCTCCCCCGCGGCGGCCGATGCGGTGGGTGCTCTCGCCCTGCCCCCGCAGTTCGGTGATCGCCACGTCCACGCCGGCCGCGGCCAGCGCGCGGGCCAGGGGGAGGTAGTAGCGGGCTCCGACGGCGATACCGGGCAGGACCAGGACCGCGGGCCGGTTCTCATCCCGGTGATCGGCCTCGACCACCAGCAGCGGGCTCGTGCTGCCGTCGGAGTGCCGGAGCTCGATCCGCTGCGGGTCGTCAGTCTTGGTCATGTGTACAGGATGCCGGAGGTCCCGGCCGGCGCAACAGCCGACCCGACGGCGCAGTGCGGATGGCACCGTGACCCGACGGCAGGGCGCCCCGACGACAGCGGACCCCGCCCCACACGAGTGGTGGGACGGGGTCCGTGGGTGCCTGGTGGCGTCAGCGACCGATCAGATCGGGCCGTAACGCGCGTTCATGGCGTTGGCCATCATCGGCCAGGACTGCTTGAGGTCGTCCTGCCAGTAGCCCCACGAGTGCGTGCCGTTGGGCGCGAAGTCGAACTGGGCCGGGATCTGCAGCTCGGCGAAGCGACGGGCGAGGTTGGCCGTGCAGTACTGTGTGGCCGCCTCGATGATGCCGCCGACGATCGCCTGGTTGGCCAGCGCCGGGATGCTGTTGCGCAGACGCCAGTTCTCCATGGACTCGTGCGGGCCGGGCAGGCCGTTACCGGTGGAGATGAACATGGCCGGGAGCTGGTTCCGGTCGCGCTGGCCCACGAACTTGT
The DNA here is from genome assembly GCF_033142235.1 of Rhodococcus sp. IEGM 1408. Lineage (NCBI taxonomy): Bacteria > Bacillati > Actinomycetota > Actinomycetes > Mycobacteriales > Nocardiaceae > Rhodococcus > Rhodococcus sp. IEGM 1408. Next base: position 182,658 of record NZ_JAWLRW010000005.1, read on the forward strand.
GCGCCTGGGCGACCGGGTCGTTGGCGGTCCAGCCCGGTCCCGGGAAGGGTCCCCACATGTTGTTGAGGTCCGCGCCGCCACGCATGCCGGTGACGATGTTGATGAACTGGTAGCCGATCGGCGTCGAGGTCTCGGCGCAGCCGGAGTAGGAGCCGATGGCCTGGAAGCGGCCCGGGTGGTTCTGGGCGATGGTGAGCACCGAGGTGGCCGTCATCGAGATGGCCGCGAGCGAGCGCTTGCGGTCGCCGCCGGTGTTGCCGCCGTAGGCCTTCTCGAAGAGGTCCGGGAGCTCCGTGGCGAGGTAGCTCTCGAACGCCATCGGACGGTTGGTCTCGCGGGCGTAGCGGGTCTGGACGTTGGGATCGTGGCGCTGCCAGTCCGTGTAGTACGAGAAGGCGCCGCCGATCGGGGTGACGGTCCAGGCGTCCTTGTCCGCCATGAAGGCCTTGACGTCGGACTGCGCCTGCCAGGTAGCGGAATCCTCGCCACCACCGGCGCCGTTGACCAGGTAGAGCACCGGGGCGCTGCGGTTGCCGTCGCGGGGCGGCTGGACGATGTTCGGGACCTCGATGGCCATCTTGTCCGACCAGACCGACACGATCAGACGACCGTCGGCCAGCTTGGTCTCGACGACCTTCTTGTCGGCAGTGGCCTTGGTGTACTGGATGTTGCCACCCTGGGCCTGTGCCGTGCCCGTGGCGACGACGGGGACCATGGCCGCGGCAACGGCCACAGCGGCGACCTTCTTACCGAACCGACCGCTCTTGACTGAACGCATATTTCCGACGCCTTACCTTCTCGTTGTTCACAGACGGACCAGGGCAGACCTTCAGCTGAAGTTAGCCCAACTCCCATTAGTCACACAAGCCCCACTGGACACTCTCGCACCACAAGAGTAGCTGAGACTGAGTATTGCGCCCGCCGAGGCAAGGCCCGGGGGTTCCGAGCCGAGGTGGCCCAGTAGTACCCGCGGAGCCACCCTTGCGGCTCACGTCAACATTATCGACGGTATCAGCCTCGGCGTTACCGTTATGAACGGATCTCTATACACACTGTCCAGAACGGGAAGCACGAGCCACACCGGACGCGCCCGGAAATGCGGAGAGGGCACCGGTATCCCGGCGCCCTCTCCGACAAGTCTTGCGACTCAGGTGTCAGCTCACTTCATGAAGCCGGCGGCGAGCGCCTTGCCGAAGTCCTCGCCGAGGAAGTAGCCAAGACCGGTGACGCCGCTCTTGACGTCGCCGAAGAGGCCGCCGACGACGTCGACGAGCTTGCTGAAGATGGACAGCTCGGAAGAGCCCATGATGTTCTCCTTATGTGCGTATCCCGCTCGGGTTCGTCCGCGCAGGGAGGGGATTTTTACGGACCGTCTTCCGAGCAGTTCCGGCAGACGGCAAGCGGATCGCGAAGGCGTTCCGCTCGGGTGAGGACTGGCCCCTTTACTCGGCAGATCCCGAAAGCAGACCCTCGATGGGACCGGTAACGCCGGTCTCGAAGCCGCCAACCGAGCCGGTGATGCCGGCGACGAAGTCGAGGATGTCCTTGGCGCCGCCGAGCAGCTTGGCGATCGCACTGAAGTCAGGCATGTTTCTCCCTTTGTGAAGTCGAGCCCCTGCTGAGGGGTCGGGCTAAGAGTAGCCTGGGTTGAACAGTTGTCAATTGAGACCTCCGTCACGACGATTGATATTCATCTCGCCGTGAACCCAGGGCACTTCCGGCACCGTGGGGCGCCGGCAGCAAGGGTAACCTAACACCTTGCCCCATCTGCCAAGACACGGCGTCCCCGGCAAGGTTCTCCGACCGACTCCCCAGGGCATGGCGGAACCCGCCCGGTCGAGACCGGTGGCGTTCATCTTCACATCAACACTTGTTCATCTTGGACATCTGTGCAGATACAGCTGTACGGCCCGCGCAGGGTGAGTGCGCGGGCCGTACAGGGGGTCGAACGGTTATGAAGGCCGCCTCATATGTGGCGACCGAACGGGTCTTGTGCCCCTACTTCATGAAGCCCTTGGCGAGGGCCGCGGCGAAGTCCTCGCCGGTGAAGAAGGCGATGCCCGAGAAGATGTCGCCGAAGGCTCCGGCGAAGTCGCTGAGTGCGCCGAGAGCGGTGCCAACGGGGTCAAGGGCGGCAAGGGAACCAAGCATGTTTTTTCTCCTATGTGCTGCGAACCCGCGGGACGCGGGTGTCGGTGTGTTTTGCGGACGTCAGTAACGGGGACCGGCAGTAGCGACGCGTCACCAGATCAGGAAGGGCCAAAGCCCCTGGGGACCGGACCTCCGACGGACCGGGATCAACGGGGCCTGTCAGGTGGTCACTCCCCAGCGGTGGCGCTTCCCAACAGAGTCGTACCGAACCCCTCGGGCCCTGCGGAGCCGACGAAGGTACTGAATCCGCCGAGGAGGTCGGAGACTGCGGAGAAGAGGTCGGACAGGACGGCGAAGTCAGGCATGAGTCACTCCATTCATGTTCGCGGACGACTCTCGTCTGCGACTGGCACCTTCCGGCGCCTGAACCGAATAGTAAGAACCCTTCACGTCTGCGGCAATGGCAGATATCAAACCGTAACCGCAGGTCTCTCAGCGTTTACAGCCCACGGCTTAGGTAAACGTCGGGTAACGCGCGCGACCGCGTCCCGGACAAGCAATGTGGGCGGGATGTGTGAACAGCCCCAACACGCGCCAGGCGCCCCAGAGAGGCCATCAAGACCGTACAAACGACTGTGGCCCGCACCGGAGATCCGGTGCGGGCCACAGTCGTGGGGAACGGGTCCGGACGCGAACGTCTGGACCAACCGTTCAGCTAACTCAGAACCCCATTCCACCCATTTCGTCTCCACCCGGCATGGCCGAGCCGGCAGGCTCGGGCTTGTCGGCGACGACGGCCTCGGTGGTCAGGAAGAGCGCCGCGATCGAGGCAGCGTTCTGCAGAGCCGAACGCGTCACCTTGACCGGGTCATTGATCCCGGCAACCAGGAGGTCCTCGTACTCGCCGGTGGCCGCGTTGAGGCCCTCGGCGCCCGGGAGGTTCCGAACCTTCTCCGCAACGACGCCCGGCTCGAGGCCGGCGTTGAAGGCGATCTGCTTGAGCGGGGCGCTCAGCGCGAACTTGACGATCTTCGCGCCGGTGGCCTCTTCGCCCTCCAGGGAGAGCGCGTCGATAGCGGCCTCGGACTTGACCAGGGCGACGCCGCCGCCGGCGACGATGCCCTCTTCGACGGCCGCCTTGGCGTTACGGACGGCGTCCTCGATGCGGTGCTTGCGCTCCTTGAGCTCGACCTCGGTGGCCGCGCCCGCCTTGATGACGGCGACGCCGCCGGCGAGCTTGGCCAGCCGCTCCTGGAGCTTCTCGCGGTCGTAGTCCGAGTCAGAGTTCTCGATCTCGGCGCGGATCTGGTTGACCCGTCCCTCGATCTGACCCTGGTCGCCCGCACCCTCGACGATGGTGGTCTCGTCCTTGGTCACGACGACCTTGCGGGCCTTGCCCAGCATGGAGATGTCGGCGGTCTCGAGCGAGAGGCCGACCTCCTCGGAGATGACCTGGCCACCGGTGAGGATCGCGATGTCCTGCAGCATGGCCTTGCGGCGGTCACCGAAGCCCGGCGCCTTGACGGCGACGGACTTGAAGGTGCCACGGATCTTGTTGACCACGAGCGTCGACAGGGCCTCGCCCTCGACGTCCTCGGCCAGGATCAGCAGGGACTTGCCCTCGCCGATGACCTTCTCCAGCAGGGGGAGCAGGTCCTTGACGGTGGAGACCTTGCCGGAGACCAGGAGGACGTACGGATCCTCCATGACCGCCTCCTGGCGCTCCGGATCCGTCATGAAGTACTGCGAGATGTAGCCCTTGTCGAAGCGCATGCCCTCGGTGAGCTCGAGGTCCAGACCGAAGGTCTGCGACTCCTCGACCGTGATCACGCCCTCCTTGCCGACCTTGTCCATGGCCTGGGCGATGAGCTCGCCGATGGCCGGGTCGCCGGCGGAGATGCCCGCGGTAGCAGCGATCTGCTCCTTGGTCTCGATCTCCGTGGCGGAGGCGATCAGGTGCGCGGTGACGGCCTCGACGGCCTTCTCGATTCCGCGCTTGATGCCCATCGGGTTGGCGCCAGCGGCCACGTTGCGCAGACCCTCGCGCACGAGCGCCTGGGCTAGAACGGTGGCGGTGGTGGTGCCGTCGCCTGCGACGTCGTCAGTCTTCTTGGCGACCTCCTTGACGAGCTCGGCACCGATCTTCTCGTACGGGTCCTCGAGCTCGATCTCCTTGGCGATGGAGACACCGTCGTTGGTGATCGTGGGGGCGCCCCACTTCTTCTCCAGCACGACGTTGCGGCCCTTGGGGCCGAGGGTGACCTTGACGGCATCGGCGAGCTGGTTGAGACCGCTCTCCAAGCCACGTCGGGCCTCTTCGTCGAACGCGATCATCTTTGCCATTGGGTGAATCATCCTCCGGGTATGGGGTGACACGTATGTGGTCGGCGTCGGCGCCCGCGACGGACGGTGCAGACCGTGTCAGATCCGCGCCTCACCTTGCGACCTCAGTTCAGGTATTGCTGGCACTCAGGGTAGCCGAGTGCCAACCGCTTTTCTAGCACTCGCCCCCCACGAGTGCAAAGGGTGCGGCTCGTGTTCGCGACAGGCGAACGACCGGCGGTGCGTCGTATCTATCCCCTAGCATCGAGACGCCAGTACGCATTCACCGTCGGAAGGCCCCCATGACCACCGAGTCCGCTCCCATCAGCGCCATCGAGAGTTCGATCGAGATCGACGCCCCGCCCGCCAGGGTCTGGGAGGTCGTCTCCGAGGTCCGCAACGCCCCGCAGTGGAGCAGTCAGGCCGTCAAGGTCATCGCCCTGGGTGGCCGCACGAGTGCCGGGACACGCGCCATCAACATCAACAGGCGTGGTCCGCTGTTCTGGCCCACCACGAGCCGCGTCGTCGAGTTCGAGCCGGGCCGCCGGTTCGCCAACCGCATCGCGGAGAACACCACCGTCTGGGCGTTCGAGCTCGAGCCCACCTCGAGCGGCGGCACCCGCCTGACCCAGCGCCGCGAGGTCCCCCACGGCCTGACCCTCCTTTCCCGCTTCCTCACCGACAGGGCGTTCGGCGGCCAGAAGAACTTCTCCCGGGAACTCGACCAGGGCGTCTCGACCTCGCTCCAGCGCATCAAGGCGCTCGCCGAGCGGGGCTGATCGACGTGATCGGGGGGCGCGTCAGCGCGGCGACCCACGCCGGGCTCGCGGCGCTCCTCGCGGGCTCGCTGACGGCGGCGTTGACCGGCTGTTCCCCGGGGTCCGGGGGCCCGCCGGAGCAGGCCGAGCGCGAGGCACCCGGCCCGAGCCTCGCCGCCGGCCCGCCGCCCGGAGACTGGCAGGACGTCCTCAGCCGGACCGGACTCGTCTACTCCGTTCCTCCGGAATGGGAGGTCGGGGACCCCTTCGGCTCCATTCCGGACGACCCGAACGGATCCGGAGGCGACGACGGTGGCGCCGGCGGCGACGGCGAGGACTCGGGTTCCGACTGGGGATCGGGATTCGTGACCACGGCCAACGCGATCGCCGACCGCGGGTACTGCGAGTCCAGCAGCCAGTCGTTCCGGACACTGTCCGGAATCAGCACGGTGCTTCCCGGAGAGGCCCGCGAGCAGGCCGAGTCGGCCTCCCGGGCGATGGCGGATTCGATCGATCGCCGCTTCACCCGCAACGGGGCGGACGTACCGGTCCCGGAGCCGCGCAGCATCGGAGTGTCGGGGGCTTCTGCCTGGTACGTCTCACTCCGGGGGACGGTGCGGCCGCCCCGCGACACCTGCACTCCCCCGACCATCCGCTTCGACACGATCGCGGTCTCCACCCTGGCGGCCGATGGTTCGCCGGCCTCGATCGTGTTCGTGCTGATGGCTGACGAGGACGAACCCGGCGTCCAGCCCGAGGCCACCATCGACGCCGTGGTGGCGTCGCTGCGCTACAACAACTCGGTCTGACCCGGCACCTCGCCCGGGTGGCGTGTCAGGCCGCAGTGGCGCCGGTTCCCACAGCGTCACCCAGCCCGGGGTCAGCGCCCACATCGCGGCCCTGCACTGGGCCGTCCCCGACCGCCGCACCTTCGACCGCGCTACCGACCGCTCTACCGACTCCGCCCAGCAGCCCGGCCCACTCCCCCGAGCCTCGCGCCCAGGCCCAACCGGCGTCGGCGGCGGCGGTCTTCCCGTCCGCATCCAGCTCCTGGGCGTACAGCGGCACCTCGGGCCCGTCGGCGACACCGACCCTCAACGCCTCGGCGGTCAGCTCGAACCGGAACCAGCGGTCGTCGTCGACACCGAGCTCGAGCCGGTCGCCGACCACCTCGAGTTTGCCCACGAGTTGGCGGAGCAACTCGTGGGTGACCCAGGGCAGCGTGCCGTGCGGCCGGCCCCGGACCCCGTGGTCACAGATGTCCGAGCCGGCCATGGTGGGCCGGCGGTGGACGTCGATGTCGATGCGCTCGCGCGGGTCGGCCACCAGCCCCTGCGCCGGCGAACTGACCAGGAGTTGGCGCGGGGCCGCGTACCGCATGACCGCGTTGACCACGAGCGGCCGGGTGATGACCTCTGGGTGGATGACCACCCCGACGCCCTCGATCTCCGGGCGGCGTGCGAGTGCGCCGGTCTCGCCGATGGCCTCGGCGGAGGGGAAGCGCTCACTGACCTCGTCTCGCAGGGCCAGGAGATCGGCCCGGAGGTGCTCGGGGAGGTCGTCGAGATGGGCCGCGTCCCGAAAGTCCGGATCAGAAGGAGTGACGACAATCACAAAGCTCATGTCGGCCACAATACTTCATTCCCGGTTCATCTTCCGTTCATCTACGCATCGTGTCGGAGGACTCCCCTACCCTGACCTCATGGCCGACACGTCACCGTTCACAGCTCCGTTCGCCGCCCCGCACCCGGACCTGGCGCCGCTCGCCGCCGCGGTGACCGCCCAGCTCGACCGCGCCCGCACCGACCTGGCCGGCCTGGTCGCCCTGCCCTCGGTCCACGGCGCCGAGCCCGAGGCGTGCGCACAGGCCTGCGAGCTGGTGCGCACGCTGCTGTCCGAGCTCCCCGTCCCCGGTCTCGGCCCGGAGACCGTCGAGGTCGTGAAGACCTCGGACGGCTCGCACGCGGTGTTCGCCCACCGGCCCGCCGCCCCCGGTCGGCCGACCGTGCTGCTCTACAGCCACTACGACGTCCAGCCCTCCGGCGATCCCACCGAGTGGACCGCCTCGCCGTGGGACCTGACCGAGCGCGACGGCCGCTGGTACGGCCGCGGCGCCGCCGACTGCAAGGGCAACCTGGTCGTCCACCTCACCGCCCTGCGCGCCCTGGCCGCCCTGGTGGACTCCTCCGGAGCGGACCCGCTGAACGGACTGGGGATCAGATTGGTCGTCGAGGGCTCCGAGGAGACCGGCGGTGGGGGTCTGGACGATCTCGTGGCCTCCCGGCCCGACCTGGTGGCGGCGGACGCGATCCTCATCGCGGACTCCGGAAACGTCTCGGTGGGCGTGCCCACGCTCACGACCAGCCTGCGGGGGATCGCGAACCTCGTCGTCGTCGTGGACACCCTCTCCGCCGGGGTCCACTCCGGCCAGTTCGGAGGCGCGGCGCCGGACGCCCTGGCCGCGCTCATCGCGATCCTCGCCTCGCTCCGGGACCCCGAGACCGGCGCGACGACCGTCGACGGCCTGGATTTCACCGGAGTGTGGGCCGGACAGCCGTACCCGCCGGAGACGTTCCGCACGGACGCCGGGATCCTCGAGGGCGTGGAGCCCTCGTCCGCGGCCCCCGTGGCAGACCTGGTGTGGGCGCGCCCGGCCGTCACCGTGCTGGGCATCGACTGCCCGCCGGTCGAGGGTGCGATCGCGGCGGTCCAGCCGCGGGCCCGAGCGCTGGTCAACCTGCGGGTGCCGCCCGGGATGGACCCGGTCGCAGCGCAGGATCTGCTCGCGGCCCACCTCGACCGGCGCCGGCCCTGGAACGCGCGGGTGACGGTGGAGCGGGAGGCCGTCGGCTACCCGTTCAGCTCCGTCCCCGTCGGCCAGTCGGATCCGGTGCACGACCTGCTGTCGCAGTGCCTGGCCCAGGCGTACGGCGCAGCGGGGGTCGCCGAGGTGGGCTCCGGCGGGTCGATCCCGCTGTGCACGGCGCTGCGCGAGGCCCATCCGGAGGCGAGCATCGCGCTCTTCGGCGTCGAGGACCCCGCCGCCGCCATCCACTCCCCGGACGAGAGCGTGGACCCGCGGGAGATCGAGCGCATCGCGCTGGCCGAGGCGGCGTTCCTGCAGCGCTACCGCTGACGGCCCCGACCTCCCCGGTTGGTGGGGCTTGACCGGCGGTAACAGCGTGACGGAGAGGTGCGATAGGGACTTCAGTGGTGGCTGGGCAGGGTCGGTCGCCGGAACCAGGAGCCGTCATGATCGTTAATCCAGTTCCTCCAGCTCCCCGGACGCGCCGCCCGAGCCGTCTGCGCCGCGCGAGCCGCGCGAGCAGGGCCGTGCTGGGCGTCGCGACCGCCGCCGCCCTGGCCGTGGGCCTGACCCCCGCTTCTGCCCAGGCCCAGGGACTGCCGGCCTCGATCAGCCCCGAACAGATCAGCAATGGCGCCCTCGGGGCGATCTCGCCCGAGAGCTTGAGCCAACTGCTCTACTTCGGCAACCTGCCCGGCTCCTCGGGCTCGTCGATGATGGGCCTGGCCAACCGGTTCGGCTTCTCCCCCAACATGTTCGCCGGCTCCGCGCCGCCCGCACCACAGCCCAACCCCAACATCACCGTGACCAAGGTGGTGGGCAAGAAGATCGACGGCCGCTACGAGCAGTGGCTCATCGACTCGGCCGACATGAAGCGCGGGATCACCGTCGAGGTGTACCGGGCCACCCGGCCCGACGCCCCGTTCCTCTACCTCCTCGACGGGGTCGGCTCCGAACTGCCCAGCGGCTTCATGCAGTGGGGTGCCGCCGAGCAGTTCGCGGACCAGAACGTCAACCTCATCATCCCGACCGGTGGCCAGGGGTCCATGTGGGCCGACTGGAACGCGCAGGACCCGGTGCTGGGGATCAGCAAGTGGGAGTCGTTCATCACCCGGGACCTGCCCCGGTTGGTCGAGCCGCAGGTCAGCACCAGCACCAAACGCGGGGTCGGCGGGATCTCGATGGGCGCGGGCGCCGCACTCACCCTCGCCACCCGCCACCCGGAGCTCTACCGGGCCGTGTTCGGGGTCTCGGGGTGCTACTCCACCGACACGCTCGGCCAGATCCTCACCCGCTACACCGTGGAGAGCCGCGGAGCCACCCTCACCAACATGTGGGGCGAGCCCGGCAACGCGCAGTGGGCCTCCCACGACGCCATGATCAACGCCGAGAAGTTGCGCGGCAAGGCCATCTATCTCTCGTCCGGCACCGGCGTGGCCAACCCCGGCGACTGGGCGGAATACAACAACGACGCCGCCAACTTCGTGGCCGGAATGGCGCTCGAGCAGGCCACGGGCCAGTGCACCCGGGCCGCGGATCGGCGCCTGCGCGAGCTGAACATCCCGGCGCGGGTCGACCACCTGCCCACCGGCATGCACAACTGGTCGTACTACTCCCAGCAGATCCCGGTGGCCTGGAACGCGGTGCGCGCAGCGCTCCAGTAGGGGGATCGGCGATACGCTCGCACGCGTGAACCCCCGCCCAGACCTGGCCCTGACCCTCCGACTGTCGGCGTCCGCTTCCGACTCCCGCAGGGGGATCGTCCGCGCGCATCCCGAGGTGATCCTGGCGCTGGGGATGCGCGAATGGGACGCGATCGAGATCGTGGGCGCTCGTACCACCGCCGCGGTGGTCGCGGCGGCCGGGCCGGGTGCGCCCAGCGGCGTGCTGGTGGTGGACGAGGTGATCGCCGCCAACTGCGGCCTGGGCGAGGACGCGCGGGTGACCGTCCGGGCCGCGCAGGTCACGGGCGCGCACTCCATCGAGGTCCAGGGCCTGCCCCCGGCGGGCCGCGGGGTGGCCGAGCGGGTGCTGCGGTCCGCGCTGCTGGGCAAGGTGGTGCGCGTGGGTGACTCCGTGACGCTCCTGCCCCGCGACCTCGGCCCCGATTTCCCCACCGCCGACACCTCCCGCACCCTGCGCAACACCATCGGCATGCAGTGGAGCACCGAGTTGCTCACCGTCACCGCGACCGTTCCCGACGGAGTCGTGTCGGTCCAGCCGACCACCGCGGTGGTCACCACGGGCGGCGGGGCCTCCGGTCCGACGGCGGGCGCGGGGCCGGGCGCGGTCGCGGGCATCGGTCCGGGCGCGGTCGCGGGCGTCGGTCCGGGTGCGAGTGCGGGCGTCGGTCCGGGCGCGGGGGGACCAAACCCGGGGGCGACGACGACGAGCTCCGCCGCCCCGAGCGGTGAGGCCGCCATCACCGCCGTCGCCCGCGAGGACCTGGTGGGGGTGCGCGACCAGGCCGAGGTCCTCGAGCAGTGGCTGTCCCTCGCGCTGGACCGGTCCGAGCTGCTGCGCACCCTGGGCGCCTCCCCACACCTCGGGGTGCTGGTGGCGGGGCCGCCCGGGGTCGGCAAGGCCACGTTGGTGCGGTCTGTCGCCGACGGCCGCTGGCTCGAGGTGGTCGACGGCCCGTCCGTCGGCGCCCTGGATCCGGCCGGCCGACTCGAAGCGGTGCGCACTGCCGCCGAACGGGCCCGCGAGAACGGCGGGATCCTGCTGGTCACCGACGTGGACGCACTGCTGCCCGCGCAGCCCGAACCGGTGTCGACGCTGGTGCTCGACCGGCTGCGGTCCGTGGTCGCCCACCCCGGCTCGGTGCTGATGGCCACGTGCGTACGTCCCGAGAACGCCGACGCCCGGCTCCGCGAACCCGACGTGTGCGACCGCGTCCTGGACCTGCCGCTGCCCGATGCCGGCGATCGGGCCGCCCTGCTCGAGGTGCTCCTGCGGGACGTGCCGACCGGGGAGCTGGACCTGCCCGCGGTGAGCGAGCGCACGCCCGGTTACGTGGCCGGGGACCTGCGGGCCCTGGCCCGGGAGGCGGCGATGCGAGCGGCCGGCCGCGCCGCCGGTGACGACGCCTCCGCGATCCGGATCGAACAGGACGACCTCGTGGGCGCGATCAGCGTGATCCGGCCGCTGTCCCGGTCGGGCACCGAAGAGCTGAGCCTGGGTTCGATCACCCTCGACGACGTCGGCGACATGGTGGAGGTGCGGCAGGCCCTCACCGAGACGGTGCTGTGGCCGCTCCAGCACCGTGAGTCCTTCGAACGCCTGGGAGTGCAACCGCCGCGTGGGATCCTGCTCTACGGCCCCCCGGGATGCGGGAAGACCTTTGTCGTGCGGGCACTGGCGGCCAGCGGACGCCTGACCGTCCACATGGTCAAGGGCGCCGAGCTCATGGACAAGTGGGTCGGCTCGTCGGAGAAGGCGGTGCGGGACCTGTTCCGCAAGGCGCGGGACTCGGCGCCGTCGCTGGTGTTCCTGGACGAGATCGACGCCCTGGCCCCGCGTCGCGGTCAGACCGGGGACTCCGGGGTGGGCGACCGCGTGGTGGCGGCGCTGCTCACCGAACTGGACGGCGCCGAGCCGCTCGGGGACGTGGTGATTCTGGGCGCGACCAACCGTCCCGAGCTCATCGACCCGGCGCTGCTGCGGCCCGGGCGGCTCGAGAAACTGGTCTTTGTCCCCCCGCCGGACGCCGAGGCGCGGGCGGACATCCTCCGTGCCGCGGGCCGGAACGTCCCGCTCGCCGAGGACGTGGACCTGGCCGAGCTCGCCGGGGACCTGGACGGCTACTCGGCAGCCGACTGCGCGGCCCTGCTCCGGGAATCCGCGCTGACCGCGATGCGCCGTGACATCAACGCGGCCGAGGTCACGGCCGACGACGTGGACCGCGCCCGGGAGAATGTCCGCCCCTCGCTCGATCCCGACCAGGTGGAGAGCCTGCGCCTGTACGCCGAACGCCGGGAGGTGTGAGTCGGATCCGGCTTGCCGGAGTGCGCGCCGGGCGGCTAGAGTCTCCGGCCATGCGGAAGATTCTCGTAGTAACCGGACGTAACGGGGCCTGACAGACCGGCATCCCCGTTGCGTGGTTGCTCTTCTGAAGTCGGTCCCCCACCGACGTCAGAGACGAGCACACCATGAACACCACCGCAACCCCCACGCATTCCGCCACCGCGACAGCCACCTGCCCGTTCGGCGAGCGCTTCGGCAGACGCCTGCCCCGTGGGTTCGCCGATGAAGCCGCAGGGCTGGACTGGCGCACACTGGTCGACACCTACGCGCCCTCCACCGACCATTTCCACCTGGCCGACCTCTCCCGGCGCCCGCTGGGCCGCGGGATCACCGCGTACGAGGCGATCCTGGCCACCCGCGGCGCCAGCGACGAGCCGGGCGGTTTCACCGCCCACCGCCTCACCACCGAATCCTGCGGCGACCTCACCGCCATGTCGGAGATGCTGGGCCGGATCGGCGCCCGCGTGGAGATCGAGCGATTCCACCAGTACGAGGGCCACCGCTTCGAGGGCCACCGCTTCGAGGGCAGCGGGTACGGAGGCACCGGGTTCGGGGGCACCGAGTCCTGGTGCACGATCCTGCGCGCCACCTGCGGACGTCGGGAGACCTGGGCACTGGGTTTCGGCGAGAGCTCCGCGGAAGCCGCCATCGCCGCGCTCCTGAGCGCGGCGACCCTGCTCCACCTGCGCTGAGAACGGCCGACGGGGCGGCTTCTGTAAAGTGATCCCCGAACCCTGACTCCGGTCGACCACCGGTACCCCGCCCCCAACCGGCGGGTATCCCAGCATGTCGTCGTCGGAGACGACGCTACGGAAGGAGCCGCCGGTGCTCGCGATCCTCGCGGCTCACGCCGTAGCCACCCTGATCGCGATCCCGCTGGTTCTCCGACTCGGCCGACGGGCCTTCCTCCTCCTGGCGCTGGTGCCCGCCGCCGGCGCGGTGTGGGTGGCCGCCAATCTCGGCGGTATCCCCACCGAGACGGTCCCGTGGGCCCCCGGGATCCAGTTGACCGTCGATCTACGGATGGACGCGCTCTCCGCGCTGATGGCGCTCATCGCCCTCGGGATCGGTGCGCTTGTGCTGGTCTACTGCACCTGGTACTTCGACGACTCCGAACCGCGCCTCCACCTGTTCGCGGCCGAACTCGTGGCCTTTGCCGGGGTGATGTTCGGGCTGGTCGTGGCCGACAACATGATCCTGTTCTACATCTTCTGGGAGATCACCTCCGTCCTGAGCTTCCTGCTGGTCGGCCACTACGCGGAGCGGGCCACCGCCCGACGCGCGGCCACCCAGGCCCTGCTGGTGACCACCCTCGGCGGCCTGGCCATGCTCGTCGGGATGGTCATCCTCGGTCAGTCCGCGGGGTCGTACCTGATCAGTGACATCGTGGCCTCCCCGCCGTCGGGCACCCTCATCCACTGGGCGCTGGTCCTGGTGATCATCGGCGCGGCCAGCAAGTCCGCCATCGCCCCACTGCACTTCTGGCTCCCGGGCGCCATGACGGCCCCCACCCCGGTGAGCGCCTACCTGCACTCCGCGGCCATGGTCAAGGCCGGCATCTTCCTCATCGCCGCCATGACCCCCGGACTCTCGGGGTCGTCGACCTGGCAGCTACCGCTGATCATCCTGGGCCTGGTCTCCCTGCTGATGGCGGGCTGGCGGGCGCTGCGCGAGACCGACCTCAAACTGGTCCTGGCGTTCGGCACCGTCAGCCAGCTGGGATTCCTACTGGTGTTGGTGGGCATCGGGTCGCGCGACACGATGCTCGCCGGGCTCACCATGCTCCTGGCGCACTCCCTGTTCAAGTCGGCGCTCTTCATGGCGGTCGGCGTGATCGACAAGACCACCGGCACGCGGGAGATCCGGGAGTTGTCGGGGCTGGGACGGACGCGGCCCGCCCTCGCGGTGGTCTTCACCCTGGCCGCCGCCTCCATGGCCGGGCTCCCGCCGTTCCTCGGTTTCGTGGGCAAGGAGGGCGCGTTCGCCACGGTCCTGTCCGAGGAGCGACTGCACGGCATGCCGTCGTTGGTCATCACCGCGGGACTGGTCGCCGGGTCCGTCCTCACGTTCTCCTACACCGCGCGCCTGGTCATGGGTGCGTTCCGCGCCAAGAAGGTCTTCACCGACGGGATCAGCCCCGCCGTCGCGGCCTCCCGCGCCCCCGGCCCGTTCTTCCTCTCGGTGCCGGCCGTCCTCGCCGCCGCCGGCCTGGTACTGGGGCTGTGGTCGGCTCCGGTGGAGAACCTGATCACCCGCTATGTCGACGCCGCGTTCCCCGTGGGCAGCCCGTGGCGGGGGGCCGAGGAGTACCACCTGGGTCTGTGGCACGGTCTCGAGATCCCGCTCGCGCTCACCGTGGTGGTCTACGTCCTGGGCGCCATGCTCTACGTCGCGCAGCGGACCGTCGAGCGGATGCAGTTCGAGTCCCCCGCGCTCGGCAACGCCGACCGCATCTACGACTCCGTCCTGCGGTTCTTCGACACCCTCTCGCTGCACATCACCGCGCTCACCCAGCGCGGGTCGCTGCCGCTGACCCTCGGCATCATCCTGGTCACGCTCGTGGTGTTCCCGTTCGGCTCGCTCATGGCCGGAACCCGCGAGGGCCTGCGGATGGAACTGTCCGCCAATCCGGTCGTGCTGGTCGTCATGATCCCCATGACCCTCGCCGCGGTCGCGACCACCCTGCTGCGCAACCGTCTCGCCGCGGTCATCTGCATGTCCGTCACCGGCTACGGCGTGGCCGTGATCTTCGCCTTCCACGGCGCCCCGGACCTCGCGCTCACCCAGGTGCTGGTCGAGACCCTCATGATGGTCACCTTCGTGCTGGTCCTGCGCACCATGCCGGCCGAGGTCCCGCTGTCCAACGGGTTCCGTCGCATGCGGGCCTGGCTCGGGATCGGCGTCGGTCTGCTCGTCGTGGTGGTGGGCGCCTACGCCATCAACGCGCGCGAGCACCCGGCCGTGTCCGCCGTCTTCCCGGACATCGCCTACCGGCTCGGCAACGGCGCCAACTCCGTCAACGTCACCCTGGTCGACATCCGCGCGTGGGACACCCTCGGCGAGATCACCGTCCTGCTGGTCGCGGCGACCGGCGTGGCCAGCCTGGTGTTCCGTAACCGCCGCTATGGCTCCGGGCCGCGCCTGGCCGACGTCGGCAAGACCCGTTCCGGTCGCCGCGGTGTCGAGGCGGCCCGCGTCGTCATCGACGCTCCCGGCGCGACCCCCGGCCGCTGGCTGGTCGGGGCGTCCGTCCGCGACCCCCGCGCCCGCTCGCTCGTCCTCGAGGTCACCACCAGGCTCATCTTCCCCACCATGATGATCCTCAGCCTGTTCTTCTTCTTCGCCGGCCACAACAACCCCGGCGGCGGGTTCGCCGGCGGCCTGGTCGCGGGTCTGGCCCTGGTACTGCGCTACCTCGCCGGCGGCCGCTACGAGCTCGGCGAGGCGATCCCCGTCGACGCCGGCCGGATCCTCGGCGTCGGCCTGCTCCTTGCCGCCGGCACGGCGACGGCCTCCATGTTCTTCGGGGCCCCCGCCCTGTCCACTGCCACCTTCCAGGGCACGCTCCCCGTGTTCGGCGAGGTCAAGCTGGTCACGGCGCTGTTCTTCGACGCGGGTGTGTACCTCATCGTCGTCGGGCTCGTCCTGGACATCCTGCGCAGCCTCGGTGCCCGTCTCGACCTGGACGCCGAGGACCTCAAGGAGCTCCGCGCCATCTACGTCGACGCCACCAACCTGCCGTCCACCGCCGCGCTGCGCAGCGTCCCGGGTGTCGACGCCACCGGCGCCCGGTCCGACCTGCTCGCCCACCGCGCCGCCCGCCTCGAGGCCGCGGAGAACCAGGGCGCCAGTCCCGGGGGGATGCCATGACCGCCGACTTCTCACTTCTGCTGCTCGCCGGGATCCTCTGTGCGGCCGGCGTCTACCTGCTGCTCGAGCGCGCGATCATCAAGATCCTGCTGGGCATCATGATCTTCTCCAACGGCGTCAACCTGCTCATCCTGGCGGCGGGGGGTCCGCCCGCGAATCCGCCCATCCGGGGCCGCGGTTGGGGCGACAACACCGTCGACTCCGACCCGTTGTCCCAGGCGATGATCCTCACCGCGATCGTCATCACCGCGGGCGTCGGAGCGTTCATCCTCGCGCTGGCCTACCGCTCGTACCAGTTCACCACCGTGGACGAGGTCGCCGACGACGCCGAGGACACCAAGATCGCCAAGCGCTCGCCCACCGACGCCTGGTCCGCACCCGACCGGGACCTGTCCGACGACCAGACCACCGGAGAACCCACCGAACTGGGTGACCACGTCGACTACGACGACGAGGACCTGGAGGAGGCGGAAGCCGAGGCCCAGGCCGAAGCCCGCGCAGAAGCCGACGCCCGCGCGGCGGCCGATGCCCGGTCTCGCGCGTGGCGCGAGAAGCGCCCCAAGGACAGCAGAGAGGAGTGGGAACTGTGATCTCCCCCGAGCTGTTCGGCTACCTGATCCCGTCGGTCTTCCTGGCCCCGTTGCTCGCCGCGGCCCTGTGTCTGGTGGCCTCGCGCCAGCCGCGCGTGCAGAACTTCATCACCATCGTCACCCTCACCGGGGTGCTGGTCATCTCGGGCATCCTCCTGGTGCTCACCGACCGACACGGCATGCACACCGTGCAGGTGGGCGGCTGGGACGCCCCCGTGGGCATCACGTTGGTGGCGGACCGGCTCAGCGCGCTGATGCTCTGCGTCTCGGCCGTCGTGCTGCTGACCGTGATCATCTACGCCGTCGGACAGGGCGTCCGTGACGGCGACGGCGACCAGCCCACCTCGATCTTCCTGCCCACCTACCTCGCCCTGGGTGCGGGCCTGAACGCGGCGTTCATCGCCGGCGACCTGTTCAACCTGTTCGTGGGTTTCGAGATCCTCCTGGCGGCCTCGTACGTGCTGCTCACGCTGGGCGCCAGCCAGGAACGTGTCCGCGCGGGTGTCTCCTACACCGTCGTGTCGATGGTGTCCTCGATGGTGTTCCTGCTGGGCATCGCGCTGACCTATTCGGCCGCCGGCACGCTCAACCTGGCCCAGCTCGCCACCCGGATGTCGGAGGTCCCGGACGGGCTCCGCACCACGATCTTCGCCGTGTTCCTGGTGGCGTTCGGCATCAAGGCCGCCGTCTTCCCGCTCTCCACCTGGCTGCCGGACTCCTACCCGACCGCGCCCGCCCCCGTCACCGCCGTGTTCGCCGGCCTGCTGACCAAGGTCGGCGTCTACGCGATCATCCGGTTCCACACCCTCGTGTTCCCCGGCGGCTCCATGGACGACGTCCTGCTGGTGGCCGGGCTCTTCACGATGGTCGTCGGCATCCTCGGTGCGATCGCCCAATCGGACATCAAACGAATACTGTCCTTCACGCTCGTCAGCCACATCGGCTACATGATCTTCGGCATCGCGCTGTCCACCGAGGCCGGGTTGAGCGCGGCGATCTACTACGTCGGCCACCACATCGTCGTCCAGACCACCCTGTTCCTGGTGGTCGGTCTGATCGAACGGCAGGCCGGGTCGTCCTCCCTGCGCCGCCTGGGTTCGCTCGCCGTGTCCAGTCCGGTCCTCGCCGTCGTCTTCCTCATCCCCGCCCTCAACCTCGGCGGTATCCCGCCGTTCTCGGGCTTCATCGGCAAACTCGCGGTGGTCCAGGCCGGGGCCGAGATCGGCGGACCGCTCAACTGGGCGCTCGTGGCCGGTGCGATGGTCACCAGCCTGCTCACCCTCTACGTGGTGGTCCGCGTGTGGTCCAAGGCGTTCTGGCGGCCCCGCGCGGACGCACCCGAGGGGGCGTTCGCGCTGGCCAAGCCCCTCTCGCTGTTGCCCTCGGACGAGTACGTGGAGTTCGACGAGCGGGAAGAGGTGGGCAAGATGCCGCTGAGCATGCTCGCCCCCACCATGGCACTCATCGTGGTGTCCTTGCTCATGACCGTGTTCGCCGGCCCGCTGCTCGGGGTCACCGACCGGGCCGCCGCGAGCCTGCGGGAGCGCAGCGAGTACCTCGACACCGTCCCCGCGGACCCCACGCCCGAGCGCTACGTCGACTCCGTGACGGGGGTGCGCTGACATGGCCCGCAAAGTCCGACTGGATCCACGGGTGCTCGGTTCCCGCATGTTCATGCTGCTGTGGCTGACGTTCACCTGGGTGCTGCTGTGGGGCTCGATCGAGATCGGCACCATCGCCGCCGGCCTGCTTGTGGCCCTCGCGGTGATGGCGCTCCTCCCACTACCCCGCGTACCCGTCGAGGGACTGCTCCGACCCGTGTCCACCGTGTGGCTGGTGATCGTGGTGTCCTACTACCTCGTCCGCTCGTCGTTCGCCGTGGCCTGGCTGTCCGTCCGCCCCTCCCCGCCGCCCCGATCGGCAGTACTCCGGGCGCCGATGCGGCTGAAGTCTGATTTCACCCTCGCCCTGGCGGTCAACACGCTCAACCTCATGCCGGGCGGCATCGTCGTCCGGGTCGACCCGGTGGCCCGCTACGTGTACATCCACGTCCTGGACGCCGGGTCCGACGAGGCCATCGAGAACTTCCGTCGGCAGACCGCACACGTGGAGCAGCTGTACCTGCGCGCGTTCGAGCGGCCCGAGGACTGGAAGCCCAGCCCCGAGCACTTCACCGTCCCCGCCGACAGCGGCCCCGCCACCGATAAGGAGGGGATCCGGTGAGCCTGACCATCCTGCTGTGGAGCGCCGCGGTCATCGCGTTGACGCTCGCGCTGTTCGCCACCATGATCCGACTGATCGGCGGACCCGACACCCTCGACCGCTTGATCTCCCTGGACATGCTCGCCGCCATCGCGCAGTGCGGCATCGGCGTCTACATCGCCTGGACCAAGGACACCACGCCCGCGGCCGCGCTCGTGGCGCTGGCGCTGGTCGCCTTCCTCGGCTCGGTGTCGGTGGCCCGGTTCCGCGTCAACGACACCACCGGGGTGCCCGAGGAGTCCATCACATGACCGACGACATCCGAGAGATCGTCTCCGCGCTGTTCGTGCTCGCCGGGGCGCTGCTGACCCTGTCCAGCGCCATCGGCCTGGTCCGCTTCCGTGACACCCTCAGCCGCATGCACCCGGCCGCCAAGCCGCAGGTCCTCGGCCTGATCCTCGTCCTGTTCGGGACCTGCGTCCGGATCTTCCCCGACATCGACATGGGCATGCTCGTGCTGGCCGGGATCGTGGCCGTGTGTACCGCGCCCGTGATCGCCAACCGGGTGGGCAACCTGGCCTACCGCGAGGACGTCGAGGACGGCACCATCACTCACGAGGCGCCGGTGCTCGAGAAGTTCCAGGCCAGCGAAGCCAACCGCAAGCGCCGCCGCTGACGCAGAAGAGCCCCGCCTCCTCGCAGGGGGCGGGGCTCGTCTGTACGTCGCGGCGTCTACTGCCCGGGATAGGGCGAGCGCCGACGGCGCTACCGGGAGATCAGGGAGCGGTCGGCGCGGCGGGATCGGCCTGGCCCACGGCCGGCTGCTCCTCGCCCGCGAGCGGCGCGGTGCCGGCCTCGCCGGGCGCGCCCTGGACGACGGTCGTGGTCTCGACGACGGTGGTGGTCTCCCCACCGCTCGAGTGCTCCGCCTCCGAGGTGCTCGCCTCGGCTTCTTCGGAGTACGTGGGCAGCGTGTACGGCGCGTTCGGGTCGGCCGGCTCCTCGTTGGGCGGGCTGCAAGCGGTCACGGCCAACGCGAGGGCGAGTGCGGGAGCCGCGACCAGGAGGCGGCGGGCTGTCTGACGCGGGGCCATGGGGCTCCTTCGATCTCGGGAAGCTGCAAGTCGCTGTGCGCACGGGTCCCGCCGGGCGGGGTGCACCGGCTCATCATATCGTCAGACGTCAGCGGTCCAGGTCCTGGGTGACGATCACGATGACACCGGGGGTCTCCACCGCCATGTTCGCAGGCCGGGGTTTGACGGGGATCCCCAACTGCGCGGCAATAGCCTCGGCGGCCTGCTGTTCGCCGGGCCCGGAGCCGAAGTACGCGGTCGATTCGGAAACCACGCCCTGGTTGGACGGCAGGTTGGCCACGTCCCCCACGGCGAAGCCGGACTCCCGGAGGGTTTCGCCGGTGCGACCCGCGAGACCGGTGACGTTGCTGTTGTTGAAGATCTGCACGGGCACCGCGGTCACGGCCGGCCCGGGGGCGGGCTGACCGGCGGAAGGCTGTTGACCGCTTCCCGGCTGCTGCTGCTCGGGCAGGCCGGGGAGTCCCTCGCCGGGCGCACCCTGGCCGTCCTGGCCCGCAGCGGTCCCGCCGGGCTGAGCCGGCTCGCCCTGCGGGCCGGGCTCGACGGCCTGACCCGGCTGCTCGCCCTGCTCTGACTGCGTGGTGGTCTCCTCCACCGCGGCGGGCGTCGAATCGTCACCGCCGCTGAAGAGCTGCGCGAGACCGATGCCGATCGCCACGACCACCGCAGCGAGCAGGACCATGGCGATCGCCCGGTACGGGGGCCCGGACGACTCGTCCACGTCGGGGCCGTCACCGGGCGCGTGCTGGTCGGCGGCGTCATGCTGCGAGGTTTCGGGCTGGGAGCTCACCCGGCTGAGTCTAGGTCAGTCGAGACGCATTCCCTGGTTGCGCGCCGCGCGTGCCTTCTGACGGCTTTTACGCATCCGGCGCAGCCGCTTGACGAGCAGCGGGTCCGCGGCCAGCGCCTCCGGGCGGTCCACGAGGTCGTTGAGGATCTGGAAGTAGCGGGTCCCCGACATGTCGAACTTCTGGCGGATCGCCTCCTCCTTGGAGCCGGCGAACTTCCACCACTGCCGCTCGAACTCGAGCATGGCCCGGTCCCTGTCGGACAGGACGGGGTCGGCGGCGTGCAGCTCGGTCAGGTTCTGCTCGGCCTCGACCTGCGCCTCGCGTGCCGCAGTGGATGTTCGACCCATGTGCGCGCCTCCTGTGTTCTCGGTGCCTGTGTTCTCGATGCGTGGGTTCTCGGTGCGTGGGTTCTCGGTGCGTGGGTTCTCGGTGCGTGGGCTCTCGGTGCGTGGTTCGGGGAATCACACCGGTGCGATTCCCCCGTAGTGAACCACACGAATCCGACACCGGGCCAGGTGCGCACTAGGATCGTCTGCCATGGCCGTTCTGCCCGTAGTCATCCTCGGTGACCCCGCCCTCCACGCCCCCACCGAGCCCGTCACCGAGTCCCCCGAGGAGCTGCGCGAGCTCATCCGGGACCTCTACGACACGATGGACGCCGCCAACGGCGTGGGTCTGGCCGCCAACCAGGTGGGCATCCGCAAGCGCATCTTCGTCTACGACTGCCCCGACCTGGACACCGAGGACGGCGAGGGGGTCTCCCGCGAGGACGTCGAGGCGCGCGGGGGCTGGCTCAACCGACGCGGCTGCGTGATCAACCCCGTCCTGGAGACCTCTGAGATCCCGGAGACCATGCCCGACCCGGACGACGACCTCGAGGGCTGCCTGTCCGTCCCCGGCGTCAACTTCCCGCGCGGCCGCGCCTGGTGGGCCCGCGTGACGGGCACCGACGAGAACGGCGAGCCCGTCTCCGTCGAGGGTTACGGACTGTTCGCCCGCTGCCTGCAGCACGAGGTGGGCCACCTGGACGGATTCCTCTACACCGATCACCTGATCGGGCGGAACCGCAAAGCCGCCAAGAAGCACATCCGCGACGCCGGTTGGGGCGTGCCCGGCCTGAGCTGGGACCCGTCCACCGACCCGGACCCGTTCGCCGACGAGGACGACCTGGACGACCTGGAAGGAACCGACGACGACGAGGCCGCCCCCTTCCATGGCTGAGCAGGACCGGGGTCTGTCCGATCGGTCCCGGTGGAACGCCGGCAGGCAGGTCGAGGTGGGGCAGCGCGTGGTGGTGCGTCGCCATCTGACTCCGGGTGAGGCGTCGCATCTCTACACCGATGTCATCGGTCACGTGGAGGCGCTCGAGCCGGACCTGGTCGTACGCCGGGAATCGGGCGAGGAGCTGCTGATCCCGGACGCCGACATCGCCGTGCTCAAGGTGCTCCCGCCCCGGCCGGTTCGGGCCCGCGATGTCCGGGCGCGCGAATTCGCCGGTGCGCTGGCGTGGCCGGGCGCGGAGTTCGAGGTGGTGGACGGCTGGTTCTGCCGGGCCGGGGACGACTGGTCCTACCGGGGGAACTCGGCCGTGCCCGTGCTGCCGTGGGCCAGCTGCCAGGACCTCGACCGCGTCCGCGACTGGTACGCGGCCCGCGGCCTGCCGCTGCGGCTGGTGGCCGTGGACAGGCTGGTCAATGCCGATCGCATGATGCTCGACGGCGCCCCGGTCGACCCGGTGCGGGTCCACGCAGATCGGGATCTGTTCCTGTGCACTGCCGACAGCCGTGAACTGCTGGCCTCCGTCGAAGCCGCGGTCCCCACCGAAGTCCGCCCGGCAGTGGTGTTGGCCGACTCCCCCGATGACGACTGGCTCGCGCTCTACCACGCCACCGCCGGCCTGGATCCCGACCGCGTCCGGCCCGCGATGCTGGCCACGGCGGGGCTGGGCAGTGTGGATTCAGGCAGTGCGGGATCAGGCAGTGCAGGATCCGGCAGTGCGGGATCCGGCAGTGCGGGATCCGGCAGTGGCGAACCGGGGGCCGGCGGGCACGTGGTGTTCGCGCGGGTCGAGGACGACGGCGAGCTGGCCGCGATCGCCCGGGGCGCCGTCACCGCCGGGCCCGACGGGGCACCCCGGATCGCGGTCTCCTGCGTGGAGACCGCCGACTCCCACCGCCGCCGCGGGCTCGCCGAGGTGGTCACCGGCGCGCTGGTCGAGTGGGGCCTGGGGCTGGGCGCCGAGGAGTGCCACCTCCACGTGTTCGCGGATAACACCGCCGGTCGCGGACTGTGGGCCAAGCTCGGGTTGGCCCCGCACCATTCGTTGCGCCACCTCGTCGTCGTCTAGCTCACGGCTCCGACGCCGTCGGCCGCACGGGAGGCACGGGAGGCACCGAGAGTTCACCACCGGCGTCGACGCGATCCGCCGACGGGCAATAGACTCGTTCCATGCGCCTGGCCACCTGGAATGTGAACTCGATCCGAGCCCGACAGGACCGCGTCGTGGCCTGGCTCGAACGCTCGGACGTCGACGTCCTGGCGATGCAGGAGACCAAGTGCAAGGACGCGCAGTTCCCGCATGAGGCATTCGCCGCGGCCGGGTACGAGGTCGCCCACCACGGGCTGAGCCAGTGGAACGGCGTGGCCGTGGCCTCGCGGGTCGGGCTCGAGGACGTGAAGCTGGGTTTCGACGGCATGCCCGGTTTCCACAAGGATCCCGAGGTCTCGCAGGATCCGGAGGCGCGCGCCATCTCGGCGGTGTGCGACGGCGTCCGCGTGTACAGCCTCTATGTGCCCAACGGCCGCGAAGTGGGCGACCCGCACTACACCTACAAGCTCGAGTGGCTGGCCCGGCTGCGGGACCACGCCGCCGCCCAGCTCGCCGCCGACCCCGCCGCGCAGGTCGCCCTGGTGGGTGACTGGAACGTCGCGCCGCTGGACGAGGACGTGTGGGACATGGAGGTCTTCGACGGCAAGACGCACGTCTCGGAGCCCGAGCGCCAGGCGTTCGCCGCGTTCGACGGCGCGGGCTTCCGCGAGGTCACGCGCGAGTACACCCCCGGGCCCCGCGTCTACACCTACTGGGATTACACCCAGCTGCGCTTCCCCAAGAAGCAGGGCATGCGCATCGACTTCCAGCTGCACTCGCCGGAGTTGGCGGCCCGGGTCACGGGGGCCTACATCGATCGTGAGGAACGCAAGGGTAAGGGCGCCTCTGATCACGCGCCGGTCGTCGTCGACCTCGATTAGAACCAGGGCTCTACCCCGCCCACGCCCTTCTCGGCCCGCCCCCACCAGGAGACGATCGTGTCGACGTTCCAGCTGCGCCACTACATCGACCGGCTGCGAGCCGAGGGTTTCACCGTCCGCGACGACCACGGTGAAGACCCCGACCTGATCGATATCAACGGCAAGGCCGTGGACACCTGGCGCGAGAACTACCCGTACGACCACCGGTTGGACCGCAACCAGTACGAGGTGGAGAAGTACCTGCTGCAGATCGAGCTGCTCAAGTTCCAGCGCTGGCAATCGGACACCGGACACCGGCACGTCATCGTGTTCGAGGGCCGCGACGCCGCCGGCAAGGGCGGCACCATCAAGCGGTTCAACGAGTACATCAACGTCCGCCAGGCGCGCGTGGTGGCGCTGATCAAACCCACCGAGACCGAGCTGCACCAGTGGTATTTCCAGCGCTACGTCAGCCACCTGCCCACCCATGGTGAGCTCGTGATGTTCGACCGCTCCTGGTACAACCGGGCCGGCGTCGAGAAGGTGATGGGGTTCTGCACGGACGCCCAGCACGCCACGTTCATGGAGCAGGCACCCATGTTCGAGAAGATGCTCGTGGATTCGGGGATCGGCGTGACCAAGTTCTGGTTCTCCGTCACCCGGGAGGAACAGAAGACCCGCTTCGCGATCCGCCAGCTGGACCCGGTGCGCCGCTGGAAGCTCTCCCCCATGGACCTGCAGTCCCTGGACAAGTGGGACCAGTACACCGCCGCCAAGGAGGAGATGTTCCGGCGCACGGATACCGACTGGGCGCCGTGGATCACGATCAAGTCCAACGACAAGAAGCGGGCCCGCGTCAATGCGATGCGCCATTTCCTCAACCAGTTCGACTACCCGGAGAAGGACACGCAGGTCGTGTTTGACCCGGACCCGAAGATCGTCAAGCGCGGCAGGGACGCCGTCGGGGACTAGCGGAGGAAGGGCTGATGTCCGGGCCCGTCGGTAGCGTCGTGTGCATGAGCCCGTCGAAACGTGAGTACCTGACCGGACTTCTCCTCATCCTGGCGGGAGTGGCCGGCGCGGCAACGATTCTGTCCATCCCGGCGTTGTTCGATCCGCAGAACGAGTCTCCCGTGTGGATCTCCGTGGCGTTGGCATGTACTTTCCTCGCGCTCGTCGCGATCGCGATGCGCGAGCGTCGACACCTCGTGACCGAGCGTCGGTAGTAGCGGTGCGTCCCCGGGCGGGGCGGGCGGGGCGGGCGGGGCGGGCAGGGCGGGCAGGGCGGGGCTCGGGAATGTTTGCCGGGCGGCGCGCCTTGCAGTGGGCATGAGCCACACCAATGATCCGGCCGTCGTCAAACGCCTGCTCTCCGAGAAGGGGCGGTGGGCCGTGGTGGGCCTGTCCGCGAACTCAGATCGCACCGCGTACGGGATCGCCGCGTACGTCAGGGACCTCGGCCACGAGATCGTGCCGGTCCATCCGAAGGCCGAAACAGTTCACGGCCAGCAGGGGTACGCGAGTCTGGCGGAGGTGCCCGGCGAGATCGACGTCGTGGACGTATTCGTCAACTCCGAGCTCGCGGGCGCCGTCGTGGATGAGGCCATCGCCCGGGGCGCGAGGGCCGTGTGGCTCCAGCTCGGCGTGGTCGACGAGGCCGCGGCGCGACGGGCCGCGGATGCCGGCCTGGACGTGGTGATGGATACGTGCCCCGCGATCGAGGCACCGATTGTGGGCCTCGTCTGACGATCCCGGTCTGACGATCCCGGTCTGACGATCTCAGGCCGACGATCTCAGGCCGAGAGCCTCCAGGGGCGGGTCAGTCCGGGGTTCTAGTAGCCCGAGGCCGCCAGGCCCACCATCGCGATCAAGAACACGATGTACAACACGAAGAGCACCGCGACGATCGCAATGGAGATCATGCCGAGCTTCTTGGCGGACGCGCTCGCGGCCTCGGCCTCGGCGTGGCGGCCAGCCGCCCACAGCGGGTGGACCTCGAGAGCACGGGTCATGGCCACGAAGGACAGCGGCCAGAAGAACAGGATCGAGGCCACGGCCCAGCCGACGTTGGAAGGCGGGCCGGGGCGCCCCGATGGGCTCGCCTGGTAGTCGGTGTGGGCGCCGAACGACGACTGGACGCCGTACCCACCCTGACCGGCGTACCCACCCGGACCCGCATGACCGGGCTGCGCCGAGTAGTCGGTGTAGCCGGATCCGGCGTTCTGCCCGGACGGGCCGTTCTGCGGCGGGTAGGTCACGGTGTTCCTTACGGGTGGGTGGCCGTCAGCTGTGGTCGACGAGGAGTTGGTATTCGGGGAAACGGACGAGGAAACGACGCACGTAGCTGCAGACCGGACGGATCCTGACGCCGTCCAACCGCATGCGGGTGAGCACCAGGCTCACCAGCAAGCGGGCGATGCCCTGCTGGCCGAACCTCTCCTCGATGACGGTGTGGAGAAGGATGTAGACGTCGCCGTCCTTCTCATAGCCGACCAAGCCCATGAAGGTCTCGTCGTCCCACAGCTCAAACCGGTCTCTAGAGGTGTTGTGGATCAGTTTCAGCGACACTTCGGCAGACATCAGGACTCCTTTGGGCCGACCGTGATAATCCCTGTGAGCCTACCCGTCAGGGTGCTCGCGGCCAGCCCGTTTCCGGCGCACGAACTCAGGCGTCACGGCGCTGGACGATCACCAGGCCCACGATCCACAGCACCACGCAGACCGCCGCGAACCAGGCGAAGGCCGACCACTCGCCCCACGTGATGTTGCCCCGCACGCTCTCCCCCTGGGTCCAGAAGTCACCGTTGGCGAACGGCATCCAGCCGGCGATGTCCTGCCCGACCCGGGGGATCAGCGCGACCATGCCCTCCAGCGCGAGCGTCCACACCAGGAACAGCGAGATGGTGCCGGCGGCGTTGCGCATGATGTACGCCAGGCCCATCACCGCGATGGTGCCGAGCCCCGCGTAGACGGGGAAGCGCAGCAGGTAGCCCAGGCCATCGCCCGAGAACGGGGTCCACGAGTCCTGACCGGACAATGCTCCCGCCACGAGGAGCGAGATGATCACGGCGACCGCGGTCACGACCATGGTCATCACCGTGAACAGCGCTGTCTTGGCGAGCACGGCCGGCCACCGCGACGGCGTGGTCAGGAAGGTGGCCTTGACCGTGTGGTAGCGGTATTCGCCGGTCACCGCGACGATCGCCGCGATCCAGGCCAGGGTGACGGTGAACACGCTGACACCCAGGATCGCGAACAGCGGATCGCTGCCGCCGCCGGGCTCCCCGGCCATCGGCTCCCCTGTCGAGGGCTGCTCGAACTGGCCGATGATGATGGCCAGGCCCACAGCGAGGGCGATCCCGAGGCCGTACAGCCAGTACATGCTCTTGGTGGTGGTGGCCTTGATCCACTCGGACTTCAGCAAGTTCATGGGGTGGTCTCCTGACCGTGGTACTCGACGTCCTGGTCGGTGAGTGCCATGAAGGCCTCCTCGAGTGACGCCCGCTTCTCGCGCAGTTCGTGGACAGTGATCCCCAGGCTCGCGGCGAGGTCGCCGACCTGCGGGGCCCGCAGCCCCTCGATCGTGAACTCGCCCGTCTGAGCGTCGAAGGCGGCGGTGAAGCCCTCGCCGGGCGCGGCGGCGGTGAACTCGTCGACGTGCGGTGTCCGGAGGATGACGCTGGACGCCGCGGCGGAGAGGAACTCCTCGACGGAGGTCTGTGCGCGGAGTTTTCCGCGACCGATGACGACGAGGTCCTGCGCCGTCTGGGACATCTCCGACAACAGGTGGGACGAGACGAGCACCGTCCGACCCTCGGCGGCGCGGGCGTGCATGAAGCGGCGGATCCAGAGGATGCCCTCGGGGTCGAGGCCGTTGACGGGCTCGTCGAACATCAACACTTCCGGATCGCCGAGCATGGCGGTGGCCAGGCCGAGCCGCTGCCGCATGCCCAGGGAATACCCGCCCACCTTGCGGCCCGCCACATCGGTCAGGCCCACCAGTGCCAGCACCTCGTCGACGCGGGTGGCGGGTAGCCCGCCCGCTGCGGCGATCACCTTGAGGTGTGCGCCGGCGGTCCGGTTGGCGTGGGTCCAGGACGCGTCGAGCAGGCAGCCGACGGTGTGCGACGGGTGCTCGAGCTCGCGGTAGGGCGTGCCGTTGATCAGCGCCTCACCGGACGTGGGGGTGTCCAGTCCGACGATCATGCGCATGGTGGTGGACTTGCCGGCCCCGTTCGGGCCGAGGAAGCCGGTGACCACACCCGGTCGGACGGTGAAGCTGAGGTCGTCGACGGCGGTGGACGCGCCGAATCGTTTTGTCAGGTTTCGTACCTCGATCATGGCCCCCAGTGTGCCTGCCGGGGTTCCGGGAGCAGGTGCCCACCCACTCAGCGCCCGCTCAGGCCGGGCCGCGCCTATCCTCGAACCCATGGACGACGGCCCGCCCGACCCCGACAGTCACCTCCCGTCCCTCCGTGCCTCTGACGCCGAGCGTGAGGCGACCGCGCGGTTCCTTCAGGACTCGTACGCGGAGGGCCGCCTGACGCTCGCGGAGTTCGATGAGCGCACCGCGAGGGTGTACGCGGCGCGGTTCCGGTCCGACCTGGCTGAGATCACGCGGGACCTGCCCACTCCCCGCCGGGAGTTCGACGCCCTCCCCGGGGCCGGTCTCGGAGCCCACCCCGGAATCGACTCCCCGGAGTCGCCGCTGCGACGGATCACCGGAGGGAGCGGCCCGGCGACGTCGCTGGCGATCCTGGGCGGGAGCGAGCGGAAGGGGGTGTGGACGGTGCCGGCCGAGCACACCGCGTTCGCCCTCATGGGCGGGATCCAGCTCGATCTGCGCGCGGCCGGCCTGCAGGCGCACGAGACCACCATTCGCGCCTTCGCGATCATGGGCGGAATCGAGATCATCGTGCCCGACGACATCCATCTCGAGGTGGAGGGCCTCGGCCTGATGGGCGGGTTCGGCGAGGAATCGGGCGCGTGGAAGTCGGATCCGCGCCCGGTCCGGCAGGCGCCGCCCGGGGCGCCCCGGGTCAGGGTGACGGGCCTGGCGCTGATGGGCGGGATCGGCGTGCGGCGGGTGCCGCGTCGCGCGGAGTAGCAGGCGCGTAGCAACCGCGCGGATCACCAGGCGCAGTGGCAGCCGCACGGGTCCCCGGGCTCGCTCTGACGTGCGGTCAGTCCACCGGCGGGCTGGAGGCCTGCGCCCAGAATCGCTTGGGGATCCGCCCGGCGGCCCGAGCGGCATGACCTGCGCGGACGGCCTCGCGCATCGCGGCGGCCATGAGTGGCGGGTTCTCGGCACGCGTCACGGCGGTGGCCAGCAGGACGCCGTCGCAGCCCAGTTCCATGGCCAGGGCGGCGTCGGAGGCGGTGCCGATCCCGGCGTCGCAGATCACCGGGACGCCGGCGCGCTCGACGATCATCTCCAGGTTGTGCGGGTTGCAGATGCCCAGCCCGGTGCCGATCGGGGCGCCCAGCGGCATGACCGCGGCGCACCCCACGTCCTCGAGTCGGCGGGCCAGGACCGGGTCGTCGGTGGTGTAGGGCAGGACGACGAATCCGTCGTCGACCAGGTCCTCCGCGGCCTCCACCAACTCGATCGCGTCGGGCAGGAGCGTGCGCTCGTCGGCGATCACCTCGAGCTTGACCCAGTTGGTGCCGAGCGCCTCCCGGGCGAGCCGAGCGGTCTTGACGGCCTCGGCGGCCCCGCGACAGCCCGCGGTGTTGGGCAGCGGCCGGATGCCCAGTTCGCGGAGCAGCCCGAGCAGGCCCAGGCCGTCCGAGCCCTGCCGCAGGTCGACCTTGCGGATCGACACCGTGGTCATAGCGGTCCCGGATGCGATCAGGGCCTCCCGCAGGATCTCCTGGTTGCCGGCGCCGCCGGTACCCATGATGAGGCGGGAGCCCAGCTCCTCGCCCGCGATCACGAGCGGCGAGTCCAGCACCGCGGCGGGGCCGGATGCCCTCCCGTCCGGCTCAGCCACCCTGGACCGCCGTGAGGACGTCCACCTCGGCGCCCGCGTCCAGCCGGGCCTCGTCCCAGCCCGAACTGGGGACCACGACGCCGTCGACGGCCACGGCCACGCCCTCATCGGGAAGATCGAGCGCGGTGACCAGTGCGCGGACGGTCGCACCGTCGACGAGTGTGTGGTCCTGGCCGTTCACGGTGACGATCAAGAGGCCTCCCCTGCAGAAGTCTTACCGGTACTGCCCACCGTAGTCGGGCCGTGATTGCGTCTCATCCCACGGGCGAATCGGTCGGGCTGATCGGTCTGGCTGATCGGTCTGGCTGATCGGTCGAGCGAATCGGTTCAGCCGCTCGGGAGAATCGATCGGGCGAGGCCGCCTGAGCCGCCGCCGGGACGGGCCTGCCCTGCAACTGCGCGGCCACGGTCGCGGCCGTCACCGGGGTGAGCGCGATCCCGTTGCGGCCGTGTCCGGTGGCGTGCACGACCCTCGGGTCGTCCGGGTCGACGCCGAGGAACGGGAGATTGTCCGGCGACATCGGCCGCAGCCCCGCGATGGCCTCGGCCAGTTCGTACTCCCCCACCCCGGGGAAGACCGTCTCGGCGTCGGCGAGGAGGTCGCGCACCCCGGAGACGGTGACCTGCCGGTCCTCGCCGTGCTCGTACTGGGTGGCGCCCACGACCAGGCCCCCGTCCCGCGGGACCAGATACAGCGGCCGCCCGCGGACGAACGCGCGGACGACCCCGCGGGGCGGCTCCTCGCATCCCGGCCGGATGCGCAGTCGCAGGACCTCCCCTTTGACGGGGCGCACCGGCAGTCCGGCGAGATCGGCCGAGCCGGCGCCGGCGGCCAGGACGACCCGGTCCGCCTCGACGTCGTCGAGTACGGCGACGGCGCCCCGCACCCACGTCACGCCCTCGGCGTGGCAGGCCCGGGTGAGCGCGGCGAGCAGCAATCGGTTGTCGACCGCGCTCTCGGTGTCCATGCGATAGACGGTGCGGGCGACGCGGGCCAGGGACGGTTCGGCCTCGCGGAGCTCGCGGCGGGTCACCCGGCGCACATCGGCCTCGGTGGCGCGGGCGGGTCCGGCTTGGCGCGCGGCCCAGGCCATGGCCATGTCGAGGTCGCGGGAATCGGCGTCATCGACGGCCAGCAGATGCGTGTGCGTGGCGGTGCGGATCGGCGGTCCGGGCCGGTGGTGCGGCTGGAGATCGCGCAGGAAGTCCGGCCAGCGGCGCAGGGAATCCACTCCGAGCGCGAACGCCGCCTCCTCTCCCGGCCACGCCTCGCTGAACGGCGCGAGCATGCCGCCGGCCACCCATGCTGCGCTCGAGGTGGGGACACCATCGGGTCCGGCGTCGTCGGGCTCGTGGATGACGACCTCCCGGGCGACCCCGGCGCGCGCGACCGCCCACGCGCAGGCCAGACCGATCACCGACCCGCCGACGACGGCGACGCGGCGCAGTGTGGGGCCAGAGTCGGGAGGGCCAGTGTCGACTGGCGTGCCGGGGCCAACAGGGGGGCCGGGGTCGACGATCACGGCGGCCAGCCTATTAGCCATCAGGGTCTCAGCGGCGCGATCGCCTACGGTTGCGAGCATGACCGCCCGCGCCGATCACCTCCGCTCCCGCCTCTCGGGTGCCCGCCTCTACCTGTGCACGGACGCGCGCCGACACCTCGACGACCAGGCCCGCACCGAGGGGTGGTCGGGCGAGTTCCCGGCGCTGCGCAGGGACATCGCCGCAGCGGTGGCGGGCGGAGTGGACATCGTGCAGCTGCGCGACAAGAACTCCGCCGGCGAGCGCGAGAGCGGCCCCCTCGAAGCCGCCCACGAGTTGCGGGCCCTGACGGTGATGCGGGAGGTGTGCGACGAGTACGGCGCGCTGCTCGCCGTCAACGACCGGGCCGACGTGGCCGCCGCCTCCGGCGCCGACGTCCTCCACCTGGGCCAGGACGACCTGCCGCTGGTGTGGGCGCGCCGGATCGTGGGCGGCGACGTGGTGATCGGCCGCTCCTGCCACGCCGCGGACGAGGTCGACGCGGCGGCTGCGGACCCGCGCGTGGACTACTTCTGCACCGGTCCGGTCTGGCCCACCCCGACCAAGCCCGGCCGACACGCACCGGGCCTGGACCTGGTCCGGCACGCGGCGGGACTGGCGGGACCGGCGGGCGAGCTCGGTTCGACGCCGGCGACGCGGCCAGCGGCTGAACTCAGAGATGCGGCGATCAAACCGTGGTTCGCGATCGGCGGCATCGACCTCCGGAACCTGCCCGAGGTGCTGGCCGCGGGCGCGGATCGCGTGGTGGTGGTCCGGGCGATCACCGGCGCCGCCGACGCCACCGCCGCCGCGCGCGAGCTCCGGTCTGCCCTGCCGTCGTGACAGCCGGAGGCCGGGTGGGCGCCGGCTCCCGGGCCTCGACCGGCCGACCGGCCGACCGGGTGACCGGCCGACCGGGTGACCGAATCAGGTCAGCCGGAGAGCTCCTTGGTCAGGGTCCTGCGCAGAACCTGGCGGGGCTTGCGTTCCAGGGAGTCTCCGCCTCGTCGTCGTCGTCGTCCCCAGGAGTCGGGCGCCAACCCCGGCACCAGGGTGAGGAACCTACCCAGGCCGCGGGCGGGCCACTCCACGTGGGCGTGGTCCACCTCGACCGTCGCGCGGCGGCCGCGCATCACCAGGGTCATGACGCCGTTGTCGAACCAGATGCCGTCGGTGACCCGCCACCGCACCTCGGGCTCCCGCACGCCGACCGCCCGGGAGAGCCGCCGCGTGAGCGTGGGGAGAGGCTCTCGCAGTGAGACCCTGTTGACCAGGCGGATCGACTTCTGTAGCGGATTGCGGAACGGCGACATGACCAGCTGGTGCACCCGGGTGTTCGAACCGGCCGCGAGTGGCGAGGTGAGGTCGACCTCCCCCAGGTAGGAGCAGTGCACGTCGCCGCCAAGAACGAGGATCGAGGCGGGCGGGCGCCCGTGCTCGCCGGAGGCGACCTCGGTGAGCAGCCCGACGAGGTCGTCGAAGCTGTTCCGGAACGCCGCCCAGTGCTCGAGGTCCACGGCCAATCGGATCCGCTCCCCCAGTCGCGCGGAGAGCGGCTTGTCGGGCCGGTCGCGGCTCACGGCCTCGCTCCACCCCTCGACGTTGTGCAGGGCGGGGAGCATGAACGCCGGCAGCGACGAGCCGATCACCAGGTGGTCCACGTCCTCGCTCAGGCACGCGTCGCGCGTCCACTCCCACTCGTCGGCGTCCATCACCCGGCGGTCGTCCGGGTCCAGGTGGCGGGAGGCGCGCACGTCGAGCATCACCACCCGCACGCTCCCGAAATCGCGCTTGAAACTCCACTGCGCGGCGCCGACCTCACCGTCCGCGGCGAGGGCGAAGTCGGACAGGATCCGCTCGCGCTCGGTGTCGGAGCCGGCCCACCGCAGGGCCTGGTACACCTCGTTGCCCGCGAGCTCGTGCGGCGAGAGGTTGCCCAGGTGCTGGTAGACGAAGTAGCTGGCGAACGCGCCCTTGACCCGGTCGGGCCACCAGGGCTGCGCGGTCATCTCGCGGCGCCACGACTGCGAGGAGTTCCAGTCGTCGCGCAGATCGTGGTCGTCGAGGATCATGCAGCTGGGGACGGTGGACAGCAGCCAGCGCACGTCCGGGTCGCGCCACGACTCGTGGTACAGCCAGGAGTACTCCTCGAAGTCGCAGATCTCCTCGGAGACGTCGCGTTCTCCCCCGGCGCCGGCGGAGTCGCGCACCGACTGCGGCCCACCTCCGGACCGGCGCCGCTCCGCCAACCGCTCGGTGATCTCCTGGCTGGGGATGTCGGCGTACACCTGGTCGCCGAGCAACAGCATCGCATCGGGCCAGTCCTCGCGCGCGGTGTGCGCCATCTGGTGCGCGAGCGCGACGAGTGCGTCCGCGCCGATCGTGCGCAGCGACCTCGGGGTCTGGCTCTCGCCGCGACGACAGGAGCCGAAGGACAGCCGCACCGTGTCGTCGGGGCGCGGGGTGCGGATCACGCTGGGCCGCTCGGGGTCCGGGGGCCAGGCGCTCACGCCGTCGAGCGTCACCTCGTACGGCGTGGCGACGCCCTGCTCGAGGTCGCGCAGGTGCAGTACGGCGAAGTGGTGCCCGTGCACGCCCCACGACTGCTCGGAGAACTCCTCGCCACCTGCGCGGATCGTGACCAGGCACGGCGCGGACACCTCGACCCACACGGTCGCGTCGCAGCTGTCGACGTACCGCAGCATCGGGCCGACCAGGATCTCGGGGGTCGTGGGGGTCTGGAGCATGGGGACCAGTGTGCCTCCGGGCGGCGGGCGGCGTGCAGCGGCGGGGACCTGAGCGGGTGGCGCGGCCCTGAGCGGGCGGCGAAGAGCTGAGCGGGCGGCGAAGAGCTGAGCGGGCGGCGGCGGAGATCTAACCGAGAAGAGCGCGGGGCCCGACGACGAGGACGCATCCCGGCAGCCTGGCCCGCAGTCCCCGGTCGGCCGTCACCACGACCACCCGGCGGGACCCGCCGACAGCGAGGTCAGCAGCGAGCTCGGCGGCGAGGTCGGCGATCGCGTCGTCGCCCGAGCCGGGGGCGCGGTGGACGACCAGCGGTCCGGAGTGCTCGGCCCCGCGGGCCGCGCCCTCGATCACCGCGTGCGCGCGGGCCACCCAGCCGAAGCCGCCCGGCAACTCGATGGTCCGGGGCAGGGCCGCGCCCAACTCGTCGAGCAGCCGCGTGGTGGCGCCCGCCCGGTCCCTCCACCACCCGTCGGGCCGCGAACCCAGGACGTTGGCCACGTCCACCACGAGCTCCACCGGCTCGGTGCGCAGCCCGTCGGCCCAGGCCTGGGCGAACGCGGGCATCAGCGGGAGCTCGGCGACGAGGGACTCGGGCACCCAGCGCAGTTCCAGGCTCTCGTTGTTGGGGACGGTGTCCAGTGCGTGAGGGGCGTCCGCCACGACCGTGGTGTAGGTCCACTCCACCGC
Source organism: Rhodococcus sp. IEGM 1408 (assembly GCF_033142235.1). Lineage (NCBI taxonomy): Bacteria > Bacillati > Actinomycetota > Actinomycetes > Mycobacteriales > Nocardiaceae > Rhodococcus > Rhodococcus sp. IEGM 1408. The sequence continues at coordinate 217,385 of NZ_JAWLRW010000005.1, forward strand.
GTCGGCCGACTCCTGGACCAGCGGCGGGATCGTCCGGGGGCGGCCGTCGGCGCCGACGGCGTTCTCGGTGTGGTGCTGGTCGGGCCGCAACCGTCGCATCATCTCGGCCACGTGCCGCATGTCCAGGCCCGGCCGGTGCCACACCGTCCCGGGCATCCGCGAGGTCACGCGCACGGCGCGAACGATCACGTCGTCGGGCCGGATCTCCGCCTCCTCCTGGGTCTCCCGCAGGGCCGCCTCGGGCGCGTCCTCGAAGGAATCCCGGGCGCCGCCGGGCAGCGCCCACGTGTCGCCGGAGGCCGTCCACACCGCGCGGTGCTGCAGCAGGACCAGTGGGGTGTCGGGATCGGTCGGGTCGGCCGCGCGCAGGAGCAGGCCCGCGGCACCGAAGCGGCCCCATCGCCGATCACCGCCGGCCGACACCACCCAGCCGTTGCCGTCACCCTCGCTCGCGGCCACCGGTCCTCCACTCCACGCGCTCTGGAGATCCGCCCCGGATCGGGCGGAACTGCTTCCTCCTCGACCAGTCTGCCCGACGACGCCCCGCCACTTCACTAACCTGGGACACACGCCCGCCGGAACACCGGCTACAGCGCGAAGAGGACCGGGGAGGTGATCGGCGCGATGGACCTGCCCACCCTCACGCGGAGCAGCGGCCGCGGTTCCGACAGAGCCCGGTCGGGACCCGGCAGCGGCCTCGGTTCCGGCAGGAAAGGCTCCGGTTCCGGCTCTCCCGCGTCGGCCTCAGGCTCGGGGCCCATCTCCGGCTCTGATACCGAGACCGACCTCTCCGGCGGGAGGACCACGTGGATGCAACCCCGTCGGCCCGTCCGCCGCCGCGCCGCCAAGTTCTGGAACGACGTCCTCACCACGCCCGGGCGGATGACGGTGTTCGCGGTGGTGGCGATCCTCGCGATTCTGACCGGCGGGATCGTGGCGTCCCAGACCATCACCCAGCGTCAGAGTTACCACGAGACGCTGCTCGCCGAGGTCGAGCCCGTCGCCAACGCCTCGCAGACGCTGTACAGCTCCCTGACCATCGCGGACTCGGCCGCCAACACGGCCTTCATCACCGGCGGAATCGAGCCCGCGGAACTGAGGGAGCGCTACCTCCAGGCCATCGCCACCTCGTCGTCGTCGATCATCGCCGCCTCCCAGGGCCTCGATCGCAGCGACACCGAGTCGATCGACCAGCTGGCCCACATCAACGCGCAGTTGGCCACCTACACCGGCCTCGTGGAGACCGCGCGGACCAACAACCGCGTGGCCAACCCGGTCGGTTCGGCGTACCTGGCGTCGGCGTCGACGCTGATGCAGGACACGATCCTGCCCGCGGCCGCCGACCTGTACGACCGTCAGTCCAGTTCGGTGGGCGAGTCGGACCGCGAGTGGTCCTCCCCGCCCTGGGGGTCGTTCGCCCTACTGTGCCTGGCGATCGGGGTGCTGGTGCTGATGCAGCAGTGGCTGTGGCGGCTCACCGGCCGGCGGATCAACCCGGCGTTGGCGCTGGCCTCGCTGCTCGTGGTGGCCACGTTCCTGCTCACGATGATCGCCGGGTTCCTGGCCGCCAACGACAACGCCAAGGGCCTGTCCGAGGGCGCGGCGCCGATGAACGAGCTCACGCGGCAGCGGATCAACGCCCAGAAGGTCCGCGCGCAGGAGACGCTCAACCTGGTGCGGCGGACCGATCCCGAGGGCTCGGCGGCCGAGCGCGCGGCCATCCTGGGCGGGGTCCGGAACACGCTGACCGTCTACCTGGAGCCGGATGAGCCGTCCGGCGGGAACATCAGCCTGGACGACAGCGGCGCCGTCACCGACGCGATCGCGGCCCTCGACGAGTGGATGGCCGCGCAGAACCGGGCCGACTCGCTGTACCAGCAGGGCGACTACCAGGGCGCCATCACCATCTCCTCCGGCCAGGACGACGGCGACTCGGGCGCGGCGTTCGACCGGTACGACGAGTCCATGCAGGAGGCCATCGAGGAGGCCCGCGACACCCTGCGCACGCGCATCGACAACGCCCGCCGCACCTCCTCCAACGGGCCGGACCTCATCATCGCGCTGTCCAGCCTGGCCGCGTTCGCCGTGGTCGTGGGCATCGCGCCCCGGATCAGGGAGTACCTGTGAGCACGCGGACACGGCCGGGAACGAGGCGGCGGGGCGCCGGGCGGCGGGCCGCCCAGGTGCTGACCGGGGGCCTCCTGGTGGCGGCTCTGGCGATGACCGGCGCGTGTGGGGTCGACGACGAGGCGGGCGGCGGCACCGGCGAGCCGGGTCAGAACTCGGAACCGACGTCCGCGGAATCGGATTCGGCGGGGATCCCGCAGGTGGAGGCCGTGATGCCGCTCCCCGCCGGCGCCGTGATCAGCACCGAGGTCCCGTCCGGACTCCCCCCGGCCGCCGACGACGAGTCGTGCGACCCGCTGCGCAGCCTGCGCCCGGACGACGCGCCGCCCGAGGAGCGCGTCCCGCGGATCAAACAGCGGGGCCGCCTGCTCGTGGGCCTGGACCAGGGCTCCAACCTGTTCTCCTTCCGCGACCCGGGCTCCGGGCAGCTCATCGGGTTCGACGTGGACCTGGCGCGGGAGATCGCCACGGACATCTTCGGCGACCCCCGGCAGGTCGAGTTCCGGTCCCTGACCTCGGCCAACCGGATCGAGGCGCTGGAGAACGACGAGGTGGACGTGGTGATCCGGTCGATGTCCATCACGTGCGCGCGGCGTGAACGGGTGACCTTCTCCGCCCCGTACTTCCAGGCGTACCAGCGGGTCCTGGCGGTCCGCGGTTCGGGGATCACCGAGATCGAACACCTCGAGGGCAGGCGTGTGTGCGTGGCGGCCGGCACCACCTCGGCCGCACGGTTGTGGGCGGAGTTGGACCGGCTCACGGTCCTCTCGGTCAACTCGTGGGCCGACTGTCTGGTGGCGATCCAGCAGAACCAGGTGGACGCGATCACCACCGACGACGCCATCCTGGTGGGCATCACCGCTCAGGACCCGTACCTGGAGATCGTGGGCCCGCGGCTGGACGCGGAACCGTACGGGGTGGGCATCGCCAAGTCGACGCCGGAGAGGAACACCGACGGGCTGGTCAGGCAGGTCAACTCGACGCTGGAGCGGATCCGGACCGACGGCACGTGGAACCGGATGTACTCCACGTGGCTGTCCGGGCTCGGGCCCAGCCCCGGGATGCCGGCGCCGGTCTATGTCCAGGAGGAGCGGCGATGAGTCACCGGGCGTGGGACGACGGGCCCGCCGCCGACGAGCCGACCGTCGGGACGCAGGCCACATTCCGGACGGAGGCCGTGGAGGTCACGGGGCCGGCGGTCACGGGGCCGGCGGTCACGGGGGCCGTCGCGGCCACCGACGGGATGGGAGCGACGGGGGCGACGGAGGTCACCGGGACGGTGGCGGCCACCGGAGCGGTCTCGATGACGGGCCTCCTCGACGACACCGCGGGGTCCGCGACGGATGCTGCCGCGCCCGGCATCTCTGGCACCGGACCCGCTGGAGGCGCGGCCGCAGAATCGGCCGCACACGGCGAACCCGATTCGCGGACCCAATCCGTCCCCGGCTCGCGCGGGCGCCGGGGGACCGGAGCGGCCGACACCGGTGGACGGCCCACCGGCGATCGCGGCACGGGCGGACGTTCCACCGGAGACCGGCACACCGGCGACCGCTCCGCCCCGTTCCGGCTGCGCCATCCGACCGAACCCGAGGACCGGCCGAGCCCGGCGTCCGAGGGCCTGGTGGACCTGCCGTACATCATCCCCGTGGACCCCACCTCGGCGATGCTCACTCCGGAGGAGATCGAGGCCGAGTGTGCGGCCTCCGGGGGGCGGCTGCCCCGCCCCGAACTCCAGACCGGTGACATCGTGGCCGACCAGTACGAGGTCCGCGGTGCGCTCGCCCACGGCGGGATGGGCTGGATCTACCTCGCGGTGGACCACAACGTGTCCGACCGGTGGGTGGTGCTCAAGGGCCTGCTGCACGCCGACCACGCGGAGGCGCAGGAAGTGGCGGTGGCCGAGCGGGAGATCCTGGCCGAGCTCTCCCACCCGTCGATCGTCCGTATCTACAACTTCATCCACGACGACTGGGCCACCTCGCCCACGCACGGCGGCTACATCGTCATGGAGTACGTCGGCGGCCCGAGCCTGCGGGACGTGCGGCGGTCGGCGCCGGGCCGGGTCCTGCCGGTGGAGAAGGCGATCGCGTACGTCCTCGAGGCACTGACAGCCCTGTCATACCTGCACTCGGTGGGTCTGGTCTACAACGACCTCAAGCCCGAGAACATCATGCTCACCGAGGATCACGTCAAGCTCATCGACATGGGCGCCGTCTCGGGCGTGGGCGAGTACGGGCACATCTACGGCACGCCCGGGTTCCAGGCGCCGGAGATCCCCGAGACCGGCCCCACCATCGCCTCGGACCTGTACACCGTCGGGCGCACGCTGGCCTCGCTCATCGTGCGACTGCCCGTGGTGGACGGCCGGTACGCCGACGGGATCCCCTCCCCCGTCGAGGAACCGGTGTTCAGCCGGTACGACTCGCTGTACCGGTTCCTGCTGCGCTCCACCAACGAGGACCCGGACATGCGCTTCCGCAGCGCCAGCGGGATGGCCGGGCAGCTCATGGGCGTCCTCCGCGAAGTCCTGGCGCTGCGGACCGGGGTGCCGCACCCGGCCTTCTCGTCGGTGTTCTCACCGCAGCGATCTACGTTCGGCACCCTCTTCACTGTGCTGCCGACCGACTTCCTCGTGGACGGCCGCGCCCGCGACACCACCCTCACCGGCGCCGAACTCGTGGACGCCCTGCCCGTGCCGCTCATGGAGTCCTCCGATCCCGCCGGGCGCATCCTGGCCGCCACCTCCTACACCTCGGTCGAGCAGCGGATCGACACCCTCCTCGAGCTGTACTCCGACGAGAGCTCCGAGGCCCACGAGAGCGTGGGGGTGATCATGTCGCTGGCGCGCGCCTACCTGGAGAGCGGCGACCTCGCGGCGGCCGAGGCACTGCTGGAGGAGAACGCCCACCGGCGGCGCTCGGAGTGGCGGCTGGTCTGGTACGACGGGGTGGTCGCGCTACTCAAAGGCGAACCCATGGGTGCGTATCCGAAGTTCCAGCAGGTGCTGACCGCCATGCCGGGTGAGAACGGCCCCAAACTCGCCCTGGCCGCGACCGCCGAGTTGATCCTCGACGTGTGCGCGGAGGGAGACCGCACCCGCTGGGCGCGCTCGAGCGAACACTTCTACCGCACCGTGTGGTCGGTGGACCGGTCGGTGATCAGCTCCGCGTTCGGGCTGGCCCGCCAGCTGCAACGGCGCGGTGAGGTGAAATCGGCCATCGAGGAGCTGGACCGGGTGCCGCCCAACTCCCGCTACTCGGCGCTGGCCAACCTCACCGCGATCCTCCTGCAGTGCCAGGGGCGTCCCCTGGCCGAGACCGAGGAGCACCATCTGCGCGAGGCCGCACGGCGCGTCGCCAACCTGTCCACCGGCGAGCACCGGGCGTTCCAGATCCGCCTCACCCTGTTGACCACCGCACTCTCGTGGATCCAGCTGCCCGGCAACGAGCCGTCGCCCTCACCGCTGATGCGTGGGGTGCCGTTCACCGAGTTCGGACTGCGATCGGGCGCCGAGACGGTTCTGCGGACGCTGGCGCGATCCACCGAGACCCGACAGCAGCGGTTCCGGCTGGTGGACCAGGCCAACAGCATCCGGCCGCGGACGCTGTTCTGAGCCGACTGGGTTGCCGCGACTAGCTCTCGGGGCCGTGATCGCGGCGGCGAGATGCCAGCAGGAGCATCGTCACCCCGGCCGCAGCGGCGGTGAGCGCCCACAGCGCGAGCTCTGCCGCCCCGACGCCGGTCTCCGCCAGGGAGCCTCGGACCTGCGAGTTGGCGCGGGTCCACTCCGACGACGGCGCGCCATCGCGAGGGGTCACCGCGTTCGCGTCGACCTGACCGGACTCGGCCCCGCCGTCGGAGCGGCCGCCTCGGCCCCCGTCGGTCGCCGCTCCGCCCGGGTCGCCGGTGGCGTTCGGGTCACCGGTGCCGTCCGGGCCCGAATCGGAACCGGAGGAGCCTCCGGATGACGCACCGGAGCCAGACGAGTCGCCCGGAGCGGTCGGGAGTCCACCTGATCCGATCGACCCGCCGGGGAGACCACCGATCGATCCACCCAGGAATCCGAGCGTCTGCCCGAGGATGCCGACGATCGCGCCGATCACCCCGAAGACGACGAACGGCCAGATGAAGTCCGGCAGCTCCGTGGATCCGCCGCCTGATACGGAATTGATCACCACACGCCGCACCGAGGTGTAACTGGCTCCGCCGGGCATGGTGACGGTGAACTCGACGTCGTATGTCCCGGCCCTGGTGGGCGTGCCGACCAGCACGCCGTCCTCCAGTCGCATGCCCGGCGGGAGGGTGCGGGTGTCGACGACGAGCTCGGTCCCGGCCGGGGGCGTCGGCAGGAACGGCTCGGGCCCGTAGTGCTGACCCACGGTGCCGTCGGGGAGTCGGTTGAGCGGATCGGTGGGGTCGGTGCCGAGCTGGTTCTCGACCGGGTCGGGCAGCCCGTCGCGATCGGTGTCCAGTTCCCCGGTCTCGGTGAAGGACACCCAGATCATGGGGCTCACGCTCTGCCGCTGGGCGTAGTTCTGAACATCGCGGGACACCGACACCTCGTCGACGACCCGCGCGGACTGGCCGGGCCCCAGGTCGAGCGCGGCAACAGTACTCCCGCGGGCCGGGGAGTCGGCGGCCTGAGGAGTGTCGGCGCCGTAGAGCGTGACGGTCTGGGAGTCTGCGCCGGCTGAACCGGTGATGGAGCTGCTCACGTCGAACTCGGCCTCTCCGGAGACCAGGTAGTCGCCGACGCCGACTGCGTATCGACCGATCCGGCCGGACCGAGAGGCGTTGCGGACGTGGTAGGTCCTGTCGATCGACTCCCCGGGCGACATGCTGCACGGTTCGACCCGCGGCGTCCCGCCGAGGGCACCTCCGGGGTCGGAGACGACGGGCCCGCCGAACACGTCACAGCCCCACGCCCCCAGGACCAGGTCAGGCGCGTCAGTCCAGTTGGCTCCGTCGAGAGAGAACTCCAGGTCGGTGTGCGCGTCCAGGGGCGGGGCGGTGAGAGCCCCCGCCACGGACGCCCCACCGAGCACCAGGGTGGCGACTATCGCGAGTACGAGCGGGACGAGTCCCCGTTTCCGGCCACCGCGCGACCGGACCGACCGCGGAGTGTCAGCGGGCTCGGTGTCGCGAGGGGAGGGTGCGGAAGTGGGCATCGTCCTGCTTCGTCAGGCCCGAGCGAAACCCCGGGTAGCCCCTCACACCCTACGTCTAAGCCGTCGCTTATCAAGGCATGGAGGGCTCACCCGCCCAGTCCGAGTACGACATCGCATGCCCGGGCGATGGCCAACTCCTCGTCTGTGGGCACCACCAGGACCGCGACCCGGCTGCCCGGGGTCGAGATGATCCGCTCGCCCGACCCCTTCTCGTTGGCTTCCGGATCGATCTCCACTCCCCAGCCGGCGAGCGTGGACAGCGCATCGGCCCGCAGGCTAGCGACGTTCTCGCCGACCCCGGCGGTGAACGTGATCGCCCCGACCTCGCCGAGGACCGCCCAGTAACCGCCGATATAGCGGCGCAGGCGGTGGATAACCACGTCGTAGGCGAGCGTCGCGTCCTCGTCGTCGTCGTCGACCCGGCTGAGCAGTTCGCGGAAGTCTCGCACGCCCGCCAGTCCCTCCAGGCCGGACTTCCGGTTGAGCAGGGTGGAGACGTCGTCCGGGGACATGCCCCGGTCGCGGATGAGGTGGATGATCAGCCCGGGGTCGAGGTCTCCGGGACGGGTGCCCATCACCAGGCCCTCGAGTGGGGTCAGGCCCATGGAGGTGTCGACCGCACGGCCGCCGGCGATCGCCGACGCCGAGGCCCCGTTGCCCAGGTGCAGCACGATCTGGTTGAGCTCGTCGTACGGCCGGTCCAGGATCTCAGCAGTGCGGCGGGAGACGAACTCGTGGCTGGTGCCGTGGAAGCCGTACCGGCGCAGGTCCCACTTGCGGGCCAGCTCGCGGTCGATCGCGTAGGTGTGGGCGGCGGCGGGCAGGGTGTGGAAGAAACCGGTGTCGAACACCGCCACGTGCGGCAGACCGGGGAGCAGGTCGCGGGCCACGCGGATCCCGCGCAGGTTGGCGGGGTTGTGCAGCGGGGCGAGCAGCTCCAGCTCCTCGATGTCCGCTTCCACCTCGGGGGTGACCTCGACCGGCTCGTGGAAGGCGGGCCCGCCGTGGACCACGCGGTGCCCGATCGCCTCGACGCCCAGGTCGGTGGGGTGCACCCGGAGCTCGGCGGCCAGTTCGAGCACCCGGCCGAGCGCGGCGGAGTGGTCCGGGAACCCGGCCTCAGCGGTCCGTTCTGCCGCCGGGGACCCGGTGTGCTCGCTGCGGCGGACGGTCAGCGTCCCGGAGGGCTCCCCGATGCGCTCGACCAGCGCCCACGCCAGCTCGGCCTCGACGGCGGTGTCGAGGATCTGCAGCTTGAGCGAGGACGAACCGGAGTTGATGACGAGGACGCGGGTCACGAGTCGCTCTCCTGGGCCCCGGAGGCAGCCTGCGCCTGGACGGCCGTGATGGCGACCGTGTTGACGATGTCCTCGATCAGCGCACCGCGCGAGAGGTCGTTGATGGGTTTGCGCAGTCCCTGCAGAACCGGGCCGATCGCCACCGCCCCGGCGGTGCGCTGCACGGCCTTGTAGGTGTTGTTGCCGGTGTTGAGGTCGGGGAACACCAGGACGGTGGCGCGGCCGGCGACCGGCGAGTCGGGCATCTTCTTCGCGGCGACGGTGGGGTCGACGGCGGCGTCGAACTGCAGGGGACCGTCGACGACGAGGTCCGCCACCGGGTCACCCGCGGCGGCCTCGGCGATGCGCGTACGGACGATCTCGGTGGCCTCGCGCACCTTGTCGACGTCCGCGCCGCTGCCCGAGTCGCCGGTGGAGTACGAGAGCAGCGCGACCCGCGGCTCCACGCCGAACCGGGAGGCGGTCTCGGCGGACGACAGCGCGATGTCGGCGAGTTGCTGGGCGGTCGGGTCGGGAACCACCGCGCAGTCGCCGAAGGCCAGCACGTGGTCGGCCAGGCACATGAGGAACACGCTGGAGACGGTCTTGACGTCGGGCCGGGTCCGGATGATCTCGAGCGCCGGCCGGATGGTGTGCGCGGTGGTGTGGGCCGCGCCGGAGACCATTCCGTCGGCGAGTCCGGTGTGCACCATCATCGTGGCGAAGTAGGAGATGTCGAGGATCCGGTCGCGGGCCAGGTCCAGGGTCATGCCCTTGTGCTTGCGCAGCTCGGTGTATTCGGTCGCGAACCGCTCGGCGTGCTCGCTCGTCCGCGGGTCGAGGATCGTCGCGCCGGTCAGGTCGATCCCCAGCTCGTCCGCGCGGCGGCGCACGGCCTCGGAATCGCCGAGGATCGTCAGGTCGGCCACGTCCCGGCGCAGCAGCCGGCCCGCGGCGTGCAGGATGCGGTCGTCGTCGCCCTCGGGCAGCACGATGTGCCGCCTGTCGGCGCGGGCGCGCTCGAGGAGCTGGTGCTCGAACATCTGCGGCGTCATCACGTCGGGGGTCTCCACCCGCAGGCGGGCGAGAAGCTCCTCGGTGTCGACGTGCTTCTCCATCAGGCTCAGCGCCGTCTCGACTTTCCGGCCGGACCCGGAGTAGACGCGTCCCCGGGTGTCCGCGGCGATGCGAGCGGTGTCATAGGTGCCGTGGGCGGTGCAGACGATCGGCAACGTGGAGCGCATCCCGTGGACAAGCCGGTCCATCGCCGAGTTCGGCAGCAGTCCGCCGTTCCAGATCATCCCGGCCAACGAGGGGAAGCCCTCCGCGGCGTGCGCGGCGAGGATCGCCAGGACCGCGTCGGTCCGGTCGGCGGGGACGATGACGACCATGCCGTCGACCAACCGCTCCAGAATCCGGTCCCCGGTCATCCCGCCCACCATCACGGCCATGACCTCGCGGTCCAGCAGCGCGGAGTCACCCGAGTAGAGCGTCCCGTCCACGGCCTCCAGCAGCTCACCCATCGTGGGCGCGGTGAGAAGCGCCTGGCTCGGCAGCGTCCACGCGGGTAGGCCCAGCGGCGCGAGCTCTGACTGGATGGTCTCCAGTTCCTCCGGAACGCACCGGTTGACCACGATCCCGACCGGGTGGGCGTGCTCGACCCGCAGCTCGTCCAGGGTCAACCGGGCGTTGGTGCCGATCTCCTCAGGCGTCCGGTCGGCGCCGCGGAGCACAAGGAGAACGGGCGCACCGAGGTTGACCGCGACGGTGGCGTTGAAGTCGAACTCGGTCGGGCTGGGGACGCCGGTGTAGTCGGTTCCGAGGATCACCACGACGTCGCACTGCTGGGCGACGGCGTGATATCGGTCGACGATCTCCGTCAGCGCCGCGTCGCGGTCCTCGTGCACCCGGGCGTTGGTCACGCCGATGCACTCCTCGTATTCGAGGTCGACGGTGGTGTGCTGGAGCAGCATCTCCACGATGCGGTCGCGAGCGGGCTCGGTGTCAGCCACGCGTGGTGCGACGGTGACCGGACGGAACACCCCGACCCGCTGCACGGTACCGGCGAAGATGCGCAGCAGGCCCAGCGCGACGGTCGACTTCCCCGTGTCGCCCTCGGGGGCCGCGACGTAGACCGCGGACGACGAGAGAGGGCTCGAGGTCACCGGGGACGGGATCGTGGGTGCGGCGGACTCAGGGGAGAAAGACTCGGAAACGGGGGAATCAGGCACGTGGGCATTCTGACAGTGCGAGCCGTCCGGCACACCTCGTACACCCCGTGCGGGCGCGTCTTCCCCACTCCGGCCCGCGCCGCCGCTCTCGCCTGTGGGCGACCGGTCGTCACACATCGGTGAGCCTGTCGACCCCGGGTGGCAGCCATGTACAGCGCCCCGGGGAGCCCGGATTCACGACGGTCTTCCACGCGGAGGGGCCGTCTCCGACGAAGCCGTGATGCACCGGACAGCCCAGCGCGCCGTTGCCAACGGTGGTGGGCCCGCCTCGCGACCACTCCTCCACGTGGTGGAACTGACATCCTCTCGCCGGTGCCGTGCATCCGGGAAAAGTGCATCCTCCGTGTGCGGCGTAGAGGACCAGTCGTTGGATCGCGGAGGCGAGGCGGCGGTCGGGGTGGGCGTCGACGTCGATCCGGTGCAGTTCCTCGCGGCCGTCGCGCAGCAGCGAGACGAACCACGGCATCGTCCCGGCCATGGAGACTGCCTGCCGGACGCTGAGCTGGGTGCCGGAGTCGGTCTCCACGAGCGCGGTGGGATCGTCGAGCTGCTCCGGCGTCACGCGCACCACGATGGTGGCGATGCCCTTGGGCCGGGCGGGGTCGACGGTCGAGCCGAGGGCCCACTGGTGCACGAGCGCGTCGTGCGCCCGCTGCTCCGGGGTGCGCTCGTCCGACCCGGGCTCGCAGGCCACGACTCTGCCTGGTCCGCCGAAGTCGCACAGCGCCCGCTCCACCAGCGCGCGGGCCCGCGGTGTGAGCGTCACGTTGAGGGTGCTGGTGCCGTCCGGACGGACCGCGCCGAGTCGGGCCGAGCGCTGGCGTTCCTGGTGCTCCTCGCGGTCCTTCCCGCGGTCGGGGCACATAACGGCGACTCGTCGCGCCGCCTCCGCACGCAGCTCAGCCGGAGCGACCGTGCGCGCGAACTCCGTGAGCTCCTCGGCGAACCGGGTCGTGGCCGCCCCGCCCAGCGTTCCGGGCAGCCCGGAGACGGCCTTGGCGATGATCCGCTCGTGTTCGGAAGTGATCTCCCCGCCCGCTGCCGCCCGCCCGGCCGGGGTGGCCTGCCGTCCGCCCGCCTCGATCCGCCCGTGCACCACGCCTCTGGCCAGGCCCAGCTTCTCCCCCAGCATCGCCGCGACTCCCCCGGCGGACCGACCCCTATGCCGGTGCAGCGCTGCCAACTCGGCCATCGCCCGCGAGCCTGCCGATTCGAGCCTGCGGGCCACGATCTCGGCGCGCCCCACGGCGTCGACCAGCGCCTCCGCGTCATGGTCTGACCAGTCGACCCCGCACAGGGTCTCCACGGCGGCCTCGAGGAGCGCGAGAACGTCGGCGAGCGGGGCCGCTTCCGGCCCCTGCCCCACCGCATCGTGCGTGCCGCACACTCCCTGTTCCATGCTTCAGATTATAGAACACACGTACGACACGAATCTGGCGTCGACAGCCCACCCAGAGGTCAGGCTCCCTGGTCGACGACGACGAGGGCCAGCCCGAAGTCGCCGGACTCATCGGACCAGACCGCCTGACCGCAGAAGCCGTGATCCGCCAGCTCGTCGACCAGGGCGTCAGGCTTGAATTTCCGGGCGATCTCGGTGCGGATGCCCTCCCCTGCGGCCAGGTCTCGCCCGCGCCCGAGCGTCGGGAAGTCGATTCGCACATCGCGCACTGCGCGCAGCCACATCTCGATCCGGCTCTCCTCCGCGTTCCACACCGCCTCGTGCCGGAAGTCGCGGCGATCGAGGCCCGTGCAGTCGACGGTCCGGCCGATCACGTCGAGCATGTTGAGGTTGAACTCGGCGGTGATGCCGGCGGCGTCGTCGTAGGCCGCCACCAGCCGCTGAGGGCTCTTGACCAGGTCGAATCCCAGCGCCAGGCGGTCGCCCGGGCTCATCGTGCCGCGCAACATGGCAAAGAACGCGGCGCGCTGGGTCTCATCGAAGTTGCCGACGGTGCCGCCGAGGAACAGCACCAGCCGCCCTCCCGGTTCGCCCGGCAGTGGCCCGTCGAGAGCGGTGAGGTCGCCGACGACCGGATCGACCCGCAGGCCCGGGTACTCGGTGGCGAGTGCTCGCGCGGATTCGAAGAGCATCTCCGTGCTGATGTCCACGGGCACGAACCGCGCTGCGCCAGCACCCGCCGCGCCAGCACCCCCCGCGCCAGCACCCCCCGCGAACACATCGAGGAGCACCCGCGTCTTCTCGCAGGTCCCTGCCCCGAGTTCGACCATCGTCGACGCCGCGCCCACGATGTCCCCGGCGCGGGCCCGCAGGATCTCGGCCTCCGCCCGGGTGGGGTAGTACTCGTCCAGCCTGGTGATCTGGTCGAACAGCAGGCTGCCCTTCTCGTCGTAGAACCACCGCGGCGGCAGGGTGGGCGGGTCGTCGAAGAACCCCTCGCGCAGGTCCGACTCCAGGGCTGCGGCATCGGAGGCGGCGGAGCTCGTCGTCGTCGTCGAACTGGTAGTGGTCTCGGTCGTCTCCCCGCGCGGTGCGCCCGCGGTCACCGCGCGAGCCTCAGGCCCGTGGCCGCCCACCTGGACGCGGCGGGGAAGAAGTTCCGGTAGGTAGGCCGGGTGTGGCCTGCCGGGGTGAGCGCGCTGCCGCCGCGCAGGACGTGCTGGTCGGACATGAACTTGCCGTTGTACTCGCCCGCCGCGCCCTCCTCGGTGACGAACCCGGGATACGGCAGGTAGGCGCTGGAGGTCCATTCCCACACGCCGCCGATCGCGCGCTCGGCGGCCACGCGCGGGTGACAGCGGGAGGGGTCGAGCTCATCGCCGACCTCCCAGCCGGCGGTGGCGACCTCCCACTCGAACTCGGTGGGCAACCGCGCGCCGGCCCAGCGGGCGTAGGCGTCGGCCTCGTAGAAGGAGACGTGGCAGACGGGTTCGGCATCCACGAGCAGGCGCCGGCCCGACAGGGTGAAGGTGGTCCACTCACCGTCGGCGGCCGAGGCCACACCTGCGGGCCCGCCGCCCTCGCGCCGCCAGTAGCCGGGCGCGTCCCAGCCCTCGGCCCGCACGGTGGCCCAGCCGTCGGAGAGCCACAGTTCGGGGCGGAGGTAGCCGCCGTCGGCCATGAACCGCTTCCAGTCGGCCACCGTGACCTGGCGGGTGGCGACCTCGACGCCGGGGATCCACACGCGGTGGCGCGGGCGCTCGTTGTCGTAGGAGAACCCGTCGTGAGTGGACCCGTCGTGGGAGGACTCGTCGCTGGGGAGCCCGGCGCCGCGCGCGGGATCCGGGGCGCCCACCTGGGCCACCCCCTCGACGACGACGAGCCAGTCCGTCTCCCCCGGCGCCGCCACGGCGGGGTCGGCGTCCCGCTCGATATACACCGGGTCGGTCGGGTTGTGGGCGAAGAGATGCTTGGCGTCCATGAGCATCAGCTCCTGGTGCTGCTGCTCGTGGTTACAGCCCAGTTCGAGCAGCTCGAGCCCGCGCTCGTCGATCCGGCCCGCCTCGAGCGCCGCCACCACGGCCTCGTCCACACGCGCCCGGAAGGCCCCGATCTCCGCCACCGACGGGCGGGTGATCAGCCCCCGCTCAGGCCGGGGCTGCCGCGGGCCGACGGCCTCGTAGTAGGAGTTGAACAGGAAGCGGAAGATCGGCTCGGGCGACTGATATCCCGGCAGCCCGCCCAGGACAAACTCCTCGAAGAACCACGTGGTGTGCGCGCGGTGCCACGCGGCGGGACTCGCGGCCGTCATGGATTGCGGGATCTGGTCCTCCGCGCTGAGCCGGGACGCCAGCAGGTCGGTGAGTCCGCGGACCTGCAGGAACCGCTCGGCCGCGCTTTGGGCGCGCGGATCAATCCCAGGGCTGGCGCCACGGCCTGGCCGCGGATCAGACCCGGTGCGCGGCTCGGCGGTGTGCGGCACGGTGTTGCGCGTCTCGGTGGTGACGTCTCCGACTGTCATGGGATCCCCCAGGATGGTTCGACGGCGGTCGGGCTGCCGCCACCCTAGCCACGCCGTACGACACTTCACACCGCTACGCGCTAGATCAGGCGAAGGCGATCGGGTCGGCGGCGGCGAGGTTACGCCGCTCGTGCTCGAGGAGCCGCAGGCGGTATTCGGGGCAGTTGCCCATCCCGCCGTCTGCGCGGATAACCCGGTGGACGGGGATGACAAATGGCACCGGCACCAGCGTGCACAAACGCCCCACTCTACGGGCGTTGCGGGGCCGGCCGGCATCGATGCTGATCTGACCGTAGCTGGAGGTCTCGCCGTAGGGGATGTGCTGGATCTCGCGGTACGCCTCGCGCGAGAACTCATCGTGCACGCCCGCGGCCGCCCAGTCCACGGGGACATCGAACTCACGCCGCTCACCGGCGAGGTAGGCCTCGAGCTGATCGGCCAAGCGAGCCAGAAGCCCCGCCGCCGCGCCGGGGTCGGGATCGCGCACCTCGTCGTCGTCGGTGTCGTCGTCGTTGTCCGGGTTGTCGTCGTCGTCGTTGTCCTGGTTGTCGTCGTCGTCGAAATGTTTCACGTCGAACCACGTCCCGGGCTGGTCAGGCCCCACCTCGTCGATCCCCACCTCGGGCCCCACCTGCTCCAGGCGCGCGATCCCGCGCGGCGTGGCCTCGATGATGATCCGCCCGGCGGCCGTGTCGAGCAGGCGCACGGCGCGGCCGCCGGGGCCGGCGAAGGACGTGGTCGCCCGGGGCAGCGCCATGCTCACACCACGCTCGGGCGATCCGGGTTGGTGACGTCGGCGTTGGCGGCGTCGAGGATCGCGAACAACGCATCGGCGCCGTCGCGGCCGACCACCGACATCTCGGCGGTGGTGATGGGCACGGCCTGCAGGCGCGTGAGCAGCGGCCCGGTGCCGTCGGGGCCGCCGGTCTCGTCCACCACCTGCAGCTCGGGCCAGAGGAACGGCGGGGTCAGCACCAGGTGCTCGCAGCGCCGCCCGGAGTCGACCAGCCCCACCGCGTTGGGGATCACCGCGCCCGGCGCCACGTGGATGGAGCCGGTGGCGATGGCCAGCGCACAGGCGTCCAGTACGTCGGCCATCGCGCGGTGCCCGGTGCGGCCGACGGTCACGAACTCACTGCGGATCTGCCGCCCGTCGGGCGTCGTGACGTTGGTGGGCAGCTCGCGCGCCCCCACGGTGGCGTAGGTGGTGAACCCGGGCGCGGGGACGTTGTCGACGACGACGATGTCGCAATGCCATTCCGTGGTCTCACCCTCCTCATCCGGCTCGGTCTCGTGCGGATAGCGCAGGACGCGAACCGAGTCGGCGCCCTCGAGGATCCCCTCGAGGCCGGAGAGGTCGGCCTTGTCCGGGCCCGGGACGGAGCCCCCTGCGGTCACGGCGTTCTCGTCAGTCATGCAAGGGCCCGCAGCCGCGGCTCGAGGTCGGCCTTGAACAGGTCCAGGAAGCGCTTCTGGTCGTGGCCGGGCGCGTGGAAGACCAGGTGATTCAGTCCCGCGTCCACATACTGCTTGACCTGCTCGACGGCGTCGTCCGGATCGGAGGCCACGATCCAGCGCTTGGCCACCTGCTCGATGGGCAGCTCGTCGGCCAGGCGCTCCATCTCGCGCGGGGAGTCGACGGAGTGCTTCTGCTCCGGAGTCAGGGACAGCGGCGCCCAGAAGCGGCAGTTCTCCAGGGCGAGGTCCGGGTCGGTGTCGTAGCTGATCTTGATCTCGATCATCCGGTCGATGGCTGCGGAGTCGCGGTCGTTGATCTTCGCGCCCTCCTCGACGGCGGGCAGGAGCTTGTCGGTGTAGAGCTCCATGCCCTTGCCCGAGGTGCAGATGAAGCCGTCGCCCACCCGGCCGGCGTACTTGGCCACCACCGGGCCGCCCGCCGCGACGTACACCGGCACGCCGTCGTCGGGCACGTCGTAGAGGAAGGCGTCCTTGGTGGTGTAGAAATCGCCCTCGAAGCTGGTGGTCTCGCCGGTCCACAACTCGCGCATGAGCCGGACCGACTCGCGGAGGCGGGCAAACCGCTCCTTGAACTCGGGCCACTCACCTTGATGACCGGTGGCGATCTCGTTGAGCGCCTCGCCGGTGCCCACGCCCAGGAAGATCCGGCCCGGGTAGAGGCACGCCATGGTGGCGAACGCCTGGGCCAGCACGGCCGGGTTGTAGCGGAAGGTGGGCGTGAGCACGGAGGTGCCCAACTGCAGCCGCTCGGTGCGCTCCCCCACCGCGGTCATCCACGCCAGGAAGAAGGGCGCGTGGCCGCCGTCGTGGCGCCAGGGCTGGAAGTGGTCGGACACCGTGGCCGAATCCATCCCCGCCTGTTCGGCCAGGACCGCGTACTCGACCAGGTCGCGCGGGCCGAACTGCTCAGCCGAGGCCTTGTATCCGAGCTTGAGCGGGAGGGCGGGGGACATAGGGGCTCCTTGTGGTGTACGTGTGTGCGAAATCGCCGACACCTCGGCCGGGTCACTACGCACGAGTATGCCAGTGCACCCCCGAACCCCGTCCCGACTTGGAGGCTCGGCACCTGTGTGATTTGATCTCGAATAATTCTGTTAAAAACATAAGAAAAATATGTGAACCTCACGTCCAAATCCGCTGGCCACCATGAAATTCAGACCGATCAGCCTGGCCCTCTACCTTCAGCGTCGCAGGTAGAACCCTATATGAATCACAGATCTCCATAACGGTTCGCTTAATTAGTAATAACAGCCCGGTATCGATCACGTCCGAAAATCCGTACGAGGGCGACACACCCCACCCCCTCAAGGGCCCGTCTGGTGGCCCCAACGGAAGAGCGCGTTTCTTGATCGCCAACGACTCCCCTCACTCCCGAAGCCCAGCAGACGCAGCTGGACCGCAAGTGCGAGCGCAAGGCCATTCTGGCCGGCGGCGTGGTCCTGGGCCTCGGCGCCGCAGTGACCCTGGCCGCGTGGTCGGACGGAGTCTTCGCTGATGGCAACTTCCAGACCGGTGAGGCCAATCTGCTCGGTTCGCAGGCCGCCGGCGCGGATGACAACCTGAGCAGTGTCAGCGAGGTCTCCCCCGAAATCGTCCCTCCCCGCAAGGTGACGGACAAATTCTGGATGGGGCGATATATCACCGGCCCGGGCGGAGACCTCGAGATCGCACGGGCGTCACACTGGATGTCCTACCCGCAGCCGACGAGCCTGACCGCGACCACGACGACCTGCTTCGGCAATCCCGCTCCGTCGCCCCGATTAGTGGCCCATCAGAACACCCTCGGGTACACGTACTCGATCGCCGCGTCCGATGCCTCGTCCACAGTCGCCCGCGTGACTGTCGCCGGGTTCAGGTCCACCGCCCAGTGTTTCGCTGATGGCTCGTCCTCTGCGGTGATCAACGACTCCGGCAGCACCCTGCAACTCGCAGACGAACTGGCCACTCGGAACTACTCGTTCAGTCACGAAGAGAGCATCAAGGCGATTATTCCGGCCAGCGATGATTCGTCGCGGCGATACGACGGCACCTCGAACCAGTGGATGCGGCACAACCCAGAAAACGGGCATGGTCGTCTCCATCCGCTGACGCACGCCTCGACACGCCGCTGCCACGGGTGGGAACCCGGCGAGCCACGGCCAATCGTCGGGGCGAGGTGTAACGACTCCGCCCGCCCCGGCCATAGTGTTGATAGATCGAAAGCTCACTGCGGGCTCGGCCCGCTCCGAGGAACGTTCCCCCGGAACGGTTTTCGTGAAATCAAGTGTTCGGAGGACTCATGAGGATCCAGCACGCGGCCACCGCGCTGATCGCCCTCGGTGCCGCCTCCGTCTGCACCCTCGGCGGGACCGTGATCATGCAGGACCACCGGGATGACGTCCTGGCCCAGGAGTCGGCGTTGCGCAATTCCACGTGGTCCGTGCAGGCCTCCACCGACTTCGGCACCACCTGGACCGCACCGGTCTCGTCCTACGGCGGGCACTTCCCCGTCCGGGTGGACACCTCCGGGTTGCGTGATCGCTCGGTCTACCAGCCATTCACCCTGCGGACCAGCGTCGACTCCCGCTCGGATGCCCACGTGGCGATTGGCAAAGGAGT
Organism: Rhodococcus sp. IEGM 1408; assembly: GCF_033142235.1. Lineage (NCBI taxonomy): Bacteria > Bacillati > Actinomycetota > Actinomycetes > Mycobacteriales > Nocardiaceae > Rhodococcus > Rhodococcus sp. IEGM 1408. The sequence goes on from NZ_JAWLRW010000005.1 coordinate 236,185, forward strand.
CCTGGCCGAGGGCGATCCCGCTGCGGCCGCCGCGGTGAGGATCCGAGCGGTCGCCGCCCTGGAGGGCGCGTGTGCCGCACCCACGTTCGCCGCTGGGGCCACCAGCGTGCTCGCCGGCGACGGCACCCGACCCCAACCCGTGGACGCCCCGACCGTCGACGGCTCCCTGGTCCTGCCCGGCGCCACCCGCACCACCCCGGGACAACCCGTGACCGTGTGTCTGGAGCTGAGCATGGACTCGAGCTCCCCCGCCCCGGACTCGATGCTCACCTTGGCGTGGCCCGTGGAGATCACCCGCGCCGACGCCACCTCCTGAGTGGACAGGGCCTGAGCGCGCAGAGCCCGATCAGCCGAGGGCGGCCTTCCGGTACACCTGCTCGTGCGCGGCCATCACGGCCGCCGGGTCCGCCCCCTCGACGCGCGGCGGCACGCCCCGCGGCTCGTCGATGGCGGTGCGAACGGCCCACGTCAGCGCGCCTGGATCGCGGGGGTCGTACACCTCGCCGGAGTGCTCGGAGGGGTCGCAGCGGTCAAACCACTGCTCCCGCAGACAACCCACGGCCGGGAACACCGGCGCCACACCCAGGTCGCGACACAGCTCCAGCCACGTGGAGTGGGTGGCGAACCGATACGGGAGAACGCACACGTCGAGCGCGGCGAACTCGGCCAATACCGGCCCCAGATCGAGCGCCTCGTAGCGCACTAGGCGCACTGATTCCCAGTCGCCCTCCGCGGCCAGCTCGGCTACCAGATGGTGCCCGCCGCTCTCGCGGTCCTCGCCACACGCGTCCCGCCAGGCCTGCGCCTCCACCACGATCCGCAGATGCGCGCTCTGTCGACCGCTCGCCACCGGTGCCAGGAGATCGAGCAGCTCGGGGCCCTCGATGTTCTCCCCCATGCGCTCGAGCAGGACCCCGACCACGGTCGTGCCGTCACCGCCGCGCAGGTGATGGCCGGATCGGATGGCCGTGGAGATCTCGGGCTCGTCCAGCAGTCGCGGATGCGGCACGACCACCGCTTCGACGCCCCACCGCACCCACAACTCCTGCGCCGCGACCTCGGTGAGCGTGATCACCCGGGAGGCGGCCTCCACGAGGGTCGCGGTGTGGTCGCGGTGCGGCGCGTCGTCCTCGTGGGACGGATAGACGATGTCGTGCACGGTGAGCACCATCGGCACCCCGGCATCGGCGAGGTACGCCACCATGTCGTCGGCGCTCTCGGCGTCCAGGTAGTCGTAGCCGAAGTGCACATGGGCCACATCGATGTGCCACAGCGGATCCCCGCCGGGGTGAACCTCGTCGCGACGAACCCCGTCCGGGAGCTCGTCGCTCGCGACCTGCTCGGCGGGAGCGGCGTCGGCGCGGGTCTCGCCTCTGACGGCGTCCGGTCGCAGCGGCAGCAGTTCGATGTGGTCCAGGCCGTCGAGCCCTGTGATGCGCCGCACGGCGGGATGCGCTGCCGGCATGACCGCCACCCGGGTCCGCGACGCGCCACCATGTGACCGCATAAGGCTCAGGCTAGCCCTCGACGCAAGTCCTCGATGAGGTCTCCGGCGTACTCGAGCCCCACCGAGAGGCGGACCACGTTGTCGGCGATGCCCACCGCGGCGCGGGCCTCCGGCTCCATGGACGCATGCGTGGTGGTCGCGGGGTGGGTCACCAGGGACTTGGCGTCGCCCAGGTTGTTGGAGATGTCGATGACCTCGAGCGCGTTGAGCAGCGAGAAGCACCGCTTCTTGCCGCCGTCCACCTCGTCGTCGTCGAATTTCAGCCCGAACGTCACCACCGACCCGCCGCCGGACATCTGCGCCCGGGCCAGCTCGTGCTGCGGATGGGACGGCAGCATCGAGTAGGTCACCCAGTCCACGGCCGGGTGTGACTCCAGGAACTGCGCCACCTCCAGCGCGTTGGCCGACATCCGCTCGACGCGCAGGCCCATGGTCTCCAGGCCCTTGAGCAGCACCCAGGCGTTGAAAGCGCTCATGCCAAAGCCAGCGTGACGCATGAGGTTCTGCACGGGCCCGGAGATGTACTCCTCGGTGCCCAGCACGGCGCCGCCCAGGACGCGGCCCTGGCCGTCGATGTGCTTGGTGGTGGAGTAGACCACGATGTCCGCGCCCAGCTCGAGCGGCTTCTGGTGCAGGACCGTGGCAAAGACGTTGTCCACCACCACCTGTGCACCGGCTGCGTGGGCCAGGTCGCACACCGCGCGGACGTCCACCAGTTCCTGCATGGGGTTGGAGGGGGTCTCAAAGAAGACGGCGTCGGTGGGCTCGCTGAGCGCCTCGCGCCACTGGTCCAGGTCGGCGCCGTCCACGAACACCGTCTCCACGCCCCAGCTCGGCAGGATCTCCGCGCAGATCACGTAACAGGAGCCGAACAGCGCCCGCGAGGCCACCAACCGCGAGCCGTTGCGGCACAGCGCGGCCAGGGCCACGAACACCGCGGACATCCCCGAGCTGGTGGCAAAGCACGCCTCAGCGCCCTCGATCTGCCGCAGCCGCTCCTGGAACATCGCCACGGTGGGATTGCCGTAGCGGGAGTACACGAAGCGCTGGATGTCGCCGTTGAAGGACGACTCAGCCGCCTCCGCCGTCTCGTAGACGTAGCCGGAGTTGAGGAACATCGGCTCGGTGGTCTCCTCGAAGCCGGTGCGCATCTGCCCGGCCCGGACCCCCAGGGTGTCGGGGTGGAGGCCGTCGGGGAGCTCGTTGTTCTTCATCGCTGCTTTCTTGTGCTGGTGGTGGTGCGTGTCGGGACTAGCGGTGTTCAGAACTAGCGGGGCCTGGGGCGCCGACGGTCAGGACTGCCGCCAGGGCAGGCCCGCGACCTTCCACCCGTTGACGGTGCCGCGGCGGCCCTGCGGGTCGGGATCGCCCTCGAAGCCCTCGGCCACGTTGTAGGCGGGACCGTATCCCGCGGCGGCCGCGGTGCGTGCGGCGGCAGAGGAGCGGTGCCCGCTGCGGCACAGGAACAACACCGGCGTCTCGGGTCCCACGCCCGCCCGGCCGAGCTGCTCCACGAACCCCTGGTTTGGCTCGCCCGCCGAGGTCATCCACTCGATTCCCAGCGTGTGCTTGCCCAACCCCGACAGATCGGCGCCGCCGACCCACTGCCACTCGGCACTGGTGCGCACGTCCACCAGAACGGCGTCCGGGTCGGAGGCCAGCAGATCCCAGGCCTGTTGCGGGTCGAGATCCCCGACGAAGTCGCTCATGAAACACGATTATGCTCCCCCAGCCGCGGTTCGGTCAGGTCGAGGCCCCCGGGCGCCGCGTCTGTGCGACGATCGGATCATGACGACCCCCTCAGATTTCCCAGTCCGCGTGGCAGTCGTCGGATCGGGTCCCGCGGGGGTCTACGCATGCGAGTCGCTTCTCGCATGGGCCGATCAGCACGAGCGGGACATCGTCGTGGACTGCCTGGACCGGCTCCCGGTGCCGTACGGCCTGTTGCGCCACGGCGTCGCGCCGGACCACCCGCGCATCAAGGGCATCGCGCGGACGCTGGAGTCGATCGTCACCGACCCGCGCATCCGCTTCCTCGGCAACGTCGAGTTCGGCCGCGACCTCACCCTGGAGGACGTCCCGCGGCTGTATCACGCGGTCATCTTCGCCACCGGTGCGCTGGCCGACCGCGAACTCGGCATCCCCGGCGAACACCTCGAGGGTTCCTACGGCGCCGCACAGTTTGTCACCTGGTACGACGGTCATCCCGACGCGAGGCGCAACTGGGCGCTGACCGCCGACCGCGCCGCCGTGGTGGGCGTGGGCAACGTCGCGCTCGACGTCGCGCGGATGCTCGTGCGCACCCCCGAGCAGCTCGAGGCCACCGACATCCCCGCGCACGTCCGCGAGGGTTTCGGCACCAGCGCCACCCGGGTGGTGTCCGTGATCGGTCGGCGCGGCCCCGCCTACGCCAAGTTCACCCCGCTGGAGCTGCGGGAGATGGGGAAGGTGGAGGGTCTGACGATCGTGGTGGACACCGCCGACCTGGAGTACGACGACGAGGCGCGCGATCACCTCGAGCATGATCGTCGTGCCGGGCAGGTCTGCGATCAGCTGGCCAAGTGGGCGGCCGCGCAGGCGGAGACAGGCCATCCGTCGGCCGACGCCGCCGAGGCCGCCGCGCTCTCGGCCGGCGGGCGGGTGGTGCGTTTCCGCTTCCACCGCAGTCCCGTCGAAGTGCTGGGAACGGACGGCCGCGTGACCGGCCTGCGCCTGGAGCGGACCGAGCCGGACGGGACGCGGGTGCGCGCCACGGGAGTGTGCGAGGACATCGCCGTCGATGCCGTCTACAAGGCCGTCGGATACCGCTCGGACCCGCTCGACGGCGTGCCCTTCGACCCGGCCACCTCGACCATCCCCAACGACGGCGGGCGCGTGCTGACCGGGCCCGGCGGCGAGCCGGTCCAGGGGTTGTTCACCGCCGGCTGGGTCAAGCGCGGACCCACCGGCGTGATCGGCACCAACCGGCACTGCGCGGTGGACACGGTGAACCTGCTGGTCGCCGACCTCGAGGCGGGCGCCCTGTTCGCGCCCACCGCCACCGACCCTCAGGCCGTGCGCGACCTGCTGGCCGAGCGCGGGGTGACGGTGGTCGACGGCCCGGGTTGGGCCGCGATCGACACCAGCGAGCGCTCGCTCGGCGAGGCCTCGGGCCGCGAACGCACCAAGCTCGGCAGCCGTGAGGAAATGCTCGCCGCGGCGCTGGAGTCCCAGCCCAACCGCCGCTGACGGCCCCTTCCTCGCTCTCGACAAGACCGCTACCCCGGATTCTCGGGTCAATCGGTACCGGCCACGAGCCGACCGATCTCCTCCAGCGACACCGTCCCGGGATCGAAGTAGGCCGAGTGCGCGCCGCGCACCTGGTCCAGCCCCGGGACTCCTTGCGCTGGCTGGGCATCTGGTTCGGTGACGTCCACCGCGAACCCGCCGAACTCCTCCGTGCCCGGCCGCCCGCCCAGGACCTCCGTGATCGACCACCAGGGAACCGGGTCCCACCGCGAGACCACGCCCACCACCTCATCGGGCCGGGCCGGCCGCGCGGTGCCGGCTTCGTCTGTCCACTGCTCGGCCAGCGAATCGACCGTGGCGCCGGGGCTTCCCACGTGGATCATCCGGTCCGCTGCCAACCCGTGCGGGTCCGCCGCGGCCGCCCCGAGCACCGCCGAGCCGTAGCTGTACCCCACCGCCGCGTGCGGGGCGTCGTGGCCGTCCATGCTCTCGACGGCGTCCAGTCCCGCCGAGAAGTCCCGCAGGTCACCGGCGTGGGCTCGGGCGGGTGCCGCTGAGAAGCCGGCCGCGACGGCATCGGCGGGGGCGAGGTATCCCTGCCACGAGACCGCCACGCAGGACCCGGTGGCAGCATCATCGGCCTCACACAACGCCGCTGCCCGCTCGGCGGTGCGATCGATCGACCCCAGCGACGCGCCAGTCCCGGGGATCAACGTGACCACCCGGTCCGCGCCATCCGGATCGTCACTCGCCACCACCGCCCGGCCGTCCGCGTGCAGCGACAGCAGGTGCCGCCGCGGGTCCTCGGCCAGGTGCGCGGCCAGCGCGGCCAGACCCGGGGCCACGGCCTCGTCGGGACCGGCCCCGCCCGCGCCTGTCCCGCCCGCATCGAGCAGCCTGCGCAGCCGCGTCCGGTTGAGCGCGTCCCGGGTGGCCGACGAGAGCCCTGCGACCGAACCCAATTCCGGGTGGTCTCGGGCGAGGCGCTCGCGATCGGCCGGAGCGAGGGAGTGCCACTGCTCCGCGATGGCCCGGGGGTCGTCGTCGGTCGAACCCGCCAGATCGAGGCACGCCCGGGTCGCGGCGTCCGTGTAACCGGCCAGGGAATCGGCGGCCTCGCGTAGGCGTGCCACCAGCCCTCGATCAGCGTCCTCGACCTCGGCCTCGACCTGGACCTGGACCTGGACCTGGACCTCGGTAGTGTCCCCCGACGCGCGACCGACCCGCGCGTCGTCACTCCAGTGGATCAGCGCCCTGGCCAGCCTCGAACCCTCCACCCGCAGAACGTCGGACAGGAAGAGGCAGGCGCCGGAGAGCATCCTGGCCTCGGCAGCGGCGTCCCCCACGCGCCTGCGAGCCTGCCCACCCGAGCGACCCGACCACTCGCCGCCGGCGGCTGCTCCGCCAGCTGCATTCCCCCCGGCTGGATCGCCCCCGCCGAGTCGACGCGCCACCGAGTCCAGGTCATCCGCCGCGTCCGCTGTCTCGCGACCCGTCAACGCGGCCCGGTCCTCGGCGTGGTCCACGGCCACCACCAACGTCATCACCGACGCCATCGCCAACGCCTCAGCCCCCTGCGCCGGCGACACGGCGGGCCCCCTCCTCGTCGGCCTCGGCCAGTAGGCCCGAGGCCCGTTCCATCTCTCCCGCGATTCCCTCGGTGTCAGTCGCCACGGCCCGCGCCCGCCGCGCCAGCAGCTCCGCGCACTCGGCCAGCGCCGGCCCGCTGAGCAACCCACCCGACACTCCGGCCTGCACACCGGACGCTGCGGCCGACGCCTCCTCGAGCGCCGCGATCAATTCCCCAGCCCGCTCGGCAACCCGGGCTCCGGCCTCACGCACCCGGCCCGCCTCCGCCGCCACGGCCACCTGCTCGAACGCCAGCAGCGCCGACGCCACCGGACCCGACACCGCCCGCCGTGCCTCCGCCCCTGATCCCGCCCCTGCCCCCGAACCCGCCATCGACCACACTTCCCTCCCGCACAGATCCCAGTGCCGCTCGAGAGCCACGGTAGGGCTGTCGCGCGCCGGAATCAGGCCCGCGAGAGGGGGCTGTGGATGGGGTGGACGACCATCCACAGGCCGGTCAACCGAGGTCGGGTTGCTCTGCGTAGCGGCTGCCGAACATCCTCGCCAGGACCACGCCGGTGCCGACGAACACCACGGTCACCGGGCCGACAAGCCACACGCCCGGCATCCGGCCCTCCGGGGTCCGCGCGGCCTCGGAGATCCCCACCTGGATGCCGATGAACATCACCAGCATCACCGCCGCGATCAGCCACAGGTCCTCCCGGAGCAGCCGCTCGAACCGACGCAGCCGCGGCGCGGTGGCCGTCCACCACTGCCGGTTGGGGGCGTTGATCCCCGCCGGCCAGCGCAGGACGAGCAACGACATCAGCGGAAGCGGCAACGCGAACAGCAGCGGACCCAGCGTCGAGAACGCGATCGCGCCGGATTTGCTCGACCACCCGTCGGGGACCCCGCCGGCACCGAAATGCGTCGGCACCCGCTCGGGCAGGACCTGAACCTGCCAGGCCAGCACGGCCAGCCACACCGCTACCAACCCGGCGACCAGCACCAGGATCCAACGCGCGGTGGGCTCGCGGGGCAGGCCGCGGGCCTCCTCGCCGAGACTCCTCGTCGTCGTCATCCGGCGACGCCTCCCCACCGACCCACGACCACCGGCACCTCCTACCACACGACCGTCACACGCGAGGCGGCCTCGCGGGCCCGATCGCGCGCGGTCTCCACGTCCTCGGCGGTCGCCACGGCCACTCCCATGCGACGGAACTCGCTGGCGGAAGGCTTGCCGAAGAGTCGAAGCTCGGACTCCGGCACGGCGAGCGCGTGCGCGACGCCCGCATAACCGATGCCCTCGAAGCCCACGCCGTCGGCCGTCCCGCTCCCGGCCCCGTCACCGATCCCCGAACCGCCGTAGATCACCGCGGAGGCGCCCGGGCTGGCCATGGTGGTGACCACCGGCAGGCCGAGGACCGCGCGGGCGTGCATCTCGAACTCGCTGAGGACCTGGCTGCGCAGCGTGACCAGTCCGGTGTCGTGCGGGCGCGGGCTGACCTCGGAGAAGTAGACGTCGACACCCTTGACAAACAGCTCCACGCCGAACACGCCCACCCCGCCGAGCGCTCCCGTCACGCGCGCCGCCACCGACCGCGCCGAGTCGTAGGCGTCCTGCGTCATGGCCTGCGGCTGCCACGACTCCACGTAGTCGCCGCGCTCCTGCCGGTGGCCGATCGGCTCGCAGAAGTCGGTGCGGATCTCCCCCGTCTCCGGGTCCACGCTGCGGACGGTGAGCAGGGTGATCTCGTACTCGAAGTCGACGAACGACTCCACGATCACGCGCGCCCCCGCGACCCGCGCGCCGGACTGCGCGTAGGTCCACGCCGCATAGACGTCATCGGGACCGTGGAGGGAGGACTGGCCCTTGCCCGACGACGACATGGTGGGCTTGACCAGGCACGGGAACCCGATCTCGGTGCACGCCGCCTGCAGTTCCTCCAGCGACGAGGCAAAGGCGTACCGGCTGGTGGGAAGGCCCAGCTCCTCGGCGGCGAGGCGGCGGATGCCCTCGCGGTCCATAGTCAGCTGGACGGCCCGGGCGGTCGGCACGACGCGGGCCAGTCCGTCCTGCTCGATCTGCGCCAGCGCAGCCGTGGCGATGGCCTCGATCTCCGGCAGGATCACCTGTGGTCGCTCGAGCTCGACCACCCGGCGCACCTCGTCGGCGTCGGTCATGTCGATCGTGTGGGAGCGGTGCGCGACCTGGTGGGCGGGGGCGCCGGCGTACCTGTCCACCGCGATCACCTCGACACCCAGCCGCTGCAGCGCGATCGTGACCTCCTTGCCCAGCTCGCCCGAGCCGAGCAGCATCACGCGGGTGGCGGTCGGGGTGCCGGGCGTCCCGAAGCGGTCCACGGTGGGCGGGGCGAGGGGATCGTGCGCTGCGGTCATGGCTCCCACGCTAGTAGACCTGCGGCAACGGCCGGAACGCGGCTGAACAGACGTCCGGGCCCGGCACCATGGAGGGTGCCGGGCCCGGACGGGTATTGCGGGGTGATGCTGGTCGGTCAGTTGTTCAGCGCGTTCACGTCGATCACGGCGTCGGCGTCGGCGCCGCTGCCCGCGCTGCCGCTGTTGGCCTCGAGGTCGACGTCGACGTCGAGGTCGGCCTCGGGGGCGGCCTCTCCGCCGCCGAGCGAGCCGAGCAGGCTCGCGCCGATCCCGACACTGCCGCCGCTCACACTGCCGGTGCCGATCGAACCGCCCGGCAGCGTCCCGTTGATCTGGTCCACGACGACCTGCTTGTCGATGCCGAAGCTGACGACCGGGGCCTGCTCGCCGGCGGGCGGCGCGCAGATGATCACGGCAGCAGCCGGCGTGACCGGCGACGGGGCCGTCCAGACCACGCTCTCGCCGGCGGCCACAGCAATGTCAACGTCGACCTGCGGGTTACCAAAGAGACCGCCGACGGCACCCATCACGCCACCGTTGGCCGTGGCGGCCACGTACGCGTCGGGCCCGCCGTCGTCATCGGCCCCGAGGACAGAGACCCCACCCGTCGCCTCGAGTTGGCCGATCAGCACCGCCGTCGCGGGATTGGTGAGGTCCAGGCCACTCGGGTCGATGCCCGCCGCTGCGATCGCGGCATACGGCAGTGTGAAGCCGACACAGTTCTGGGCCGCCGCTGTTTCATTGATGTAGGTCACCGTCGGGCCACCCTCATCGTTTCCGGCGACCGACACCGGCCCGTTGAGCGCGGTGGCCGCGAGCCCGAGGCCCGCCGCGATCTCGGACGAACCCTGGGCTCCCGCGATCCCGGCGCCCGCGAGGACCGCTCCGGACGCGAGCGCGAACGCTGAGGCGCCGGCGGCGATTCGCTTGAATGAAGACATAAGTACTCCTTGAAGTGAGGGGACGCCACCACTTGGAGTTCGGCGACGACTTTGGCAGGCGTTCTGGGAAAGGCCTGAGAAGAGTGTTACATAGATCACATCTTCGTCTCACGTAAGCGGCGGAAACTTCGAGGCTTTTCCACAAGGCCCTCGTTCCGTTATCGCCGCTGGCCACACGGGCCACAGCAGTCACAGCGACCTACCTCCGACCCGTGAAGGGGCGAAGCGATAGCGTGTGGGGAACGCCACACGAAAGGCACACCTGTGACCAATTCCTCCTCTGGCCCCCTCGCCGGCATCCGCGTCGTCGAACTCAACGGCATCGGCCCCGGTCCCCACGCCTGCATGATGCTCGCGGACCTGGGCGCCGACGTCGTCACCGTCATGCGCCCGGGCGAGTTGGCCAAGTCCGTCGACGGGTGGGCGCACGTGACCCGTCGCGGCCGGACCGTCGTCGAGGCCGACCTCAAGAGCGACGACGGCCTCGCGCAGGTGCGGGCCCTCATCGCCAAGGCCGACGTCCTGGTCGAGGGCTTCCGCCCCGGCGTCACCGAGCGCATGGGACTCGGCCCGGACGAGTGCCTGGAGGCAAACCCGCGGCTGGTCTACGCCCGGATGACCGGCTGGGGCCAGTACGGGCCGCTCGCCCACACCGCTGGCCACGATCTCAACTACATCTCGCTCACCGGTCACCTCAACGCCACCGCCCGCAAAGGCGAGCGGCCGGTGCCGCCACTCAACCTGGTCGGCGACTTCGGCGGCGGGTCGATGTTCCTCATCCAGGGCATCCTCGCGGCGATCATCGAGCGCGCCACCTCCGGCGAGGGCCAGGTCATCGACACCGCCATGACCGACGGCGCCTCCGTGCTGGGTCAGTTCCAGTGGGCCATGCGCGCCCGCGACCAGTGGTCGGACGTGGCCGGGACCAACATGCTCGACACCGGGTTCCCGTTCTACGACGTCTACACCTGCTCCGACGGCAAGTTCATGGCCGTGGGCTGCCTCGAGCCGCAGTTCTACGCGGAGTTCGCTCGCATCCTCGGTATCGACGGCGAGGGGATGCCCGGACAGTTCGACTTCGATCGCTGGGACGAGCTGCGCGAGCTCATCGCCGGCAAGCTGGCCGAGAAGCCGCGTGACGAGTGGGCCGAGCTGTTCTACGGAACGGACGCCTGCACCACCCCGGTCCTGACCTACACCGAGGCGCTGGACCATCCGCACCTCAAGGCACGCGAGACCTTCGTGGAGGTCGCCGGGGACGTGGGCCCGTCGCCCGCCCCGCGTTTCTCACGGACCCCGGCCCCGACGCCGGTCGCGCCGCCGCGCGAGGCGACCGCGATCGATCAGGTCTGGGCCTGAGCATGAGCGAGTCGGGGGCCACTTCTCGCGCGCCGGGCGACCGCCCACGCGCAGCGGGCAGTGGCTCCCGGGTGGGCGGGGTGGCGCTGGTCGTGGACCCCGCCTCGGCCGAACCGCCGTTCCGTCAGCTCAAGACGCAGATCCTCGACGCCGTCAAGGGTGGGCAGCTGACGCCGGGGACCCGGCTTCCCGCCGTGCGAACCCTCGCCGACGAGGTCGGGATCTCCACCGCCACCGCGGCAAAGGTCTATCGCGAACTTGAGGAGTCGGGAGTACTCGAGGGTCGCGGCCGCTCGGGGACCTTCGTCTCGGCGGCAGACCTGCCTGCCGCTGCTCTTGCCCGGGCTGCCGAGGAGTTCACGGAGCTGGCGGCGGGCGCGGGATTCGAGGTCGACGACGCGGTGGCCGCCGTGCGCAACGCCTTCAGCCACCTGGACTGACAGGCCGCTGTGACCCTTGGTGGTCAGCCGCCGAGCGAACTCGTGGTCTCGGCGACCGAGCCCGAGCTCCCGACACCGGTCAGGGCGGCGTCGAGCGAGCCCAACCCGCTCGGCACACCGACCCCCGGGGACACCTCGACCTCCGCGTAGTCGATCTCCTCGACGTCACCGATCGAAGAACACATCGCCAACGCGTGCGGGTCGAACGACGAGTCGCTGAGGATGCTGCCGCTGTCCTGGCCATCAGGTCCGGTCTCCGTGACGGTCGTCTGCCCGTCCTCGACGAGGAAGCTGAGGACTCCGACCCTGCCCTGCTGCAACGCCACCTCGAGTCGGGCGGAGAGCTCCGGTGTCAGGCCGGTGTTGACCGGCATCGTTCGGATGAAGTCGTAGAGGTCACCGATCAACCGGCCCGGCCCGAGGTAGGTACCGCACACCAGATCGCGGCCTGACCTGTTGGTATACGTGACAGCCGAGTCCCCACCCCTCCCGCTCACGCTGACGCTGCTGGGACTGGCGAACACTGGCGTCAACTCGACCGGCTGAGCGTGACTTATCGCGGCACCGGATAGCGCGGTCCCTGATGCGAGCGCGGAGACCGCGACGGCGATACCGATCTTCTTGAACATTGACAAGGGTGCTCCGAGCGTCGGGTTCCGGTGGCCGGTCGGACACCTGGTCGCAAGTCCACAGTATCGGCCTAACCGACCGTGGGATTACCGTCAGACAGCCACTGCTAGGAACCGAATGCGGGAATCAGGGTCTCGAGCGAGCCGAAAGCCCACCGCTGCCTGGGGTCGAGACGTACTCCGCATAGGAGTAGACCTCTCCGAGCGACACGGGTGTCATATCGGGCTCCACGCAGACCAGCAATGCCTCAGCGGTGTACCCGGACGGCGCGGGCACCACCCACGTCACGGACGCGCCCGGTTCGATGAACTCGGAACCGCTACCGGGAGAGGAGGGCATGCCCCCACCCGACACCGAGCCGTCAGCGTTGAGGCCGAACATGCGCCCGGCAACGGCAGCGTCGGCCTCCAGCTCGGCGACCTTCGGTTGCAGCTCGCCCATCGCCGCGTCCGTGAGGCTCCGTTCCCCGTACTCCTTCACATGCGCGTCGACGACCCCGATTACCTCCGCAGGAGCAGACATACCCGTGCAGACCAGCGAGCTCGTGGTCTTGTTCTTGTAGGCGACAGTGACGCCCTGGGCCGTGCGGGTCGAGGTCAGTGTCGACGGGGAGTTCATTGTGAAGTTATCTCCGGCGACGCTTCCCGTGCCGGGAAGGCCCTGCGCTCCAGCCACGCCGGCTCCGGTGAGCGCAATCGCTGACGCGAGGGCGGCGACCGCGGTGGCGACGCCGAGTCGGGTGGGGCAACGCATTGGTTCTCCGGTCTTTGAGAGGAGACGGCAGCTAGGCCGACCTCGTGAAAGTTAATAGTGCTCCTACCTAACCCGCGATGAGAGCATTTCCGGCCGACTACCTGACGTATGTCATGTGCGGGCCGGCCTGATCGTCGGTGCTGGCCTCGGGATCTCGATCACGCTCGCAGTGGCGCCGGGGTGGCCGCAGGGGCGATCAAGCTACTGCAGATCCCAGGCCTGCCCTTCTGACCCGACCCACAAGACCCCGCCCCCGGCCTCTGCAGAGGCCGAGGGTTAGGTCGTTATTGAGGTCAGTCGGTCTGTCAGCTCCCGAGCGAACCCGTCGTCCGAGCGACCGAACCCGAGCTCCCCAGGCCGGTCAATGCGGAGTCCAGCGAACCGAGACCGGCCGGAACACCGCCAACAGAAGTCTCCACCTCGGCGTACTCGTTGCCGGTAGCGAAGCAGATCGCAACGGCGACCGGAGAAAAGGACCCGTCGGTGAGCAAGGCGCCCAGGCCGTTCTCGGCAACCGTGAATTCGGCGGTCCCGCCGTCTTCGACCACACCTTCGACGAGGCCGAGTTGGCCCTGTTCCGCCGCGTCGATCAACCTATCCATGAACCCCTCGGGCAACGCTTCACCCGAGAACTGCAGCTGGATGGCAACCTGGACGTCCAGCATCAGAGCTTCCTTGCCAACGTACGCAACGCAGTCCAGGTCCATGCCCGACTTGTTGGTGTAGGAGACCGTGGTGGTGGCGCCCGTGCCGCTAACGCTCACTCTGCTGGGGCTGTCATACACCGTGCCAGGGCCTTGGGCGTTGGCGAGGGTCGATCCGGTGAGTGCGGTTGCCGAGGCGAGGGCGGTCGCCACGGCGGCGACGCCGAGTCGGGTGAGGGGACGCATGGGTTCTCCGGTCTTCGAGGGGGAGGCAGCAGCTAAGCCGACCTCGTGAAAGGTAATAATGCTCTCACCTCACCCACACGAGAGCGTATTCGACCGATTGCCTGACACGCGTCGTGTGCCCGCCTGCTCGTCTACCCCAGGATGTCGCGCCGCACCACGTTCTGGTCGCGCCCCGGCCCCACGCCGATGTACGACATGTGGCAGCCGGCCAACTCCTCGAGCCGCAGGACGTAGGCCTGGGCCTCGGGCGGCAGGTCGCTGAAGACGCGCGCGCCGGTGATGTCCTCTTCCCAGCCCGGCATGGTCTCGTAGATCGGCGTGGCGTGGTGGAAATCGGTCTGCGTCATGGGCATCTCGTCGTGCCGCACGCCGTCGACCTCGTAGGCCACGCAGATCGGGATCTCCCCGATACCGGTGAGCACGTCGAGCTTGGTGAGGAAATAGTCGGTGAAGCCGTTGACGCGGGCGGCATAGCGCGCGATCACCGCGTCGTACCAGCCACAACGCCGGGTGCGGCCGGTGTTCACGCCCACCTCACCGCCGGTGACCTGCAGGTACTCGCCCCACTTGTCAAAGAGCTCGGTGGGGAACGGCCCGGCGCCCACGCGCGTGGTGTACGCCTTGACGATCCCCAGCGAGTGCGTGATCCGGGTGGGCCCGATGCCCGCGCCCACGCAGGCGCCGCCGGCGGTGGGGTTGGACGAGGTGACGAACGGGTAGGTCCCGTGGTCCACGTCCAGCATGGTGGCCTGCCCGCCCTCCATGAGCACGGACTCGCCGCGGTCGAGGGCCTGGTTGAGCATCAGCATGGAGTCGCAGACCATGGGCCGCAGCCGGTCGGCGTAGCCGAGGAAGTACTCGACCATCTCCTCGACCTCGACGGTCCGACGGTTGTAGATCTTCACCAGGATCTGGTTCTTGAGGTGCAGCGACCCCTCGATCTTCTGGCGCAGGATCGACTCGTCAAAGATGTCCTGCACGCGGATGCCCACGCGGGAGACCTTGTCGGCATAGGTGGGTCCGATGCCGCGGCCGGTGGTGCCGATGGCCTTCTTGCCCAGGAATCGCTCGGTCACCTTGTCCAGCGCCTGGTGGTACGGCGCGACCAGGTGGGCGTCGGCGGAGATCCGCAGGCGCGAGGTGTCGGCGCCGCGGGCCTCGAGCCCGTCGATCTCCTCGAAGAGCGCCTCGAGGTTGACCACCACGCCGTTGCCGATCACCGGCACGGCATTCGGCGACAGGATCCCGGCGGGGAGGAGCTTGAGCTCGTACTTCTCGCCGCCCACCACCACGGTGTGGCCTGCGTTGTTGCCGCCGTTGGGCTTGACCACGTAGTCGACGCGGCCGCCGAGGATGTCGGTGGCCTTACCCTTGCCCTCGTCGCCCCACTGGGCGCCGATCAGAACGATCGCTGGCATGGTTCGCTTTCACCTCTGAAGAGTCGTATAGACGGTGAGGGACGGACACCTTCTGGTGATTCCGCGCACACCAGCGCTCCAGATTAGTCGTCTGAGCGCTCTCACCCTAGTCGGTCAGCCCCGCAGCCTGCGCAGTCTCACCGGCGTTCCCGGCAGGAGTTGGCAGATCCGGTCCGCGGATCGCGAGGTCAGCACCCCGATCACCGGGTAGCCGCCCGTCACCGGATGGTCGGGTCCGAACACGACCGGCGAGCCGTCGGCCGGGATCTGCACGGCGCCGCGCACCATCCCCTCGCTGGGGATCTCGTCGGAAGAGCGCCGGGGCACGGGCCGGGCCGGATCGATGCGCACCCCCACCCGATCGGCGTGCCCGCTGACGTGCCCGGTCGCGGCCAGGACCTCCCACGCCTCGGGAGGGAACAGGTCGTCGCGGGGACCGGGCATCACGTCCAAGTCCACGGGGCCCGCACCGCCACCCACCTCCGGCACGCCCGCCGCATGCCAGCCCTCCGCCCAGGGGCCCACCACGGCGCCGCCCACCGCAAGGACATCGCCGGCTACCACAGGCGGCGGCCCGAGGCCGGACAGCGTGTCGCGCGAACGGCTGCCCAGCACGAGCGGCGCCTCGATCCCCCCGCGCACGCCCAGGTAGCTGCGGACCCCGGCGTCGGGCCGACCGATCTCCAGCGTCCACCCGGCCTCCAACCGGAGAACCTCACCGGTGGCGGCGGTGCGCCTGGAACCGGAGGAGGTGGTGACGACGACGAGGCCCCGCGCCCCCGTCACCGCCACGACTGCCGGGGAGTCCGTCATGACCACCAGCCCACCGAGCAACACCTCGAGCACCGCGGCCGCGGGGTCGGTCCCCAGGCAGCGCAGGACCAGCGCGGCGGCGGCGCGATCGGCCACGCCCGAGGCGGTCACCCCGAGCGAGGCGTTCCCCGGCCTGCCCAGGTCCTGCACCAGCGCAGACGGCCCGGCCCGCAGGACCATCAGGCTCACGACGCGGCGTCCCGGAACCGCACCCTCATCCCGGGGGCCAGCAGCGCCGGGGCGGACCGGCCGGAGTCCCACAGCACGGAATCGGTGGTCCCGAGCAGTCGCCAGCCGCCGGGCGAGGCGCCCGGGTAGACGGCGCAGAAGCGGTCGGCCAGCCCCACCGACCCGGCCGGGACCCGCTCCCGCGGGGAGGCCAGCCGCGGCACGGTCGGCAGCGGCCCGGGCGACGGGGGCACCGGCGACGGCGGCTCGGCGGGGCTGTCGCCCGCGGCGGTGCCCTCGGCTCCCGCGCCGGAATACGTGGCGGGATCATCAGAGCCGGCGCCGCGCAGTTCGCGCTCGTCGACCAGGTAGAAGAAGCCGGGCGCGAACCCACCGAAGGCCGCCAACCACGTGATCGAGGTGTGCTGTCGCACCAGCGCCTGCGGGGAGAGGCCCGCGAGTTCCGCGACGTCGGCCAGGTCGGGGCCGTCGTAACGGACGTCGATCGTCACCTCGCGCCCAGCGGCCTCACTCCCCGCACCCGCACCTGCCGCCGCATCCCCCGGGTCCCCGGGACGGGGAGGGCGCTCGGCCAGCAGCGCCTCGAGCCGCCGACGCAGCTCGGGAAGGGCAGCGGAGTCGCGCGTGGTCACCAGCACGGTGCGGGCCGCCGCGACCACGTCCAGTGCGGCCGGTCGCAGCTGCTCGACCCTCCGAGCCAGGGCCACGGCCCCGGCCAGATCAGCACACTCGAGCAACAGCGCAGCTTCTCCGCAGCGGAGGATCCTCGTCGTCGTCACCCTGCGCCCGACCCGCCGGCCGGACCGGGCGTGGAGACAGACGCGGCCACGAACGGTGCCACCTCCACCCCGGCCGCCTCCAGCGCGGCGCGCACACCGCGCGCAAGGTCCAGCGCGCCCGGGGTGTCGCCGTGCACGCACACCGACGCGGCAGGGACCACGACCTGGGACCCGCCGGACGCCGCGATCTCCTCGCCGCGCGCGATCGCGAGCACCCGGGCGGCCACCTCCTCGACGTCGGTGAGCACCGCCCCCGGCTGGTCGCGCGGCAGTAGCGTGCCGTCGGCCCGGTAACCGCGGTCCGCGAACGCCTCGGCCACCGCGGTGACCCCGGCAGCGCTAGCGAGGGAGAGCACGACCGATCCGGGCAGGCCGAGGATGGGCAGGGGCTCCTCGTCGGCCGACCCGGCGTAGCGCAGCACGGCGTCGACCACACCCGCGGCCTGCTCTGCATCGCGGGCAATGCGGTTGTAGAGAGCGCCGTGGGGTTTGACGTACCGGACCCTGGTCCCGCGCCGGCGGGCGGCCATGTCCAGCTCGACCAGCTGGAAGAGCACCAGCCGGGCCACCTCGTCGCGGGAGATCTCGTGATGGACGCGCCCGAAGTTCGCCCCGTCGCGGTAGGACGGGTGCGCGCCCAGGGCCACTCCCCGCTCAGCGGCCGCGACAGCGGTGGCCATCATGGTCGGCCGGTTACCCGCATGGAAGCCGCACGCGACATTGGCGGAGGTCACCACGTCCAGCAGCGCGACGTCGCCGGGATCCGCCCCCGACCGCGCGGCCAGCGACGCCGACCAGCGCGGGGTCCCCCGGCGAACCTCCCCGAGGTCGCAGTTCAGGTCGATACGGCGCACCCCACCCATCCTGCCCCAGGTTCGCCCCAGCCGACCGGAAGAGGTCATGATGGAGACATGATCGTCATCCGCTGCGGCTCGGCTCCGGTGCCCACCGTCCTGGTGGAGCAGACTCGAATGGAATGCAGCGAGATCCCCACCACGGAGGAGATCAACCGGGCACTCACCGGGGTCGGCACCCGGAGGCGGGTCCTGCTCTGTGGCACGGACGCCGGACTGGCCGCCCTGCTCACGCGACTGATGCGCACCGAGAACCTGGACGTGGAGGTCGCGTACATCGCCGAGGATCCCACCCCGGTGACCCGCGCATATGACCTACCCACCGGCTCGGCCGCGGCCAAACTCGCGGTGCGCGGCGAGGCCCGCGAGGTGCCGCTCGTCCGCGACGAGACCGGAACCGTCCTGGTTGGCGAAGCGACTGTCACGGGCCCCGAGGGCGCACCGCTGGTGGGCGAGGCCTACGCCGACGACGAGCGGGTCTTCTCCGGGGAGATCCGCACCCTCACGGTCCGCCCGACCCCCGCGATGCCCGGGGTCCGCGCCACCGCCGCGCGACCCCGCCGGATGCTCAGGCGGTCGTGGCTACCGGCCCGGGCGGTCCAGCTGGGGACCGAGGCGGGGGTCATCACCCGCGACGGCGTGACCGGCCGACGAGCGGTCAAGAGGACGACCTTTTATCGTCATACCGAGCCATGGAGGCTCGTGTCGCCCTGAGCGGCGGAATCCCCGGCGCCGGCCGATCGGGCGGCTCGGGCAACTCCTCCAGCAGCTCCGGCTCCACCGCCGGCGTGGACACGGTGGGCGGCAGCGTCGCCAGCGCCGAGATCTTGCTCAGACCCGCCACCTGCATCATGTCCACCAGGATCGACCGGATCTGGGCCAACATCACGATCTCGGCCAGGCCCGACCCCGACACCAGTTCCCGCTTGGCGCGGGACGCCACCGCGCGCAGCGCCCGGTGCACCGCGGCGTCGGTGGGGGCGTCGGGGTCCGCGGCCATGCGCTGCGTGAGCAACTCGAGCGCCTCGGCCAGCCCGCCGATCAGCGAACTCAGCACCGGCGGGACGTCCACCTGGTCGTCGACCGCCACGATCGCCCGGCGGGCCAGCACCCGGATGTTGCGGATGCCGTTGTCCAGCGGATTGAGCACACCCGTGAGCTCGATCTCCTCCGGGCGGCGCCGCCGGTAGAACGGCGAGATCCGCACCAGCTCGCGGGCCCCCGCGAGCTGCTCCGAGATCGCGTCGATCGCCGGCTGCGTACCGCGGGCCTCCTGCAGGGCGGATCGGATGAGGTCCGAGTCCCGCATCTCCAGTCCGTCGGAGACCTCGGCCAGCACCGACGACGCCACCCCCAGCAGGGACGCCGCCTCGCGTCGGGCGCGGCGCAGCGGGTGGACGGGCATGAGCGCCATCGCGGTCAACGCCACCACGCCGCCCACGGCCGCGTCGAGCATCCGTTCGTAGCCGCCCACGCTGCCCGGCGGCAGGATGGTGGCCACGAGGATCGCCGACGAGGCCGCCTGGGTGCCGACTATCGCGCCGCGGTCCACGAACACCGCCGCCGACATGGCCAGGACCACCACCACGGCGATCTGCCACGGACCGGAGCCGATCTGCCTGATCAGCAGGTCGCCCAGCCCCACCCCCACCACGACCCCGAGCACCAGCTCGATCCCGCGACGGACGCGGCGCCCCATGCCGGTTCCCAGCGCGATGGCGGCGGCGATGGGTGCGAAGAAGGGGGCGCTGTGCCGCAGCACGTCGTGCGCGAGGAACCAGGCCAGCCCCGCGGCCAGACCGCACTGCAGGATCGGCAGGAAGGCATAGCCGAGCCGCCGGGCCCGCGTCCTGAGCGGAACCGGCAGCGCGGCGTAGACGCCTAGTGCGCGGGCGTCGAGTCGGTCACGCCAGGCCGAGAGGCGCGGCGGCGTGCGGGTCTGACTCATTGAGCAGGTCCAGACAACGGATGTACTCCTCTTCCTCACCGATCGACTGCGCGGCGCGGGCCAGGGCGGCCACGCTCCGCAGGAAGCCGCGGTTGGGGACGTGGTCGTACGGCACCGGACCGAAGCCCTTCCAACCGTGACGGCGGAGCTGGTCCAGGCCGCGGTGGTAGCCGGTGCGGGCGAACGCGTACGCGGTCACCGCGTCGCCGGAGTCGAGCGCGCGCTCGGCGAGCTCCGCCCAGCCGATCGAGGCGGCCGGGTGTGAGGCCGCCACGGTGCGGGGGTCCTCACCGGCGGCGAGGGCGTCCTCCGCCTCCGGATCGCCGGTGAGACGGGTGGGCGGGGGGCCGAGGAGATCTCCGAACTGGGTCATGACGGCCATTGTCCACTAGTTGGCTCCACCCCTGCCACGGAGGGCATTTGCTAAGGTGAAAGGCATGCGGCGCCCCGCCTGGGGTGCCGTTCTCACGTTGCGGCGGGTCGGGAAGAGACCGCCGCTCCGGGGTCGAATCGCGGACCCGGTGTCGAGGCCCAGAACGCGGATTCACGTGCCCGCGTCGGAGGTGCCTCCACCGGTTGGTCTGACGAGCAACGAAGTGAGGCCGACAACGGCCGGGAGGACATCTG
This sequence comes from Rhodococcus sp. IEGM 1408, assembly GCF_033142235.1. NCBI lineage: Bacteria > Bacillati > Actinomycetota > Actinomycetes > Mycobacteriales > Nocardiaceae > Rhodococcus > Rhodococcus sp. IEGM 1408. The sequence goes on from NZ_JAWLRW010000005.1 coordinate 256,530, forward strand.
TGTCTAGACAGCGAATCGCGATCATCGGAGCCGGACCGAGCGGCATGGCCGCTCTGCGCGCCTTCGACTCAGCGCAACGAGCCGGGGCCGAGATCCCCGAGATCGTCACCTACGAGAAGCAGGACGACTGGGGTGGCCAGTGGAACTTCGACTGGCGCTCGGGCACGGACAGGTACGGCGAGTCGGTGCACTCCTCCATGTACCGCAACCTGTGGTCCAACGGCCCGAAGGAAGCCCTGGAGTTCGCCGAGTACACCTTCGACGAGCACTTCGCCCGACCGATCTCCTCCTACCCGCCCCGCGCGGCCCTGTGGGACTACATCGACGGCCGGGTGCGCAAGTCCGGCCTCAAGGACGAGGTCCAGTTCTCCACCGCGGTCCGCTGGGTCGACTACGACCGCGACCAGGACAATTTCACCGTCACGGTGGAGAACCTGCGCTCCGGTACGACCTCCTCCTCCGAGTTCGACAGGATCATCGTGGCCACCGGCCACTTCAGCTTCCCCAACGTCCCGGAGTTCGAGGGGATCGAGACCTTCCCGGGTTCGGTGCAGCACGCCCACGATTTCCGCGGGGCCGAGAACCTGGCGGACAAGCGCGTGCTGCTGATCGGCGCCTCGTACTCCGCCGAGGACATCGGGGTGCAGGCCTACAAGATGGGCGCCCGGTCGGTGACCATCTCCTACCGCACCGGCGCCATGGGCTACGACTGGCCGGACGGGATGGAGGAGCTGCCTCTCGTCGACCACTTCGAGGGCGGGACCGTGCGCTTCTCCGACGGTGATACCCGCGAGTTCGACGCGGTGATCCTGTGCACCGGTTACCTGCACAAGTATCCGTTCCTCCCCGCGGAGCTGGCCCTGCGGTCCCCCAACAACATCTATCCCGCCGACCTGTACCGCGGAGTGGTGTGGCAGGAGAACCCCGGGGTCTTCTACCTGGGCGCCCAGGATCAGTGGTTCACGTTCAACATGTTCGACGCCCAGGCCTGGTACGTCCGCGACCTGATCCTCGGCCGGACCCCGCTGCCCTCCGCCGAGCAGCGGGCCGCCCACATGCGCACGTGGCGCGATCGCTTCCAGGAACTGGGCGGGGACGCGGATGACGTGCGCTTCCAGGCCGACTACGTCAGGGACCTGATCGACGCGACGGACTACCCGATGTTCGACCTCGACGAGGTCGTGCGGATCTTCCTGGCCTGGAAGGGCGAGAAGTACGAGAACATCCTGACCTACCGTGACAAGTCGTATCGGTCCGTCCTGACCGGCACCGTCGCCTCCACGCACCACACCCCGTGGCTCCGGGAGTTGGACGACTCCCTCGAGCGATATCTCTCCACGCCGGCGAAGTCCGAGCTGGAAGCGATCCTCGACGGGACCGATCCCTCGGCGGAGAGGCTCGCGACGGACACACCGGGATGATGACGCGCGGTGGATCACGCGCAGTTTGAATTCACACGGTTGAACAGCCGGTGACCACTGGCGCGCTTTCGCCTCCTTCCCACCTGGGAACCCGTCAAACTGGGCAGATGACTGTGTCCTCCTCCCCCGAACCCGCCCGCGCCCCCGCCGGCGTCGACCGCCGCACCCTGCTCAGGGCGGGCGCGCTCGCCGGCGCGGCGGCCGGCACCAGTGCTCTGGCCGGCCGGGCCACGGTGGCCTCCGCTGCCGCAGGACCGGGCGGGGGCGGGGCGGACGGCGTCTTCCGGCACGGCGTCGCGTCCGGCGACCCGATGGCCGACCGCGTCATCCTGTGGACGCGGGTCACGCCCTCCCCGGAGGCTGCTCCCGGCTCGGGTCTGGGCGCCCCCGTCGTCGTCAGCTGGGAGGTCGCCCTCGACCCCGGCTTCGCGAGCATCGTCCGGTCCGGGTCGCTCGTCACCGACGCCGGCCGCGACCACACCGCCAAGCTCGACTGCACCGGCCTGGCGCCCGACCGCTGGTACCACTACCGCTTCCGGGCCCTCGGGCAGATCTCGCGCACCGGCCGCACGCGCACCGCCCCCGCCGACGGCGTGCTCGCGTCGACCGGCCGCTGGCGCGTCGGGGTGGTGTCCTGCTCCAACTGGGAGGCCGGGTACTTCTCCGGCTACCGCCACCTCGAAGCCCGCGGGGACCTCGACGCGATCATCGAGCTGGGCGACTACATCTACGAGTACGGCCGCGGTGAGTACGCCGGCAAGTCCGGCACGGTCCGCCCGCACGATCCGCCGCACGAGATCGTCTCGCTGGCCGACTACCGCACCCGCCTGGCGCAGTACCGCACCGACCCTGACCTGCAGTCTCTGCACGCGCACGTGCCGTGGATCTGCACGTGGGACGACCACGAGGTGGCCAACGACTCGTGGGCCGACGGCGCCGAGAACCACCAGCCGCACGAGGGGTCGTACGCCGACCGCAAGGCGGCCAGTGCGCAGGCCTACTTCGAGTGGATGCCGGTCCGGCCCGATTCCCTGCGCGACGGCGGGCACCTCTACCGTCGCCTGCGCTGGGGGTCGCTGGCCGAGCTGAGCATGCTCGACCTGCGCTCCTATCGCACCGAGGCGCCGGACAGGTTCGACGGCCGCGCGGTCGACACCACGGGCACGATGACCGGCGCCGAGCAGTTCGACTGGTTGGCCCGCGGCCTGAGCTCGTCGACCGCCCGCTGGAACGTCATCGGCAACTCGGTGATGATCACGCCCGTGCTCCTGCCGCCGCTCGAGCCGCGTACCACCGCCGCGCTGACCGAACTGCTGGGCGTCCCGCGCGAGGGCATCACCTACAACCCCGACCAGTGGGACGGCTACGCCGGGGAGCGCCGCCGCCTGCTCGACGTGATCCGCGGCGCCGGAGGACGCAACACCGTCTTCCTCACCGGCGACATCCACACCTCGTGGGCCTGCGAGGTCCCGGTCGAGCCGGCCGACTACCCCGGCGCGGGCGTCGGCGCGGTCGAGTTCGTCACCCCGTCGATCACCAGCAACAACATCGACGACATGATCACTCTCCCCGAGGGCAACGGACTCTCGCTCACCGCGCAGGGGGCGCTCACCGGGCTCAACCGGCACGTGCGCTGGGTGGATCTGGACCGCCACGGCTTCGCGGTGCTCGAGTTCACGGAAGACTTCGCGCACGCCGACTACTGGGCCGTGGTCTCACGCGAGGACCCTGCCAGCGGCGCGTACCCCATGGCCAGCTGGCGCGTGCGTCACGGCACCGATCAGCTGGAGCCCGCCGGCCTGCTGCCCTGACCGGCGGGTCCCCGCGTGAGCGGCTGCTGCGCTGTACCCGGCCGAGTCCGCTACGGTGGCGGGTCGATGCGCCCCGTCCGGGGCCGCGACGCAGGTACCGGGAGTGATGGATGACGACGACGAGCCAGCAGCCGCCCACAGGTGACCCCGAACCCGGGGGCCCGACAAGCGCTGGCCGGCGGGACGGCCGTCAGGGCGGTCCCCGGGGCGGTCTCCGCGGGGCGCTCATCGCCGCGGTTGTCGTGGTCGTCGTGATGCTCGCCGCACTGGCCTGGATCTTCGCGGCCGGGCCGATGTCGTCGTCGGCCCGAACCGAGCGTGCGGTCGAGCAGACCTTGCGTGCCATGACCGACTCCGAATCCTTCTCAGAGTTCAACACCCATCTCTGCGCTGCCAACCGGGTGCCGCAGGACCTGGTCGACTCGATCACCGCCTCCGGTGCGCAGACCGGCGCCGACCTGGACGCGATGCTCCGCGAGTCGATCGCCGGGTCGTTCCCGCAGGACCTGAAGGTCACCGGGGTCGACGTCGAGGGCGATGCCGCGACCGCCACCGTGGAATCGGAATCCGGAGACGGCGAGCCCGAGCAGGTGCGGATGCTCGACGAGGACGGCGCCTGGAAGGTGTGCGAGACCGGGGTCGGCATGGGCGCGGTCCCGCAGACCGATCAGCCCGGCTGAGGCCGGCGAACTCAGACGCAGACGCGCCAGCGGCGCCCCTCCTCGAAGGAGAGACGCCGCTGGTGTCGCTTGGCTGAGGCCGGCCCGTCCTGACCTTCCGGGTGACGGTGCCGACTCAGGCGGAGGCGCCCTTGGACTTGCCCGCCGACTTGAGGTCGTTGCATGCCTCCACGACCCGCTCGGACATGGCCTGCTCAGCCTTCTTGAGGTACGAGCGCGGGTCGTAGAACTTCTTGTTGCCCACGTCGCCGTCGACCTTGAGCACGCCGTCGTAGTTGGCGAACATCTGCCCCGCGATCGGGCGGGTGAACGCGTACTGGGTGTCGGTGTCGACGTTCATCTTGATGACGCCGTAGGTCAGCGCCTCCTCGATCTCGCTCTTGGCCGAGCCCGAGCCGCCGTGGAAGACGAAGTCGAACGGCAGGTCGCCCTGGTTCAGGCCGAGCTTCTCCACCGCGACCTCCTGGCCCATCTTGAGCACCTCGGGGCGTAGCTTGACGTTGCCCGGCTTGTAGACGCCGTGGACGTTGCCGAAGGTGGCCGCGAGCAGGTAACGCTGCCCGGTGTTGCCGGCGCCGAGCGCATCGATGGTGGCCTCGAAGTCCTCACGGGAGGTGTAGAGCTTCTCGTTGATCTCGTTCTCGACACCGTCCTCCTCGCCGCCGACGACGCCGATCTCGATCTCGAGGATCTGCTTGGCGTTGGCGGTCTTCTCGAGCAGTTCCGCGGCGATCTCGAGGTTGCGGTCGAGCGGGGTGGCCGAGCCGTCCCACATGTGCGACTGGAACAGCGGGTTCTTCCCGGCGTCGACGCGCTCCTGGGAGATCTGGATGAGCGGGCGCACGAAGGTGTCCAGCTTGTCCTCGGGGCAGTGGTCGGTGTGCAGCGCGACCAGGATGTCGTACTTCTCAGCGACGATGTGCGCGAACTCGGCGAGTGCGACCGCGCCGGTCACCATGTCCTTGACGTTCAGGCCCGAGCCGAACTCGGCGCCACCGGTGGAGAACTGGATGATGCCGTCCGACCCGGCGTCGGCGAAGCCCTTGATGGCCGCGTTGATGGTCTCCGAGGAGGTGCAGTTGATCGCCGGGTAGGCGAAACCCTCCGTGCGGGCCCGATCGAGCATGTCCTTGTACTGCTCCGGGGTGGCGATAGGCATTGAGGATCCTCCAGTTGTCGACGCTGAGACTTCCCCCATCCTACGAGGTACCCGGTGGTCGCGGGCCCCACCCGGATCGACGGGGGCCCGGCTTCAGCCGATTCCCAGGAGGAGACGGTTAGCATTCCCGTCGTGAACACCCATCTGTTGGCCGAACAGGCCCAGCACGTCCTGGCTCTCGGCCCCGGATTCATGGACCCGGAGTTCTGGTTGTCCGGCGACGGTCCGTTCGGCAACGCGATCCTCCCGGCCCTGCTCGCCGTCGTCTTCATCGAGTCCGGTCTGCTGTTCCCGTTCCTGCCCGGTGACTCACTGCTGTTCACCGCGGGCCTGCTCACCCAGCAGTCCAGCCCCTTCGCCCCGCTGTGGGTGGTCCTGGCGACGGCTCCGATCGCGGCGTTCCTCGGCGATCAGGTGGGGTACTTCATCGGCAACAAGTGGGGCCACCACCTACGGGAACGGCCCGACGGGCGGATCTTCAAGCAGGCCTACATCAGGGAGGCCCACGAGTTCTTTGAGAAGTGGGGACCGGCCACGATCATCCTGTGCCGCTTCGTGCCGATCGTGCGGACGTACGCGCCGCTGGTCGCCGGCATGGCCGGGATGCGCTACCGCGTGTTCGTCTCGTTCAACGCCGTGGGCGCTGTGCTGTGGGCCGCGGGCGTGACGGCGCTGGGCGCGTGGCTGGGGCAGTTCGACTTCATCAAGGAGCACATCGACCTGATCCTCATCGGGATCGTGTTGGTCTCGGTCCTGCCGATGCTCATCACCGCGGGCCCCAAGCTCATCGCCCGCGTCCGCAACGGGCCGGCGACTCCCGCCGCCTGACCGCGGATCTCGGGCAGCCGTCCCGACCGCCCTGTCAGCTGCCGCCCTGCCAGCTGCCGTCCTGCCAGCGCAGTGCGGCGACGGTCGCGCCGATCACCACGATCACCCCGATCCCCTGCAGTCCCGGGGAGTCGTCCGCGCCGCCGTAGACGATGGCCGCTCCGCCCACACCCAGCGCGAGCAGCGTCGCGATCAACGCCACGAGGAACCGCACCGCGTTCCTCATTCGTCCACCCACTCCAGCAGGTCGCCGGGTTGGCAGTCGAGCACCCGGCACATCGCCTCGAGCGTGCTGAACCGCACGGCCTTCGCGCGCCCGTTCTTCAGCACCGCCACGTTCGCGGGGGTCAGTCCCACCCGCTCCGCGAACTCACCGACGCTCATCTTGCGCCTGGCGAGTTCCACGTCGATCCGCACGACGATCGGCATCAGACCACCGTGTCCATCTCGGAGCGCAGGCTGGTCGCCTGCCGGAGCAGCGCGCGCATGACCACCATGAGCAGTGCCGCGACAGTGATGATGACGACGACGAGGAAGAGCAGCAGCGGCAGTCCGGGATCGTCCGCATTGATGCCCACGAGCACCAGGACCAGCACCAGCATCGCCCACGCGGCGACGATCGCCCCCAGGATCACGTCGACCCACACCAGCGATGCCTCGGTGAAGATGCGGTCGGACTCGACCAGCGAAAGCAGCTTCCAGGTGGCCACCACCACCACCTGGATGCACACCACCCAGTAGATCGACACCGCCGTCAGCGGCCACCGCAGGTGCGCGGCATCCGGGGAGGACTCGGCCATGTGGGCGAACTGCCCCGGCAGCGACATCACCTGGAACAGGACCAGCACCGCGAACAGCACGACCAGGAACACTCGGAGCGGCAGGACCGCCCGCCTTTCGATTGCCATGGATCGAGTATCGACCTCAAACTATCGAAAAGCAATAGACAGCCGCGGCTCTGGCCGGCCCGGTGCGCCCGCCCGGCGAGCCGACTACCCGGGGAGCAGTTCCGCGAGCGCCGAGTCGGCCCGGGCGAGGTCGTCGCGGTCGTACGTCGAAGTGGATGCCATGATCTCGCTGGCCCCTGTGCGTCCGGCGAGGTCAGCGAGTTCTCCGGCGACCCGCTCGGCGTCGCCGTGGACGGTTCCGGCTATCCACTCGTCCATCCGCCGGAGCTGCTGTGGACGCAGGGTCATGGCCCGGATCTCCTGACGCGACCGCAGCGGCCCGAACGCCCCGGTGCTCCGCGACTCGGCCATCGCCCACGCCTCCGGCAGCAGCAGCTCCCTCGCCGCCGCGGTCGAGTCGGCGATCATCACCTCCAGGCTCACCACCACATAGGGCTCCGGCGCCGCCGCACTCGGCTGGAACTGCTCGCGGTAGCGGTCCAGCGGCGCCGGGTCGGCCAGGAGTCGTGGGCCGCCGACGACCACCGGCAGGCCGGCCCGCGCCGCGACCTCCAGGCCTCGACCTGTGGCGAGCACGAACAGCGGGGGCGGGGTCTGGACGACCGGCAGCGCGGTGACGGGACCTCGGCCGTGCAGGAAGTCCTGGACGGCGGTGATGTCGCGGGCGAAGGCCTCGGTGTCGTACTCGGCGACGCCGAGCGCCTCGCGGACCGGCGCGGTGAACCCGAGGGACCGGCCCACCCCGAGGTCGATACGACCCGGGTGCAGAGCCTCGAGCATGGCGAACTGCCCGGCGACCACCAGCGGCCGGTGATTGGGGAGCATCACGCCCCCGGAGCCGAGTCGGATGCGCTGCGTGCGCGCCGCGGCGGCGGCCAGCAGCAGGGGCGGGCTCCCGCTCGCGATGCCGGGAACGGCGTGGTGTTCTGCCGTCCAGAAGCGGTGGAAGCCCAGCGCGTCGGCGTGCTCGGCGCGTCGCAGGGTGGCCTCGAGCGCGTCGGCGTGGGGCTCGCCGTGGCGGGTGCGGGTCCGGTCCAACAGGGAGAACCGGAGGGTGTCCGGCAGGTCGGTGGGGGCCACCGCCCCACCGTAGCGCCGCCCCACCGTAGCGCCGTAGCGCCGTAGCGCCGTAGCGCCGAAGGTCCGTAGCCCCGTAGCGCCGTAGCGCCGTCAGTCCCGGGGTGGCCCCGCGTGCTCGCGGATCCACGAGTGCATCGCGATCCCGGCCGCCACGCCCGCGTTGATCGACCTGGTCGAGCCGAACTGGGCGATCGACACGGTTTTCGCGGCCCGCCGTCGGGCGTCGTCGCTGACCCCGGGCCCCTCCTGGCCGAAGAGCAGCACGCAGTCGTGTGGGAGCCGGACGGTCTCGAGCGGCTCGGCGCCGGGGAGATTGTCGACGGCGACGACCGGCAGCCCCTCGGACTCGGCCCAGTCCATCAGAGCGGCCACGTCCTCGTGGTGACGCAGATGCTGGTAGCGGTCGGTGACCATCGCTCCGCGCCGGTTCCAGCGCCGCCGCCCCACGATGTGCACCTCCGCCGCCAGGAAGGCGTTGGCGGTGCGCACGACCGTGCCGATGTTGGCGTCGTGACCGAAGTTCTCGATGGCCACGTGGAACGGGTGACGGTGGGTGTCGAGGTCTGCCACGATCGCCTCGCGGCGCCAGTAGCGGTACCGGTCGACCACGTTACGTCGGTCGCCGGCGTCGAGGAGGTCGGGATCCCAGTGCTCGCCCGTCGGCCGCGGCTCGCCGGGGTGCTCGACGCCCCAGGGCCCGACGCCGACGAGCCCGTCGCCCCACTCGGTCGGCCCGGCCGCCGGATCCATCGCCTCGGCCCCGGCGACGCCCGTGGGCCGCGCGGTGGGGTCGGCGCCGGGACCGGAACCGGGCGCGGGACGATCGCCGGCAGCGGCTCCGCTCACGAGGTCAGGCGCTTGTTGGACAGTCGAATCAATCGTCCCGGCGCGACCTGCGAGGCCAAGTACATGGCCTTGGCCTGCCGGCCGACCGGGCGGTGGACCTCGCGCCCCAGGACGCCGCGGATCCGGCCGAGCAGGCCGGCCGGGGCGCGTTGTGTCTGCTGAGCCAGGTCGAGGACCTCCTCGGCCACGTCTCCCTCGGTCAGGCTCACGCCCATGTTCCGCATCCCGGCGGTGTTCACGCCCTCGAGCATCCCGGTGCCCACGTACAGCGGCCACACCGAGCACACGCGGATGCCCTGCGGTCCCCACTCCAGGTCCAGCGCCTCGGTGATGCCGCGGACGGCGAACTTGGTCGCCGAGTACACGGCCATCTCGGCCTGGCCGTAGATCGCCGACGCCGAGCAGAGGTTGATCAGCGTCGGAGCGGACGCCTTCTGCAGGTACGGATACGCCGCGCGACAGCCGTAGAGGACGCCCTTGACATTGACGTCGACCAGCGCCGAGTCCCGGGCGTAGCTCGCGTCCATGAACGGCGTGCCGTAGAGCAGCCCCGCGTTGTTGACCAGGACGTCCAGTGCGCCTCCCGAGCGGGACGTCAACTCCGCCAGAGCCGCCTCCCATGCGGCCGGGTCGGTGACGTCCAACGACCCGGTGACAAAGCGGTCATCGCCTCGCGCCCACTCGCAGGGCTCCAGGTCGTAGGCCCCGACCAGGTACCCGGCGTCGGCGAACCGACGTGCGGTGGCCTCGCCGATCCCGCGGCCGGCGCCGGTGATCAGGACGGACCGCGACCCGCTCGCCCCGCTCATGAGACTCGCCCGGCCGTGCGCGCAGCGGCGGCCGTGCCCGTGAGCAGCAGCAACGCCGCGGTGGCGTAAGTGTCGATCACACCGACATCCAGCGCCCGCGCGAGCACAGACCCGCCCTCGGTCTTGCGTCGGACCAGGATGAGCGCGTCGCTCAACAGGAACACCGGTCCGGCCACCGCCAGCACCGAGGCCGCGGGGCCGTTGCGACGGTCGACCGAGGTCGCCAGGGCGGACAACGCGGCCAGCAACCCGCCGTACGCGGCCAGCGGCGCGTTGGAGCGGTCCTCGGCCAGCAGCACCGCGCCCGCGGAGCCGGCGATCACCCCGTGGAGTGCCACCTGCAGCGGTTTGAACCGCAATCCCGACCGGAGCATCAGACCCCCCAGGGCCAGGTGCCCCACCCCGAACGCGGCAGCCCCCGAGACGAGCCGCGTCGAGGAGCGGCCGGCATGACCCTCACCGAGCATGAGGATCACGTCGCCGGTCGTGTACGCAGCGCCCGTGGCCGCGAGCAGGGCGGTGTCGACCGGCGAGAGTCGACCCTCCCGCAAGCCTCCATCACGCAGCGCGATCGCCAGCGCGGCCGGCACGATCAACGGCTTGCACAGCTTCTCCAGTGCGCCGAAGTCGACAGCCTTGGCGACCTCCGTGCCCGCTGCGGCGGCGAGGAACGCGGGCCCCTCCGGCCTAGCGACGTCCGTGAGCGCGAGCACCCGCTCCTTGAGCGCCTGCGTCAGGCCGGTGGGGAAAGTCCTCGTCGTCGTCGTGCTGGTTGTCCTCATGATCACTCCAGTCCCAGATCGGTCAGGCTGAGCAGGGCCCGGTACTCCACGCCCTCGGCGCGGATCACGTCATCGGCGCCGGTGGCGCGGTCCACCACGGTCGCCACGCCCACCACCTCGGCGCCCGCCTCGCGCAGGGCGGTCACCGCGGTGAGCGGCGAGTTGCCGGTGGTGGTGGTGTCCTCGACGACGAGGACCCGCCGACCCACGATGTCCGGGCCCTCGATCCGGCGCTGCATCCCGTGCTTCTTGGCCTCCTTGCGGACCACGAACGCGTCGATGGGCCGACCGGGCGCATGCATGATCGCCGTGGCGACCGGGTCCGCCCCGAGTGTGAGCCCACCGACCGCGTCGAAGTCCCAGTCCGCGGTGAGCTCGCGCAGCAGCCGCCCGATGAGCGGGGCCGCCTCGTGGTGCAGGGTCGCTCGGCGCAGGTCGACGTAGTAGTCCGCCTCGCGGCCGGAGGAGAGGGTCACGCGGCCGTGGACAACGGCGAGCTCGGCGACCAGCTCGGCGAGTCGTGCGCGGGCGGCCGCATCGGCGGTGGTGGGGGCGGACATGGGACTCCTCGTATCGCCTGGCGGCGAGTTCGACGGCGGCTGCGGTGACGCTGTCGACTCTAGACGCGGACCACGACGGTCGAGGACGGCCCGGTCGCCTCGAGCAACCGACCCGTCCTCGTCCGACACGTGCGAGAGAGGTTCTCGCTAGGGATCCAGGGGATCCCCGCCGTCCACGATCGGGGGCCCTTCGTCGACCGGGGGCTCCGGATCGACGGGGGCGGCCCCGCTGCTCCCCAGCGACCCCAGCGAACCGCTGGCGAGGGTGCCCTCCTCCTCGGGGATGACGACCGGGGGCGGCCAGCCCTCCTCGAACGCCGACCAGGCGTAGAGCTGACCGGCACCCTGGGCGCCGGCGGAGTTGGTGGAGTTGGCACAGATGGTGAAGAACCCGATCTTGTCCTCACCCCTGGGCTGGGTGGCGGCCGGCCCGAGCGTGATCGTCCGCGTGGTATTCGCGCCGTTCGCCAACGCGAACGCAGTGGTGGTGCCGAACAGCCCGTCGACCTTCGACTTGGTGTTCGCCGCGGAGATCTGGGACCGGAGCTGTACGGCGTCTCCGGCGATCGCCCCCAGGCTGCCCTGGGGGAGGAACTGCTCCAGGGGCCAGAGCGGCATCGTGATGGTCGAGCCCGAGGCCGTGATGCTCACCATCTCGGCCTTGACGTTCTGGAATCGCTCGTAGTACTCCGCCGACATCTCGACGACGGGCGCGCTGGCGACCGAACCACCGAAGCGGTTGGCGGTGTCAGGGGTCGGCGTCTCGCAGTAGACGGTGAACCCGAGGTTGTTGGTCATGGTCACCGTGACGGTTCCGGTGGCGCGGTCGACGTTGACCACGTCGACATCCATTCCCGCGTTGTTGACGATGACGGTCCCCTGCGCGTTGACGAGGCCGGCTCCGCCCAGGGTGAGGACGGCGCCCGCCGTCGCGACGGCGAGGCCCTTGAGGGCTCTAGAGGTGGACATGAGACTCCTTGAAGTGTTGGTCTACGGGATTCACGAACCGAGGGAGCCCGAGCTGAGGCTGCCGGTGCTTTCAGGTTCAGGAGCCGGGTCGGGGTCCTCGATGTTCTCGAGGCCGGTGTAGAGATACCAGTCGTTTGTCTCCGTGTTCCGGCACATGAACACGGCCGCGGCGCGCCACTGACCGCGGTCCCCCGTCGATGACGGCCCGAGCTGAGCCGCATAGTCGACCATCTGCCCGGCCGGAACGGTGAACTGCAGCGCGTTGCCGACCCTCGGGTCTCCGGCCCGACCGGCCACGCGGGCCTCGTTGTGGGCGGTGCGGGTAGCGGTCTCGGCCGACCCGATGGCGCTGCCGCTCGGGAAGACGTCGTAGAGCGAGCCGAGGGAGACCAGATCGCCGTTGGCGTTGGTGTCCGACGGGCCGGTGAAGACGTTGGTGCGGTAGTACTCGCGAACCTCGGCGGCGGCGGCGGCCGTGGTGACCTGGCCGTAGCCCAGCGCGGTGTTCTGCCCGCTGATGGTGAACTGCGGGACCTCGCACCGGAATCCGGCGTCGGTGGTGTTCTGAATGGTCCCGGTCACCTGGGTGGGGGTCTCCCCCTTGTCGGCCACGGTGACCACGAGCGAGGTGTCGTCGACCTTGACGACGTATCCCCCGAAGCCTCCGCCGGGAACCTGTGCGGACACCGGCGTCGCCCCGGCCACGAGAGCTAACGCGGCGGCGGCCGCGACGGCTCCGCGTGTCGCGGCGGTGGTGGTTGAGTTCATGTCTTCATTACTCCTGTCATTCCGGCTCCCCGAGGGACCGGTCGCGTTCTGTTGCGTTGGATGCGGACGCACTGTCGACGGACTTCGCTCAGCTGCCCAGGCCGGCGCCGGCGAGGCTGCCCGTCGATCCCTCTGTTCCGTAGACCGGTTTCACCTCACCCTCGTAGGCGTGGAAGGCGTAGCGCTGGCCGCCGACCGCACAGGTCATGAAGACCCCGGTCTGGAAATCCGCACGGGGGCCCTCCACGGCGTGCTCGAGACGCACCACCTGCGTGAAGGCCTGGGTCGCCGGGATGGAGATGTTCGTTCCCGCCACGCCGTAGTGGCCGGCGAGCCGGGCCTTCTCGAGCGCGTCCCCGTTCGCCGACAACGCGGCCCACTCGGGGTTGATGAACTCCCCTGCGCTGCCGAGCTGGGTCTGCACGGACCCGATCGGGATCGTCTGGGCACCTCCCGCCGCAGAGGGAAGGTTGAGGGTGAGGTCGGCGAGCTGGGACTGCGGGTACCGGCTGTAGAAGTCGACCGACCTGGCCACCACCTCGGCGGTGGTGACGGTGGCCGCCGGGCCGTTGTTGAGACCGGTGCAGCTGAGCGTCGAGGCCGTGTTGTTCTGCATGACCACGCGGACGGTCCCGGTGGCGAGATCCACCGGGTCCACCGCGAGCTGGATGCGGGTGTCATCGACGGGATAGATCGTCGTACGCGGGTTGTTGCCGGGGATCTGGGCGCCGGCGGTCGGTGCCGCGGCGACGACGAAAGCCGCGGCCAGGCCGAGAGACGCGACCCTGACTGACGGGTGCAACGAGCGTGCCATTGGGTGAACTCCTTAAACATAGGCTGAGAACTGGGGGGGATCCGCACCACGCTTCGGCGGCGTGCCGGCCAGTCCCATCCCGAAGTTGTAGACCCGTCCAGTGTGACATGGCCCACACGCCGATTACGGAGGACTTATTGTCTCATTTCAATAACATCATAAGGAGATATTTCACTTAGTTACCAACTGCAACTCCCGTCACGGCGCGATCGATCCGTGAGAGACCGCGCTTACCTGCGCATAGAGACGGTTGGACAGCGGGGGTTGCCGTCCCCGAACTGGACACACCATTCTTTTCGACCCCTCACCCACTGGATTGGCCGAGTGGTTTATGTCACACTTCTAGCGTCATACCCTTCGCTCAGCACACGCACAGGCGGCCGAAGGCCCTTTCCGGGGCCGCCGACCGGGACTCCACGGGCACGTTCGTGATCCGGCCGAGACCCCTAAAGATAAGGATTCTCTATGTTTTTCACACGCGCATTGGCGGTGATGGCCGGCGCCGCGTTACCACTCGCCACCACCCTGGCGCTCGCCCCTTCCGCGACCGCACAGACCGAGCCTCCCGCTCCGGTGACCGAGACCGCCTCGCTCACCTACACCTGCACCCAGTCCAGTCCGAACAACATCGGCGGGGCCGCCACCTGGACCAACGCGGTCACGGTCACCTACCCGGAGACCGTCGCGCCGGGCGAGATCTTCGACGTCTCGATCCAGCCGGGCCAGATGCAGACGGGTCACCGCGCCGGCCGGATCACCTACGACATCCAGCTGCCGTCCAACGTGACCAACCTCACCCACACGCTCGCGGGTGGCCAGACGGGATTCACGGCCGGCACCGCCGCGATCACCCGCGTGAACCCGACCACCAAGGTCACCGCCGCCGACCAGAACGCCCTCCGGATCTGGGGCGGTACCTCCGCCAAGTTCGGCAGCTCGACCGGTACCTCGGTCAACTCCGGACTCCAGGTCCAGGCGGCCAACACCCCCTTCCGCCTCCCCAAGGTCGACTTCACCATGCGTGCGCCGTTGACGCCGGGGGCCGAGGTGGTCTTCGGACTCCCCGGAGCAGGCGCGGTCTCTCCGGGCACGGCGGCAACCGCCCAGTTCCAGTACGTCCGTCACACGGCTGCGACGGGCAACGGAACGCAGGTCGAGTGCGCGGTCAGTGACAACGCGGCCCGCCTCGCGGTGACCACCGTCGCGGACGTCGCACCGAACGTGCTCGACTCGACGACCAACATCGTCGGCGGCGACCAGACCGCCGACTCATCCCTCCCTGTCACGCTCCAGGCCCAGGTCGCGGCCCCGTACGCGACCGCAGCTGAGATCACGCAGGGGTCGGTCACCTTCCGGGATCAGGCGACCAACCTGGTCATCGGTACAGCCAGCCCGAACGCCCAGGGCTTCGCCACCATCCAGCACACGTTCCCGCGCATCCCGGACGGTGAGCCCGACCAGCCCCGGACAGTCATCGCCGAGTACTTGGGGGTGACGGGGAACATCAGCCCGAGCCAGGACACCATCGTCCTCACCCTCACGGACAAGCCCACGGTGTTCTGGAACACGAACTTCACCGTCCGCGCCGACGTCGGCCAGCTCGGCGCGGAGTCGCTGCCGGTCAACGTCACGGCCACCTTTGTCCGACCCGGGCTCAACTTCCCCGCGGGCACCCTGGTCCAGCTCTACCGCGACGCACTGCCCGTCGGCGAACCCGTCTCGATGCCGGCGACCGGGACCTCGATCGCCTTCCCGACCGACCAGATCGAGCGCGCCGACCGGACGGGCACCCACCGGTACACCGTCGAATTGGTGACGATCTGGTTCGACTACAACGACTGGAAGGGGTCCACCCAGAACCCGGCCGTGGTCGTGGTCGCGGGAACGGTAGGCGAGACCGTCGCCCCCCAGCCCGAAACCGGTTCGCTCGATCTCGGGTCCCTCACCAACCCGGTCATCTCGAGCCTGACCGACCTGGTCGGCTACGACGTCGCCCCGCTGTCGAGCCCTACCGTCACCGGGCTGCTGAGCTCCGCCAGCTGACCCCATCCCGCAGAGCCGAGGACCCGTCCGCGCAGGCTGCGCGGACGGGTCCTCGGCTCTGGCCGGGTCAGTCCCGGATGTCCGGCGGGAGCTGGATGCGGGTCGTCGTCTCGACGTCCGGCTCGGCGCCGGGGCGCTCGCGGCCGACGTCCGTCGCGGTTGACTCGTCGGTCGCGTCCACCTCGTCCGGGTCCTCCGCCGCCCGCCGGTGCCGACCGCTGCCGGCCCGCGGGGGCTCCGGTGTCACGTCGGGCCGCAGCCAGACGGGAGTCTCCTCCGGCGCCGGCTGGGAGTGCCGGCCGCCCGACCCGGTGTCCAGGTCCGAGCCGCCGTCGATGCGGGCGGCGTCAAAGCGCTCGACCTCGGTGCGGATCTCATCCTCGTCATCCTCCGAGCCGAGCGGCTTGATGCCGGCCCCGCCCGTGGTAACGCCGGCGGCGAGCGGCGGGACCGAGGCGTCCTCGGGGTAGGCGTGCCCGGCGCCGCGGGTGGGCCGGGACAGCGGCGGCCGAGACGCCAGGTGATCGGCCGCGACGTCGCCGCGCTCGGGCACGGGGCCGGAGGGCTCCATGATCTCGCCGAAGGGATCGGGTTCCTCGGGCAGAGGCGCCTCGACAGTCGGCTCCGCAGCTGACTGCTCGTCACCACCGGGGGCCTCATCGGTGGCGGGGTGGTCGGTAGCGGGATCGCCGGTGGCGGGATCGTGGGTCTGGTCGCCGCGGTCGGCCACCACCGAAACGTCCGAGAGATCACGCACGCCCGTGCGGTCGGGAACCAGACGGAGGTGGCCCGCCCGCCGCGACTCAGGCTCGGGAGCCGAGGAGTCGGCCGGCTCTGAGCTCGCGGTGCCCGGGTCGAGGTCCTCACCGCTCGGCGCTTCGTGCTCTGTTGCTTCGTGCTCTGTTGCTTCGTGCTCCGTGTCGTCCTGCGCCCGGTCCTCCCGATGCGGAGCAGTGCGCGCGGGGGTGCCGGCCGCGGCCGCACCGGTGCCGACCTCACCGCCCATCCCCACCGTGGGATCGGCCTCGGGGCCGGCGGCCGCGCCGGGCGACCCGGGGTCGATCTCGGCGGGGAGCGCGCGGGCCCGGCCACCGATCGGCGGGAACGGGGCCAGCACATCCGCCGCGGCGTGGAGTGCCATCACCACATCGTCCCAGGTCGAGGGGTTGTTCACCCCGTCCACGGTGGCGGCCAGCCACTCGCCCTCGGCCCAGACGCGGCGCACGTCGGCGGGCACGTCGCGGACGGCGTCGGCCAGGCGCTCGCGGTCGATCAGGTCGAGCCGCCCGTAGTCCGAGGTCCGCGCCTCCAGCGCCGCCACCTCACCGGCGTCGTGGAAGCCGGGCTCGGCGTCGACATCGGGGCGGCTGAGGTCCAGCACCACGTCCGAGGCGGTGTCGCGGCGCAGCGCCAGGACCGTGCGCCCGCCGGTGACGCCCATGATCGCGCGGCGACCCCGGAACATCCCGTGCGAGACCGTGCCCAGAGCGCTCAGCCCGCCGGCGAAGTCCCCGTGCCGGAACTCCGGCGCCGGGGTGGGGGTCGGCTCGAACTCACGGTCCTCCAGCCAGCGCACCACGGGCGAACCGGCGAGAGGATCGGTAGGGGCGGCCTCCGGCGTCGCCTCGGGGAGGCGCCCGGTCTGGCGGCGGGCGGGCAGGAACGCGCGCACCCGGTCGAGCAGACGCGGGGACGGCTCGGCGGTGGGCTCAGCAGGATCGACGGCGGCGGCGTCGGTGGCAGCTCGATCGACCACGGCAGGGTCGACTGCAACCGGGTCAGTGACAGCAGGGTCCGTGAAAGCCGGGTCGGCGGCAGCGGATTCGACCGCAACAGCGGAATCCGCGGTAGCCGCGTCGTCGACGACGGGATCGACCTCGGCCTGATCGGATGCGTCAGCGTCCCCGGATTCGGCTCCTGCCGCGGGACGGGCGCCGTGGGCGTGCCGATCGGCGTCCGGCTGCGGCTGGTCGGAAGTGCGAGCTGCCTGCTGGAACGGCGCGAGCTGCGGAGTCCCGGGCTCCTGGCGCTGCGCGCCCGGGGCGTCGTCGACCTCGTCCGCCGGCGCGGCGACGGGCGGGACCTCGTCGTCGTCGCCGGTCCCGCCCTTCTCCCCCGACGGGCCGACACCTACCGCCGGGGGTGTCTCACGCCCGGAGCCGCGCTGCCTCGAGTCGAGACGGAGGAGGACGAGCGCCGCCGCGAGCAGCACGAGAGCCAGGAGGAACCAGAACAGGACCATATCCACCGAGGATAGTCAGCGGCGGCGGGGTTCCCCGCCAGGCACCGCGGCGCTGTGCGGACCTGGAGGGATCTAGCGGGGGGACTCGCCGATCGCGATGGGCCGCTTGCGATCCGCCGACCACTGCGACCACGACCCCGGGAACAGCCGCCCCGCCTCGAGCCCCGCCACCTCCATGGCCGCGAGGGCGTGGCAGGAGTGGATCCCGGATCCGCAGTACACCACCGTGTCCTGGCCGCTGGTCACCCCGATGTCGGCCAGCATCTGCCGGATCCGCTCGGCGGGAAGGAACCGACCGCGGTCGTCGAGGAAGGACGCGGTGGGCAGGTTGATGGCACCGGGGATGTGGCCGGCCCGCGAGTCCATCGGCTCGGTGCGGCCGGCGTAGCGCTCGGGGCTGCGGACGTCCATCAGCACGCCCCGGGCGGGGCTGGCCTCGGTCTCGTCGATGTCGGCCGTGCGCATGTGATCGAGCTCGAAGGTGAAGTCGCCGCGCTCGACCGGGTTGCCCGGCCCCACCGCCAGGTCCTCGCCCTCGGCGATCCACGCCTTGAGGCCCCCGTCGAGCAGGAACACGTTCTCCTTGCCCGCCCAGCGCATCAGCCACCAGGCGCGGGCGGCGGAGGTGTTGCCCAGGTCGTCGTAGATCACCACGCGGTCGTCGTTGTTGACCCCGGCGCGGCGCAGCGACGTCTCGAAGTCCTCGGGCGAGGGCAACGGGTGGCGGCCCTCCCGCACGTTGCGCTGACCCGCGAGGTCGGAGGACAGGTCGATGTACTGCGCGCCGGGGATGTGGCCCGAGTAGTAGTGCTCCCGGCCGCGGGTATCGCCGAGCTGCCAGCGCACGTCCAGGATGACGGGGGTGGGCAGGTTTGCGACGTCGCTGATGAGCTCACGCGCCGTGACGAGGAGGGGACTGACCTTGGTGGCGGGGGCGGGGGCGGGTTCTCTGGTCACGTGGCAAGGATAGTCCGTACGACGACGAGGTGGTCCCCACGGAAGATCGGGCGGTGACCAGACCGACCGAACAACCTCGGCACAGGGGCGGCGGGCGACGCCGGTCGCCCCATCGCGGACCTGGTCCCCCAGGCGGAAAGCTGCAGCTGCCCGGCGGCTTCTCCGATGCGGTTCTCGCCGCGGGGCTGGTGGAGCTGACCGTATCGGCAGCCCACGTGGCTGCCGTCGACACCACGGCTCTTCCGCACCGGGACCCGTTCGACCACATGCTCGTGGCGCAGGCTCGCGTCGAGAGGCTGCAATTTGTCACGGCAGACGCCGCGATCCTCCCCGCCGGACTCCCGTTCGTCATCGACGCTCGGGAGTAGCGAAGCGGGCCCGGCCACCACGGGGGTGATCGGGCCCGTTCGGTACTAGACGGATCAGTTCAGGCTGAGCGACTCCCCGTCCTCGGCGAGCGCGACCCGGACGGTGTCGCCGTCCCGGACGTCGCCGCCGAGCAGGGCCCGGGCGAGCTTGTCGCCGATCGCCTGCTGGACCAGCCTGCGCAGCGGACGCGCGCCGTAGGCCGGGTCGTAACCGCGGCGGGCGAGCCACCCCTTGGCCGCGTCGTCGACCTCCAGGACCAGTCGCCGCCCCTTGAGTCGCCGCGCGAGCTCGTCGATCTGGATGTCGACGATGTGCTCGAGCTGCTCCTCGCTGAGCGGGTCGAACATCACCACGTCATCGAGCCGGTTGATGAACTCCGGCTTGAAGGCGCGCTTGACCGCGTCCATCATCTGCTCCCGCGAACCGCCCGCGCCCAGGTTCGAGGTGAGCACGAGGATCGTGTTGCGGAAGTCGACGGTGCGCCCCTGACCGTCGGTGAGGCGACCGTCGTCGAGCACCTGCAGCAGGATGTCGAAGACGTCCGGGTGGGCCTTCTCGACCTCGTCGAGCAGGACGATCGTGTACGGACGCCGGCGCACCGCCTCGGTGAGCTGGCCGCCGGCCTCGTAGCCGACGTACCCGGGAGGGGCACCGACCAGCCGCGCAACGCTGTGCTTCTCCGAGTACTCGCTCATGTCGATGCGGACCATGGCCCGTTCGTCGTCGAACAGGAACTCCGCGAGCGCCTTGGCCAGCTCCGTCTTGCCCACGCCCGTCGGGCCGAGGAAGAGGAAGGAGCCGGTGGGCCGGTTGGGGTCGGCGACCCCGGCCCGCGCGCGCCGGACCGCGTCGGAGACCGCCTGAACGGCGTCGCGCTGGCCGACGACCCGCCTGGCGATGTCGTCCTCCATGCGGAGCAGCTTCTCGGTCTCGCCCTGGAGCATCTTGCCCACGGGGATCCCGGTCCACGCGGAGACCACCTCGGCGACGTCCTCCGGCCCGACCTCCTCCTTGAGCATGGCGTTCGAGGCGACGTCGCTCTCCTCGGCCACGGCGAGCTGCTTCTCCAGCTCGGGCATCCGGCCGTAGCGGATCTCGGCGACCCGCGCGTAGTCGCCGTCACGCTCGGCCTTCTCGGACTCGGTGCGCAGCGCTTCGAGTTCCTCCTTGACCCTCTGCACGCCCTGGATGGCGGTCTTCTCGTTCTGCCACCGGGCGGTGAGCTCGGCCAGCTTCTCCTTGGAATCCGCGAGCTCGGCCTGGAGCGCGAGCAGCCGGTCCTTGGACGCGGCGTCGGTCTCCTTCTGCAGCGCCACCTCCTCGATCTCGAGGCGGCGCACGATGCGCTCCGCGGCGTCGATCTCCTCCGGCCGGGAGTCGATCTCCATCTTGAGCCGGCTCGCGGACTCGTCGACCAGGTCGATGGCCTTGTCGGGGAGGAACCGCTGGGTGATGTAGCGATCGGAGAGGGTGGCCGCGGCGACCAGCGCGGAGTCGGTGATGCGCACGCCGTGGTGCACCTCGTACCGCTCCTTGAGCCCGCGCAGGATGCCGACCGTGTCCTCCACGCTCGGCTCCCCCACGTAGACCTGCTGGAAGCGGCGCTCCAGCGCGGCGTCCTTCTCGATGTACTTGCGGTACTCGTCCAGCGTCGTGGCGCCGACCAGGCGCAGCTCACCGCGGGCGAGCATCGGCTTGATCATGTTTCCCGCGTCCATCGAACCCTCACCGGACGCGCCGGCGCCGACGATGGTGTGGACCTCGTCGATGAAGGTGATGATCTGCCCCTCGGAGGCCGTGATCTCGTCGAGCACGGCCTTGAGCCGCTCCTCGAACTCGCCGCGGTACTTGGCACCCGCGACCATGGACCCGAGGTCCAGCGAGAGGAGGGTCTTGCCCTTGAGCGACTCCGGGACGTCGCCGTCGACGATCCGCCGGGCCAGCCCCTCGACGATGGCGGTCTTGCCGACGCCGGGCTCGCCGATCAGGACAGGGTTGTTCTTGGTGCGCCGGGACAGCACCTGCACCACGCGCCGGATCTCCGAATCGCGGCCGATGACGGGGTCGATCTTGCCCTCGCGGGCCCGCGCTGTGAGATCCGTGGAGTACTTCTCGAGCGCCTGGTACTGGTCCTCGGGGTTGTCCGTGGTCACGCGGGTGGTACCGCGGACCGCCGTGAAGGCCTGCTTGAGGGTGTCCTCGGTGGCACCGAGCTCGGTCATCAACTTGGCCGCGTCGCCACCGGCGTGGCCCGCGGCGATGCCGACCAGGACGTGCTCGGTCGAGACGTAGGAGTCCCCCATCTCCGAGGCGAGGGTCTGGGAGTAGCTGATGACGGCGAGGGCGTCGCGGTTGAAGTTGGGGGCGGCCAGTCCCGAGCCGGATGCGCTGGGGTAACTCGCGGTGAGGTTCTTGGCCTGGGTGAGCGCCAGCTGCGGGTCGATCCCGCACGCCTGGAGCAGGGGCCCCGCGATCCCGTCCTGCTGCTCGAGCAATGCCACCAGCAGGTGCCCCGGACGGACATCCGGGTTCCCCGCCGCGGAGGCGGCTTGGACGGCGGCTGACAGGGCCGCCTGGGTCTTGGTCGTGGGGTTGAACTGGCTCATCGACCGATCCTTTCGCTGACGTGATGTTGAGCGTATTTGAGTCAATACTCGACCGTGGTGAGGCCGGACAATAGATGTAACCCCTTACGGGTTGAGTCTATTCCGCTCAAGTTGTGCGAGGCCGATCCGGGCGGGGCGGCCGCCCCGAACGACGCCTGCCTCCCCCGCGGCGGCGGGGGAGGCAGGCGGGGTCGCGCTTATGGAGTTGTGTCAGAACGGCAGGTCAGAGCGTCTCGACGACCTCGTCGAACTCGAGCCGCGGAAGCCTGTCGAACCAGGCGTTCTCGGCCGGCTTGCCGATGTTGATCGCGACGAGCACGCGGTGGCGGCCGTCCGGGAAGAACTCCTCGGCGATCGCCGCCGCGTCGAAGCCGGTCATCGGGCCCGCGGCCAGGCCGGCGGCGCGGATACCGAGGATGGCGTAGCCGATCTGCAGCCCGGTGTTGAGCTCCGCGGTGCTGGCCCGCGCAGCCTCGTCACCGGCGAACAGGTCGCGGGCACCCGGGAAGTGGGGGAAGAGCTTGGGCAGCTCGTCGTGGAAGTCCACGTCGGCGGCGAACAGGGCCACGGCCGGAGCAGCAGCGGTCTTGGCCTGGTTCCCCTCGGCGAGGAGCGGCACCAGCCGGGCCTTGGCCTCCTCCGAGCGGAGGACGACCACTCGCAGCGGCTGGATGTTCATCGAGGTCGGAGCCCACTTGACCAGGTCGAAGATCGCGCGGATCTGCTCGTCGGTCACCGGCTCGTCAGTAAAGGCGTTGGCACTCCGTGCCTCGCGGAAGAGCAGGTTCTGGGCCTGCTCGTCGAGCTGCAGCAGGATGTCGTTCTCGATAGATGTGGTCATGTCCACTACTAACGTCCCCGGCAGTCGAGGCATACCGTCCCCCACTGTGATCCTCGACACAGGCCTAGAGGAGATGACCAGAGTGGGCGGCAGGTGACCCCTTGGGCGCCGCCGTCATATGAGTAGTCTCTTATCCGACTGGGCGGTCCGCTCCGCGCTGACCGTCACCCGTGAACCCCAGGCAGGCACCGTGACCGAGCTGTCCGTTCTTTTCCACGTACCGCCGGTAGCCAGTGCCGTCCGACTCGGAGCCTCGTGAACCAGAACTCGTATCGACGCGCCGCCCCATCGGTCGTCACCTTCCTCGTCTACCTCGTGGCGCTCGCCGTGCCCGTGGTCCTCAGCCTGGCGATCGTCGGCTCCTCTCCATTTCTTCTGGACAAGGTCGTCCCCGAGCAGCACCGGGACACTGTCGCCGCGTTCAGCGCCGGCGCGGCGAGACTGTCCGGTCAGGCGGGTGGCCTCTCCCTGTCGACGGGGGACGCCGGTCTGACCCGGAACGCGCCCCCGGGCGCACCGGTGCCCCACCAGGGACAGTGGTCGCCGCGACGCTTCGACGACTACTCGCCGCCGGCGGGGTTGGTCCCCGGAGTCGACTTCGCAGTAGAGATCACCGACGACGTCTACATCCCGCACTGGCCCTGCGAGCACGACATCCCCGTGTGGTCATTCGATGCGCCACCGGGCAGCGGGACGGATCTGGTCTGGGCGGTCGAGACGCTCGCGTCCGCCAGTGGATTGCCCCTCCGGTACGCCGGACCCGGTTCCCGGGACAACAGGGAGAGCGAAGGCGCCATCTCCGTGAACTACGGAGACCATCCGATGTTCGACGACCCGGAGATCGCGGGTGTCGGTGGCCCCACCATCTGGCCCGAGGGCCTGATCCGGCACGGGTCCGTCACGCTCCGGCCGGACCAGATCAACCCGGTTCCAGGCGACCCGTGGACCCGCGCACTGACGATGCACGAGCTCATGCACGCGGTGGGAATCGACCACGCGGTCGAGCACCGGCCTGAGATCATGGCGGAGAGGCCGGGGTCGTACCCCCAGCTGACCCTCGGTTACGGCGATCGGTTCGCGCTCCACCTCGTCGGATGCGACTGAGTCGGGCGCGATCGGGTCGTCACCCGGACGGGGTCGACCTGACCCCCGGGAACACCTGGCGCTCCGCCGCCCCCGGATCTTCGCCACAATGGACCTTGTGGAGCGAGAGGTGGGGCAATGAGGAACGGCGTCGTCGTGGATATCGGCGGTAGTGGCACCCGGATCGGCGCGGTGATCGACGGCAAGGTCGTGGGTGTCCACGGGGTCGAGGTGGCCACCGCCGACGATCTCGCCTCGGCGATCCTCGCCGTCGACCCCTCCCCCGCCGGCGTGGGGGTCTCGATCAACGGCCGCATCGACGCCGACCGGGGTCGCGTGGAGGCCTCCCGGGCCGCGGCGTGGGCGGAGGGTGGACTCCGCACCGAACTGTTGGGCCTGCTCGACACCCCGGTCTCGGTGATCGGCGACGGAGACGCCCACGCGCTCGCCCTGACCCGGCTCCCCGACGTCGAGTACGGCGGGATCGCCATCTCCCTCGGCGCCTCCCTGGGCTTCGGCGCCCTCAACCATCACGGCGCGCTCATCCACCCGTGCGGCCACACCGGCTGGGACCTGGGGCACTGGCGGCTGGTGGGCGACGGCGCCAACACCGAGGCCTGGTGGGCGCTCGGCGGGCACGGCCTGTACGACCTCGAGCGCGAACACGGCGACGGCGCCGCCGAGATCTACGCCTACCGGCTCGGGTCCTTCCTCGTGGACACCGTGCAGCTGTTCCGGCCCCGGACGGTCCTGCTCACCGGCGGGATCGTCGCGGGCCTCGGCGAGGCACTGCACGGCCCGGTGGCGGAGCAGCTGCAGTCGCTCCCGATCTCGGTCTCGGTCCCCCGCGTCGTGTACTCGCCCTCCCGGGACACCGCCCTCTTCGGGGCGGCCGTCGCGGCCGGGCTGGCGCTCGCCGAGCCCGCCTGACGACATCACCGCTAGTCGAACAACCCCCGCAGGTCGTCGGCCGTGAGCGCGGCCGAGAAGTGCTCGCCGCTGTCCAGTACCGAGGCAAAGAGCTGGGCCTTGCGGTGTTGCAGCTCCACGACCCGCTCCTCGATGGTGTCGCGGGCGACCATCCGGTAGACCAGCACGGGCCGGGTCTGCCCGATGCGGTGGGCCCGGTCCACGGCCTGGGCCTCGGTGGCCGGGTTCCACCACGGGTCCAGCAGGAAGACGTAGTCGGCGCCCACCAGGTTCAGGCCCACGCCGCCGGCCTTGAGGCTCAGGCAGAACACCTGGGCGCCGCCTTCCGTGAACTCGCCGACCGCGCCGGCCCGGTCGGTGGTCTTGCCGTCCAGGTGAGCGACCGTGATGCCCTCCGCGCGCAGCCTGTCGACCACCGTGTCGAGGTAGGTGGTGAACTGGCTGAACACGAGCGCCCGGTGCCCCTCGGCCACGACCTCACGCAACGAGGTGATGAGCTCGTCGGTCTTGGCCGACGGGATCGATGCGTGCGCGGGGTCGACCAGCGACGGGTCCAGACACAGTCGGCGGAGCACCGTGAGCCCGGCGAGGATGGTGATGCGGTTGGAGTCGAAGTCGTCGAGCAGCGCCAGCAGCGACGCCCGCTGCCGCGCCAGTTCACGCTCGTAGACCCGCCGGTGCGCGGCCGAGAGTTCGACCTCCATCACCGCATCGGTCCGCGGGGGCAGCTCGCTCGCCACCAGTTCCTTGCGGCGCCGCAGCAGGAACGGCCGCAGTCGGCGGCGCAGCCGATGCAACGCCTCGGCGTCGCCGTGCTTCTCGATGGGCGTGCGGAACAGGGTCCGGAACTCCTTGGCGTCGGGCAGCACCCCGCGGCAGGACAGGGCCGCGACCGCCCACAGCTCTGTGAGGTTGTTCTCCATGGGCGTGCCGGTGACGGCCAGGAGGAAATCCGCCCGCAGACCGGCGAGGGCCGCGAACAGCTTGGACGTGGGGTTCTTGGCCTGCTGCGCCTCATCCAGGATCACCCCGGCCCACTCGATTCCCGCATACGCCCCGGCGTCCAGCCGCAGGACGGTCGCGGAGGTCACCACGATGTCGTGGGCGGCGGCGTCCTCGGCCACCGTGGTGACCGACTTGGACTGCGTCGACGACCGCCGCGCCACGCGCAGCGAGGGCACGAACCTCCGGGCCTCGGCCTCCCAGTTGGGCACGACCGACGAGGGCGCCACCACCAGGAACGGCCCCGGCGGGGAGCCGGCGGTCTCGTGCACGTGCGCGATCAGCGCGAGTGACTGGACCGTTTTGCCCAGACCCATGTCATCGGCCAGGATCCCGCCGATCCGGTGCCGCCACAGCATCGCCAGCCAGTCCAACCCCTGCTGCTGATACGGCCGCAGTTCGGCCTGCAACGCGGCCGGGACCGGGACAGGCTCGGGGGTGTCCGAGGCCAGCTCGAGCAGGGCCGCGGCCCGCCCGGTGGGCGGCGCGAGATCGTCGGCCAGCTCGGCCAGGTCCGACCACAACCCGGCCTGCCCCAGTCCGATCCGGATGTCGCCCCCGCCCGCGGCCTGCCCGGCCCGCGCGGTCGAGGCCGCGAGCGCCTCGTCGAGCAGGGTGCGCAGCTCACCGAAGCGCTCGAGGTCCACGGGAACCAGCACACCGTCGTCGGTGACGAACTCCGCCTGCCCGCTCACCACCGCCCGGAACACGGTCGCGAACGGCACCGGGCGCCCCTCGACGGTCACGCCCACCGACAGTCCCAGCCAGTCGATCCCGGACCGGTCGTCCTCGGCCGCCACCCTGATCCGCGGCCCCTCGCTCGCGCGGCGGATCTCCGGGACCCCGTCGCGCACGGTCACCCGGACGCCGTCGAGAGCACGCAGGTCCGCCACCCCGTCGGCCAGCAGCACCGCGGCGTCGTGGCCGGTCACCCGCATGGGCGCGGCCTCTATCACCCACCCCCAGTCGGTCGCCTCGACCCGCGCCGCGAGGTCGAGCGAATCCGGGTCCGCCGTGATCGGTCCGGCGTCGCCCAGGTCCAGGACGGTCAGGGGCCGGCGCCGCACGGTCTCGGTGCCGTCGCTCATCCGCAGCACGTCGAGCCGGTACCACTCCACGACGAGGTCCGGCCCGCCCGCGGAGTCGGGGCCCGCGTAGCGGCGGATGACGAGTTCGAACTCGACGCGGTCCGGCTCCGGCAGCTCCAGCCGACCGACGCGATCGACCACCGGGAAGGCGTCGACCAACCCCGGGAGGAACTCGCCGCAGAACTCCGGCACGGCCTCGTCCGGGATGGTCAGCTGCTGCCAGCCGCGCAGACCGCGGGCCACCCCGGGGTCGAGCCGGCCGACCGGGCTCAGCTCCAGCACCCTGTCCCGGACCACCGCGACCAGGTCCCCGCGCTCCCCCACGAGAGCGCCCGGCAGCGGGCTGCTGAGCTCCTCGTCGTCGTCGGGCATCGTTCGGTCGCCGTCCGAGTCCGGCAGCAACTCCGCCGCGGCGGTCACCACCACGTCCCGGCCGTCGGGCGACCACGCCGTGAGGCCCACGCGGCGGGGCGGCCCGGGCCGGACGTCGTGCAGGCCGTCATCGGGGACGATCTCGACCTCGGCCTCCGCCGCCGTGGAGATGAGCGGCCACAGTGCGGGGACCTCGGCGTCGCACAGGTCCAGCCAGACCCTGGCCTGGCGGCGGCTGCGGGCCAGGGCGTCCATGGCGCGGAACCAGCTGGTCTGCGCGGCGGTCATCTCCCCGTTCCAGCCGTAGCGCAGCCGGTCCCATTCCACGCCCGCCGACTTCCACCGCCCGCCCCGGCCCGGGACCACGATCCGCGCGCGGAGCCGGTTGCCGAGCCCCGGACGGAGCCCACCGGCCCAGTCGTCGTCCACGTCCTCGTCCGCGACCACCGACAACTGCAGTCCGTAGACCTCGGACTCCCGCTGTGGGGGCTCGGACCCCAGCCCGTGCAGCGCCTCCTCGACCCGCTGCCGCCACTCGGGCACGGGTTCCGCGCCGGCGTCCACCCCGCTGCTCGGCTCGGCGCCCGCGTAGAGCATGAGCGCGGCGGCGTGCTTGCACCGCAGCGCCACGGGGCAGGTGCACGTGCTGAGCTTGGGCCGGGACCAGCCGCTCGGATCGGGGTGTCCGAAGGAGACCTCCGTCTGGTACCAGCGGCTGCCACTGCCCTTGACCTGGGCCGACAACGTCCGCGACGTCGGGTTGTAGCTCACGTCCCGGATAGCGTCCGCAGTGGCGTATCCGCGGGAACGACCCAGCGCCGCGGACCCCACGAACCGCTGGACCTCGGACTCGGGGACCCACACGCTCGACCGCACGCACCCAGGGTAGGGGCGACCCCCGACATCACGGCGGACGAGGTGGTCCGGGAAAACCCTTGACCGCTCCCACGCAGCGGACTAACGTACAACCAAATGGTTTCATATCACACTCCCGAGGTGGACCTCAGTGACGACGACGTGGACCGGCTCTTCCGAGCTCTGGCCGACGCCACCCGCCGCGACATCGTCCGCCGCACACTCACCGACGAGTTCTCCATCTCCACACTCGCAGGCCACTACGACATGTCGTTCGCGGCCGTCCGCAAGCACGTCAACGTCCTGGAGGAGGCCGGCCTGGTGACCCATCACCGCCGCGGGCGCGAACGCCGCATCCGGGGCAACCCCGAGGCGATCCGCCGGGCCCAGAGGATGCTCGACGGCTACGAGAACATCTGGCGCGGCCGCATCGACCGGCTCGACGCGCTCCTCCGCGAGAACTGATCCGAGAACACCCCACCAGGAGAAACACGCTAGAGAAAGAGGCGCATCATGCCTGTGACATCAGTAGACAAGGACCTCGAGAAGTTGACGATGACCATCGTCGCCGACTTCCCCGTGCCGGTCCGCCGACTCTGGGACGCGTACGTGGACCCGCGGCAACTCGAGAAGTTCTGGGGGCCGGTGGAGTGGCCGGCCACGTTCACCCGGCACGACGTCTTCCCCGGGGGCCGGTCCGAGTACTACATGACCGGCCCGGACGGCAGCCGCGCCGGCGGGTACTGGGAGTTCCTGTCCGTGGACGAGGGCGCGTCCTTCGAGGTCCTCGACGGATTCACCGGTGCCGACGGCACCCCGGATCCCGACATGCCGACCATGCGCGCGGTGTTCGAGTTCGAGGAGTCCGGGTCCGGCTCGCGACTGCGGACCGCGACGTACTTCAACAGCCTCGACGAGCTCGAGCAGCTCCTGACGATGGGCATCGAAGAGGGCACCCGCTCCGCGATGTCCCAGATCGACGACGTCCTGGCCGACCTGACCTCCTTTGCCGCAGACCGCGCGACCGAGGCACAACTCCTCAGCGACACGCAGGTCCGGTTCAGCCGGGTCCTGCGCGGAACGCCCCAGCAGGTCTGGGACGCCCACCACGATCCCGAGCTGCTGCGCCGGTGGAACCACGGCCCGGACGGCTGGTCGCTGGTCGGCTGCGACCTCGCCTCGGCGCCGGGTGAGACCAACCGCTTCGTCTGGGCCCCGGACGAGGGCACCGACGGCGAGAGCTTCGCCCTCTCCGGCGAGCTCCTCTCGACCGATCCGCCGCACCGGGAGGTCTTCACCGAGACGATGGAGGGCGCCGACGCACCGCCCACGCACAACGTGCAGACCCTGACCCCGGTCGAGGGCGGGACGCTGATGTCGTTGGTCGTGACGTACGACAGCCTCGAGCTGCGCGACCTCATCCTCGGGACCGGCATGGTCTACGGAATGGAGGCGGGCTACAAGCGGCTGGAGTCCGAGGTCCTGACCCGCTCGTGAGAGGGGCCGCGGGCCGCCTAGAGCTGACGCTCGACGGGTGAGTCCTGGGGGTCGGTGGTGTCGGACCTGTCCGCGAACACCCGCTCGAGCACCAGCACCAGGATCACCACCACCACGCCGGCGGCCACCGCGGCCAGGACCACGGGCCAGTCCGATCCGGGGGCGAGGACGTCCGCCTCCTCGGTCTGCCACGGCCACAGTGCGCGCAGCGAGCCGAGCATCAGACCGGCCATCGCCACCAGGGTGGGCTTGCGGAAATCCTCGAGCAGGCGATCGAGGACCTTGACGAACAACGAGATCCCGACCAGAGCGCCGAGCGCGAACACCCCGAGGTAGGCGAAGTTCCGGTCCTCGACCGCGCCGAGGGTCGGCGCGTACAGCCCCATCGCGAGCAACAGGTAGGAGCCCGACACCCCGGGCAGGACGAGGGCGCAGATGGCCACCGCGGCGGCCACGAACACCAGCAGATAGGAGGGATCGCTGATCGTCCCGCTCGGGAGACCCGACAGTCCGAACGCGAACGCCGCACCGGCCACGAAGATCAGCCCCAGCACCCACGTCCGCCCACCGCGGGTCGCCCTTGCCATCCCCAGCGGGACGGCGATGCTCGCCGCGACCATACCGAGGAACAGCCCCCGGGCGATCTCGGGGCTGCCCTCGACAAAGCCCTTCATGACACCGGCCATGGTGAAGACCATCGCGAGCATGCCCACCGCGAGCGGCAGCAGGAGCCACCAGTCCACGTGCCGGAAGGCGGCGGCGGTGCGCGCGCGTCGATCCGAACCCAGGACGGCCGACCGCACGCCGTCCACCACGTGCGCTCCGCTGTCCAGCAGTCGCGGATACACGCCGGTGACCAGGGCCACGGTGCCGCCGGACACGCCGGGGACCAGTTCGGCCATGCCGATCAGGCCTCCGCGGACGACGTTGGCCAACGCCTGGACCGGGCCCGGACGTGCGGGGACGGGTGACCGGGGGTCGAGGTCGGCGTCCGCGACAGGGTCGCGATGGGGCGGTTCGGGAGCGGACGAGGGCCGTGATGACTCGACAGACATCCCTCCACCTTCCCCGACGACCCACCCGTGCGCCCAGTCGCGACTCGCCGGGGGCCGCACGCTGCGCCCGACCCGTCCACTCGGAGCCGACTAAACTCCGGGGCCGACTAGAATCCCAGAGCAGTGGCGTACCGCGATCCGGCCGCGCCGTCCGTGGGTACGGCCAGTACGGGAAAGGGGGACGCGTCATGCCGATGCACTACCCCCCGCTCGGCGACGGGACCTACCGCGTCGGCGACCCGCCCCGCCCGCTGCCCTCCCCGGTTCCCGGGCCCGACCCCGCCAGCAGCACGAACGGCCACGCACACGGGCCCTACCACGAGCCCGGCCCGCCCCTGCCCGACGACCGATCCGGCCACGGCCCCCTGCCCGGCGACGCCCCCGGGGAGAAGCGCCCGGGCGGCGCCCTGGCGGCTGCGGCGATCGTCGGGGTGCTGGGCCTCGTCGTCGTCGTGGTCCTGGGTCTCGCGTTGTTCGGCCCGGGCTCCGGCACCGGACCCGGAACCACCGACGCTGGGCGGGGGGCGCTGCTCCCCCAGGCCGGATCGGCGCCCGACCGGTCCCCGGGGGCGTCGTTCAGCGTCGAGGGTCGCTTCACGGTCGTGGCCTCCCCAGGCGAGCCCGTCTCCGGCGACGGCGCCGGCTGCGCGCTCCCCGTCAGCCTCTCCGACCTCGGGGAGGGCACGGAGATCACGATCTCCGAGGGCGCCTTCGCCACCATCGGTTCCGCCACCCTCGCCTACGACGGCGGCGACCTGTCCTCCTGCACCTTCACGTTCGACTTCGCCGATGTCCCCGCGGGCTCCTCCTTCTACCTGATCGAGATCCCCGGCCGCGGGCAGCTCACCTACACCGAGGACGAACTCCGCGCCGGGGTCGACATCACCCTCGGCCGATGAGCGGCCGGACGCGGATAGGCTGAGGACTGGACCCGGCGAGAGCCTCGCGCCAGGCGCGGGACCACGACATGTGACGACGACGAGACGGGAGGCGCGTGTGGTGAGCAGCGGCCCCGGACCGGATCGTGCGGATGACCCGTTCGGCCGGTCCGACATGGAACGCATGGTCGGGGACATCGATCTGGGGCCGTACCTCGGGCGACCCGTCGACCCGTTGGCGGAGCCGCTCGCACGACCCGTCGTAGTGGACCCGCAGACCCCGCCCCTGCTGGCGCTGCGCGACCTCCTCGCCGACCCGCGGTTCCCCGGCCTGTTCCAGCGCGCCCTCCGCGCGGCCGACCCGGACTTCCGCGAGCTGTTCCCCCGCGACGCCACCGGGGTGCTCAGCCAGTTCGTCCGGGCGATGACCTGGGCGTTCGAGACCGTGGAGAACTCCGGCGGCGATCGCGCGCAGGTCGACGAGGTGGTGGAGTTCGCCCGGCACCTGGGCGCCGACCACCGCAAGCTCGAGCTCTCCGGCCGGCATCACACGCGCTTCGGCGAGGCGCTGGTCGACACCCTGCGTCACCTTGCCGGGCGCGGCTGGGACGACCGGCTGGCCACGACCATCGACACCGCGTACCGGGTGATGTCGGCCGCGCTGCAGGAGGGCTCGGCCGCGGGTCAGGGTCCCGCGCGCATCGGTGCGACCGTGGTCGATGTGCTGCGCCCGACCCGCGACGTGGTGGTGGTCCGGTTGATCTCCGACGTAATGCTCGACTACCACCCGGGCCAATACCTCAGCGTCCTCACCCCGTACACCGCCGGCGTGTGGCGACGGCTGAGTCCGTCGATCCCGGCCAACCCCGCGTGTCAGATCGAGTTCCACGTCCGCGACGTCCCCGGCGGAGCGCTCAGCGGGTCCCTGGTCCGCGGCGTCGGCGTGGGCGACCGGTGGGTGCTGGCCAGGCCGCTCGGGCTCCTCGAGGTGGACCGCACCGAGCCCTTCCGCGACGTGTTGATGGCGGCCGGCGGCACCGGCATCGCGCCGCTGCGCTGCCTGATCCTGGACATGATGCGCCACGGCTTCAACCCGCGCGTGCACCTGTTCTACGGCGCGCGTCACCCCGGTGACCTCTACGACCTGCCGACGCTGGTCGACCTCGCCTCCACCGCGCCGTGGCTCACCATCCAGCCGGTCTCCGAGGAGGACGTCGACCCGTGGTGGGCCGGACCCCGGCAGGACCTGCCGCGGACCCTGCACCGCCGGCAGACCGGGACGCTGGTCGACGTGGTCACCGGCTGGGGTGCATGGGCGGATCGGCAGGTGCTGTTGTCCGGCTCCCCCGAGATGCTGCGGGCAACCGTCCGCGGCATGGTGGCGGCCGGCACCCCGCGGGAGAACATCAGCTACGACCGGCCCTGAGGGCTGTGGCGAGCTCGGTCGTGAACTCAGGCAGTGCCGGCGGCGGCGTCCGGGCCGTCTGC
This sequence comes from Rhodococcus sp. IEGM 1408, assembly GCF_033142235.1. Lineage (NCBI taxonomy): Bacteria > Bacillati > Actinomycetota > Actinomycetes > Mycobacteriales > Nocardiaceae > Rhodococcus > Rhodococcus sp. IEGM 1408. The sequence continues at coordinate 289,271 of NZ_JAWLRW010000005.1, forward strand.
AGCGGCCGCCGCGCTCTCGTCCGAGTCGGCCTCCTCGTCGGCCCCGCCGTCCGGGCCCTCCGCCGCCGGCGAGGTCTCGTCATCCGTCGGCAGGGTGCTGGGGGTCGACGCGGGGCTCGCGGGGCTGGTCGACGTGGTGGTCGATGATCTGGTCGACGAGGTGGTCGGGCTGGCGCTCGCGCTGGTGGTCGGGCTGGTGGTCGGCACCTCGCAGGGCTGGAAGACGCGTCGGAACTGATCCGGCACGCCCAGCTGCTCGAGCTGCTCCCGGCACACGTCAGACGACGGTTCGGCCAGGAACTCCCACGTGTCGTCTCGCCAGGAGAGCAACGCGAGCTCGCCACCCGCGCGGCTGACCAGCAGGAACCGCCCGTCGCACTCGCGCACAGTGGTGCTACTGCCTAGCTCGTCCGCCACGAATCCCGGGGCGCAGCGCTCGGCCACGCCGGGCGGGCGGGTCGTGGTGGGCGGCGTGGACCTCGGGGTGGTCCGCGGGGTCGAGGTCTGCGTGGAGGTGGTGGTCGTGGGCGCGGCAGCCACGGGTTCGCTGTCGTTGCCGGTCGCCGACACCAGCCACACGATCAACCCGGCCACCAGCACCACGGCCAGCAATACCGCGACGATCATCCACGGCGTCGAGTTCCCGCCGCGATCGTCGTCGCCCCAGCCGCCGTCACCGCCACCGTCATCCGGCGGCGGGACGTCGCCCGGCGGCGGGACCTGCGGCTGGGCCGGCCCCGGCGACGGGACGCCGCTGGTCGGGTAGCCCCCGGTGGGCACCCCGGCCGCCGGTCCGGCAGGGGTGCCGTCCCATCCGCGGGTCGCGGCCGGATCATCGGGGTACTGCGACCATGCGGTGCTGGTGCTCCCGGCCTTGACGGGCGGGAGGTTCTGGGTCGGCGGGTCGGCGGGCGGGAGGTTCTGGGTCGGCGGATCCGCAGGCGGGAGGTTCTGGGTCGGTGGGTCGGCGGTCGGATCGACCGCCGGGGTCGGCTCGGTGGGCGCGTCGCCGCCGGACGCCGCGGGCGAGCCGGTCCCCGCAGCTCCGTCGTCGTCGCGCGGCCCGGTGGGCCCGGTCACCGCCCCGCCTCCTCGGCCGGCTCCGCGCCCGGCTCTTCGGTGACCCTGCCGTTGGCCAGCACCGGGATCACCTTCCGGATGTCGGTCACCTCGTCGTCGTCGATCTCGACCAACACCAACCCCGCGCCGGCGCCCGCCTCCTCGCGCACGGTCCCGTCCGGTCCCACGAGCAGCGAGTGGCCGACGCCGGTCGGGGCACCGCGCTTGACCTCCACGCCCTCGACCTCGGGATCGGCCTGGCCGACCGCGACCAGGAAGGTGGTGGCGTCGAGTGCGCGAGCGCGGGCCAGCAGACGCCACTGGTCGACCTTGCCGGGACCCGACCCCCACGAGGCGCTGCAGAGCGTGACGCGCGCCCCGGCGGCGGCGAGCGCGCGGAACTGACCGGGGAAGCGGATGTCGTAGCAGACGCTCAGCCCGATACCCACGCCATCGACGGTCACTACGATTGTCGAGTCCCCGGGCTCGACGGTGTCGGACTCGGCGAAACCGAACGCATCGAACAGGTGGATCTTGTTGTAGCCCAGGTGGAGATCCTCACCGTTGCGCCCGTCGCCGCGCTCGCCACCGGCGGCCTCGCCATCCGCGCTCGCGCCGGCCGGGCCCGTGACCAGGAGGGTGTTGCGGACGCGGCCGCCCTCACCGGGCGTGAACATTCCGACGACGACGACAACCCCGTGCTCCCGGGCGACGTCAGCGACTGCGGTCGCCCAGGGGCCGTCGAGTGGTTCAGCGATCTCGTCCAGGCGCCCGGCACCGAAGGCGCGCATGGTGGCTTCGGGGAACACCACCATCCGGGCCCCCCGGGTGGCGGCCTCGGCCACCGACTCGCGGACCCGCCGCAGGTTGTCGGCAGGGTCGCGTCCGGACAGGATCTGGGCTGCGGCAATGCGCACGGCGGTGCTCCTCGGGGCTCGTGGTCGGGCTCGGGGTCCCCTCCGACGCTACCGCTGCCAGGTGACCGGGGGGCTCTCCGCTGTCACCTTGGCCACCGCACGCGAGAGCAACTCTTCGGCCGGGCCCCTGGCATGACGCCGTCGCCACAGCGTGGCGAGCGCCGGGAACAGGATGATCGAGGCCACCAGGAGGGCCCACTTGGCGAGGGTGGTCTCCACCAGCCAGGACATGAGCAACTCCATGGCCCGCTCGTGCTCGGGCCCGTCAGTGACCTGCGTGCTCAGGAGCAGTTCCATGAACTCGGCCTTCTGCCAGAAGAACAGCTTGGCCACGACGGCCGCGGTCAGCACGTGGAGGATGTAGATGGTCAGTGGCATCGCCCCCGCCGCGCGCAGCGGGCCGGTGAGCCTGAGGACCCGTCCGTTGCGGCAGGCGATCAGGCACGCGCCCAACACCGCCAGCGCCACGCCGAGCGAACCGATCAGGTCGAGCAGGCCACCGGAGTGCGCTTCCGGCGACAGCAGGATGTACTGCCAGTCCGAGGTGGGGGTCGCGATCTCCACCATGCCCAGGTCCATCACGTCGGGCTGCGGTCGCCCCGTGGCGAACTCTTCGATCCCCGGCAATGAGACGTGTGTCCAGATCCGGGAGACGACCGCGCCCAGGGCGTACGCGCCGAGAGCCATCGCGGCGCCGACGGCCACCATCCTGCGCTGCACGGCGGGCTCGGCCAACCCCATCCGCATCACGGCCATGCCGGCCAACCCGTACCCGACCCAGATGAAGAGCGGGTACATGCCGCCGATGAACACCCGGACGATGATCCCGTTGGGCTCCCACAGCGTCGTGGGCACCAGCTCGGCCACCATGACCGAGGCGTTGCCCAGCAGCATCGACCCGGCGGCCAGGACGAGCAGACGGCGCGGGCTCGCCCGTACCACCAGCGCCAGCGCCACGAAGACGAACCCGTACACGGTCAGGACCACGGCGATCGCGTACTGCAGCTCCTCCAGGACGATCCCGATTCCGGCGATCACCACTCCACGGGCGAACAGGTTGAGCCGCAGGCGCGGGACCTCCGCCCCTCCGAGGGAGAGGGGCCTGCGGGAGACGATCGCCACGGACACACCCGCGAGCAGACCGAAGAGGGCGGCCGAGCGGCCGTCGAAGACCGCGGCCCAGGCCCCCGGATTGAGCACCGACGCGGGCTGGGTGATGTCGAAGGAGTCGTTGACCCACAGGTGCGCGGTCATCATGCCGATGATCGCCAGGAACCGGGCGAGGTCTATCCCGTCGATGCGGGTCCGCTGTGGCCCCGCAGCGCGTTCGTCCGCCGCGGTCACTTCACGTGTCGTCATAAAGAAACACTAAAGGACGGGAGTGGTCCGACCCCCATCGCGATCGCTACGCCGGCGCGTCACCACTCCGAGAATCGACCGCTGGGCGCGGATGAGTCGACCCGGCCACCGGCGGCCCACCTGTACCGCCCGCTCCCACCCCCACCACAACGCCACGCCCACGGCGAGCGAGGCCCCCAACGCGAGCCAGGGGTGACCGGCGTCGCGGATCGGCGGGTAGACCAGGAAATGGGTGAGGTAGATGAACAGCGACGCCGCGGCGAGCGGGGCGAGAACGCGGACGAACGGACGCGGCAACCTGACGGCGGGCACCCACGTGAGCACCACCAGACCGCCCAGGATCACCGCCTCCCGTCCCGGGTCGCCGAACCACCCGGGGACGCACGCCAGGGCGACCACCGTGCAGATGACCCTCGACCACAGGGCGCGGCTGCGCGCGATAGCCCACCCGAGGCCGAACAGCCACAGCACGGCCGGGGCCGAGTACCAGACCTGCGGGCCGCCGCCGAGGTCGATGAGCCGGAACCGCACGGTGAGCCCGACCGCGACGAACACCGCGGGCAACAGCAGCGGGAACCGGCGATCGAGTCGGGTGACGGCCGGGATCGCCATGAGCGCGGCCACCCCGAGCAGCGCGTACACCGCCGCCTCGATGAACCACATCTGCCACGGGTTCCACCACCGGTCCGCCCACCACGAGCGGGGACCCACGAGGTTGGTGGCCAGCAACGGCGAATACCAGTGATAACGCGAGGTGAACGGCGTGACCACGGCCAGCCACAGGACCGCCGGGACCGCGATCCGGCCCGCGGTGCGCAGGACACCCCGGGACCGCTCGCGAGGGCTCCGCGCATGGAGCCGGAACCGAGCCAACGAGTGCCCGACGAGCGCGACCAGGACATGGGCCCCGCCGAGGATCGCGAACGCGCGTGAATGGGTGCCGACGATGGCGACGATGAACAGGGCCCGCAGCAGCACCGACGTGTCGACCCGCGCCCAATCGCGCCACAGGACCCGCTCGGTCCAACCGGGCGCGGCCGACCGGGCGAGGCCGTCGAGCTCCGCGAGTGGACGCAGATGCCAGTCCACCGGCAGTCCCGACACCAACTCCTCGAGACGGGTGGAGAGCACCACGTAGGTGAGGGAGTCACCGCCGAGGTCGACGAAGCACGCGGCCGGATCGGGGTGCACGCCCAGCGCGCGGGCGACCATCCCGCTCGGGAGATCGGCAGGGTCGGTGGCTCCCGGAGCAGCACTGCCCGCGCGAGCTCCCGCACGGGTGTCCGCGCGAGAGTCCGGGCCGGTCGCCACCAGGTCGCGCAGCGCCGCGTGGTCGACCTTGCCCGCGGGGGTGCGGGGCGGATCGGCCACGACGAGCACGCTGATCGTCGACACCGGGAGCCCCCCGGCCTCCGCGGCCTCGGCGGCCACCGCCTCCGCAGCTCCTGCCACCCGCGTCACCACCACGAGTCGGTCGGCCTCCCCCACGCACCACGCCTCGATACCGTGGTCGGCCAGCACGGCCTCGACGCGGCCCAGGTCGATGCGGTGCCCGAAGATCTTGGCCTCGCGGCCCAACCGTCCGACGATCTCCACCAGACCGTCGTCCGCGATCCGCGCCAGGTCACCGGTCCGGAGCTCGCTCAGTTCCGGGCCCCTGGCCAGATCGGCGGACTCGCCGGCATATCCCATCATGATATTCAGACCGGTGTAGACCAGCTCGCCCTCCGCCGACCCCTCGGGAGCGTCGACCCGGAACGCGCCACCGGGGATCGCCACCCCCACCGCCCCGGGTCGGGTCCGCGCGAGGTGTGGCGGCAGGTATCCCATCCGGGCCGTGGCCTCGGTCTGCCCGTACATCACCACGAGTTCCGCGCCCCTGGATTCGAGGCGCTCGGCGAGCCGGCGGACCGCGGCGGGGGCCAACCGACCGCCGGCCTGCGTGAGGTACCTCAACTTCTCGAGCCGGTCGAGCTGCTCCAGGCCCGCGCGCTCCATGAGTTCGACGGTGTGCGGGACCGCGGCGAACGTAGTCACCCCGTGGTCGGCGGCCCGGTCCCAGAATCGCGGGTTGGACACCGAATCCGCGTTGAGCACGATCGACGCGCCCACGAGGAGATGACTGTGCAGGACCGAGAGTCCGTAACAGTAGTGCGGGGGCAGCGTGGTGATGGCGCGGTCCGCCTCGGTGATGTGCAGGTAGTCGGCGATGGACCGGGCGTTGGCCAGCACCGCGTCCCGCGACAACCTCACGAGCTTGGGAGCGCCGGTGGATCCTGACGTACTGAGCAGCAGCGTCAGCTCGTCGTGGAACCCGTGCCGAGGTGCAGCCGCGTGCGCGGACCCGGCGACCTGCTCACCGTCACCCAGCACGAGGTCGGGCGACCACGCGGCCACCAGACTCCGCGTTGCCGCACTCTCCGGCGGCAGCAACAGCACGACGTGCCCCGCCTCGAGGGCCGCCAGGTAATCCAGCACGAACGCCGCGGAGTTGGCCGCCACCAGTCCGATCATCCGGCGACCGGTGGCCACGGCCGGGAGCTCCGCCGCACGGTCTGCCACGCGGCGGGCGAGCTGCGCGTAGGAGAACTCCTCGTGGTCAGTCACCACGGCGATCGCTCCACCGCGTGCGGCGAGCGCGGGAACGAGACCGAGCGGCACCCGCGCCCGCTGCACCTGACTGATCGTCACGGCAGCAGTGTATTAGGGAAACCTACCCTTGGAAAACTCGCCGGCCGCGGCGACCGGGGGGTGGTCGATGCGCGTGCACCGGCCCTCGCCCACCACCGAAACCCTCACCTCGTCGTCGACCTCTGGTGCGTCCTGGGGTCGGCAGCGCGCGACCACCGTCCGCGCGCCCTCCACCAGACCGTCCACCGTGACCTCACACCGCACCGCCGAGCCGAGGAACCGGGCCTCGCGGACCACGCCCCGCGCACCGACCGCGCCGGCGGCGCCCAACACCACCTGCTCGGTCCGGACGGTGAGCGACACCGGGCCGTCCACGGCGGCGCCCGCGAGCCGGACCGGCCCGAGGTCCGTCTGCACCAGTCCGTCACGGGCGTCACCGGCCAGCCGGACGACCTCCCCGAAGAACTCCGCCGTGGCGTCGTCCGAGGGGCGCAGATACACCTCGCGCGGGCTGTCGACCTGGACGAACCTGCCGTCCCGCATCACGGCCACGCGATCGGCGAACGACAGCGCCTCCTCGTGGTCATGGGTCACCAACAACGCGGTCACCCCGCCGGCGCGCAGGATCCCCGCCACCGCCGATCGGATCTCGCCGCGCAGACCGGCGTCGAGCGCGGAGAACGACTCGTCGAGCAGGACGGCGCGCGGAGACTGCGCCAGGGCCCGCGCCAGGGCCACGCGCTGTTGCTGGCCGCCGGAGAGCTGGTCGGGCCGCAACCGCGCCATCTCCGGATCGAGCGAGACACGCTCGAGCAGCCCGTCGATCCGGTCCCGGGTGCGCTCGCGCCGCGCGAGCCCGAAGCCCACGTTGCCGCCCACGGTCAGGTGCGGGAACAACGCGCCGTCCTGGGGGACGTAACCGATCCGTCGGTGATGGGCGGGGACCGGGCGTCCCGCGCCGGTGAGCTCGCGTCCGCCCAGACGGACGGTGCCGGCGTCGGGCCGGTCGAACCCGGCCAGGATCCGCAGCAGGGTGGTCTTGCCGCAACCCGACGGTCCGACCACCGCCACTGATCCGCCGGTGGGGACGTCGAGGTCGAGACCGTGGAGGACCCGCCGTCCGCCGAACGACTTGGCCAGGCCGCTCACCGTGAGCGCGCCGTGCCCCGCCGACCGGGTCACCGGCATCCCGGTCACCGGCCGACCGCCGCGGTCTGGCGCAACAGCAGGTACGTCATGGGAGCGGACATCACGATCATGATCATGGCGAACGGCGCCGCCGCGGCATAGTCCAGGTCCAGGCCGAGTGACCAGAACCGGGTCGCCAGCGTGCTGGTCCCCGCGGGCGAGAGCAGCAGGGTGGCGGTGAGTTCGTTGACCACCGCCAGGAACACGAGCGCGAACGCGGCGACGAACGACGGGAGCATGCGTCGCAGCGTCACCACCGTGATCGCCACCGCCGGTGGGCGGCCGAGCGCCCGCGCCGCCTCCTCGAGCCGCTCCGGCGCCTGCGCCAGTCCCGCCCGGAGCGTCACCACCGCGCGCGGGATGAACAGCAACACGTAGGCGACCAGCACGAGCACCACGGTCTGGTAGATGTGCGGCAGCACCCGCACTGACACAACGGTCAGCGCGAGCGCCACCACGATCCCCGGCAGCGCACTCGCCACGTAGTTGCCTGCCTCCATCACCCGCGCGAGCCGGCCGGGATGACGGATCGTCAACCAGGCGACCGGCAACGCGAGCACCACGCACCCGGCCGCCCCGTAGAGGCCGTAGCCGACCGACTGTCCGAAGGCCTCTGCCAGTTGCGGGTCGGCCCACGCCTCCGCGCCGCCGACCACCAGCCACCGGGTCACCACGCCCAGAGGCACACCGAGGGAGACGACGACGACGACGAAGGAGACGCCCAGCGCGGGCAGCTTCCAGGCGCCCAGCCGCACGAGGTCGGGACGCCGGGCCGCTCCGGCGCCGAGCCGGGCGTACCGGGCCCGGCCGCGCGCGCCGGCCTCCATCACGAGCATGAGCAGACAGAGCAGGACCAGCACCCCGGCGAGCATCCCGCCCGCCTCGGAGTCGAAGGTCGACTGGTACTGCTCGACGATCGCGGTGGTGAACGTGTCGAACCTGATCATCGAGAACGCACCGTACTCCGCCAACAGGTGCAACCCCACGAGCAGCGCCCCGCCGAGGACCGCCAGACGGAGCTGGGGCACCACCACGCGGGTCGCGACCCGCCACGTGGACAACCCCATGGACCGGGCGACCTCCTCCTCCGCCGGATCGATCCATCGGAAGGTCGCGGCCGCGGGCAGGTACACCAGCGGGAAGTACGCGGAGACGGCGATGAGCGCGCCACCGGAGAGCCCGCCGATCGACGGGATCACGCCCAGCCAGGCGTAGCTGGTGACGAACGCCGGAACGGCGAGCGGCGCGGCGAAGAGCACTCCCCACAGCCGGCGACCCGGCAGGTCCGTCCGCTCGACCAGCCATGCGACCGCCACCCCGATCACCACGGTGAGCGGGACCGTCACCGCGACCAGCGCGAGCGTGGATCCCAGGAGACGCAGCACCCGCTCGCGGAACACCATCTCGGCGGCACGGGCGATCCCGAGGTCGGCCGTGAGCCAGACGATGTAGCCGATGGGCAGGAGGAACAGGGCGGTCAACGCCGAGACGACCGCGAGGAGGAGTAGCGGCGGCCGCCGGGCCGCGACCATGGTCACCCGCGCGTCACGCGAGTCCGACCGAGGTGAGCAGCGCGGTCACCGCCGGCCCGTTGAGCGACGCCGGGTCCAGGTCCGGAGCGTCGAGCTCCTCGAGCGGGACCAGCTCGGCGTTCGCGCCGACCCCTGAGGCCACGGGATACTCGTAGGACGAGTCCCGGAGGATCTCCTGACCCTTCGTAGAGGTGACGAATGCGAGGAACTGCTGCGCCTCGTCGGCGTGCGGTGCGTTCTCCAGCACGCCGCCGCCGGAGAGGGAGACGAACGACTCCGGTCCCTTGTTGCGGAAGTAGTGCTGCGCTACGTTCTGGGAGGACTCCCCGGTTCCGGCCCGGTCGCCGAAGAAGTAGTAGTGGTAGATCACGCCGCCGTCGAGTTCGCCGGAGTTGACCGCGGCGAGGATCGGCTTGTTGCCCTTGTACGTGGTGAACGACCCGTCGGGCTTCCGGAGCGACTCGAGCCACTCCCGCGTCGCCTGCTCGCCCGACATCTCGAGCACGGCGGAGACGATGGCCCGGAAGTCCGCTCCCGCCGGCGCCGCGCCCCACCTGCCCTTCCACCGGTCCCCCGACAGGTCGGCGAACGAGGCGGGCAGGTCCTGCTCGGCCACGAGGTCCGTGTTGTAGACGAACACGGTGGACCGGGCGGCGATACCCACCCAGTCGCCGGTGGACGGTCGGTACTCCGGCGGGACCTGGGCGGTGGCCTCCTCGCCGACCGGGGCGAGGAGCCCCTTCTCCGAGACCATGGTGATGGCCGGCGAGTTCTCCGTGAGGTACACGTCCGCCTTCGACGAGTCCCCCTCTGCCACCAGCTGGTTCCCCAGATCGAAGTCGCTCCCGTTGCGCAGGTCCACCTCGATGCCGGTCTCGGCGGTGAAGGCCTCGGCCCATTCCCGGGTCAGCGTCTCGTGTTGGGCGTTGTAGACGACCAGAGCGTCCTGATCCCCCCCGGACAGTCCGCATGCCGAGACCGACAGCGTGAGCACCGCGGCGAGAGCGGCGGCGAGCGGGCGGGAGAGGAGCGTCACGGGGCGGCCTTCCGGAGGACTGTCACGGCCCTGAAAACCTACATCAGTGGTTAGCCTTGCCTCAATCCTCCGGTGGTTAGCCCTGCCCCAATCCTCGGACCCGGCGGGGCCGCTCAGCCGGACTGGTCGCGTTGGTGGCGGGGACGCCACACCACCACGGACGTCGATCGCGGCACGTGGACCAGCTCACCGGATCGCCCGGGCGCACCCGCCCGACGCCTGAGCTCGGAGACATCGTCGACCAGCTCGGTCACCCGACTGCGCAGGGCGTCGACCTGATTGGTCAGCTCGATGATCCGCTTGATGCCGGCGAGGTTGACGCCCTCGTCCTGGCTGAGTCGCTGTACCTCGCGGAGCAGGGCCACGTCGCGGAGCGAGTAGCGGCGGCCGCCGCCGGTGGTGCGTTCGGGCGTCACGATCCCCAGCCGGTCGTACGTCCGCAGGGTCTGGGCGTGCAGTCCGGACAGCTCTGCGGCCACGGAGATCACCAGGACGCTGTCGTCGGGGCCGAGGTCCCCCACGTCCCGCCGGGGGCTCATGCCGACCCGGCCCAGCCCGACCGTGGATCGAAGCCGGCCGCGCGCAGCGCCTCGTCATAGGCGACGAGCTCGGCGTCGGCCACCCCGGCAGGCGGCGTGGCCACCCGGAGCGTGACCTTCAGGTCCCCGGTCCCGGACTTGCGGGCGATCCCCCGGCCCCGGACCCGCAGGATCTGGCCGTCACGGGACCCGGCGGGGACCTTGACGGTCACCCGCCCGGTGAGCGTGGGCACCGATACCTGGGCGCCGCGGACGAGCTCGGGGTAGGAGATGGGCAGGTCCACCAGCAGATCGGCGCCGTCGCGGTCGAACACGGCGTCCTTCTGCACGGTGACGGTCACGTAGAGGTCGCCCGAGGGGGCGCCGCGGAACCCGGCCTGGCCCTGACCCGAGAGCCGGATGCGCTGCCCGTCCTGGACGCCGGCCGGGACCTTGACGTTGATGGTGCGGGCGCGGTCGGTGACGCCACTGCCCGAGCAGTCGCCACACGGGTCGTCGATCTTCGAGCCGGTGCCACCGCAGTCGGTGCACGGCTCGGCGAAGCCGAACGCGCCCTGGGTGCGCTGCACGACTCCGGCACCGTGACAGGTCCCGCACACCTTGGGGCTCGTCCCCGGTCGGGCTCCGCTGCCGTGACAGGTCAGGCACGGTGAGGCCGACGAGAGTTTGATCTGCACGGTCTCACCGAGCGCGGCCTCGCGGAACGTGAGCGTCAGCGCGGTCTCGACGTCCTGCCCGCCGCTCGGGCGCTGGGCCCGGCCGCGGCCCGGGGCCTCTCCCCCGCCGCGGCCCTGGTTGAACAACCCGCCGAACAGGTCGGAGAAGCCCCCGGCCCCGCCGGCTCCCGCGGCGCCACCGGCTCCGCCGAAGAGATCGTTGATGTCGAAGTCGCTGCCGGACGTGGTGTACCTGCTGCCGCCGGGGGATGCGAAGCCGCCGAAGCCGCCCGAGGAGACCTGCGCGCGGAACTCGTCGTACTCCTTGCGCCGCGCAGGGTCGCCCACGACGTCGTTGGCCTCGCTGATCCGCTTGAACTTCTCCTCGGCTGCCTTGTTGCCCGGGTTCTTGTCCGGGTGGTTCGCGTTCGCGAGCTTGCGGTACGCCTTGCGGATCTCGTCGTGGGTGGCGGACTTGGAGACGCCCAGTTCGGCGTAGTAGTCCTTCTCGACCCATTCGCGCTGACTCACCAGACGCCTCCTCTCTTCTTTCGTTGCTATTGCCTGACCTCGCCCGCCGGTGTGCGGGTGCGCCCGCCTACGCGATCGCACCCGCACAACCTCGCGGTCACGCCCGCGGGGTCAGCGGACGCTGACCATCGCCGTCCGCAGTGTCCGCTCGCCGTGGCGGTACCCCTTACGCAGGACCGTTCCCAGTACCGGCTCGGCACCCTCGGACTCATCCTGCACGGCCTCGTGCACAGCCGGGTCGAACGCGTCGCCTTCCTCGCCGAACGACTCGACTCCCTGGGAGGCCAGGATCGCGTGGACCTTGTCGGCGAAGACCTTGAGCGGCCCCTCCTCCAGGTCCCCGTGCGCCCGCGCCCGCTCCAGGTCGTCGACGATCGTCAGGAGCTCGGTCAGGACGGAGCCCTTGGCGGTGTCGATGATGGCCTGGCGGTCCCGCTCGACGCGGCGGCGATAGTTGGCGAACTCCGCCGAGACCCGCTGGAGGTCCGCGGTCCGCTCGGCGAGCTGCGCCTGCAGCTCCGACGTCGCGCCGCCGGCAGCCCCACCGTCGGTGGCGCCCCCGATCGGCTGCTCGACGCCGTCGTCGGCGGCCGTGCCGTCGCCACCGACCTCGGTGCCCACGACCTCGCCCTCCACGACGTCACCTTCCACAACGTCACCTTCCACGGTCCCGGCCTCGACATCCACGGCCGCCTGTTCGGCGTCCGTATCGGCGCCGGCCCAGGCCGCCTTGTCAGCGGCGTCGCTGGCCTCGGGCCGAGTCACTTGGACTCACCCTTCGCGTCATCCTCGTCCACGACCTCGGCGTCCACGACGTCGTCGTCAGCCGAACCGGCGGACGCGCCGTCGCCGGCCTCGGCACCCTCGGCCGCAGCGGCCTCGTAGAGCGACTGCCCGACGGCCTGGGCCTCGGTGTTGACCTTCTCCACGGCGGCCTTGATGGCGTCGACGTCCGAGCCCTCGAGCGCGGTCTTGGCGTCGGCGATCGCGGCCTGGAGGGACTCCTTCTTGTCCGCGGGGATCTTGTCCTCGTTCTCCGAGACGAACTTCTCCGTCTGGTAGACCGTGGACTCGGCCTGGTTGCGGGCGTCGGCCTCCTCGCGGCGCTTGTGGTCCTCGTCCGCGTGGGCCTCGGCGTCCTTGATCATCTGGTCGATCTCTTCCTTGGACAGGCCGGAGCCGTCCTGGATGACGATCGTGTTCTCCTTGCCCGTGCCCTTGTCCTTGGCGGTCACGTGGACGATGCCGTTCGCGTCGATGTCGAAGGTGACCTCGACCTGCGGCACCCCGCGCGGCGCGGGGGCGATCCCGGCGAGCTCGAACGAGCCGAGCAGCTTGTTCTGCGCTGCCATCTCGCGCTCACCCTGGAACACCTGGATCTGCACGGACGGCTGGTTGTCGTCGGCCGTGGTGAAGGTCTCCGAGCGCTTGGTGGGGATGGTGGTGTTGCGCTCGATGAGCTTGGTCATCACGCCACCCTTGGTCTCGATGCCCAGCGACAGCGGGGTCACGTCGAGCAGGAGCACGTCCTTGACCTCGCCACGGAGCACGCCGGCCTGCAGCGCGGCGCCCACGGCCACGACCTCGTCCGGGTTGACGCCCTTGTTGGGCTCCTTGCCGCCGGTGAGCTCCTTGACCAGGTCGGTCACGGCCGGCATGCGGGTCGAACCGCCGACCAGGACCACGTGGTCGATGGTCGAGACCGAGACGCCCGCGTCCTTGATGACGGCCTGGAACGGCTTGCGGCAGCGGTCGAGCAGGTCCTGGGTGATCTTCTGGAACTCGGCGCGGGTGAGCGTCTCGTCCAGGAACAGCGGGTTCTTGTCCGCGTCGACCGTGATGTACGGCAGGTTGATCGAGGTGGACTGTCCGCTGGAGAGCTCGATCTTGGCCTTCTCGGCGGCCTCACGCAGGCGCTGCAGCGCCATCTTGTCCTTGGTGAGGTCGATGCCGTTCTGTGCCTTGAACTTGTCGACCAGCCACTCCACTACCCGCTGGTCCCAGTCGTCGCCGCCGAGGTGGTTGTCGCCCGAGGTCGCGCGGACCTCCACGACGCCGTCGCCGATGTCGAGCAGGGAGACGTCGAAGGTACCGCCACCGAGGTCGAAGACCAGGATGGTCTGCTCCTTGTCGCCCTTGTCCAGTCCGTAGGCCAGGGCGGCCGCAGTGGGCTCGTTGACGATCCGCAGGACGTTGAGCCCGGCGATCTGGCCGGCGTCCTTGGTGGCCTGACGCTGGGCGTCGTTGAAGTAGGCCGGCACGGTCACGACGGCGTCCGTCACTTCCTCACCGAGGTAGGACTCCGCGTCTCGCTTGAGCTTCTGCAGCGTGCGCGCGCTGATCTCCTGGGGGCTGTAGTTCTTGTCGTCGATCGACGCCGACTTCCAGTCCGTGCCGATGTGGCGCTTGACCGAGCGGATGGTGCGGTCGACGTTGGTGACCGCCTGGTTCTTGGCGGGCTGGCCCACCAGGACCTCGCCGTTCTTGGCAAAGGCGACCACCGAGGGGGTCGTGCGCGACCCTTCCGCGTTGGCGATCACGTTGGCCTCGCCGCCCTCGAGGACGGCGACGCAAGAGTTGGTGGTTCCGAGGTCGATACCGACTGCACGTCCCATGATGTACTCCTTCTCTCCGCAGCATTGACGCGCGGATGGGGTGGGGAAAAATCCTGTTGTTAAGCAGACCCGGCTCAAGGCTGGGCTCTCCTGACCCACTGTGCCTGCCAGCGGGACCCGGGGTCAACCTGACTTGAGCCTTGGCCACTGAGGTTTGACGTCCTTTACAACTACCGACCGGTCGGATCCATTCCCCGGGTGAGCCGGATCACAGCAAGACCTGAGCGCACCCCACGCAACAAGAAGAGCGTTCCGCACACTCGCCTCTCGGCGGTCTCAGGTGGCTAGCGCAACACCGTCGATTAGTTCGGTCATCTTCGCATGGGGACTGTGGAAGCCATGGATGGCTCGGGGGCGGATATTGAGGAGCCGTTCGGTCTCGGTGAGTTCGTCGTCGCTGAGGGTGTTGAAGTCCGTGCCCTTGGGGTAGAAGTCCCGGATCAGACCGTTCATGTTCTCGTTGGAGCCGCGCTGCCACGGTGAGTGCGGGTCGCAGAAGTAGATCGGGCAGCCGGTGGCGACGGTGAACTTGGCGTGCCCTGCCATCTCGGTGCCCTGGTCCCAGGTGATCGTGGTGACCAGCCGGGAGGGCAGGGCCGCGATCATCTCGGTGAGCACGTCGTTGACCGTGGCACTGTCCCGGCACCCGGGCAGTCGGCCGATCAGCACGTAGCGGGTGTGCCGTT
>NZ_JAWLRW010000060.1:0-261 GCF_033142235.1 Rhodococcus sp. IEGM 1408
GATCTGTGGCAGCGTCAGTTTCGAGCTTTTCGCGGCGGTGATGAACGCCAACCGTTGCTGTGCTCGTTTGTCGTAGACGCGGTACCCGTTCGGGGCTCGGTCCGCCGGCAGCAGCCCCTCGCTTTCGTGGAAGCGCAGCGTCGTCGCCGGCACCCCGTCGCCGAGGAGAGTTACGAGATCAGATCAGCAGGGCTTCGGCAAGCCTGGTCTTCGTCCGTACGCAATCGTCAAAGACTGCGCTCGCCCTGTCGATTCGTTCTG
>NZ_JAWLRW010000060.1:271-504 GCF_033142235.1 Rhodococcus sp. IEGM 1408
CGCGAGAGGCTCGCCCGGCAAGCTTCCCCCGACTTTCGGGAAGTCGGGGGAAGTATCCTATCGCAGGTCGTCAGCCGGTCAGCAACACATCATTGCGGCGCACATGTCCCCACACATGCCGGTGGCCATCATGATCTGGCAATCCCACCACGTCTGCAGGTTGGTCATCAGTTCGGTCATCGGAATCTCCCTCAATTCTGGTCCCGAGGAGACGGGACATCACGACCATATAC
>NZ_JAWLRW010000061.1:0-503 GCF_033142235.1 Rhodococcus sp. IEGM 1408
CCTTCGCCGAGGCGGTGGAGCTGACAGCAGCGGACGTCCCGGAGATGCTCGATCTGGTGGGCCGCACCGAGCCCGGGCCGTTCCTGCCCCGCACCATCGAACTCGGCACGTACCTCGGTGTTCGACGCGATGGCGCGCTGATCGCGATGGCAGGCGAGCGCATGCATCCACCGGGGTGGACGGAGATCAGTGCCGTCTGTACCGACCCGGCGTTCCGTGGGCAGGGGTTGGCCACCGACCTGGTTCGAGCGGTCGGCCACGGTATTCGCGCCCGCGGCGAGGAGCCGTTCCTGCATGCGTCGGACGCGAACGTGCGCGCCATCGAGCTCTATCTCTCCATTGGATTCGAGTTGCGTCGTACCTCGCGTCTGACATTGGTTCGAACGCCCGCGCCGAAGCCCCAGGGTTCTGTCTGAGCGAACGCACCGTCTAGAACGGCGGCTCGGCAGTGTCTTCGGCTGTGGGTTCTGTTTCGGGGTCGCGGTTGTCGGGTGGGTTGGGGT
>NZ_JAWLRW010000062.1:0-500 GCF_033142235.1 Rhodococcus sp. IEGM 1408
AACAAGGTGATCCAGGCTTTCATCATCAACGACAACGACTTCAACAACGACAACGACAACGCCCTTGCACAGGACGACTAAATCCACACCTTCGTAGACCACAACAACCGTAAGCATCACCTCATCACCAACCTCGTCGACAACGCTGTGCGGCATTCCCCCCATTCGAGCACTGTGACGCTGCGGGCTCACCGAATCGGCGGAGCCTATGCATTCGACGTCGTAGACCAGGGGCCGGGCATCGCCCTCGCCGATCGCCATGCGGTGTTCGACCGATTCATCCGCGGCGGATCCACCGACGGTGGAACAGGTCTCGGCCTCGGCATCGCCCGCTGGGCCACCGAACTGCACGGCGGAACCATCGAAGTTCTCGACACCGAATTCGGCTGCCACATCAGAGTGGCCATCCCCGAGCACTGACTTTCCCGATCCACCCGAACCGCGACTGCTCGTCTTCGTACCGCAGCCGGCGACCTTCCATGCCCGAAACACACAACAAG
>NZ_JAWLRW010000006.1:0-221359 GCF_033142235.1 Rhodococcus sp. IEGM 1408
GGAGTGTGAAGGTCGCAAACCAAAAAAATTTGGCACTATCACAAACAAAACACACTGTTGAGTTCTCAAACAACACCTTCACATCGATCCCCGGAAAGTCTCCTGACCACCGGTTCTCGAGGAACAACCTCACTCCGCCGCCTCTTTCGGGGCAACTTCTCCAGCCTAGCGACTCTCCCCGTCCCGGTCAAACCGGCGGTTCCTGCCTCTTCGGTGGAGCCCGTCACTCCCCTCGGCTCGGGCCTCTCGGTCCGGGCCGCTGTCGGCGACTTCCAATAAGTTACGCAGACATGAACCGGAACGCAAATCGCCTGGTCAATACCTCAAAATGCGCGAAGGCGCCGGGGTTTCCGGCGCCTTCGTGTGATCCGACCGCGGGTCAGCGGACCCGGACCCCGGCGAAGCTCTTCTTCCCCCGCCGCAGCACCAGCCACGTCCCGTGCAGCAGATCGCCCGGCGCCGGCTGCCACTCCGGATCGGAGATGCGTTCGTTGTTGACGTACGCACCGCCCTCCCCGACTGCGCGGCGCGCTGCACCCTTGCTCTCGCTCAGTCCCGACGCGGCGAGCAGGTCGACGATCGTCCTGGGTGCATCGGGCTCCACGTCGACCGCGCCGGCGTCCTCGAGTGCGGCCGCGAGCGTCGCCTCGTCCAGGCCGCCAAGCTCTCCGCGGCCGAACAGTGCCAGCGACGCCGCCAGCACCGACTCGGTGGCGGCGACCCCGTGCACCATGGTCGTCATCTCCTCGGCGAGACGCTTCTGGGCGGCCCGCATGTGGGGCTTGTCCTGGGTGAGCTGCTCCAGCTCGTCGATCTCTTCTCGACCGAGGAAGGAGAACCACCGTAGGTAGCGGATCACGTCGGCGTCCGCGGTGTTGAGGAAGTACTGGTACCAGGTGTACGGGCTGGTCATCGCGGGATCGAGCCACAGGCTGCCGCCGCCGGTGGACTTGCCGAACTTCTTGCCGTCGGACGAGGTGACCAGGGGAACCGTCATGGCGTGCACGGATTCACCGTCCACCCGCCGGTTCAGGTCCACGCCCCCGATGATGTTGCCCCACTGGTCGGAACCACCGAGCTGCAGCGTGCACCCCATGCTCCGGCGCAGCTGGAGGAAGTCGTTGGCCTGGAGCAGCATGTAGGAGAACTCGGTGAACGAGATCCCCTCACCATCCAGCCGTCGCTTGACGGTCTCTCGCCCGAGCATGGTGTTGAGCGAGAAGTGCTTACCGACATCGCGGAGGAACGCGATGGCGGTGAGGTGCCCCGTCCACTGCATGTTGTTGACCACGCGGGCTCCCGCGGGTCCCTCGTTCAGGTCGACGAACCGCTCCAGCTGGCCCTCGATCCGTTCCGTCCATTCCGCGACCGTGTCCGGGGTGTGCATGGACCGCTCCCCCACCTCGCGGGGATCGCCGATCATCCCTGTGGCCCCACCGGCCAGCACGATCGGGCGGTGCCCGGCCAACTGGAACCGGCGCAGGGTGAGCAGCGGGATCAGGTGACCGGCGTGCAGGCTCGGACCGGTGGGGTCGAAACCGCAGTAGAGCGACACCGTCCCCTCGTCGAGATGGGCACGCAGCGCGTCAATGTCGGTCGACTGCGCGATGAGCCCCCGCCATTGCAGGTCATCGAGGATGTTGTGGGTCACGGCCGCCATTCTTCCCCATCTACGGCGCGGGCGGCCACGGGGCGGGGTGGGTGACGCGCGGCGCCCGGGGACTGCGGCGGTACGGCGAGACCTCTCGCGCCCCGGCCACCCAGAACCGCCAGGGACGGTCCGCGTCGCGGGAGACCCCCACGCGGGGACCGATCCGGATCTGGTCGTCGGGGAGCGGATCGGGACGGAAGGTGACCGACGACGACGAGTCGAGGACATCCGTGCCACGGAACGAGAGGTCGATACCCAGGGTCCGGCCGAGGTTGCCCGGGCCGCGGGCCAGGCGCTCGGCGGCGATTCCGGGCCGGCGGGTGTCCACGACCTCGTGGCCGCTCTCCACCCGGGCCGCCCGGAGCAGGATGCCGCCCCCCTCGCCCGGCGGTCGGCAGGTGATGTTGACGCACTGGTGGATGCCGTGGCTGAGGTAGACGTAGAGATGGCCCGCGTCGCCGAACATGATCTCGTTCCGCGGGGTCGGGCCGGGCCAGGTGTGGGCAGCGGAATCCGGGTGGGCCGAGTCGGCCGGGCCGCCGTAGGCCTCCACCTCCACCACCCGCACCGAGACCGGACCGTGGGTCAGGACGCCGCCGAGCACGGCGCGCGCGGCCTCAGCGGGTGAGGCCGCGCGCAGCAGAGCCCGGAACCCCTCCGGCTCGGAGAGAGTCCCGGGCGTCGAGTGGAGCCCCGTCACTCCTGCAGGTCGCCGCCCGACCGGGCGAGCAGCTCCGCGTGCTCGGTGTCGCTGACCTGCCGGGCTTCGTCGACCAGCAGGACGGGGATACCGTCGTCGATCCGGTAGGCGCGCCTGAGTCGGGGGTTGTAGAGCGTGTCCTCCCCCGCCAGCAGGAGCGGGCCCTTGTCCTCCGGGCAGGCGAGGATCTTGAGCAGACGGTCGTCGATGGCGGACATGGCGCTCACCCTACCCAGTCGGCGAGCGCGTCACGGATCTCTCCCAGACGACGGCGCTGCGCGGCCACGGCCGTACCGGCGGTGCCCCCGCGGGCGCTGCGGGACGCTATCGACCCCGTCACGGTGAGCACCTTCCGTACCTCCGGCGTGAGGGTGGGATCGACGGCGGCCAACTCGTCGTCGGTCAGCTCGTCCAGGCCGACACCGCGGCCCTCGGCCACGCGGACGCACTCCCCCGCCGCCTCGTGGGCGACGCGGAACGGCACACCCTGACGGACCATCCACTCCGCGATGTCGGTGGCCAGCGTGTAGCCGGCCGGGGCGAGCTCGGCGAGCCGTGCGGGATGGAACTCCAGGGTGGCGACCATGCCGGCCATCGCCGGGAGCAGCAGGTCGAGTTGGGCGACCGAATCGAAGACGGGCTCCTTGTCCTCCTGCAGGTCCCGGTTGTAGGCCAGGGGCAGGGCCTTGAGGGTGGAGAGCAGACCGGTCAGGTTGCCGATCAGACGACCCGTCTTCCCGCGCATGAGTTCGGCGACGTCCGGGTTCTTCTTCTGCGGCATGATCGAGCTCCCGGTGGACCACTCGTCGGCCAGCGTCACGTAACCGAACTCCGGGGTGGACCAGGCGATCACCTCTTCGGCGAGACGGGACAGATCCACCGCGATCTGCGCGAGGACATAGGCCGCCTCGGCGGCGAAGTCCCGCGAGCTGGTGGCGTCGATCGAGTTGTCCGCAGCCCGGTCGAAGCCGAGCTCCGCGGCGATCGCATCCGGGTCGAGCCCGAGCGACGAGCCGGCCAGGGCGCCCGAGCCGTACGGCGAGACCGCGAGCCGCCGATCCAGGTCCCGGATCCGGTCGATGTCCCGCAGGAGCGGCTGCGCGTGGGCCAGGAGCTGATGGGAGAGCAGGACCGGCTGGGCCGCCTGGAAGTGGGTCTTGCCCGGCATCGCCGTGTCGGTGTGCGCGTCGGCCTGGGCGACCAGCGCGTCGACCACGCCGATCACGCCCTCGGCCACGGCGCGAACCGCGTCGCGCAGCCACATGCGGAACAGCGTGGCCACCTGGTCGTTGCGGGACCTCCCGGCCCGCAGGCGTCCCCCGACCTCGACCCCGACGCGGTCGATCAGACCGCGTTCCAGGGCCCCGTGCACGTCCTCGTCCGACTCCGACGGGACGAACGCCCCGGAGTCGACGTCGGCAGCCAGACGGTCCAGCCCGTCGAGCATCGCATCGAGGTCCGCGCCGGAGAGCAGATCCGCGCGGTGCAGCACCCTCGCGTGGGCCTTGGACGCCCGGATGTCGTACGGCGCCAGCTCCCAGTCGAAGTGCGTGGACTTGCTCAGCGCGGCCATGGCCTCGGCGGGGCCACCGGCAAAGCGGCCTCCCCACAACGCACCGGCGTTGGTGCCGTGCCGGTCCTGCTGCCGTCCGGCGTCGGTCACAGTCCGAGGTCCCGCTTGGCGGCGATCTTGGAGCTCAGGCCGTGGAGGTTGACGAAGCCCTTGGCGTAGCTCTGGTCGAACGTGTCGCCCTCGTCGTAGGTCGCGAGGTTGAAGTCGTACAGCGACGAGTCGGAACGACGGCCGTTGACGACGATCGAGCCACCGTGCAGCGCCATCCGGATGTCGCCGGAGACGTGCTCCTGGGTGTTTTCGATGAAGGCGTCGAGGGCGTACTTGAGCGGCGAGAACCACAGGCCGTCGTAGACCGCGTTGGACCAGGTGTCCGACACGCCGGACTTGTAGCGGGCCAGCTCACGCTCGAGGGTGACGTCCTCGAGGGCCTTGTGCGCGGTGATGAGGATCATCGCGCCCGGCGCCTCGTAGACCTCACGGCTCTTGATGCCGACGAGCCGGTCCTCGACCATGTCGAGCCGGCCGACGCCCTGCGCGCCTCCGCGCCGGTTGAGCTCTTCGATCGCCTGGAGCACGGTGACCTTGCGGCCGTCGATCGCGACCGGGATCCCCTCGGAGAAGGTGACGGTGACCTCGTCCGGGGCGGCGAAGTTGAGGGTGGGGTCCTCGGTGTAGTCGTAGACGTCCTTGGTGGGGGCGTTCCACAGGTCCTCGAGGAAGCCGGTCTCCACCGCGCGGCCCCACACGTTCTGGTCGATCGAGAACGGCGACTTCTTGGTCACGTTGATCGGGATGCTGTTCTCTTCGGCGAACTCGATGGCCTTCTCCCGGGTCCAGGCGTAGTCGCGGACCGGGGCGATCACGTCGAGATCGGGGGCGAGGGCGCCGAAGCCCACCTCGAAGCGGACCTGATCGTTGCCCTTGCCGGTGCAGCCGTGGGCGACGGACGTGCCGCCGTGCATCTTGGCCGCGGTCACCAGGTGCTTGACGATCAGAGGCCGCGAGATCGCCGAGACCAGCGGGTACTCCCGCATGTACATGCCGTTGGCCTTGATGGTGGGGGCGCAGTACTCGTCGGCGAACTCGTCGCGGGCGTCCACGACCACCGATTCGACGGCGCCGCAGTCCAGGGCCCGCTGGCGGATGACATCCATGTCCTCCCCGCCCTGGCCCAGGTCGATGGCGACGGCGACGACCTCGGCGCCGGTCTCCTTGCCGATCCAGCTGATGGCGACGGAGGTGTCGAGGCCGCCGGAGTAGGCGAGGATGACGCGATCGGACATGGTGTGCTCCTTGATGGTTGAGATCAGTGTGCGGTGAGTCTGTGGTGCGGGGTGAGTCTGTGGTGCGGGGTGAGTCTGTGGTGCGGGGTGAGGCTGTGGTGTGGGGTGAGGCTGTGGCGTGCGGTCTGTAGGTCGTGCGTCGTGGGGTCCTGCGTCGCGGGTGTCAGAGCTGGCGTCGGGAGAGCGATGAGAGCCGGCTCGCGAGCTCGGCACCCCCGACCGATTCGCGGGCCATCACGAATATGGTGTCATCCCCGGCGATCGTGCCCACCACGTCGTCGAGGTTCGCGCGGTCCAGCGCGCTCGCCAGGAAATTCGCCGCTCCCGGCGGGGTACGCAGGACCGCGATGTTGCCGCTGTGGTCCGCCGACACCAGGAGGTCCCCGAGGAGCCTGCCGAGTCTGTCGGTGCCCCCGGGGACCCCGGGGACGTGGCTGCCGTCCTCCGGGATGACGTAGCGTCCCGCGCCGCCGTCGGCGCCGCGGAGTTTGACGGCGCCGAGCTCGTCGAGGTCCCGACTCAGGGTGGCCACCGCGACCGCGATGCCCTCCTGCGCCAGTGCGTCGGCGAGCTCGGTCTGGTTGCGGACCGGTCGCCGCAGGAGGATCTCGGCGATGCGGGCGTGCCTGGCGGTCCTGGTGACCGCTCCCGCCGTGGTCATGACCGCTCCAGAAGCCAGACGAGCAATGCCTTCTGGGCGTGGAGGCGGTTCTCGGCCTCGTCGAAGACCCGGCTGCGGGGGCCGTCGATGACCTCGGCGGTGATCTCCTTGCCGCGGTAGGCGGGAAGACAGTGCAGGACGATCACGTCGTCGGACGCCGTGTCGACCGCGCGCTGTCCCAACTGGTAGTCCGCCAGATCGCGGAGCCGGTCGGTGGCCGAGTCCTCCATCCCCATCGACACCCAGGTATCCGTGATGAGGACGTCCGCTCCGACGGCCGCGGAGTCGACGTCGGTGGTGATCGTCACCGACCCTCCGGTCTCCGCCGCCACCCGTTCGGCGTCGGCGACCACCTGCCCGGTCGGTTGGTAGCCCTCCGGTGCGGCGATGGTGATGTGCATGCCGGCGGTGGCGAACCCGAGCAGGTAGGAGTGCCCCATGTTGTTGGCGCCGTCGCCCAGATACACCGCGCGCAACCCCGCGGTCCGGCCGAAGTTCTCCCGGACCGTGAGCAGGTCCGCGAGGATCTGGCACGGGTGGAAGTCGTCGGTCAGCGCGTTGATCACGGGCACGTCCGAATGCGCGGCGAGCTCGGCCAGCCCGTCCTGCGAGTAGGTGCGCCAGACGATCGCCTCGACGTAGCGCGACATCACCCTGGCGGTATCCGAGAGGGTCTCGCCCTTGCCCATCTGGGTGGAGCCGGAGTCCACGACGATGGCGTTGCCTCCGAGCTGCGCGATCCCGGCGTCGAACGAGAACCGGGTCCGGGTGGAGGTCTTGTCAAAGATCACGGCGACCGAGCGCGGCCCCTCGAGAGGGCGCGACGAGAACGGGTCGGCCTTGAGCCGCATACCCAGATCGAGGACCTCGGCCTGTTCCGCGGGACTGAGGTCGTCGTCGCGCAGGAAATGCCGCACTGCGGGCTGCGCTCCGGACTGCGCTGCGGTCATGGGGTGGAGTCCTTCGGGGTCGCGGTGTCGAGGATCGCGGGCAGATCGGCGACGAACCGTGCAGCCTGCGCCTCGGTGAGGACGAGCGGAGGGGCGAGCCGGACGACGTCGGCGGTTGTGGCACCGACCAGGTAGCCGGCCGCCCGGGCGGCCTCCTCCACAGCCTTGGCGAGGGGGGCCGTGAGGACCACGCCGAGCAGCAGCCCGCTTCCACGGACATGGTCGACGAGTGGGTGGTCCAGGCACTCGATCTCCGCCGCGAGGAACTTGCCGAGGCGGTCGACGTGCGCGATCAGGTCGTCGGACTCGATCGTCTCGAGCACCGCCAGGGCGGCCGCACACGAGATCGGGTTCCCGCCGAACGTGGTGCCGTGTTGTCCGGCGGTGAGCAGCTCCCCGGCCGCGCCGATCCCCAGGCAGGCGCCGATCGGCAGTCCGCCCCCGAGGCCCTTGGCCAGGGTGATGACGTCGGGCACGACGCCGGCCCGGCGGGAGGCGAACATGGCCCCGGTCCGACCGATCCCGGTCTGGACCTCGTCGACGATCATGAGGATGCCGTGCTCGGTGCACAGCGCCCGCACGTCGGCGAGGAAACCCTCGGGCGGCTCCACGACCCCGCCCTCCCCCTGGAGCGGCTCGATGATGACGGCCGCCGTGTCGCCCGGGGCCTGCTCGACCAGCGCGGTGAGAGCCGCGATGTCGCCGTAGGGGAAGAACTCGACCCCCGCGGGCAGGGGCGCGAAGGGCTCACGCTTGGCGGGCTGACCCGTCATGGCGAGCGCCCCCATGGTCCGACCGTGGAAGCCGTTCTCGGCCGCGATGATCCGGGGGCGGCCGGTGCGGCGGGCGATCTTGAACGCGGCCTCGTTGGCCTCGGCTCCGGAGTTGCAGAAGAACGCGCGGACGGGCTCGTCCACGGCGAGGAGCGACTCCAGCCGCTCGGCAAGCTCCACCACCCTCGGGTGGACGTAGAGGTTGGACACGTGGCCCAGCTCGGCGACCTGCCGGCTCACCGCGTCCACCACCGCGGGGTGTGCGTGCCCGAGCGCGTTGACGGCGATCCCGCCGAGTAGATCCACGTACTCGCGGCCGTCGGCGGCGGTGACGGTCACGCCGCGGCCCGAGACGAGCTCGAGCGGCGGGGTGCCGTAGTTGCGCATGAGTGCGCCGTCCCACCGCGAAGTGAGGGTGGCGTGGTCCGGCGCGCTCATTTCCCGCCTCCTACGGAGATGCGGTTCTCGTGGTCGCCCTGGGTGACCATGGTGCCGATGCCGCCCTCCGTGAGGACCTCGAGCAGCACGGAGTGCTCGACGCGACCGTCGATGACGTGCGCTGCCTGCACTCCCCCCTGCACCGCTCTCAGGCACGCCTCCATCTTGGGGACCATCCCGCTCTCCAGGGACGGGAGCAGCCGCTCGAGCGGCTCGGTCCCGAGGTGGGTGACCAGCGAGGACCGGTCCGGCCAGTCGGTGTACAACCCCTCCACGTCGGTGAGGACGATGAGCTTCTCGGCGCCCAGGGCGACGGCCAGGGCGCCGGCGGCGGAGTCGGCGTTGATGTTGTGCACGGTGCCGTCGGCGTCGGGGGCGATGGTGGAGACGACGGGGATCCGCCCGGCCTCGATGAGGTCCAGAACGGCCCGGGGGTCGACGGACTCGACGTCGCCGACCAGGCCGATGTCAGTGGGCTCGCCGTCGACCATCGCCGTCCGCCGGACCGCGGTGAACAGGCCCGCGTCCTCTCCGGAGATCCCCACTGCGTACGGGCCGTGAGCGTTGATGAGCCCCACCAGTTCGCGGCCGACCTGGCCGAACAGCACCATGCGGACGATGTCCATGACCTCGGGGGTGGTCACCCGGAAGCCGCCGCGGAACTCACCCTCCATGCCCAGGCGGCCGAGCATCGACGTGATCTGCGGGCCGCCGCCGTGGACGACCACCGGCTTGAAACCGCAGGTCTGGAGGAACACCATGTCCGCCGCGAACGCCGCCTTGAGCCGGTCGTCGACCATGGCGTTGCCGCCGTACTTCACGACGATGATCTTGTCGTGGAACTTCTGTAGCCACGGCAGCGCCTCCGCGAGGACGTGCGCGCGGACGAACGGCGTCAACTGGGTGGACCCGTCGTTCATCTCGGTGGTCATCTCAGGCTTCTCCGGAGTTTGTGGGGACGTTCGGTGGGGGCGGAGTCGGTGCGGGCAGGGTCAGATTGAGGTGGACGTCGGCTCCGCCGCGGTGCGGGAACCGGAACTCGGCTCCGCCCGGTGTGTCCGTGGGCTCGGGCCAGGGGGCGGAGTCGGTGTCCGGCCGGAAGACCAGCACCTCGATCGGGCCGGCCTCCACGCCCGAGCGGGCGGTGACGAACCGGGCGACGTCCTCGGCGACACTGTGGGCGAATGTGAAGTCCTCGCCGGGGTCACCGAAACCGGGGCCGTCGAGCAGGACGACCGCGCGGGTCGACGGGACCGCTGCGCTCAGGGTGCTCCACTGCAGCTCCACCGCGTCGGTACCGTCACCGTTGCCGACGACATCGAGCACGGCGGTCGCTCCCGCGGGGGCGACCCAGAACATCGCGTGGGTCTCGTCCGGGTCCCACCACATATCGAGGCCGTGGGCGTGGCCGCCCGACGTCGCTCCGGGAAGGGGTTCCGCACTCACGGGGCCAGGCCGACCGTGCTGAGCCCAGCGGTCTCGGGCAGCCCGAGCGCGAGGTTCATGGACTGGATCGCCCCACCGGCGGTGCCCTTGGCGAGGTTGTCGATCGCCGCCGTGAACACCGCGCGACCGGCCCGCTCGTCCACCTCGATCCCGAGCTGGACGGCGTTGGACCCGAGAACCGAGGCGGTCATCGGCTGGACGCCCGCGGGGAGGACATGGACGAACGGCTCGCCTTCGAAGGCGTCGGCATACACCCGGCGCAGCTCTTCCGCACTCGCCGTGGTCGGGACGACGGCCGTGGTGAGGATGCCGCGCGCCATCGGCGCCAGCACGGGCGTGAAACTCACGGACACCTCCGAATCGGTGACCGTCCGGAGGTTCTGCGTGATCTCCGGGGTGTGCCGGTGGGTGGTGACGCCGTACGCCTTGGCCGAGCCCATGACCTCCGAGGCGAGCATCGGCACCTTGGCCGCTTTGCCGGCCCCCGAGGCCCCGGTGACCGAGACGATCGTGATGGCCGAGGCGTCGACCAGTCCCGCGGCCACGGCCGGGAAGAGCGCGAGCGTCGCCCCGGTGGGGAAACACCCCGGGACAGCGATCCGACGGGTGGATCGCAGCGCCTCACGTGCCCCGGGCAGCTCGGGCAGCCCGTACGGCCATGTGCCGGCGTGCGGGGAGCCGTAATAGGCCTCCCAGTCCGCCGAGTCGGTGAGCCGGAAGTCCGCGCCGAGGTCGACGACGAGGACGTCCGGTCCCAACTGCTCGGCGATGGCGGCGGAGTGCCCGTGCGGCAGGCCCAGGACCACGACGTCGTGCCCGGACAGCGTGTCCGCGCTGGTCTCGGCCAGGACGCGGTCAGCGAGCGGCAGCAGGTGCGGGTGATGCTCGGCAAGACGATGCCCTGCACTGGAGGCCGCCGCGAGGGTGCCGATCTCCATCTCCCCCGACACGTACGACGGGTGCCCGAGCAGGAGACGGAGGAACTCCCCGCCCGCGTATCCCGATGCACCTGCGACCGCTACCTTGATTGCCATACGCACAAGTATGCATCAGATTGCAATATATTGCACACGCCGCCCTGCCCGCGTCCGTTCAGGCCCCGATCTGCCGCCGGCCCCCGTCGAAGCGGCGCTGACCCAGGTCCACCGATCCGCCCACTCGACGCCCCTCCTCGATACCCGACGTGCCGACCCTTCGCCGCGAACCCGGGACCGCGGTCGGGAACCGATGGCGTAGCTCGGTGTCCGCGCGCTGCGCGTCCGACCGCAGGACGATCCCGGCCCCGGCGGCGTCCGTGCTCTCGGCGACGGCACCGCGTTCGGCCGCGGCCAGTCGACGGCCCACCTCGAAGGCGAACCCCGTCATGAACGACTTGCGGTGCGTCACCGGCGACACCCCCGGACCGGGCCGTTGGCGGGCTGCCGCCGCCAGCATGACCGCGGTGAGCGCCCCGGCCAGCATCCCGACCCGTTCGACGTGTCGACGCACGCCCACGATGTGGACGACCTTGGTGCCGTCTCCGCGGCCGGACGTGACGGCGCGACAGTGCATGGCACCGGCCAGCGACGCCACCAGACTCACCTGGTCGGGTTGATATTTCCCGGAGACCACGTAGTCGAGGACCGTCACTTCCGTGGGTCGCGCGTCGGGTCCCGACCTGGCCAGCGCCTCGTCGACCCCGTACTTGGCGAGCAGCGCGTAGGCGCGCTCAAGCAGCGCCTCCGCCTCCGGGGTGCCGGCGACGCTCTCGGCCTTGGCGAACAGCTTGCGGACGCGGTCGAGGGCCTTGGCGGACGACGACTCTGCGGAATTCTGCGAGGTGGTCATGTTTTACTCCTGATGATCTCGGCTGGTCTACGAGCCGAATATTCGCACAGGTGTACGACAACGGGAGGGGCGTCGCAGCTCAGGGGCCCGTGATACTCAACGGTGCAGGAACCAGGTGTGGTCGAGCGGACCGGAACCCTGTCCCACCTCGAGGGACAGTCCCCCCTGGAGTGCGCCGTCCAACCAGGGCCGCACCCGCCGGTAGGCCGCGCGCCAGTCCTCCGCGCCGACCCGGGCTGTGGCCAGGGCCGACGACAGGGAACAGCCGGTGCCGTGGGTGTGCGGGGTGTCGACGCGGAGATAAGGCAGACGGCGGGTGGTCCGCCACCCGCCCTCGGACTCCACGAGGACGTCCTCGGAGCTGCCGTCCTCGAGGTCCCCGGTCGTGGCGAGGACGGCCGACCCGGTCTGTTCGTGCACGAGTTCGGCCTGCCCCACGATCATCTCGAGGTGGGTCGCCGTGGGCTCCCCGCACAGCACGGCGAGCTCCGGGACGTTGGGCGTGACGAGGTCGACGAACGGGACCAGGTCACGCAGCATCCGGGACGCGTCCTCGGTGGCGAGCCTGCCGCCCGTGGTGGCGACCATGACCGGGTCCAGGACGATGTGCGGAGGCCGGCGACGCTGCAGCCAGTCCCCCACCGCCTCGACGAGCGAGGCCTCACCGAGCATGCCGATCTTGACCGCGTCGATCCGGACATCGTCGGCGACCGCGTCCAGCTGCGCCAGGACGGTGTCGACGGGAACAGCGTGTACGCCGGTGACGCCGCGGGTGTTCTGCACCGTGACCGCGGTGACGACGCCCATCGCGTAGCCGCCCATGGCCGCGACGGACTTGACGTCGGCGAGCAGGCCGGCGCCACCCGACGGGTCGGTGCCGGCGATGCAGAGCACCCGCGGAACGCGGACGTACTCGGATCCAGCCACTGGGTCGGCCACTGGGTCAGCCGCTGGGTCAGCCACGCAGGCTCGCCCCCACTTCCGCCTCCGCGGCGTCGACCGCCGCCGTTCGCCACCGGGTGGCCTCGTCCTCGGTGAGCGTCCGGTCCACGGCGCGGAAGGTCAGGGCGTAGGCGAGGGACTTGCGGCCCTCACCCAGCTGGGCGCCGGTATAGACGTCGAACAGCCGCACACCCTCGAGGAGGTCTCCGCCACCCGAGCGCAGCGCGGCCTCGACGGCCGAGGCGGGGACGCCCACGTCCACCACGAGCGCGACATCCTGGTTGACGGACGGGTAGGCCGAGATCGACGGCGCGGGCAGCACCTCGCGGGCGCCGATCGCGGTGAGGTCCAGCTCGGCGGCGCAGGACCGCGCCGGTAGCCCGAAGCGCTCGCACACCGCGGGATGCAGCTCTCCGGCGTGGCCGACCACCTCGCCGTCGACGAGGACCTCCACGCAGCGGCCCGGATGCCACGGCTCGTACTCCGCCGCACGGACCTCGACCTCGGCGCCGAGCGCGCGGGCGACGATCCGGGCCGCCTCGACCGCGTCGAGGGCGTCCGCCTCGCGGCCCGGCCCGGAGTGACCCGCCGGGACACGCCTACCGGTGTAGAGGCTGGCTACGTGGAGCGGCTGCTCGGGCAGTGACGCGCTCAGCTGCTCCCGCTCCTGCGGGGTCGGCTCGCGGTCGACGGGCAGCATCGCCACGGCCCCGGTGGTCGGGGTGCGGAAGGACACCTGCGCGACGGAGAACAGGGCCAGATCGCGCGTGCCGCGGGTGAGATTGCGTCGGGCGATCTCCACCAACGAGGGCAGGAGCGTGGTGGCGAGGTGCCCCTTCTCGCTCTCCAGGGGATTGACCACGGACATGGTGTCGCGCCGCTCGTCGTCGTCGACCAGACCCATGGCGTCGAACACCGACGGGTCGCAGAACGGGGACGTGAGCACCTCCACGTGCCCGGCCGCCGCCAGGGCGTGGCCCACCGCGCGGCGTCCGCGCTGGGTGGCGGTCAGGCCGCGGCCGGCGGGCGCCGTGGGCAGCACCGACGGGATGTTCTCCAACCCCTCCAGGCGCACGACCTCCTCGACCAGGTCCGCGGGCAGGGTCAGGTCGGGGCGCCACGTGGGCGGGGTGACCTCGAACCGGTCCGAATCGACCCCGGAGACCGTGCACCCGACCTGCTCGAGGCGGTGGCGCGCGGTGCCGGCCGGGTAGTCGACGCCGGCGACGCGGGCGGGCCGACCCTCGTCGAACGCGATGGTCGGCATGACGGGCGCGGAACCGACGTCGGTGAGCGAGTCCTCGACTGTGCCGCCGGTGATCTCCGCGAGCAGCGTCGCGGCCCGGTCCAGCGCGGCGATCGAGACGGCCGCGTCGACCCCACGCTCGTACCGCTTCCCGGCCTCGCTCGGCAGCTTGTGCCGGCGGATCGTGCGGAACACCGCGAGGGTGTCCCACACCGCGGCCTCCAGGAGCACGTCGGTGGTCTGGTCGGACACCTCGGTGTCCGCGCCGCCCATGACGCCGGCGAGCGAGATCGGGCCGCGGTCGTCGCAGATCACCACGTCCTCGGGGTCCAGGGTGCGCACGGCGTCGTCGAGGGTGGTGAGCTTCTCCCCCGCCCGCGCCCGGCGGACGGTGAGCCCGCCCCGCAGGGTCGCGGCGTCGAACGCGTGCATGGGATGGCCGAGCTCGAGCATGACGTAGTTGGTCACGTCGACCGCCGGTGAGATCGGTCGCACGCCCGACAGCAGCAGCCGCCGGACCATCCACCACGGGGTGCGGGCGGACGGGTCCACGCCGGTCACCCTCCGCAGCGCGAACCGCTGCGCGCCGGCCTCCTCGGCCACCTCCAGCGGCCAGGTCTCGCCACCGGCGGGCAGACCCAGTTCGACGGCCGGGTCGGCGAAGTCCAGGTCGAACCCGCACGCGAGCTCCCGGGCAAGGCCTCGCGCCGACAGGCAGTAGCCGCGGTCCGGGGTGACGTTGAGTTCGATGACGGTATCGGGACCCACCGCTCCGGCGTCCAGTACCGGGCCGGCGGGGGTTCCGGGCTCGGCGGTGCCGGGGGCCAGGACGATGATCCCGCTGTGGTCGGAACCGATCCCCAGCTCGGACGCCGAGCAGATCATGCCCTCGCTGGGCTTGCCGTAGGTCTCCCGCTTGCCGATCTCGAACCCGCCGGGCAGCACGGTCCCCGGCAGGGCCACCACCACCAGGTCCCCTGAAGCGAAGTTCCGGGCCCCGCACACGATCTGCTGCGGCTCAGCCGCGCCGACGTCGACCAGGCAGAAGCGGATCGGCTTCTTGAACCCCTCCAGCTCCTCGATACTGCTGACCCGCCCGATGGTGAGCGGGCCGGAGACCTGGGGAAGCTGCTCGGGCGCACCCTCGACCTCCAGGCCGACGCGCACGAACCCGGCGTCGAGCTCGGCCGGGGTCACCGACCAACCGGCGTTGGCCCGCTGCAGGATCTCGGTCAGCCAGGACTGGGCAATTCGCACTGTGGGGGTCCTTCGTCTTCTCGGGTGGAAGGTCGGGGGGAAGGGAGGCGGCGATCAGGCGTCGTGCTGATCAGGCGGGACGTGGATCAGGCGCGGATGCCGAAGGGCAGCGAGAACCGCACGTCACCCTCGACCATGTCCCGCATGTCGGACAGGCCGTTGCGGAACTGCAGGGTCCGCTCGAGACCCATGCCGAAGGCGAAGCCGGAGTACACCTCGGGGTCGATGCCGCAGGCCGTCAGGACGTTGGGGTGGACCATGCCGCAGCCGCCCCACTCCACCCAGCCGGCGCCCCCCTTCTTGCGGGGGAACCACACGTCGACCTCGGCGGAGGGCTCGGTGAAGGGGAAGTAGTTGGGCCGCATCCGGGTGCGGGTCTCCGGTCCGAAGAGCGCGCGGGCGAACGCGTCGAGCGCGCCCCGCAGGTGCGCCATGGTCAGCCCCTTGTCGATCGCCAGGCCCTCGACCTGGTGGAACACCGGGGTGTGGGTGGCGTCGAGCTCGTCGGTGCGGAAGGTCCGGCCGGGACAGGCCACGTAGATCGGCGGTTCCCGGTCCAGCATGGTCCGGATCTGGACCGGCGAGGTGTGCGTGCGCAGCACCTGGCGGCTGCCCTCGGGCGCGATGTGGAAGGTGTCCTGCAGCGTGCGCGCGGGATGGTCGGGCAGGAAGTTCAGGGCGTCGAAGTTGTAGTGCTCGGCCTCCACCTCCGGCCCCTCGGTGATCTCCCAACCCATGGCCACGAAGACGTCCGCCACCTGCTCGGTGATGATCGTGATGGGATGCTGCGCGCCGACGGGCGCGCGCCCCGACGGGACGGTCAGATCCAGGGTCTCGGCCACCAGGACTGCGGCGTCGCGCTCGGCCTGGAGCTCGGCGAGCCGGGCATCGTACGACCGCTGCACCCGGCCCCGGGCCACGTTGACGGTCTTGCCGGCGGAGGCCTTCTGCTCCTTGGGCAGTGACCCGAGGGTCCGGCGTCCCAACGCGATCGGGCTGCGGTCACCCAGGTGGGCGGTCTTCGCGGCGGCCAGGGCGTCCAGGTCCGCGGCGGCGGCAAACGCGCTCTCGGCCTCCGCGGCGTACCGCTCCAGCGACTCCTCGTCGATCCGTACCTCGACCGCGCTCGTGTCTTCGCTCACCTGTGCTACGTCCTCCCCGTCCGGCCGACAGCCGCTGACCACCGGCGGCATTCCGCAAACAGACTAGTCGATCTTCTGAAGGGGACCCCCTGGCCCACCTGCGCGCTGCCGGGCGACGGGACGCGCAACCGCTACCGCGGCTCCCGCACCGACCCGGCCTCCACGACCAGCTCACGGGTGGACCGGAAGGTCTCGCGCATCCGCCGATCGTGGGTGACGAGGAGCACCGTGCCGTCGAACGCCTCCACCGCCTGCTCGAGCTGCTCGATCGCCGGCAGGTCCAGATGGTTGGTGGGCTCGTCCAGTACCAGCAGGTTGACGCCGCGCTGCTGCAGGAGCGCCAGCGCCGCCCGGGTCCGCTCCCCCGGTGACAGGGACGCGCAGGACCGGGCGACGTGCTCCCCGCTCAGCCCGAACTTGGCCAGCAGGGTGCGACCCTCCGTGGGGTCGAGCCCCGCGGGATCGGCGGCCACGCAGAACGTGTCCAGGAGGGGCTCCGGGCCGCCGAACTCGGACCTGGCCTGGTCGACCCGACCGGGTTGGACGCCCGCGCCGGTGGTCGCGCGGCCGGCGTCCGGGAGGTGATCGCCCAGCAGCAGCGTGAGGAGGGTGGACTTGCCGGAACCGTTGGCCCCGCTCACCAGCACCCGGTCCCCCGCGTCGATCTGCAGGGTCACCGGACCGAGCACGAAGTCGCCGCGGCGGACCACGGCCTCGGACAGCACGGCCACGACCGAACCCGACCGGGGTGCGGCCGCGATCTCCATCTGCAGCTCCCACTCCTTGCGCGGCTCCTCGACCACATCGAGTCGTTCCATGGCGCGCTCGGTCTGCGAGATCTTGGCCGCCTGCTTCTCCGACCGCTGACCGGCGCGGTTACGGATGTGCTTGTCCTTCTCGACGTCCTTGCCGCCGGCCTTGCGCATGGAGTTGCGGACGCCCTTGTCCAGCCAGGTCTTCTGGGTCTGCATGCGGTCCTTCATCTGACCCACCCGCCCCGCGTACTCCTCGAACGCGTCGCGGGCCCGCTGCCGCGCCAGCACGCGTTCGGCCAGGTAGGACTCGTATCCACCGTCGAACACCGTGATCTGCCGCTGGGCCGAGTCGAGCTCGATGATCCCGGTCACGCACCGGGCCAGGAACTCCCGGTCGTGGCTCACCACCACCATCGGACGGCGTTCGGTCCGCATGAACTCCTCCAACACCGCGAGCCCGGCCAGGTCGAGGTCGTTGGTGGGCTCGTCGAGCAGCAGGACGTCGTACTGGCTGAGCAGCACCGCACTGAGGTTGACCCGGGCCGCCTGCCCGCCCGAGAGCGCGACCATCGGCAGGTCCAGCACGGCGTGGTCCAGTCCGAGGCGGGCGGCGGTCACCGGGATCCGCTCGTCCAGGTCGCCACCGCCCAGGGCCAGCCACAACTCCAGGGCGTCGCCGTAGGCGTCGGCGGCCGAGTCCGAGTCCGCCATCTGCTCCGCGAGCGCGTCCATGTGTTCCTGCGCGGCGGCGACGCCGGTCACGCGGTGCAGGAAGCCGCGGACCACCTCGTCGTCGTACCGGTCCACCTCCTGACGGAGGAAGCCGACCGTGGCGTGCGGGGGGCTCACGGTGACCGTCCCCGTCATCTCCGCGTCGGGCTCGCCGGACAGGGCGTGGAGGAGCGTCGACTTACCGGCGCCGTTGGGTCCGGTGAGACCCCAGACGTCCCCCTCGGCGACGACGAGGTCCAGCCCGTCGAACAGGGTCCGCGCCCCCCGGGAGGCGCCGAGGCCGCGGGCGGTGAGTGTGGCTGTCAAGAGACTCCGGTCTGAAGGCGTGCGCTGGTATGGAGGCAGATCGAGGCCGCGGTGACGATGTTCAGACTCTCGGCCCGACCACGGAGGGGGATGCGGACGCGGATGTCGGCCGCCCGGGCCAGCTGGTCGGGGACGCCGTGTGCCTCGTTGCCGAAGATCCACGCGGTGGGCTCGGCCAGCAGGTCGTCGGCGTGCTCGACGTCGATCTCCCCGTCGCCGGTGGCCACGGCCACCTGGAGCCCCTGCTGATGAGCCCGCTCGACCAGGTCGGCCTCGGCGATCCCGCGCACCACGGGAACGTGGAAGAGGCTGCCCGCGGAGGCGCGGACGGCCTTGGTGTTCTCCGGGTCGGCGGCACCCTCGGTGAGCCACACCGCGTCGGCGCCGAGCGCGTCAGCGACACGGATGAGCGTGCCGACGTTCCCCGGTTCGGCCAGGGCGTGGCCCACCGCGACGAGCCGCGGCACGCCGTCGGTCGCGGTCCCGGGTTCACGGACGACCGAGCGGCACAGCGCCACGATCCCCGTGGGCGAGACGGTGTCCGACAGCGTCCGGATCGCACGATCGGTCACTACCGAGACGGCGATGCCGGCAGCGGAGGCCGCGCTCACGAGTCCGGCGAACCGCTCGAGCGCGTCCTCGCTGCAGAACACCTCGACCGCCGCGCGGCTCGCGAGAGCCGCCTCGACAGAGTTGGCCCCCTCCGCCAGGAAGCGACCTGACTTGCGGCGGCCGGCCGCGCGGTGGAGCTTGGATGCGGAAACGACCCGCGGGGTCCGTTCAGTGAACGGATCCGCGGGTCGTCCCGTGCCCTCGTCGGGCAGTGAGCTGTGCGTCAATGTCGCAGGCGTCAGGCAGCCGGGGCGTTGACGTCGGCCGGCAGAGCCTTGCGCGCGACCTCGACCAGCGCCGTGAAGGCGGCCGGATCGGTGACGGCGAGGTCGGCGAGCACCTTGCGGTCCACCTCGACACCCGCGAGCTTGAGGCCCTGGACAAAACGGTTGTAGGTCATGTCGTTGGCGCGGGCCGCCGCGTTGATGCGGGTGATCCACAGCTTCCGGAAGTCGCCCTTACGTGCGCGACGGTCGCGGTAGCTGTAGGTCATCGAGTGGAGCATCTGCTCCTTGGCCTTGCGGTACAGCCGCGAGCGCTGTCCCCGGTAGCCCTTGGTCGACGCCAGTACAGTCCGACGCTTCTTCTGGGCGTTTACTGCCCTTTTTACGCGTGCCACTAGTCATTCCTCACTAAATTTTTGGTGATCGCCTCGCGGCGACCAAGGTTCTGCGTATGGAAGAGGGCTCAGAGCCCGAGAAGCCGCTTGATGCGGGGGACGTCAGCCTTGGCGACGTCGGTGCGGCCGTCGAGACGACGGGTGCGCTTGGTGGGCTTCTTCTCCATGATGTGGCGGCGGTTGGCCTGCTGGCGCACCAGCTTGCCGGTCCCGGTCTTCCGGAAGCGCTTGGCGGTGCCCTTGTGGGTCTTCATCTTCGGCATGATCGGTCTTCCTCACATGGTTCGTCCCGAAAGACCGGCGAGGTCTCGGGTGAGCGGACGACGTGCGTCCGGTGGTCTGTTAGGCGCTGGGGCCTACTCCGAGGCGGGATCCGTGACCTTGGACTCCTGCGCCTTGGCGCGGGTCTTGGCGCCCTTGTGGGGGGCCACGACCATGGTCATGTTGCGGCCGTCCTGCTTGGCACTGGTCTCGACATACCCGTAATCGGTGATGTCGTCCGCGAGACGCTGGAGCAACCGGAAACCCAGCTCGGGACGCGACTGCTCGCGACCGCGGAACATGATCGTGACCTTGACCTTCGAGTTCTTCTCCAGGAAACGGATGACGTTCCCCTTCTTGGTCTCGTAGTCATGGGTATCGATCTTCGGACGGAGCTTCTGCTCCTTGACCACGGTCTGCTGCTGGTTCTTCCGCGACTCGCGCTCTTTCTGCGCCGCCTCGTACTTGAACTTGCCGTAGTCCATGATCTTGCAGACCGGCGGGCGCGCCGTGGGCGCGACCTCGACGAGGTCGAGATCGGCCTCCAGGGCCAGTCGGAGTGCATCCTCAACTCGAACGATTCCGACCTGCTCGCCCGCGGGGCCGACGAGTCGGACTTCGGGGACACGGATTCGTTCGTTGATACGGGTTTCGGCGCTGATGGGCCCTCCTCGGTAGATGGTGCTCTGTCACGACCGCCGGCGCGGTCGCGCATCCGCCCTCGAGGGACCTCGGACCCACCGGCCGGGCCGGTGAAACCAAGAAGGCCCCACGGCAGGAAAACCGGGGGCCTCTCACTCCTCACCCGTCGACGACAAATGAACTGCGACACTCTCGCAGAACCCCTCGTCGAGGGTGGTGACCATCAAACTGCCCTGGGTTGCTGACAACTCCGAGCGTCGGATGGTGGGAGTTAAGGCTCCTCTTGGACGTCGGAACCCACCATATAGCGGATTCCCACAGTCGAGGCAGAACTCTACCAGCATGTGCGGGGACCCCCAAACCGGTCCGGGAGTCCGGCGATCGCGCGTCCATGGGACAGTGTTCGGCATGAACATCGACCAGCCCTCGTCCACTGATCCCTCCGCCGAACCGGCCGTGGAGAACCTGATCGGGGACCATGTCGACGCACGCGAGGTCGAGATCGTCGACCTCGCCGACGTGTCCGCCCAGGAGATCATCTTCCGTTCGATCGTCGTGCTCATGAGCGCGGCGGCGGAGAAGCTCGGGCTCTCCGACGACGAACCGACCGCGAGCCCGCACCTGGACCTCGACGAGTCCCGCAAGCTCATCAACGCGCTCGCCGGTCTGGTGACGGGGTCCGCCGAGTACCTCGGTCCGCAGGCCGGGGTGGTGCGCGATGGCCTCCAGGGCCTGCAGCGTGCGTTCCGCGAGGCGAGTGCGTACCCCGACGAGCCCGGAGACGGCCCCGGCGAGAAGTTCACCGGGCCCGTCTACTGAGCGGTCGCGGGCGAGCCCGCGCCCCGCTGGGCGTCTTCAGCTGATCAACGTAGGGCCCTGGCCTTGCGAGCCGCTTTGGTCGCCGTCGTCTTGGCGGCGGTCGTCTTGGTCGCGGTCGTCTTGGTCGCGGTCGTCTTGGTCGCGGTCGTCTTGGTCGCGGTCGACTTGGCGGGAGATTTCCGGGTAGCCGGCTTCTTGGTGGCCGCCTTCTTGGTGGCCGCAGCCTTGGTGGCCGTCGTCTTAGTGGCCGCCTCCGTAGCCGTCGTGTCCACGGACGCCGGTTCCGCCGCCTGCAGGACGTCCGCCAGGAACCGTCCGGTATGGCTCTCCGGAACAGCGGCGACGTCCTCCGGAGTGCCCTCGGCCACCACCGAACCGCCCCCGGCGCCACCCTCGGGCCCCATGTCGATCACCCAGTCGGCGCTCTTGATCACGTCGAGGTTGTGCTCGATCACGATGACGGTGTTGCCCTTGTCCACCAGACCCTGGATCACCAGGAGGAGTTTGGTGATGTCCTCGAAGTGCAGGCCCGTGGTGGGCTCGTCCAGGATGTAGACGGTTCGTCCGCTCGACCGCTTCTGCAGCTCGGCGGCGAGCTTGACCCGCTGGGCCTCACCGCCCGAGAGCGTGGGAGCCGACTGGCCCAGGCGCACGTATCCCAGGCCGACCTGTGTGAGGGTCTTGAGGTAGCGGTGGATCGAGGTGATCGGCTCGAAGAACTCGCACGCCTCCTCGATGGGCATGTCGAG
Source organism: Rhodococcus sp. IEGM 1408 (assembly GCF_033142235.1). Taxonomy (NCBI): domain Bacteria; kingdom Bacillati; phylum Actinomycetota; class Actinomycetes; order Mycobacteriales; family Nocardiaceae; genus Rhodococcus; species Rhodococcus sp. IEGM 1408. The sequence continues at coordinate 21,388 of NZ_JAWLRW010000006.1, forward strand.
CACCTCGGCGATGGTCTTGCCCTTGTAGTGCACCTCGAGCGTCTCGCGGTTGTACCGGGCGCCGTGGCACACCTCGCACGGCACGTAGACGTCCGGCAGGAAGTTCATCTCGATCTTGAGGGTGCCGTCGCCGTGACAGGCCTCGCACCGGCCGCCTTTGACGTTGAACGAGAACCGCCCCTGCTTGTACCCGCGGACCTTGGCCTCGGTGGTGGCCGCGAACAGGGTGCGGATCTTGTCGAACACACCGGTGTAGGTGGCCGGGTTGGACCGCGGGGTCCGGCCGATCGGCGACTGGTCGACCCGGACCAGTTTGTCGAACGACTCGACGCCGTCGACGCGGGAATGGCGGCCCGGTACCTGTCGTGCCCGGTTGAGTTTGTTGGCCAGCGTGGTCGCGAGGATGTCGTTGACCAGGGTGGATTTTCCCGAGCCGGACACCCCGGTGACCGCGCACAGCACGCCTCCCGGGAACACCACGTCGACGTTCTTCAGGTTGTTCTCGCGCGCTCCCCGGACATGGAGCTGTTTGTCCGGGTCCAACGCGCGACGCACGTCGGGGACCTTGATGGACCGCCGGCCGGAAAGGTAGGCGCCCGTGAGCGACTCCTCGCTCGCCAGGAGCCCGGCGTAGTCCCCCGAGTGGACCACGCGCCCGCCGTGCTCCCCCGCCAGTGGGCCGATGTCGACGATCCAGTCGGCCGAGCGGATGGTGTCCTCGTCGTGCTCCACCACCAGGAGGGTGTTGCCCAGGTCCCGCAGCCGGATCAGCGTGTCGATCAGGCGCCGGTTGTCTCGTTGGTGCAGACCGATCGACGGCTCGTCGAGCACGTAGAGAACGCCTGCGAGACCGGAGCCGATCTGGGTGGCCAGGCGGATGCGCTGCGCCTCGCCGCCGGACAGGCTGCCCGCCACGCGGTCCAGGGAGAGGTAGTCCAGCCCCACGTCGAGCAGGAAGCCCATGCGGGCCTGGATCTCCTTGAGGACCCGACCAGCGATCATCGCCTGGCGGGAATCCAGCTCGAGGCCGCCCAGGAATTCAGCGCAGTCCGCGACCGACATCCGACTGATGTCCGCGATCGACCTGTCCTGACCGCCGGGTCCGGTCATCGTGACGGCGAGGATCTCCGGCTTCAACCGGGTGCCGTCACACGCGGGGCACGGCACCTCGCGCATGTAGCCCTGGTAGCGCTCCTTCTGCGACTCCGACTCCGTCTGCTCCAGTCGGCGCTTGAGGAAGGACATGACGCCCTCGAACTCGGCGTCGTAGGTGCGGACCCGGCCGAAACGGTTGCGGTACTGCACGCGCACCTTGGTGGGTGCCCCGCCGAGCACCGCCTTGCGCACCTTGGCGGGTAGGTCCTGCCAGGGTGTCCGCAGATCGAAGTCCATGTCGTGCGCCAGGCCGGTGAGCAACTGCTGGAAGTAGTCCGCGCTCTGTCCGCCCGACCACGGGGCGATCGCGCCGTCCTTCAGCGAGCGCTCGGGGTCCGGGATCACCAGATCGGGGTCTACCTCGAGGTGCGCACCGAGTCCGTCACAGACCGGGCACGCGCCGTACGGGGAGTTGAACGAGAACGCGCGCGGTTCCAGGTTGTCCAACGCGATCGGGTGCCCGTTGGGGCACGCCATGTGCTCGGAGAACCTGCGGTTGCGCGCGGGATCCGACTCCTCCAGGTCCACATAGTCGATGATGATCACCCCGTCGGCCAGCCCCAGCGCGGTCTCCACGGAATCGGTGAGCCGCTGGCGCGACGACGATTTGGCCGCCAGCCGGTCCACGACCACCTCGATGTCGTGCTTCTCCTGCTTCTTGAGGGTGGGCGGCTCCGCCAGCGTGTGCAGCACCCCGTCCACCCGGACGCGGCTGAAGCCGTCGGCCGCGAGTTGGGCGAAGAGGTCGACGAACTCGCCCTTGCGGGTACGCACGACCGGCGCGAGCACCTGGAAGCGCACGCCCTCCTCCCCCTCGAGGATCTGGTCGACGATCTGCTGGGGGGTCTGCCGGGAGATCACCTCGCCGCAGGTGGGGCAGTGCGGGACGCCCGCACGGGCGTACAGCAGGCGGAGGTAGTCGTGCACCTCGGTGATCGTGCCGACGGTCGACCGGGGGTTGCGGTTGGTGGACTTCTGGTCGATCGACACCGCCGGCGAGAGCCCCTCGATGAAGTCGACGTCCGGCTTGTCCATCTGACCGAGGAACATCCGGGCGTACGAGGACAGGGATTCGACGTACCGGCGCTGCCCCTCGGCGAAGATCGTGTCGAAGGCCAGAGAGGACTTGCCCGACCCCGACAGGCCCGTGAAGACGATGAGTGACTCGCGGGGCACGTCGATGTCGACGCCCTTGAGGTTGTGCTCGCGCGCGCCGCGGACGACCAGACGGTCCACCATGGGTACTCCTTTTTCGAGGGGGGAGGTCGCCACCGTCACGCAGAGAGCGCGGAGCCGCCGGTTCCCGCAGTCGAAGGTACCAACGAACTCCGACACACTTCCCACCACGGACTGTCTTCGACGCCAGTAGCCTGCAGTTATGTCGAACCCCACCACGTCCCTACCCGACCACGTCACCCTCACCGAGGGTTACACCGGCCAGCTGGGCGGCCGACTGACCGGCGAGCGCTGGACCGTGGGTCCGGCGAGGTTGTCCAAGATCTCCGTGGGCGAGATGGACAACAACGTCTACGTGATCGAGTCCACCTCGACCGGCGACGCCCTGCTGGTCGACGCCGCGAACGACGCGCCCCAACTGGTCGCCCACCTGAAGCAGGAGGCACCGGGGGTGAAGGAGGTGCTGACCACGCACCTCCACGCGGACCACTGGATCGGGCTCGCGGAGACCGTGGACGCCCTCGGCCTCACGACCCTCGCATCCCCCGGTGACTCGGGCGGCATCGACATCCCCACGGATCGCGTCGTCTCGCACGGCGACGAGCTCGTCGTCGGCGACCTCCGACTCGAGGTGATCGGCCTGCGGGGCCACACCCCGGACGGCATCGCGCTGCTCCTGCGGACCGACGAGGGGACCCACCTGTTCCCCGGGGACTCGCTCTTCCCTGGCGGCCCCGGCAAGACGGCGACCCCGGAGCTGTTCGCCGCGCTCATGGACGACCTCGAAACCCGGGTGTTCGCACAGCTGGACGACGACGTGCTGGTCCACCCCGGGCACGGTGACGACACCACGCTCGGCGCGGAGCGCCCGAATCTCGGGCAGTGGCGCGAACGCGGCTGGTGACAGCGGGGACGGCCGAATGGCCCGCGAATCCCAATCGTTATCAAAGCCGCGCCGGGGGCGATCGTCGCAGCGCACCACCCCGGAACGACCCGGGAGTTCATCGGGGCGCAGCCCGGACCGGAGGCGCGCGGCCCGGGTTTTCACTAGGTTCGAGAGCGCATCCCAATTCCCAGGAGGAACGATGATCCGACGACTCGCACGACCCATGCTCGCCACGGTGTTCGTCATCGACGGCGTGGAGACGCTTCGCAATCCGCAGGCGCATGTCGCCCAGGCGGCGCCGCTCGTGGACAAGGCCGCGCCCCTCGTGGAGAAGGGCGAGCAGGCCGTGAACGAGCACGTCACCACGGCGGTCCCGCCGGTGACCAAGGACACCGAGACTCTGGTCAAGGCCCTCGCCGGGGTCAAGATCGGCGCAGGCGTCCTGTTCGCGCTCGGCAAGGCCCCCCGCCTGTCGGCCATCGCGCTCACCGCAGCGCACGTGCCCTCGGCGGTCGCTCGCAACGACTTCTGGGCGGAGTCCGACCCGGCCGCCAAGAGCCGCAAGACCACCGGTCTGGCCACTGACGTCGCCCTGGTCGGCGCGCTCCTGCTCGCCTCGGTAGACACGGCCGGTCAGCCCGGCCTGGCCTGGCGCGCCCGCAAGGCCGGCGATTCGGTCCAGGCCAAGCTCCCGGGGGCGAAGGCCGAGTCGGCCGCCGCCGGTGCGGCGATCGCCGGCGTGGCGCACACCGTCGCCGGGCAGGCCCGGGGCGTGGCCGACACGGTCAAGGACAGGGCTCCCGAGGTCGCCGAGGTCGTTCGCGAGAAGGCTCCCGAGGTAGCCGAGCAGGTCCGTGAGCAGGCGTCCGGTCTCGCCGACGCCGTGCGGGAGAAGGCCCCGGTCGTAGCCGCGGCGCTGCGCGAGCGCACCGCGGTCGCCATGGAGCAGGCCGCAGCCGCCAAGGAGCAGGCAGCGCCGATCGCCGCGCAGGTACGCGATCAGGCCGGCTCCGCCGCCCAGGTCGCCGCAGCCCGCGCCGGCCAGGTGGACACCAAGAAGATGCGCAAGGCCGCCGATGCCGCCGGCACCGCCGCCAAGAAGAAGAGCGACCGCGCCCGGGTGAAGGCTGCCCGCGTCATCCGTCCCTGACGGACCGCGCCACCGGGGGTCGGCGAACCGCCGACCCCGACCGACGACCCCGCCCACCGGCGGGGTCGTCGGCGTCGGTGGGCTTTGCGCCCGACCCGGTAGCCTGGACGTCCTGCCCTGAGCCGTCCACCTATCCGAGAGGAGCGCCGATGTCGGTAGCCGACCCCGTCGACGAGGAACAGCGCCATCTCGGTCGTCTTCTCGACCGTCTCGAGGAACTCCGGACCGACACCCGCGCCCGGCTGCACGCCGTGCTCCGCGGCTCCGGCGGCACGCCGCAGGCCCGGTCCGAGCGGGAGTCGTACGCCCGGCTGTACTCGTCGGAACTGGCCGCGTTCAACGCCGCCAACCTGGGCCTGTACTTCGGCCGCCTGGACATGGAGGACGGCGAGGTCCGCCGGATCGGCCGGGTGGGACTGCGGGACGACGACGAGGAACTCACCCCCCTCCTCCTCGACTGGCGCGCCGACCACAGCCGGCCGTTCTATCTGGCCACCACCGCCCGACCCGAGGGCGCACACCGCCGCCGCCACCTGCGCACCATCGGCCGGCGGGTCATCGGGGTCCACGACGAGTTCCTCACCGCGCCGGCCCACGGTGAGGTCCCCGACGACCACGACGACGTGGTGAGCGAGTCCGCGCTACTCGTCGCGCTGGACACCGCCCGTTCCGGACACATGACCGACATCGTCGCGACCATCCAGCGCGAACAGGACGAGATCATCCGCAATCCCCACGCCGGTGTCCTCGTGGTCCAGGGCGGCCCGGGGACGGGCAAGACCGCCGTTGCACTGCACCGCGCCGCCTACCTGCTCTACACGCATCGACGCCGGCTCGACCGCAGCGGCGTCCTCATCGTCGGACCCAACGCGCGGTTCCTCGACTACATCGCGCGGGTCCTGCCCTCCCTCGGAGAGTCGGGGGTCGTCCTGCGCACCCTCGCCGACCTCTACCCCGGGGTCCGGGCCACCGGCCCGGAGTCGCTCCGCGGCGAGGAGGTCAAGGGCTCCGGGGAGATGATCAGCATCCTCAAGGCCGCGGTCCGCGCGCGCCAGTTCGCCCCCGAGACCGACGTCGTGGTGCGGTGCGAGGGACGAGACCTCGCCCTCACTCCCGCGATGGTGCGCGCGGCCCGGGGCCGGGCGCGGATGACACGCCGCCCGCACAACCAGGCTCAGGCGGCGTTCGCCGAGAAGATCATCGACGCGCTCACCGAGCAGTACGTGGCCGTCCTGACCGAACCGGTGGTCCACGCGGAGGCCGCGGCGTGGTCCCCGGAGGGCGACGGCGTGGGCGACCTCGGCGACCCGACCCGGTCCCTGCTGGATGCCGGGGACCGCGCCGCGCTCCGCGCCGAGGTCGAGGGTGCCCCGCAGGTCGTGTCCGCGATCGAGGAGTGGTGGCCCATCCTGAGGCCCGAGCAGCTGCTCGCCGACCTGCTCTCCAGCCGGGAACGCATCGCCGTGGCGGCAGGCGACTACGTGGCCGAGGACCAGGAGGCCCTGTTCCGGGCTGACGGCCGGGCGTTCTCCGTCGCCGACGTCCCGCTTCTCGACGAGCTCGCCGAGCTGCTCGGCGAGGACCCCACCGTGGAGGGCAGCGAAGCCGACAACGTCTGGGCCGAGCAGGTCCGTCAGGCGGAGGAGGCGCTCGAGATCCTCACCGGATCGGCGGTCCAGGACATCGAGGACGACCTGGACCCGGAAGTCCTCATGGCCTACGACGTCGTGGACGCCGAGTCACTGGCCCGGCGGCACAGCGAGGACTCGGACCTCACCGTCGCGGACCGCGCAGGCTCGGACCGGACGTGGGCGTTCGGTCACGTGATCGTCGACGAGGCGCAGGAGCTGTCCACGATGGCCTGGCGCGTCATCATGCGCCGCTCCCCCAACCGCTGGATGACCCTCGTCGGAGACGTCGCGCAGACCTCCAGCCCGGCGGGCATCGACTCGTGGGGCGATGCGCTCTCGCCCTATGTGGACGACCGGTGGGTCCACTGCGAGCTCACCGTGAACTACCGGACCCCGGAGACCGTCTCGGACGTGGCGGAATTGCTGCTGGCGGAGATCGACCCCACCGCTACCGCACCGCGGCCGGTGCGTCCCGGTCGCCGTCCGGTCGCGTGGCTCGAGCCGGACGAGGGATCGGTGGGCCGGGTCGTGGCCGAGGAGGTGGCCTGCGTGCCGGCGGACCGGGCGGTCGCCGTCCTCGTCCCCGACGACTGGGCTGAGCGCGGGCGCGAAGAGGGGTTCGCGGGACTCCACGAGGCCGTCGCGTCGACCCGCCCGGACACCTCGATCCTCCCCCTGGCCCTGGCCAAGGGGCTCGAGTTCGACGTGGTGGTGGTGGTGGACCCCGAACACGTCCTCGATCGCTCGCCAATGGGCCTGCAGGACCTCTACGTGGGGGCCACGCGTGCCACCCAGGAGCTCATCCTCGTCCAGCCGAGGGGCTTCGGTCCGCTGCTCGCGGGCATCCGCGACACTGTCACCGCCGCAGGGCAGGAGCTCACCGCATGACCATCAGGCCCCGCCTCGCCGCGGCCTCCGCGATCGTCGCGCTCGGCCTGGCCGCGAGCACCGCGGGCTGCGGGGCGGTGGGCCCGGAAGTGGAGGCCACCGGAGCGTCGGTACCGGCCTCCGGTCAGGAGGCCTCGCCCACCGAGGGCGCGGTATCCGGCGCCGAAACTACCGCCGGCGGCATGACCGGCCCCGCGCGGACCGCGCCCGAGCAGGAGTACCTGGACCAACTGGCCGCGTTCGGAGTGCCCACCGACATGACCTCCGAGACCACCGTCGAGGTGGGTCTCGGGATCTGCCGGGGCATCGCCGACGGGGCGGACACCGAGACGATCCTCGACCGCATCCGCCCGCTCAGCAGCGCGATCGCCGCTCAGGACACCAGACGTGACACCGCCGAGGTGGGCCGGGCGATCATCGACGCGAGCCGGACCCACCTCTGCGGCTGACCACCCCGGCGGTCTTGACTCAGGTCGTGTGGACGATGAGCACGTCGCAGGTGGCGCGACGCGCGGCGTCGGCGGGGACCGATCCGAGCAACCGGCCGGTGAGCGAGCTGAGGCCCTTGTTGCCCACGACCAGCAGGTCGGCCTCCACCTCGTCGGCCAGCTTGATGAGCGACTCGACGGGCGCGCCCTTGACGGTGCGCGCCTCGACCTGCGTCGCGCCCGCGGCCCTGGCCCTGTCACGAGCGGTCCGGACGATGTCCTCGGCCGGGTTGTCGCCGCGGATCTGGTAGGCGTCGGCGCCCAACTGGTCGGCGGCCTGGCTGACCGAACGCGGATCCGCCGGAACGTACGCACAGGCGATCACGAGGGTCGCGGACGCATCCGCGGCGAGCTCTCCGGCACGGTCGACGGCCCGGTACGACGACTCAGAACCGTCCGTGCCCACGACCACCTTCTTGTAGGCGCTCATTCGTTTCCTCTCTTCGGGAACAAGTTCTACCCACAGTAGTGCGGGGACGTCCCGCATTACCCGGTTAGCGCCTGATGTCACAGCGCGAGGTGACGAGCCCGGTCAGCTGATACCGGCCTCGCGCATGCCCCGGAGTTCCTTCCGGAGCTCCGCGATCTCGTCCCGGAGTCGTCCTGCCAGCTCGAACCGCAGATCGGTGGCCGCGGACACCATCTGCTCGGTCATCTCCTCGATGAGCTTCTCGAGCTCCTTGCGGGGGCGCGCCGCCCCGCCGGCCGCCCGCGACCCCACGAGCTCGGGCCGATTCCGGGGATCGGAGGGGTGGCCGGGCTCGTCCGCGTCCCTGCCGAGGACGTCGGCGATCTTCCTCCGCAGCGGCTGCGGGTCGAGCCCGTGCTCGGTGTTGTACGCGACCTGCTTCTCCCGCCTGCGGTCGGTCTCCTCGATGGCCTGCTTCATCGCGTCGGTGACGGAGTCCGCGTACATGTGGACCTCACCGGAGACGTTGCGGGCCGCGCGGCCGATGGTCTGGATGAGCGAGGTGGCAGAGCGGAGGAAACCCTGCTTGTCGGCATCCAGGATCGCCACCAGCGAGACCTCGGGCAGGTCCAGTCCCTCCCGGAGGAGGTTGATGCCCACCAGGACGTCGTACTCCCCCCGGCGTAGGTCGCGGAGCAGCTCCACCCGCTGCAGGGTGTCGACCTCCGAGTGCAGGTAGCGCACCCGGATACCCCGTTCCAGCAGGTAGTCCGTGAGGTCCTCCGACATCTTCTTGGTGAGCGTGGTGATCAGCACTCGCTCGTCGCGGTCGGCCCGCGCACGGATCTCACCGATCAGATCGTCGATCTGACCCTTGGTGGGCTTGACCACGATCTTCGGGTCGACCAGTCCGGTCGGCCGGATCACCTGCTCGACGAACTCGCCGCCGGCGCGCCCCATCTCGTAGTTGCCCGGGGTGGCCGAGAGGTAGACGGTCTGCCCGACCCGGTCGGAGAACTCCTCCCACCGCAGCGGCCGGTTGTCGAGCGCGGAGGGGAGCCTGAAACCGAAGTCCACGAGGTTGCGCTTGCGTGAGGCATCGCCCTCGAACATGGCGCCGATCTGCGGGACGGTGACGTGGGACTCGTCGATGACCGTGAGGAAGTCCTCCGGGAAGTAGTCGATCAGGGTGGCCGGGGAGCTACCCGCCGCGCGGCCGTCGATGTGGCGTGAGTAGTTCTCGATGCCCGAGCAGAAGCCCACCTGCTGCATCATCTCGATGTCGTAGGAGGTCCGCATGCGGAGCCGTTGCGCCTCGAGGAGCTTTCCCTGGTTCTCCAGCTCCGCCAGCCGCCCCTCCAACTCCGCCTCGATCGAGGCGATCGCCTTGGCCATGCGCTCGGGTCCGGCGACGTAGTGGGTGGCGGGGAAGATCCGCACCTCCTCGACCTTGCGGACCACGTCCCCGGTCAGCGGGTGGATGTAGTAGAGCGCGTCGACCTCGTCGCCGAAGAACTCGATGCGGATCGCCAGTTCCTCGTAGGTGGGGATGATGTCGACCGTGTCGCCCTTGGCTCGGAACGTCCCGCGTGTCATCGCGACGTCGTTGCGCTCGTACTGCACGTCCACCAGCAGGCGCAGCAGCCGGTCGCGCTCGACCTCCTGCCCCACGGCCAGGGCCACGGACCTGTCCAGGTAGGACTGCGGGGTTCCCAGGCCGTAGATACACGAGACCGAACTGACGACGACGACGTCGCGTCTGGACAGGAGTGACGAGGTCGCGGAGTGCCGGAGCCTCTCCACGTCGTCGTTGACCGACGAGTCCTTCTCGATGAAGGTGTCCGTCTGGGCGATGTACGCCTCTGGTTGGTAGTAGTCGTAGTAGGAGACAAAGTATTCGACCGCGTTGTTGGGGAGCATCTCGCGGAGCTCGTTGGCCAGCTGCGCGGCCAGCGTCTTGTTGGGTGCCATGACCAGCGTCGGCCGCTGGACCTTCTCGATGAGCCAGGCCGTGGTGGCCGACTTGCCGGTACCGGTGGCGCCGAGCAGCACGATGTCGCGCTCCCCCCGCTCCAACCGCTCGGTGAGCTCGGCGATGGCGGTGGGCTGGTCGCCCGACGGGGTGAACTCGCTGACCACCTCGAAGCGGTTGTGGGTGCGCTCGACGTCTCCGATCGGACGGAACACCGAATAGGAGAGCACGGTGGAGTCGACGGGGGCCCCGTCGTCGGGGATCTCGGTCGCAAAAGCCATAGCCCCCAGCCTACGAGTCGACGTCGTTGCCCGCTCGGCGGCTGGGTTACGCTCATCACATCTCAGAGCCCGCTTAGTAACGCTGACAAACTTTCACCCCCTGATCCTGTGCCCTTTGCCGCTCGACCCTGTGCCCCTTGCCGCTCGACCCTGTGCCCTTAGCCGCTCGACCCAGTGGAGAACCCGTGGCCCGCAATCGCCGTCCCCTCACCCCCTCCGGCCGGACCGGCCCACTCGCAGCGGTCACCGCGGCAGCGCTGGCAGCCGGCGCGCTCACCCTCTGGACCCCGGTCGCAGCGGCGGCCCCGTGTGATCCGTGGCCGCCGAGCGGCGCGGTCGGTGCGAGCGGGGGGTCGGGATCGCTGTCCGGCTCCCTGGGCGGCGGAGCCACCGCTCCGGCCACCCCCTGGGCAGACGGTGGCTCGGGGTACATCCCGGTGCTCCAGGGCCGCACCACCACGGTCGAACTTCTCACCGGCCCGACCAGCCCCAACAAGACGGTCGACCGCTTTGGAATAAGCGGCACCGATCTGGGGATCCTTTGGGACAACGGGAACGCCGCGGTCCCGCAGGTGATGATGGCCCTCGGGGACACCATGGGCGACTGCAGCGAGCCCGGCACCCAGTGGCGCAGCAACATCCTCTTCCGGTCCGGGGACCGCGCCCTGTCCGACGGCATGCGGATCGATAGCGCCCCGATGGAGGCGCCCGGGATGGCCAAGTCGATCCTCCCCCGCACCGGCCACCCCGACGAGAAGACGGTGATCCCGACCGCCGGCGTCGAGGCTGGCGGGAACCAGTACCTGCGGTACATGTCCGTCGAGAAATGGGGTGAACCGGGCGAGTGGACCACCAACTACTCCGCGCTCGCCCGGTCTACGGACAACGGCGAGAACTGGGTTCCCGTTCCCGACACCGCACGTCGGGGAACCGCGCTGATGCCCCTGCCTGCCGACCTCGGACAGCAGTACACCCGGCACACCGACGGCCAGATGAGCGCCTTCGTCAAGCACGTCGATGGCGGAGTCGACTTCGTCTACGAGTACCTGACCCCTTCGGGCCGCAGCGGATCCGCTCGGCTCGCGCGCGTCCCGGAGGCCCAGATCGAGGACATGGGGGCTTACCGGTTCTGGGACGGCAGCGACTGGGTCTCCGACCACAGCAAGGCCGCACCGGTGCTCGGAGCCCCGAAGATCAACACCACGGTGAGCGAGCTCTCGGTGTCCTGGAGCGAGCACCTCGGACGATTCATCGCGATCTACAACAACCGCGACAACAACATCGTCATGAGCCAGGCCCTCAGTCCGGAGGGGCCGTGGTCAGGCGAGGACATTCTGCTGTCCAACCAGCACGTCCCCACGCTGTACGGCGCGTACGTGCACCCGTGGAGCCCCGCGGTCGAGACTGACGGCAAGGACCTGTACTTCACCATGTCCACCTGGGACGCCTACAACGTCTTCCTCATGAAGACCGACCTGACCAAGATCCCGCCGCGGACCCTCCCGGGCGCCAACGCACGGATGCGCACCATGGACGACAGCTGGACCCGCAACACCCCGGACCCGGCCGACACCGGTGAGACCGTGCTCGTCGACCGTCTGCCCATCCCGGAGGCCTGAGTTGAGCGGCTCGGCCCCGCGGATAGCTGCGTCCGGTCTGATCGCGGTAATGGCCTCGGTGGCCTCGGCCGGCGCGATCGCGATGACCGGAGCGGGCACCGCTTCGGCCGGGCCGTGCAGTGAGATGTTCGGCAACTTCGGTTCCCTACTCGAGAACCAGACCGGCGCGGGGATGGGAACCGGCTCGCTGGGCTCGCTCGGGTCGTCGACGACGGCCGGTTCGACCGGATCCGCCTCCCGTGCCCTGGGCTCCGCGGACCGCTCCGGTTGGCTGGTCCAGCAACTCGAGACCGGGTCCCTGGGCAACGGGCTGTCCGGCTCCCTGAACACGGTGACCGGATCCGTCTACGGGATGCCGCCGTGGGTCACCGGGGAGCAGGGCACCGTTCCTGTCCTCCGCGGACCCACCCGGTTCCTCCAGCTGGTCACCGGACCCACCAGCCCCACGGCGTCGATCAGCAGGTACGCAGTGGCCGGCACCGACCTGGGCATCATGTGGGACAACGGTGACGCCGAGGACCCGCAGGTGCTCATGGCGTTCGGCGACACCATGGGCGACTGCACGATCCCCGGCAACCAGTGGCGGTCCAACGTCCTGTTCCGCTCGGCGGACGCCGACCTGTCGGACGGGCTGAGCATCGACTCCGCGGCGACCGGCGCCGACGGGCTCGCCAAGTCGATCGTCCCCCGTTCCGGTCTGCCCGGTGAGGTGACGATCATCCCGACCGCCGGGATCTCCGTCGACGGAGTGCAGTACCTGCGCTTCATGTCGGTGGCCGCCTGGGGTCAACCGGGTTCGTGGACCACCAACTACTCGGGTTTGGCCCGCTCCACCGACAACGGGGAGAACTGGACCGTCGTGCCCGAGATGGCCCGGCCGATCACCTCCGCGGTCCCGGCCGGCCGGGGTGCACCGCCCGTGGACGCCGCCTGGCGCACCGCGCAGATGAGTTCTTTCCTCACCACGGATGACCACCTCTACGAGTACCTCACGCCGTCGGGGCGGCAGGGCCCCGCGATCCTCGCGCGCGTCCCCCTCGACGGTGTCCTGGACCCCGCTGCCTACGTGTACTGGGACGGCTCGGCCTGGGTCTCGGACGTCCGGGACGCCGAGACCGTGATGCCCGCGCCCACCAGCGAGATCTCCGTGATGTGGAACGACTACCTGGGCAAGTACACCGCGATGTACTCCGGAGGTTTCACCTCGGTGGCGATGCGTACCGCGGACCGACCCGAGGGACCGTGGAGCGCACCCGCCCCACTCGTGGACTACTCCATGCTCCCCGGTGTCTACGGCGGCTTCATGCACCCGTGGGCGCAGGGCGAGGACCTCTACTACCTCGTCACCACCTGGAACGCCTACAACGTCTTCCTGGTGCGCACCCGACTGTCCGAGCTCTTCCCCGCCCCCCTGGGCAGGTCGGCGGCCCCGGCACGGCCCGCGACCACCGAGGTCGTCCGGCAGATCCCGGTGTCAGACCTGGTGGGCGGGATGGTCCCCACGCAGTGAGATCAGCCGGTGCCGCGGACCACGGTCCGGGTGCGCTCCCACTCCCGGGTCTCCTCGCGGTCGGCGCGGCGGAGGATCTCCGAGTACTCCACCCGCGCGGTCGGGTCGGCGCCGATGACCTCGGCCATCAGCAGCGCGAACTCGTGTTCGGGATCGTCCTGGGCCAGGATCGACACCTCGAGGGGCCGCGCGGGATCGCACCAGTGCAGCAGCGGGCGTTCGCTGCTGCGGTCCCGCACGTAACCCGCGCCGGTCAGTAGCGCCAGCGCACGGTCCACGGCCGCCGCGTTCTGCACCGTCACCTGCAGATCGAGGATGTCCGGCGCATCGAGCCCCTCGACGGCAGTCGGGCCCACGTGGTCGACACGAGTCGCGACCTCCCCCAGGATGTGGCGCAACCTCGCCGTCGCCCTCGACGCCTCGGCCGCCCACTCGGGCCGGAACGGGACCACGGTCCGGTCACCCACGACGGGTGTCGCGGTCCGCAGATTGTGCTCGAAGGGGCGAAGCCGCAACTCGGCGAGGAGGCGGACGATCTCCAGGACCGGTTCGCGGTCACCGGAGTTGTCGATCAACACGTCGGCCTCGGCCCGTCGAGCCTCGTCGCTCGCCTGACGGGACATCCGGGCGCGCGCGTCCTCCTCCGGCATCCCGCGCTGCTCCACCAGGCGTCGGAGGCGGACCTCCGCCGGGGTGTCCACCACGATCACCAGGTGGTAGCCGGGCGTCAACCCGCCCTCGACCAGCAGTGGCATGTCGTGGACGACGATCGCATCAGCGGGCGCGGAACCGATCAGCTCGGCCGTCCGCTCCCCGATCAGCGGATGCGTGATGGCGTTGAGCGCGGCGGTGCGGTCCGCGTCCACGAAGGCACGGGCGGCGAGCGCAGCCCGGTCGAGCGCACCGTCGGGACCCACGATGTCCTCACCGAACTCCGCGACGAGCATCGCCAGCCCCGGCGTGCCGGGTTCCACGACCTCCCGCGCGATGCGGTCGGCGTCGACGATCACCGCACCGGCCTCCGCGAGCGTGGCCGTCACCGTCGACTTGCCGGCGCCGATTCCACCGGTCAGACCCACCATCAGCATGAGGCGGAGTCTAGGCGACAGCAGCGAGCGCCCAGTAGCGACCTCGCACATTTCGTCGGCCCTCAGGAATGACCTCCAGGGCTGTCGCCGCCGACCCCCGTCAGCTCATCGGGCGCGTGCGGCAGCGTCGCGTCCGCCACGATCGCACCGGTCGCGAGGTCGACGGACAGGACGCGGCGGGCCACGGGCTCGGTGATGTACGCCGTGCCACCACGGACGTACAGGGTCGGGCGCGGATCCTTCCACTCCACCGGTTCGGTCCACGGGTCGATGACGTCGATCGACCGGACGAGATCACCGGCGTCGGGATCGATCACGTGCAGCCTGCCGTCCGTTCCGAGAACGAGCGCTTCACCCTGGGGCCCCCGGCCGAGCGAGCGGAAGCTGTAGCTGGCGGGGAGGTCCACCAGGCGCAGGGTGAGCTCCTCGGTGTCCATGAGCGAGACACGTTCCGGGCGCTCCAGTTCCGCGTTCTCATCGGTCTTGTAGTCCCCCAACACCACAGCCGAGACGGGTGACCCCGCCTGGTTTCCGATCCGGCCGTACGCGTCCGGGGCCTCGAGCTTGCTGAACCGGCCCCCCGAGTAGACGACCGCGCCGTCCTCGCAGCCGAACACCAACGCGTCGCGTGCGGCGGCCTCTCCGTGGACGCCCGGGCACTTGTCGGTCCTGGTCACCTCCGCCCCGACGGAATCCCGGACGAGGAGCCCCGTCCGGGAGTCGGTGTCACCCAGCGTGCTCACCACGTGGCCGTCGTCGCCGCCCACGGCCACGCCGTGATGGGCATGAGCGGAGTCGAGAACCCTGGCATCGGCGTCGGGGGCCGAGGCCTTCCTGCTGTCGACCACGGTGATCCGGCCGGTGCCGTCGTCGAAGAACGCCGTGCGTCCGTCGTGAACGACCACGTGCCCGGGGATCTCCGCGTCCAGCGCCCCGCCGGTCAGGGTGGGCGGCGCCGTGTAGTGATGAGCGTGGTCACCGTGCTCGTCACCCCAGGTGCCGACGTCGAGGATCTGGAACCCACCCGTGGTCGACACCGCGAGGTGCCGGTCGTCCCCCACCGGGTTGAGCCGGTTGTACCCGTCCAGGGGGATGTCGGCGACCTGCTCGAGGCTCTCGGCGTCGAGGACCAGGAGGCCGCCGTCGTACGTGGTCACCAGTCGCGGCACGGGCCGACGCTGCTCGGTCGGTGTGGCCGCGTCGGCAGCAGCGTGGCCGCGGTGCGTGGCGTCGTCGGTAGGGGCAGCGGGCTGAGCGGGTGTCGCGTCCGGGCCGCACGCGGTGAGAACGGTGGCGGTCAGGGTCAGGGCGGCCGCGCCGCGCAGGCGGCGGAGTATGGGGTCAGTTGGCATAACGACAATCATTGTCATTAGTGCGCCCCGGGACAAGGCGTCGTATGCGCATAGCTGAACGGAACGATCACCGTCCGCCCTCACCCTCGGGGCAGTACCGCGATCACGCCCACGAGAGAGACGGCGCCCGAGGACCACGACGACCAGACCAGGGCAAATAGAACTCGGCCCCGGACGGCGCCCCACCGTGGTGGGACGACCGTCCGAGGCCGTGATCGTGCTGTCAGGCGCTCTCGGCGCCCTCAGGCTGCGACGTCACTCGCCGCCGGCGAGCTTCGCACGCAGCGCAGCGAGCTGCTCGTCCGAGGCCAGCGAACCGCCGGTGGACTCGGCCGGACCGGTCTCCGCAGCGGCGGGACGGGTCGACGGAGCGGACTCCGACGAGTAGTTGGTCGGCGCGGCCACAGCGGCCTCCGCGGCAGCGGCGCGACCCTTCTCGATCTGACCGGTGTGCATCTTGTGACGACGCTCGGCCTCCGCGTAGCGGTTCTCCCACTCCTCGCGCAGCTTCTCGAAGCCCTCGAGCCATTCGTTGGTCTCGGGATCGAAGCCCTCGGGGAAGATGTAGTTGCCGGCCTCGTCGTAGCTGTCGGCCATGCCGTACTTCGACGGGTCGAACTCCTCCGAGAAGTCCTCGTCCGCCTGCTTGAGCGAGAGCGAGATACGACGACGATCGAGATCGATGTCGATGACCTTGACCATGGCGTCGTCGTTGACCGTCACGACCTGATCCGGGACCTCGACGTGGCGCTCGGCCAGCTCGGAGATGTGGACGAGGCCCTCGATGCCCTCGTCGACGCGCACGAATGCACCGAACGGAACCAGCTTGGTGACCTTGCCCGGGACGATCTGTCCGATCGCGTGGGTCCGGGCGAAGTGCCGCCACGGATCCTCCTGCGTCGCCTTGAGCGACAGGGAGACGCGCTCGCGGTCCAGGTCGACGTCGAGGACCTCGACGGTGACTTCCTGGCCCACCTCGACGACCTCGGACGGGTGGTCGATGTGCTTCCAGGACAGCTCGGAGACGTGGACGAGGCCGTCGACCCCGCCGAGGTCCACGAACGCACCGAAGTTGACGATCGAGGACACGACGCCCTTGCGGACCTGGCCCTTCTGCAGCTGGTGCAGGAACTCGGAGCGGACCGCGGACTGGGTCTGCTCGAGCCATGCACGGCGCGAGAGCACGACGTTGTTGCGGTTCTTGTCCAGCTCGATGATCTTGGCCTCGAGCTCCTGACCCACGTAGGGCAGGAGGTCGCGGACGCGGCGCATCTCCACCAGCGAGGCGGGGAGGAAGCCACGGAGACCGATGTCGAGGATGAGGCCGCCCTTGACGACCTCGATGACGGTGCCCTTGACGGCCTCGTCCTTCTCCTTGAGCTCCTCGATCGTGCCCCATGCGCGCTCGTACTGTGCGCGCTTCTTGGACAGGATCAGGCGGCCGTCCTTGTCCTCCTTGGTGAGGACCAGTGCCTCGACCTCGTCGCCCACCTTGACGACCTCGCCCGGGTCGACATCGTGCTTGATGGAGAGCTCACGCGAGGGGATGACACCCTCGGTCTTGTAGCCGATGTCGAGCAGGACCTCATCACGGTCGACCTTGACGATCGTGCCCTCGACGATGTCGCCATCGTTGAAGTACTTGATCGTGGCGTCGATAGCGGCGAGGAAATCCTCCGCGGAGCCAATGTCATTGATGGCTACCTGCGGCGAGGTGGTTTTGGTGGTCATAGGTTGGGGTGCTCCGGAGTGGATAGGAATCGTGGGTGGACAAAGATTCGCGAGCGTGAACGCACGCGACGGTTAACTGTACGCTGCGAGCGTGACGCCCACAAACCCCCCCGACCATGGTGAGTCCGTCCGCGCGTCCCGCACGTGGTGGGACGCGGAAGCCGGCGACTACCACGACGAACACGGGGACTTCCTCGGCGCGCAGTCCCCCGACGGCGGGTTCGTGTGGGGACCGGAGGGCCTGCACGAGGGTGACTGGAACCTGCTCGGCGAGGTGGCCGGGCTCGACGTGCTGGAGATCGGCTGCGGCTCCGCGCCGTGCGCGCGGTGGATCGCCGGCCGGGGGGCACGCGCCGTCGCCGTCGACCTCTCCGTCGGGATGCTCCGCGTGGGCGCCGAGGCCGCGAGCCGTTCCACGGGCCCGGCGGCGTCGGTACCGCTGATCCAGGCCGACGCCGGCCGCCTGCCCTTTGCGGACAACAGCTTCGATGTCGCGTTCTCCGCGTTCGGGGCCATCCCCTTTGTCGCGGACACGGCGGGCGTCATGGCGGAGACCGCGCGCGTGCTCCGCCCCGGCGGCCGGTTTGTCTTCTCCGTCAACCACCCGATGCGGTGGATCTTCCGCGACGACCCGGGCCCGGAGGGACTCCAGGCCGCGTTCCCGTACTTCGACCGGACGCCGTACACCGAGTACGACGAAGAGGGCCGTCTCACCTACGTGGAACACCACCGCACGGTCGGCGACCGGATCCGCGAACTGGTCGGGGCCGGCTTCGTCGTGCGGGATCTGATCGAACCCGAATGGCCGGAGTGGCTGGACCAGGAGTGGGGGCAGTGGAGCCCGCTGCGCGGGAGCATCTTTCCCGGCACCGCGATCTTCGTCGCCACCCTCCCCTGATCCGCGGTCCTGCTCCGGTCGTTGGGCCCGGCCGTTGGGCCCGGCCGTTGGGCCCGGCCGTTGGGCCCGGCCGGCCTACAGGATCTTGGAGAGGAAGTCCTTGGTGCGCTGATGGGTGGGCGCACTGAGCACCTCGGACGGGCGCCCGGACTCCACCACGACGCCGTCGTCCATGAACGCGATCGTGTCGGCGACCTCCCGCGCGAAGCCCATCTCGTGGGTCACCACGACCATGGTCATGCCGGCGCCGGCCAGGTCCCGCATGACGCCCAGCACCTCACCGACCAGCTCCGGGTCGAGAGCCGAGGTGGGCTCGTCGAACAGCATGAGCTTGGGCTCCATGGCCAGCGCGCGGGCGATCGCCACGCGCTGCTGCTGTCCACCGGAGAGCTGAGCCGGATACGCGTCCGCCTTGGCCGAGAGCCCGACCCTGTCCAGCAGAGCGCGGGCGCGCTCGGCGGCCTCGGCCCGGGACTCGCCCTTGACCAGCATCGGCGCCTCGATGACGTTCTCCAGCGCGGTGCGGTGCAGGAACAGGTTGAAGTGCTGGAACACCATCCCGATGTCCCGGCGCTGTCGTGCGGCGTGTCGGGGCGAGATCTCGAAGAGCTTGTCACCCTTCTCCCGGTAGCCCACCAGGTCGCCGTCGACATACAACCGGCCGGCGTCGACCCGCTCGAGGTGGTTGATGCACCGGAGGAAGGTGGACTTGCCGGAGCCCGACGGGCCGACCAGGCACAGGACCTCGCCCGCGGCCACCTCGAGCTCGATGCCCTTGAGCACCTGGACCGAGCCGAAGCTCTTGCAGACCTGTTCGGCCCTGACCATCGGCGTCATGCTGTCCCTCCGGAAGGGTCGGCGGCCCTGGCCGCGGCGAGCGAGGAGGGGGTCATCCCGTCGGCTGCCGCCAACGCACGCAGCTGCTTGCCCGTCAGTTGGCGGGTGGCGCCACGCGAGAACTTCTTCTCCACGAAGTGCTGACCCACCATCAGGACACTGGTGATGACCAGGTACCAGGTGGCCGCGACCAGCAGCAGCGGGATGGGCTGGAAGTTGACGCCCGAGATGTCGCGCGCCTGACCGTAGAGCTCCCCGGAGAACGGGATGGCCACGACGAGCGAGGTGGTCTTGAGCATCGAGATCAGCTCGTTGCCGGTCGGCGGGATGATCACGCGCATCGCCTGGGGCAGGATCGTGCGGCGCATGGTCTGCCCCCACGACATACCGAGCGCGGTGGACGCCTCCGCCTGACCCTCCGGCACCGAGGAGATCCCCGCCCGCACGATCTCGGCCATGTACGCGGCCTCGTTCATGGCCAGGCCGATCACGGCCAGCCAGAACGCCGAGTACAGCACCATCGTGTCGTCAAAGCGGACGATCTGGAAGTCGGTGAAGGGGATGCCGAACTGGACCTGCCGGTACAGCGTGAAGATCAGGCCCCAGAACAGCAGCTGCACGTAGATCGGGGTCCCGCGGAAGACCCACAGGTACACCCAGGCCACGGCCTTGAGCACGGGGTTGCTGCTCATCCGCATCACCGAGAGGATGACGCCCAGGATTACGGCGAGGATCATTGACAGCAGCGTCAGGGCGATCGTGTAGAACACCGCCATGCCGAACCGGGTGTCGAACAGGTACCGGCCGTAGGTGCCCCAGCCGTACGCGGGGTTGGTCGCGGCGCCCCAGACAAACAGGAACACGAGGACCAGGACGACCGTCGCCGACACCCACCGCCACGGGTGCCGCAGCGACACCGCCTCGATGGGGTCCGGGGCGTCCGCCCGGGGGGCAGCGGCCCCGTTCTGTTCGGTGCTCACCTACTGGTCACTCAACCCTTCCGGGTCTCGGCGTCGTCGATCAGCCCGTTCTCGAGGCCCCAGTTCTGGGAGATCTTCTCGAAATCGCCGGTCTCGATGAGCTTGTCCGCTGCGGCTTCCAGGGCCGCGGCCAGCGCGGAGCCCTTGCGGACGGGCCAGCCATAGGGGGCGGAGTCGAAGACGTCGCCGGCCAGCTGCATCTTGCCCTCGGACTGCTTCACGGCGTACGCCGAGATGGGCGAGTCGGCCGACATGGCGTCGACCTTGCCCAGCGCGACGGCCGTGGAGGCCTCGTCCTGGGAGTCGAACTGGACCTTCTCGATCGCCGGCTTGCCGGCGTCGGTGCAGGCCTTGCTGCGGGCGGGCACGTCTTCCTGATCGGAGACGGTGGTGCGCTGGACGGCCACGCTCAGGCCGCAGGCGTTGTCCGGGTCCACGTCGGTTCCGGCCGCGGACGTCCACTGGATGCCGGCCTCGAAATACGTGACAAAGTCGACGGTCTTGAGCCGCTCGTCGTTGACGGTGAACGAGGAGGCGCCCATGTCCATGGTGCCGCCCTCGATGGCCGGGATGATCTTCTCGAAGTCCGACTCACGGAACTCCGCGCGGAGTCCCATGAGCTGGGCAGCGGCGGTCACCACGTCGATGTCGAACCCGACGATCTCGCCCTGCTCGTTCTTGAACTCGTTGGGCGCGTACGGCGGGTTGGTGCCGACCACGATGACGCCCTTGTCTCGGATCTCGGCCGGCACGAGGGTAGCGATCTCCTCGTCGGTCTCGAGCGCGACCTCCTGCCGCGGCTCCCCGGAATCCTCGGGGCCCTCGGTGTTGGTGGTGCAACCGGTGAGCGCGAGGGCTGCGGTGGCGGTCAGTGCCAGTGCGGCGCGCAGGCTGCGCCGAGAAGTGAGGGTCATATGAGTGCCCTTTCAGGCGTCGTGGAGCCGAATCTGCAATGAACCTATGGCATACGGGGACGGCCACAAAACACATCGCCGCAATCGGCGTCAGTGGTTACTCAGTGGTTACCTCAGTATTTGCTCAGTGGGCGGCGGAATCCCAGTCGGGCCCCGTTCCCGTGGAGACGTCCAGCGGCACGTCCAGCTCGATGGCCGAGTACATGCGGTCCACCACCAGACCGCGGACCTCGTCGAGCTCACCCTTCGCCACCTCGAGCACGAGTTCGTCATGGACCTGGAGGAGCAAGCGGCTCCGCAGCCCGCGCTCGGTCAGGTCGGCGTCGACCTTGAGCATCGCCGCCTTGATGATGTCCGCCGCGGAGCCCTGGATGGGCGCGTTGAGGGCGGCCCGCTCGGCGTTCTCGCGCTTGAGCCGGTTGTCGGAGTTGAGCTCGGGCAGGTAGCGGCGGCGCCCGAAGAGGGTCTCGGTGTAGCCGTCACGACGGGCCTGGTCCACCACGGTGTGCAGGTAGTCGCGCACTCCCCCGAAGCGCGAGAAGTAGGCGTCCATCTGCTCGCGGGCCTCGTTCTGCCCGATGCCCAGCTGCGCGGCCAGCCCGAAGGCGCTGAGCCCGTAGGCCAGGCCGTAACTCATGGCCTTGACCCGACGGCGCAGCTCCGGGGTCACCTGGTCGATCGGCACCCCGAACGCCCGCGAGCCCACGAACGAATGAAGATCCTCGCCCGTGCGGAACGCCTCGATGAGCCCCGCGTCTTTGGACAGGTGCGCCATGACGCGCATCTCGATCTGGCTGTAGTCGGCGGTGAGGAGGCAGTCGTAGCCCTCGCCCACGACAAATGACTTGCGGATCCGCCGGCCGTCCTCGGTGCGGACCGGGATGTTCTGCAGATTCGGGTCGGTTGAGGACAGTCGGCCGGTGGCGGCGACCGTCTGGTTGAAGGTGGTGTGGATGCGCCCGTCGTCGCCGATGGTCTTGATCAGTCCCTCGACCGTGGTGCGCATCTTGGTGGCCTCGCGGTGCAGGAGCAACGCCTCCAGGAAAGCTCGGCCCGGGGTGTCCGCGGTCTCCTTGGCCAGCAGTTCCTCGAGGGCCTTGGCGTCAGTGGTGTAGCCGGTCTTGGTCTTCTTGGTCTTGGGCATGCCCAAGGTCTCGAACAACACCACCTGGAGCTGCTTGGGCGAACCCAGGTTGATCTGCTCGCCCCCGATCGCCGCGTAGGCCGCGTCAGCCGCGTCCCGCCCGCGGTCGGTGAACCCGTCGCGCAAGTCGTCCAGCGCGGCGGAGTCGACCGCGATGCCGATCGATTCCATCCGCGCGAGCGCCGGCACGAGCGGAAGCTCCATCTCGGCGAGCAGTCGGGCACCGTGCACCTGCTCCAGTTCCACGTCGAGGCGCTCGGCGATGTCCAGGACCGCCCGGGCCCGCGTCGCCGCCGAGTTGGCGGCCTGCTGCTCCACCTCGGCCTCGTCGACCTCGTCCAGTAGCGAGAGCTGCTTCTCCCCCGCCTCGGCCTCGGGCAACTCGCGTTGCAGGTGTCGCTGGAACAGCTCTGCCAGGCCGTAGCTGCGCTGGCCGGGGCGCACGAGGTACGCGGCGAGCGCCACGTCGATGCTCACCCCGCCCAGCGCGAGGTCCCGGCCCATGAGGGCGTGGGTCGCGGCCTTGGAATCGTGCACGGCCTTGGCCACGGCGTCGTCGGCCAGCCACGCCCGTAGAGCCTGCTCGTCGGACGGGTCGATGCGGGCGAGGTCGATGTGCCCGGAGGCGCCGCCTGCCGCGGCCACGGTGACCGCCTGCGCGTCCCCCGCACCGGGACGGGAGGGACCGACGACGACGAGGCCGTGCCGCTTCCCGGCCGGCGCGTGGGCGGCCAGCCAATCGGAGACCTCGCCAGCGTGCAATACCGAGGCCTGCTCGAGCTCGACCTCCGCCACCGGCTCGGTTGCGCCCTCGGGCAGGAACGCCGTGAGGAACCGGTCGCGGGCCAGGGGGCCGAATTCCAGCCGGTCGAACAGCGCGTTGACGTCCGCCCGCTCGGGGTCGTGACGAGCGAGGTCGTCGAGCTCCACGCCCAGGTCCAGATCGCGGGTGAGTTGGGTGATGCGGCGGTTGAGCTGCACCTGCGGGAGGTGCTCGCGGAAGCTCTCCCCCACCTTGCCCTTGACCTCGTCGGCGTGCGCGATGAGGTCGGACAGGCTCCCGTACTGGACTATCCACTTGGCGGCGGTCTTGTCCCCGACCTTGGGCACCCCCGGGAGGTTGTCGGACGTGTCGCCGCGCAGCGCTGCCACATCCGGATATTGAGCCGGGGTGACGCCGTACTTCGCCTCGACCGCCTCCGGGGTGTAGCGGGCGAGCTCCGAGACGCCCTTGACCGGGTAGAGGACCGTCACCGAGTCGGAGACCAGCTGGAACGCGTCGCGGTCGCCGGTGCAGATGAGCGTGTCGGTTCCGGCGGCCTGCGTGGCCAGGGTCGCGATGAGGTCGTCGGCTTCGTGCCCCTCCAGGGACAGCGTCCGGACCCCGAGCGCGGACAGCGCCTCCTGGATCAGATCGACCTGACCCTTGAACTCCTCCGGCACCGCCGACCGGGTGGACTTGTACTCCGGGTACTCCGCCGTCCGGTGCAGGGTCGCGCGCGAGACGTCGAAGGCCGCCGCCAGGTGGGTGGGCTTCTCGGTGGTGATGAGGTTGGCGACCATGGAGAGGAAGCCGTAGACCGCATTGGTGTGCTGACCGGAGGCGGTGGAGAAGTTCTCGGCCGGCAGGGCGTAGAAGGCCCGGAACGCCAGCGAGTGGCCGTCGAGGAGCAGTAGGCGCGCGGGCCCGTCTCCTCCAGCAGCGGCGGCGGAGGTGGTACTGGAATCGACGGTCTGGCTCGTGGTGCTCACACGGCCACTCTAGGGGCGTCGTCTGACAGGCGCGCAGGGGTCTCCGTTAGACTGCTGGACCAGCGGCTCGCCGCGATCGCCCCCGTAGCCCAATTGGCAGAGGCAACGGATTCAAAACCCGTCCAGTGTCGGTTCGAGTCCGACTGGGGGCACCACTGAATACAAGGCTCTCCCAGGGAGAACCTCTCGGCTCGGAGATACGGGGCTGGCGTCGACATCTTTCGGCCGATAGCCCTTCACTGAGCGCCGATGGCCTGCTGTGGCAACGGTTCGAGTACACGTGGCCCCGGCGCGCGTCGCTGTAGAGGTCACTTACGGCTTCTACCAGCGGTTCATCACCGGCTACGAGGCCTTCTGGCGGGCAAGATCGCGATGTACTCGCTCCTCGAATCCGCTCCGCCGTACCCAAAGGACTGCCCGAGCTCGCCCAGCTGGGCCGGTCACTGCGAGGCGGCACCGCGAGATCCTCGGGAACTTCGATGCCGGCGCTTCCGCGGACAGGTCGCTCATCCATTCTGGCCAGATCCAGGCCACCGATCAACGCAATCTAGATCCGGAAGCGCGTCGTAGCGCCGTCGCTGAACTCGTCAACGCGGTCAATGTCGTCGTGGTGCAGGAACACCTCGAACGACTCCCAGACCTCTGAGCACAATTAATGTACTTTCATCGGGTCGATAATTAGCCATGGTTTGCAGCAAAGAATTCGTCTAATACTTGCCTTCTGGCTCTCGCTTTTTCAGCTGGCGACAGACGACCATTATTGGATATTTCATCCAACTGTTTGTTAAGCACTTCCAGCCAACCCGGAGACGGAGGAGACGTAGGCAGCGGGGCGGTCTTCGGGGAAAACACATACCACCGGCCGTTCCTCGGGTACCAGATTACTCGACTGTTCAATGCCCGGAGCGAGGCGCCTAATGTAAGCACGTCGCGTAGCATCTCGACTTCAGAGAAGTAATTGTTTCCAATCTCAATTTTCGGAGCACCGAAGTCAGCAAACGAAAACTTCTCAGAGGCATAGGTTTCCCAGCGCGTATCGACCGGGTCCCAGAAGACATCCGTTAGTTTCTGCCGCTTAACAAAAGAGTCCCACCCAGCTTTGAATCGTTTGCCTGCCTCACTACTCTGGAGGGCAATGACATCGTTCCACCCAGCTTTTGCCATAGAAGGAGTGTAGGGTGATTTGCGTTTTGCTGAGGCGGAAAGTAGCGAAACAGGTCAGTCTTACCACGCGAAACACACGCCGGTCGGTTTCAAGGTGTGGAGGATCCCGACACCCAGGAGTCGCACAACAAATTGCGGTCTGTTGCAGGATCACGTGACGAGTTGAAGAACGCAGCCCGAGTGGCTAGGGCGGCCGTGACGGTGTCGTACTCGTCAAAGACCGATCTGCCGAGGGCATCCTCTCGACGGCGCCGGTGGTGGGCTGACTTGCTCAAGGTCAGAATCGCGATCCGTCGCTCTTCACGGGTCGCCCATCAGCGCCGGTCAGACCGGAACTGACTAACCCGGTCGCTGTAGACGGTTCAACTGACGACCTTGCTGCCAGTTTGGCCCAAACTGATGTCCGGCGACTCCAGCGCAGCGACACCGCGGTCGGGACGTCAACCGCTTTCTGTTCCGAGGGCTCATCACCCGGTTGGAGAAGGCGTCGTCAATCAGGCAAAGGTAGCTTGCCCTCGCCGGTGCGGTGCACTGTTCTGTCGGCCAGCCACGACGCTTTGGTCTCCTGCGCAGGGAAGCTCTGCTCGACTAGGTCGTCGTGGACCGGCAGCCCGGACAGAGGCTCTTGCCGCGAGCGTGTCGACGACGGCAGCCACAAGTTGACACAGTTGCCGTTCGGCTCCCCGGCGCCAGCAACCGCCGTATCGATCCGGTTGCGCAGTCGGTCGGCGAATCCGAGTGCGAGAGCCCCGGACAGCTCCTCACTCGTGGGAACTGCTGGTCGACATACGGATCACGGGCCCCTACCGAACTTGCTGACCATCACGCGCGCGGCTTATATTTGCTTGCTGCAAGCAACTTCAACCGCCAGGAAGGCAGACATGGCCATAGACGCCGAACTGAGCGGCCAGCTCGTCGTGGATCTCTCCCGCGTGGTCAAACTGCTGCGCGCGGTTAACATCGCGGTCCCCCGTTTTCACGAGTCGCTGGAACCGTCCGCCCATCCCCTGCTCTTTGCCATCCACGACGAGCCCACGCGTGTCACCGACCTGGCCGACCGGGTCCACACCGACGTCTCCGTGGTGAGCCGGCAGGTCCGTCACCTCGCGACGCTCGGCCTGGTGACTAAGGTCCCCGACCCGGACGACGGGCGCGCGAGCCTGGTCATCCTCACCACGGAGGGCTCCGAACTGGTGTCGCGGGTCTTCGACGGCCGAGGCCAGTGGATGGCCGAGGTCCTGTCCGATTGGACGCCAGAGCAGGCGGCTTCTCTCAACGACCACCTGATCCACCTCGCGGAGTCCCTCCGTACCGAACTCAACGCCCTCACATCCGTCAAGGAGAACTCATGACCGCCCCCAAGACCGCCTCGGCGCGCGCCGGCGAGGACGGTGAGCTCACGCACCGCCAGATCCTCGTGATCCTCGCCGGGCTGATGTCCGCGATGTTCCTCGCCAGCCTGGACCAGACCATCGTCTCCACCGCGATCCGGACCATCGCCGACGACCTCCAGGGCCTCGACGCCCAGGCGTGGGTCACCACCGCCTACCTCATGACCTCGACCATCTCGACGCCGCTGTACGGCAAGCTCTCCGACATCTACGGACGCAAGCCGTTCTTCATCATCGGCATCGTCATCTTTGTCTTCGGCTCGCTGCTGTGCACGCTCGCCGACTCGATGTACACCCTCGCGGTGTACCGCGGCATCCAGGGACTGGGCGCCGGCGCGTTGATGTCACTGGCGCTGGCGATCATCGGCGACATCATCCCGCCGCGGGACCGCGCCAAGTACCAGGGCTACATGCTGGCCGTGTTCGCCTCGTCCTCGGTCATCGGCCCGGTGGTAGGCGGCTTCTTCGCCGGCGTGGACTCGATTCTCGGCATCGACGGCTGGCGCTGGATCTTCCTCCTCAACGTCCCCATCGGCGCCCTCGCGCTGACGATGGTGGTGCTCACCCTCAACGTCAAGAACGTGCGCGTGGACCACCGCGTGGACTGGGCGGGCGCGGCCACGATCGTCGTCGGGCTCGTCCCGCTCCTGCTGGTGGCCGAACAGGGCCGCACCTGGGGCTGGGGCTCCCCCGCCGCGCTCGCGTGCTACTTCATCGGCCTGGCTGGCATCGGCCTGTTCCTCATCGTCGAGGCCCGCGCGGGCGACGAGGCCCTCATCCCACTGCGGCTGTTCCGCGACCGCACCTTCGCGATCGTCACCGCCGGCGGCGTGATCGTGGGCATGGCCATGTTCGGCGGCATGATGACGCTGCCGCTGTACATGCAGATCGTCCACGGCGCCGATCCCATGGAGTCCGGCCTCATGATGCTCCCGCTGGTCGCGGGCATGATGGGCGCCTCGATCGTCACGGGCCAGCTCATCTCCAGAACCGGCCGGATCCGCGAGTTCCCGATCATCGGCACCGCCATCACCGCCCTCGGCCTGTTCCTGCTGTGGACCATCGACGCCGACACGTCCCTGGCGCTGGTGATGTTCTTCATGTTGATCATGGGCATCGGCCTGGGCAACTGCATGCAGCCGCTCACCCTGATCGTGCAGAACGCGGTGAGTCCGCGCGAGATCGGCGTGGCCACCGCATCCGCCACCTTCTTCCGCCAGCTCGGCGGCACCATCGGCGTGGCGGTGTTCCTGTCGATCCTGTTCAGCCGCGTCGGCGGCTCGATCACCGAGGAGCTGGGGAAGGCCACGGCCGACGGCAGCCTCGCCCGCGGCATCCAGGACGGCCTGTCCGATCCGGCGCTGCGGCAGGACCCGCAGGCCTTCGGGATCGTCGAGGCGTTGGCCGACCCGGCCACCGGGGCGGGGGCGCTCGAGTCCATCACCAAGGACTCCTCGGTCATCAACCGGCTGCCCGCGCTCATCGCCCACCCCTTCGAGCAGGGCTTCGCGCTGAGCATGTCGGAGATCTACCTGGTGGCCGGCCTCATCGCCGTCGTCGCCACGGTGGTCCTGGCCTTCCTCCCGCCGATCGTGCTCCGTACCGGCTCCGCGCAGGCCGAGGCCGCCCGTGAAGCCGCCGCGGCGGCGGCCCCGACGGGGACCGACGTCGAGGCGGCGGAAGCCGCCACCACGCACGACCACACCGACGGGGCGGACGTCTCCACCACCGTCACCGGGGAGCCCGGGCAGGAAGACCCGGCGACGACGACGAGGGCGACCTCAGCAGAGACGGGCCGCTGAGCGCCGGGCTCAGCCCTCGAGCTCGGCCTTGAGGTTGGCCAGCAGCGCGTGCTGGATCCGCTTGAGCCCGCCCGGCGCGAAGGTGCGCTCGAAGAAGCCGCCCACTCCCCCGGCGCCGTCCCACGAGGTGGTCATCTCCACCAGTGCGCCGCCGGTGGCCTCGCGGACGGTGTACGTGGTGGCCATGGACGAGTTGGCGTCCTCCTCCACCAGCGACCAGTGCGCGGCCGCGTCGTCGACGGTCACCGTGGCCTTGACGTCGCGGCTGCGCTTCTTGGTGGCCTGGAGGTTCCACGCGGCCACGGTGCCGCTGCCCTGCCCGCCCTCGATCAGCCGGTAGGCACTGAACTGCTCGGGCTGGATGCGGGGCCGGACCTGGGCGTAGTCCGCGATCGCCGTGGTGACGGCCTCGACGGGTGCCTCGATGACGATGGTGTTGCTGGCGGTGACCCTACCCATGGTGAATTCCTCCTCGATGGCCTGACCATGTCGCGCTACCCGTGTGTCGCGGCGGCGGCGCCCTCGAGGAGAGCGCGTCAGACCTCCACCATCCTGCCCGACCCGTGGTCCCGCCGAGAACGCCACCGCACCCCGATCTTGCGGAGCTCTTCGAGCCAGAGGATCGACGAGGCCACCGCGAGAGCCAGCAGCCACTCGTCGGCGTGCAGCGAGGTGGTGTCGAAGATCCCCTGGAGGAAGGGCACCTCCACCACGGCCACCAGTAGTAGCGGGACCGCGGCCAGGGCCACCCAGATCGGCACGTTGTGCGCCATGTCGCGGGAGAACACCGAGCCGTTGGTGGACCGGACGTTCATCAGGTTGAACACCTGGTAGAAGACGAAGGTCGCATAGGCCAAGGTGGTGGCGAACAACGGCACGCCCGCGCGCTCGGGGAACGCGGTGCCGGCGAACGCCAGGACCGCCAGGGTCCCGGAGGCCATCACCACACCGAGCCACAGGATGCGCGCCACGCGTACCGGGGTGAGGATCTGTTCGTCGGCCGGCCGGGGACGCCGCTGCATCGCGTCCTTCTCCACCGGCTCCACGCCGAGGGCCATCGCCGGCGGCCCGTCCATGACGATGTTGACCAGGAGGACCTGCAGGGCGGTGAACGGCACGGCCGCCAACCCGAACAACCCGCTGGCCAGGAACACCAACACGAACGCCCACGCGGTGGTGAGCTGGAACTTCACGAACTTGATGATGTTGTCGTAGATTCCGCGACCCTGCTCGACGGCCGAGACGATGGTCGCGAAGTTGTCGTCGGTCAGTACCATGTTGGCGGCGCCCTTGGACACGTCCGTGCCGGTGATCCCCATCGCGATGCCGATGTCGGCCTGACTGAGCGCGGGGGCGTCGTTGACGCCGTCGCCGGTCATCGCCACCACGTCCCCGCCGGACTGCAGGGCCCGGACCATCCGGATCTTGTGCTCCGGCGACACGCGTGCCATCACCCCGAGCCCACGGGCTCGATCGAGCAACTCGTCGTCGTCCATGTCATCGAGCTCCGCCCCGCTCACGGCCTGACCCTCGATCCCGAGGTCGCGGGCGATGGAGGAGGCCGTGACGAGGTGGTCGCCCGTGATCATGTGGACCGAGATGCCCGCCTCGCGCGCGACCCGGATGGCCTCGGCGGCCTCCTTGCGCGGTGGGTCGACGATGCCGACCACCGCGAACACGGTAAGGCCGCGGACGGCGTCCAGGAGCATGTCTTCGTCGACAGCCGCCTCGTCGACCCCGCCTTCTTCAACCTCGGCCCCGACCGGACGCCCCGCCACCAGCAGGGTCCGCAGTCCCCGCGCCGCGAGCTCGTCGGTCGCCCGCCGGATCCCCTCGCGCGACTCGTCGGTGAGCTCCACGGCCTTCGCGCCGTCCCACACATGGGTCGAGCGCGGCAGCAGCGCACCGGTGGCGCCCTTGGCGCTGAGCGCGAGCTCCCCGCCCGGGGAGCGGTTGACGGTGGCCATGAACTTGTAGTCGGTGTCGAAGGGCACCTGGGCCAGCCGGGGCCGCGCGGCGCGCAGACCCTCGACGTCCAGACCGCACTTGGTGGCCGCCACGAGGAGGGCGCCCTCGGTGGGGTCCCCGACGAGCTCGCCGCCTGACACGATCGCGTCGTTGCACAGTGCCATGGCCACCGCGGCCCGCCGGAGGTCCGGCTGGGCGTCCGGGTCGGAGGACAGGACGGTCCCCGACGCGCCGTAACCGGTACCGGTGACCGAGTAGACCGACCCGCCTGCGACGATCCGCGTCACGGTCATCTGGTTGAGGGTGAGGGTGCCCGTCTTGTCGGTGGCGATGTGGCTCGTCGACCCGAGGGTCTCCACCGCCGCGAGGTTCTTGATGATCGCCCCCTGCCGGGCGAGCCGGGACGCGCCCATGGCGAGGGTGAACGCCACGACGGCGGTGAGACCCTCCGGGATGGTCGCCACGGCGAGCGAGACCGCGGACAGGAGCATGTCCTCCCACGACTGTCCGCGCAGCAGACCGATCCCCATGACCAGCGCCACCACGGCCAACGCGATCGCCGTGAGGACGCGGGCCAGGACGCCGATCCGGCGCTGCAGCGGGGTCTGCTCGACCCCCGCGCCGCCGAGGAGGTCGGCGATCGCACCCATCTCGGTGCGCTCGCCGGTGCCGGTGACCACCACCCGCGCCCGACCGCGGGTGACCTCGGTGTTCATGAACACCATCCCGGTTCTGTCCCCCAGCGGGGCGTCCGCGGCGGCCACCGCGCCGGCCGTCTTGTCCACGGGGAGCGACTCGCCGGTCAGCGCCGACTCCGCCACCTGGAACCGGGAGGCCTCGAGCACCCGGCCGTCGGCAGGGACCCGGTCGCCGGACTCCACCACCACCACGTCACCCGGCACGAGGTCGGCGCTGTCCACCTCGACCTCGGACCCGTCGCGCACCACCCGGCTGTGCGGTACCGACATGTCGCGCAGCGCGGCCAGGCTCTCCTCGGCGCGGGACTCCTGGACATAGTTGAGGACCGTGTTGAGCGCCACCACCAGGAGGATGACCACAGGGGTCTCCCACTCCCGGGAGACCCCCGCGCTCACCACAGCCGCCACCGCCAGCACGAGGATCATCGGATCGGCCAACAGCCGCAGGATCCGCCGCCAGGCCGGCACCCGCTCCGCCTCGGGCAGCGTGTTCGGCCCGTGCTCGGACAGCCGCTGCGACGCCTCGGAGCGGGTCAGCCCCGCGGGCCCCGCTCCGAGGCGGGAGAGCACCTCGTCGGTGGCGAGGGTGTGCCACGGGGTGTTGCCGGGGTCCGCGGTTGCCGGCCTCGTCGTCGTCATCTCCACCCCCCTCGCTCCGTCAGCACTCTCCCTGCCAGTGACCCGACTGCCACGGTCCGACTCCGCGGTCAAACTCCCGCGGTCCAACTCCCGCGCTCCAACTCCCGCGGTCTAGCTCCCGCGTTTGATCCACTCCTCCAGGTGCGGCGACTCCTCGCCGACCTTCGTGCCGTCGCCGTGCCCGGTGTGCACCAGGGTCTCCGCGGGCAGCGTGAGGATGCGCTCGCGGATCGAGGTGATGATGGTCGGGAAATCCGAGTAGGAGCGGCCCGTGGCTCCCGGCCCCCCGGAGAACAGCGTGTCGCCGGAGAACAGCACTCCCGCCTCCGGGACATGGAAGACGCACGACCCGGGTGAATGGCCGGGGGTGTTCATCACGTCGATGCGGGTGCCGGCGATCTCCAGGCGCTGCCCGTCGGAGAGGTCGCCGTGCGAGACCTCCGGGTGGGTCTCGTCCCAGAGCATCTGGTCGCCGGGGTGGACGAGGATCGGCGCGTCGAGCTTCTCCGACAGCTCCGGCGCCACCGTGATGTGGTCGTTGTGCGCGTGGGAGCAGAGGATGCCGCGGACCTTCCGGCCGGCCACCGCGTCGATGATCGGCTGCGCCGTGTGGGCCGCGTCGATGACGAACACCTCGGAGTCGTCCCCGAGGATCCAGATGTTGTTGTCCACCTCCCACTCGCCGCCGTCGAGAGCGAAGATGCCGCTCGTCACCACTTTCTCGATGCGCAGGCCCCCGGCGTAGCCGGCACTGGTGAAGATCTCGCTCACAACGTCACCACCGATCGGAGGACGGAACCGGACTTCATCGCGCCGAAGGCCGCCTCGACGCCGTCGATGCCGATGCGCTCGGAGACGAACTTCTCCAGCGGGAGTCGACCCTGCAGGTGCAGGTCCACGAGCATCGGGAAGTCCCGCTCGGGCAGGCAGTCGCCGTACCAGGAGGACTTGAGCGAACCGCCGCGGCCGAAGAAGTCCAACAGCGGCAGCTCCAGCCGCATCTCCGGGGTCGGGACGCCCACCAGGACCACGGTGCCGGCCAGGTCGCGGGCGTAGAAGGCCTGCTCGTAGGTCTCGGGCCGGCCCACCGCGTCGATCACGACGTCGGCGCCGAAGCCACCGGTGAGCTCCTGGATGCCTGCGACCGGGTCCGCGCTGGTCGAGTTGATCGTGTGGGTGGCTCCGAAGTCCTTGGCCCACTCGAGCTTGGTGTCGTCGATGTCCACCGCGATGATCGGGGAGGCGCCGGCCAGACGGGCGCCCACGACGGCGGCCACACCGACGCCGCCGCACCCGATCACGGCGACGGACTTGCCGCGGGTGACCCCGCCGGTGTTGACGGCCGCACCGATGCCGGCCATGACGCCGCAGCCGAGCAGCCCGGCCACGGCCGGGTCGGCGGATCCGTCGACCTTGGTGCACTGGCCCTCGTGGACCAGGGTCTTGTCGATGAACGCGCCGATCCCCAGGGCGGGGGTGAGCTCGGTGCCGTCGGCGAGCGTCATCTTCTTCGACGCGTTGTGGGTAGCGAAGCAGTACTGCTGCTGCCCACGCTTGCAGGCGCGGCACTCCCCGCACACCGCGCGCCAGTTGAGGACGACGAAGTCGCCCTCGGCCACGTGGGTGACCCGGTCGCCGACGGTTTCAACGATGCCCGCGGCCTCGTGACCGAGGAGGAAGGGGTACTCGTCGTTGATCCCGCCGTCGCGGTACGCGAGGTCGGTGTGGCAGACGCCGCACGCCTGCACGCGGACGATGACGTCGTTGGGGCCCGGATCGGGGACCACGACGTCGACGAGCTCGACCTCGGCACCCTTGCTGCGGGCGATGACGCCCTTGACGGTCTGCGACATTGACGACTCTTCCTATCGAAGTGGACTACTCGCGTCCACTCTGTCAGAGAAGCCGATTGGGCGGCCCGCCAACGCACTGCCCACCAACGAACAGCCCTGCCAACGAACAGCGCCCCGCCTCCCTATGGGAGACGGGGCGCGATCGAGCGTCAGTCGCGGTGAGAGATCAGACGGCGACGCCGTTGGCACGCAGCCACGGCACGGGATCGATCCACTGGCCGCCCGCGTTGCGGACGCCGAAGTGCAGGTGCGGGCCGGTCGAGTAGCCGCGGTTGCCCACGGTGCCGATGACCTGGCCGGCGTTGACGCGCTGGCCCACGGAGACGTAGTTCGCGTCGTTGTGGCCGTACTCGAGCAGGTAGCCGTCGTCGGTCTGGATGCGGATCCACAGGCCGTAGCCGGAGGCCGGTCCGGCGGCGACGACCTTGCCGGACTTGACCGCGTACATCGGGGTACCGATGGGGGCGCCGAAGTCGGTGCCGTTGTGGAAGGTGCCCCAGCGCGGGCCGAAGGGCGAGGTGATCGCCCCGTTGGTCGGCGCGTGCGAGCCACCGGGCGCCGGCAACCCGACCGAACCGAGGGCGAGGGCTGGGTCGAGGGCGTAGTCGCGGATCTGCGCCTCGCTCAGGCCGATGCCCTGCGCGAAGTCCTGGGCCATCTGGCCGAGCTGCTCCGGGCTGGGCATCTCGGCCGACTGTGCGGAGGCTGCGGGGGCGGCGGCCATCGCGACGCCACCGGAGAGCGCGGCACCGGCGACGGCACCGGCGACAATGCGTCCCATGCCGTGGCCGGAGCGGGCGGCGCGGTGGCGGCCTGCGGTCGCTGCCGGACCGGCTGCACCGAGTCGGTCGGCGAGCTCGGTGAAGGAGATGCGAGTGGCGTCGGACATCAGGGAAACCTCGGGATTCAATGCGTTGGTGAAGCTGTGTGCCGACCGGCTTCCCCGGCGACCTCCAGAAAGGTAACAGAAGTGTCTCGGCCTTGTCACGCCGAAAGCACAATTACATACAGAAGCGCCGGTGAGCGGGGGTGCTCACCGGCGCTGCCGGACTGTTACCTAACGGTGATCAGTGATCTGCTTCGCCCATCCGGTGCACGAGGATGAAGTTGGTCGACCCCTCGACGCCGGGGACGTTGCCCGCGACGATCACTATGAGGTCGTCCTCGTTGTACCCCTCGAGCGGGAGCAGCAGCTCGTCGGTGACCTTGACGAGCTCTGCCGTCTCGTTCACGCGATCGGTCAGGAACGTCTCGGTCCCCCACGTGAGGGACAGTTGGCTGCGGATCCGGGGATCGCCGGTGATCGCGATGAGCGGCAGGTGGCTGTGCAGGCGGGCCAGCCGCCGCACCGTGTCTCCGGTCGAGGTGACCGCGACGAGCGCCTTGGCCCCCAGCCGCTCCCCGATCTCCCGAGCCGAGTACGAGATGACCCCACGTTTGGTCCGCGGGATGTGGACCAGGGCCGGGGCGGCGGTCGAGTCGGCCTCGACCGCGAGCGCGATGGAGGACATGGTCCGCACCGCCTCGAACGGGTATTTGCCCACGGACGTCTCACCCGAGAGCATGACGGCGTCGGCACCGTCGAGGACGGCGTTGGCGACGTCCGAGGCCTCCGCCCGGGTGGGCCGGGAGTTGGTGATCATGGACTCGAGCATCTGGGTGGCCACGATGACCGGCTTGGCGTTCTCCCGCGCGATCTGGATGGCGCGCTTCTGGACCAGCGGCACGTCCTGCAGGGGCAGTTCCACGCCCAGGTCGCCGCGGGCCACCATGATGGCGTCGAAGGCCAGGACGATGGACTCCAGGTTCTTGACCGCTTCGGGTTTCTCGAGCTTGGCGATCACCGGGACGTGCACCCCGACCTCGTCCATGATCTCGTGCACCCGGTCCACGTCCGCCGGCGAGCGGACGAAGGACAGGGCGATGAAGTCCACGCCCAGCGCCAGCGCGAACCGCAGATCCGCGATGTCCTTCTCGCTCAGCGCCGGCACCGAGACGTTCATCCCCGGCAGGGACACGCCCTTGTTGTTGGAGACCGTGCCGCCCTCGGTGACGACGCAGTGGACGTCCTCGCCCTCGACCCGCTCGACGGTGAGGCCGATGTTGCCGTCGTCCACGAGCAGTCGGTCGCCGGGCCGGGCGTCGGCAGCCAACCCCTTGTAGGTGGTGGAGACGCGTTCCCTGGTCCCCTCCACCTCCGCGACGGTGATGGCGACCTTGTCGCCCTCCGCCCATTCGTGTTTGCCCTCGATGAAGCGGCCGAGGCGGATCTTGGGGCCCTGGAGGTCGGCGAGCACGCCGACGGCGTGCCCCGACTCATCCGAGGCCTTGCGGACCCAGCGGTAGTTGGCCTCATGGTCGGAGTGATCTCCGTGACTGAAGTTCAACCGGGCGACATTCATCCCCGCGTCGACGAGTTCACGGATTCCAGCCTCGGAGGCGACGGCGGGACCCAGGGTGCAGACGATCTTGGTACGACGATTCACTCGTCCCAATCTAGTCCCCTCATCGAGACGGCCGGTTAACCCCAGGTCAATGGCCGGTCAACGGGGGTATGTCCTCCTGGGACTCCCCAGTCGGGACGCCCGCGGTGCCGTTCGGAGCAGTGTTGTTCTCCGCCTTGCCGTCTGGGGCCGTGACGGCCGGGTTCGTCCCGTCCGCCGCGGTGTCGGCCGGGGCGCGGAGCTCCGACGCATCCTCGCGGCCACGCCGGGCGCGCCACACGTAGATCAGAGCGACCACCATGACGACGACCGAGACGATGGTGTTGATGCGCAACCCGAGGACCTCGGTGGCGGAGTCCGCGCGGAGCAGCTCCACCCAGAACCGGCCGAAGCAGTAGAAGGCCACGTAGAGGGCGAAGAGTCGGCCGTGGCCCATCCGGAACCGCCGGTCGATCAGCACCAGCAGGATCGCCACCAGGACGTTCCACAGCAGTTCGTAGAGGAAGGTCGGGTGGACGGTGGCGAGCACCTGGCCGGTGGAACGCCCAATGGCCTCGGAGTACCCGTACGCCTCGTCGTAACGTTGGTAGATCTCCAGCGCCCACGGCACGTCGGTCTCGCGGCCGTACAGCTCCTGGTTGAAGTAGTTCCCCAGGCGCCCGATGCCCTGCGCGAGCACGATCCCCGGGGCCACCGAGTCACCGAACGCGCCGATCGCCCGGATGCCCTGCTGCCGCAGACCGATGTATGCACCGACCGCACCGAGGGCGACAGCTCCCCAGATCCCCAGGCCGCCGTCCCAGATCTTGAGCGCGTCGACGGGGTTCTTCCCCTCGCCGAAGTAGCGGTACCAGTCGGTGGCCACGTGGTACAGGCGCCCGCCGACCAGGCCGAAGGGGATGGCCCACAGTGCGGTGTCGAGAACGACGCCCTCGCGCCCGCCGCGGGCGACCCAGCGCTTCTCGCCCCACCAGATGGCCACGACGATGCCGAGGATGATGCACAGCGCGTAGGCACGCAGTGGGAAGGGTCCGATCTCCCAGACCCCCTGCGGAGGACTCGGGATCACGATCCGGCCCCGGGGCGCCGCACGCCCTCTGCCAACTCGGCGGTCAGCCTGGCGAGCGCGTCGCCGCCCTCGGTGGCCGCGGTGATGAGGGCGGAGCCCACGATCACGCCGTCAGCGTAGGAGGCGATCTCCGCGGCCTGCTCACCGTTGCGGACGCCCAGCCCGACGCCACAGGCCAGGCCCGAGAGTTCCCGGACCCGGGCCGTGAGGGTGCGGGGCGCGTCCGAGACCACGTCGCGCGCGCCGGTGACCCCCATGACCGCCTGGACGTAGACGAAGCCACCCGTGTGGGACAGCGTCATGGCGAGCCGCTCGGGCGTCGACGACGGGGCCACGAGGAACACCCGGTCGATCCCGTGCGCGTCCGACGCCGCGATCCAGTCCTCGGCCTCGTCGGGGATGAGGTCAGGGGTGATGACGCCGGTGCCCCCGGCGGCCGCGAGCTCCGCCGCGAACCGGTCCACGCCGTACTGCAGGATCGGGTTCCAGTAGCTCATCACCACGGGGACCGCGCCGGCCTCCGCCACCGCCCGCACCACCGCGAAGGTGTCGCGGACCCGGAAGCCGGCCTCCAGCGCCACGTCGGCGGCGGCCTGAATGGTGGGTCCGTCCATCATGGGATCCGAATACGGGATGCCCACCTCGACGACGTCGCAACCGTTCTCGACCAGCGTCCGGACGGCGTCGATCGACCCGTCCAGAGTGGGATATCCCGCCGGGTAGTACCCGATGAGGGCGGCCCGGTTCTCGCTCCGGCACCGCTCGAACACGTCACTGAGAACGCTCATCCCTCGACTCCCCCGTCTGCGTACGCACCCTCGCCGTCGTCGGGGCCCTGACTCGAATCCACCCCGGCTTCGGGCGGGGTCCCCCCGCCCAACAGTCCGAACCACCGGGCGGCGGTGTCGACGTCCTTGTCACCGCGGCCCGACACGTTGACCAGGATCAGGTCCACGCCCTCGGCGGCGAGCTGGGCGGCTCCGGCGATCGCGTGCGCGGACTCGATCGCGGGGATGATCCCCTCGGTCCGGCACAGCTGCGCGAAGGCGTCCATCGCCTGGGTGTCGGTCACCGGGCGGTACTCGGCCCGACCGATCTGGGCCAGATGGGAGTGCTCGGGGCCGACCCCGGGGTAGTCCAACCCGGCCGAGATCGAGTGCGAGTCGATGGTCTGACCGTCCTCGTCCTGCATGAGGTGGGCGTAGGAGCCCTGGAAGACACCCGGCCGACCGGCGTTGACGGTCGCGGCGGTCCGCCCGGACTCGACGCCGTCACCACCCGCTTCGCAGCCCACGAGACGGACGGCCTCGTCGTCGATGAAGGGGTGGAAGAGACCGATGGCGTTGGACCCACCGCCCACGCACGCGACGGCCGCGTCGGGCAACCGACCGGCCTGGTCGAGGATCTGCGCCCGGGCCTCGGTGCCGACGATCCGCTGGAAGTCGCGGACCATCAGCGGGAACGGGTGCGGACCGGCAGCGGTTCCGAACGCGTAGTACGTGTCGTCCGCGTGCGCCACCCAGTCGCGCATGGCCTCGTTGATGGCGTCCTTGAGCGTGGCGGAGCCGATCTCCACGGCCTCTACCTCGGCGCCGAGCAGCCGCATCCGGGCCACGTTGAGCGCCTGTCGGCGGACGTCCACCGCGCCCATGTAGACCTTGCACTCCAGGCCCAGCAACGCGCACGCGGTCGCGGTGGCCACGCCGTGCTGGCCGGCCCCCGTCTCGGCGATCACCCGCTTCTTGCCCATGCGATCGGCGAGCA
Organism: Rhodococcus sp. IEGM 1408; assembly: GCF_033142235.1. NCBI lineage: Bacteria > Bacillati > Actinomycetota > Actinomycetes > Mycobacteriales > Nocardiaceae > Rhodococcus > Rhodococcus sp. IEGM 1408. Next base: position 60,041 of record NZ_JAWLRW010000006.1, read on the forward strand.
GCGCCTGACCCAGCACGTTGTTGATCTTGTGCGACCCGGTGTGGTTGAGGTCCTCGCGCTTGAGGAACACGCGGGCACCGATCTCCGCCCCGAAGCGCTTGGCCTCGTACAGCGGGGACGGCCGACCCGAGTAGTGGCGCTGGAGGTTGTCCAGCTCGTCGAGGTAGGCGTCGTCGGCGCGGGCCTTGGCGTAGGCATCGGCGACCTCGTCGACGACCGCCATCAGCGCCTCGGGCACGTAGCGCCCGCCGAACGATCCCCAATGGCCTCGCTGGTCGGGCTCGTGTCCGGTGGTGGTCCGGAGCACGTCTCCCATCGAGGGCAGCGGTGTCAGCTCGTTAGAATTCACGGCTCCCAGTCTGCCGGAAGCACGCGGCAGGGGCTTAGCGGGGTCCCCGCGGGCAGGACGGGTGCGCACCCGCGGTGGCCAGGGCGTTGCACGCGGCGCGCGGGTCGCCGTGGGTCACCAGTCCCTCGCCCACGAGCACCGCGTCGGCCCCCACGCTGGCGTACGCGAGGAGGTCGGCGGCGTCCCGGACGCCCGATTCGGCGATCTTGACGACGTCGGACGGCAACCCCGGCGCGATGCGGGAGAACACGTCGCGGTCGACCTCGAGGGTCTTGAGGTTGCGGGCGTTGACGCCGATGACGGTGGCGCCGGCCTCCAGGGCCCGGTCGGCCTCCTCCTCGGTGTGGATCTCCACCAGGGCGGTCATGCCGAGCGACTCGGTGCGGTCGAGGAGGGACGCCAGCGCGTCCTGCTCGAGCGCGGCGACGATGAGGAGGACCAGGTCCGCCCCGTGTGCCCGGGCCTCGTGGATCTGGTACGGCCCCACCACGAAGTCCTTGCGGAGTACCGGGATGTCGACCGCGCGGCGGACCGCGTCGAGGTCGGCCAGACTGCCGTTGAAGCGACGCTCCTCGGTGAGGCAGGAGATGACGCGCGCGCCGCCCTCCTCGTACATCCGGGCCAGCACCGCCGGATCGGGGATCTCGGCGAGCACTCCCTTGGACGGGCTGGCGCGCTTGACCTCCGCGATGACCCCGACGCCGGGGCTCCTGAGCGCCTTGAGCGCATCCCGCGGGCCCGGGGCCGACTTGGCGGCCTGCTTGACGGCAGCGAGGTCCATGACGGACTCGCGGGCTGCGACGTCCTCACGGACCCCGTCGAGAATCGAGTCGAGCACGGTGGCCACCGCGACCTCCCTCAGCTGAGATGGGGCAAGAAGTGTGATCGATATCAACAATAGAGGTCACACCCGCAGTTCCCGAATCGGGTACCCGACGCCGCCGTTCAGCTGGTGGGATCGCGGCCGTCGTCGAGCTCCCGCCACAGGTCGCGGCCGGTATCGGCGGTGTCGGCGCGACCGGTGTTGGCGGTGTCGGCACCGGAGGCCTCCGACTCCCCGCGGCGGGCTGCGGGGGTCTCGTAGCGGCTGTCGCTCTGCACTTTTCGTGCGGGCCGGGCGATCGGGAACGCCCCGGCAGCGATGAGCGCCAGCGCCCCTGCGCCGGTGAGGGCCGGTCCGGCGGCCCGGGTGGAGACCTCGGTGATCTCCGACCATTCCGGCACCGTCTGCGCCGCCGTGGTCCCGGGCCCGGCGTTGGTGCGGCCGAGATCCTGCTCGCCCGTCACCGCCGAATGGACCCGGTCACGATCGACGTCACCGACTGTCGACAGCAGGAGGGCTCCGGTGGCCAGGCCCAGGAGCACGATGACCGCCCCGACCGCCCGTGCCCCGGTGCCCCGGACCAGGGTCACCGCCGCCACCGCGGCCAGCGCGCCCAGTGCCAGTGGGACCAGCGCGGGCTGCCAGTCCGCGCCCACCAGGCTGCGGCGCGCCTCACCCGACTGGTCGTTGAACGCCACGACGTCCAGCCACACCATCCGGGAGGCGATCCACACCAGGGCGGCGCCGACGAGCAGGAGCCCGACGGGGGCGAGGAGCCGGGCGCGCTGGGTCACCGGGTCTCCCCCGCGGTTGGTGCGGGACCGGCTGCGGGTGCCGGTCCTGCAGTGGGTGCGGGACCGGCCGCGCCGGCGTCCCGCAGCGTGTCCGCGGCGGCGACCGCGCGCAGGACGGCCATGGCCTTGTTGCGGCACTCCTCGTCCTCCGAGGCGGCCACCGAGTCGGCCACGATCCCCGCGCCGGCCTGCACGTACGCGGTCCCGTCCTTGATGATCGCGGACCGGATGGCGATGGCCTGGTCGGCGTTTCCCGCGAAGTCGACGTAGCCGACCACTCCCCCGTACACCCCGCGCCGGGTGTCCTCGAGGTCCTCGATGATCTGCAGCGCGCGGGGCTTGGGCGAGCCCGACAGGGTGCCGGCCGGGAAGCACGCGGTCACCGCGTCGATGCCGGTGCGCCCCTCCGACAGGCGGCCCACGACGGTCGACACCAGGTGCATGACGTGGCTGTACCGCTCCACCTGACGGAACTCGGTCACCACTACCGTGCCCGGTTCGCAGACCCGGCCGAGGTCGTTGCGGCCGAGGTCGACCAACATGAGGTGTTCGGCGTTCTCCTTGGCGTCCTCCACGAGGTCCTTGGCCAGCAGGATGTCGCGCTCGTCGTCGTCCCCCCTCGGCCTGGTCCCGGCGATCGGATGGGTGGTGGCCTGCCCGTCCTGCACGGTGACCAGCGCCTCGGGGCTCGACCCGACGATCGTGAACGCGGTACCGCCGAAACCGTCCTCGCCCGTGCCGTCCGGGATCGTCATCAGGAACATGTAGGGGCTCGGGTTGGTGGTGCGCAGGATCCGGTACACGTCGCGGGGCGAGGCGGACGTGTCCATCTCGAAGCGCTGGCTGAGCACCACCTGGAAGGCCTCGCCGGAGTAGATCTGCTCGATGATCTCCGCCACCCGGGAGTGATAGGTCGCCTCGTCGGTGCGGCGGCGCACCTGCGGGACCGGGGTGTCGAACACGCTCACCCCGCCGGCGCCGGGGGCCGCCAGCCTCGCCGTCATCGACTCCACCCGCGCCACCGCCTCGGCGTAGGCCTCCTCGACCCTGTCGTCGCTGCCGTCCCAGTTGACGGCGTTGGCGATGAGGTGGATTCGGCCCTCGTGGTGGTCGAACGCCGCCAGGTCTCCCGCCAGCAGCTGCACGAGCTCCGGGACGTGGAGGTCGTCGACCGTGTCCGGGGTGATCCGCTCGAGCCGCCGCACGATGTCGTAGCCGAGGTACCCGACCATCCCGGACGTCAGCGGCGGCAGTCCGGCGATCTGGTCGGTCCGCAGCAGGTCCAGGGTCCGGCGCAGTGCGTCGAGGGGGTCGCCTCCGGTCGGCGCGCCGGCCGGGACGTGTCCCCACCACATGGCCTCGCCGGCCTCGTCGACGGTCAGCGCGGCCGCCGCACCGCAGCCGATGAACGACCACCGTGACCACGACCGACCGTGTTCGGCCGACTCCAGCAGGAAGGTGCCCGGACGGTCCGCGGCCAGCTTGTCGTAGGCGGAGAGCGGCGTCTCCGAGTCGGCGAGCACCGTGCGCACCACGGGCACGACCCGGTGTCCCGCGGCGAGCGCCCGGAACTGCTCGAAGGTGGTGGTCGTGGTGCTCATCCGAAGACCCGGCCGCCGATCCCGAACGAGTCGTGCGGCATGTCGTTGACGTGCACCCACACCTTGGCCGGGTCCTTCCCCGACGCCTCGGCGTAGGCGGAGGTGACGGCCTCGATCACCCGCGCCTTGGACTCGGAGTCCATTCCGTCGAGCTGGTTGATCTGGATGAAGGGCACGGGGTCATTCCTCCGCTAGGGGTGCGTCGGCCAGCAGTGTCTGGGTGTCGAAGCAGCTGGTGGTGCCGTTGTGGCAGGCGGCCCCGGTCTGGTCGACGCGGAGCAGGACGGTGTCACCGTCGCAGTCGATCTCCACACCGCGCACGTGCTGCACGTGGCCGGAGGACTCCCCCTTGACCCAGCGCTGCCCGCGGGACCGCGAGAAGTACACCCCGCGCCGGGTGGCGAGTGTCGCGGCGAGCGCCGCGTCGTCCATCCACGCCATCATGAGCACGCGGCCCGACGTGGCGTCCTGCACGACCGCCGCGATCAGACCGTCGGCGTTGCGGGTGAGCCGGTCGGCAATGGCCGGGTCGAGGGTGTGATCGCTCATCGGACCGCGATCCCGTCTGCCGCCAACGCCTTCTTGACGTCGCCGATCGTCATCTCGCCGAAGTGGAAGACGCTGGCGGCGAGCACCGCGTCGGCGCCGGCGTGAACCGCGGGCGCGAAGTGCTCGACCGCGCCCGCGCCGCCCGAGGCGATGATCGGGATGGTGACGGCCTCGCGGACCGCCCGCACCATCGCCAGGTCGAAGCCGGCCTTGGTGCCGTCGGCGTCCATGGAGTTGAGCAGGATCTCCCCCACGCCCAGGTCCTGACCCCGGCGAGCCCACTCGATGGCGTCGATCCCCGTACCGCGACGGCCGCCGTGGGTGGTGACCTCCCAGCCGGAGGGTGTGGGGGCGTCGCCCTCGGGGACCGTCCGGGCGTCGACGGACAGGACGATGCACTGCGAACCGAAGCGTCGGCTGAGTTCGGCCAGGAGCTCCGGGCGGACGATGGCGGCGGTGTTGACGCTCACCTTGTCCGCGCCGGCGCGGAGCAGTTCGTCGACATCCGCGACCGCGCGCACCCCGCCGCCGACGGTGAGGGGGATGAAGATCTGCTCTGCGGTGCGTCTGACCACGTCGATCATGGTGCCGCGGCCCGACGACGACGCGGTCACGTCGAGGAAGGTGAGCTCGTCCGCTCCCTGTGCGTCATAGGCGGCGGCCAACTCGACCGGGTCGCCGGCGTCCCGCAGGTCGAGGAAGTTGACTCCCTTGACCACGCGGCCGGCGTCCACGTCGAGGCACGGGATGACCCGGGTAGCGAGTGTCATGGCCGGATCACCGCTCCCCGTCGAGCCCGGGGCGGTTGCCCTCGGGTTCGGGGGTCGGCCGGCGGCGGCCGGCCTCGAAGAAGTTGCCGGGGTCGCCGAGTTGGCGGATGGTGCTGAGCACCTCGCCGTGGGCCCGCGGGCCGGCCGCGAGGATCGACTGGGAGTCAGTCGACCACTGCTCGCCGGTCAGATCCGTGACCACTCCTCCCGCGGCGCGGATGTGCGAGGCACCCGCCGCGTTGTCCCACGCGTAGTTGCCGAAGCTCACCGCGGCCGACAACCGGCTCGAGGCCACGAACGACAGGTCGACGCCCGTCGAGCCGAACTTCCTGGTCCGGGCCGCGTCGAGCGTGAGCTGCTCGAACACCTCGCGACGGTAGGCCGGGGGGTAGGTGGTCCGGGCGCCGGTGTTGAGCGAACCCAGTCCCAACGCGACGTCCCGGATCGAGGCATCGGCGATCTGCGGGACCACCTGGTCGTTCTCCTTGAGCGGACCCCCGGCGAGGGAGGTGAACCGCAGGCCGAGCAGCGGGAGCCAGGTCAGCCCGAGCACCGGCTGCCGCTCGTGGATGAGGGAGACGAGGATGCCGGTGGTGGGGATGCCGAGGGAGTAGTTGGCCGTGCCGTCGATGGGGTCGACCACCCAGAGGGTGCCCTCGTTGACGGGCGGCCCGCCGAACTCCTCGCCGTGCACCTCGAGCCCGGTGCCCTCCCGGAGCGCGTCGGTGATCCGACGCTCCAGCTCGAGGTCGAGCTCGGTGGCGAAGTCGTTGCGCGAACCCTTGTTGCGGGTGCCCTCGGCGCCCAGTCCCTCGATGAAGCGGGGCGAGACGTCCTCGAGGACGCGGACCGCCAGTGCGAGCGCCTCCGCCGGGTCGATGGACAAGTCCGACGGCAGGGTGTTTCCGGTCTGATCGGTCATCTCGGGCCTCCTGCTCGGGATCATGCGGGCGAGGTCGTGCGGTGTGGAGCTACCAACTGGTCGCGGCGGACACAGTGGACTCGGTGAACTCGGTGGTTTCAGCGGACGCTGACGGCGGCGAGCGCCTCGGGAAGGGTGAAGCGGCCGGCGTAGAGGGCCTTGCCCACGATGGCGCCCTCGACCCCCTCGGGCACGAGGGTGGCGATGGCCACGAGGTCGGCGACCGTGGACACCCCGCCGGAGGCCACCACGGGCGCCTCGGTGACCGCGCAGACCTGGGAGAGCATCTCGAGGTTCGGGCCGCTCAGCATCCCGTCCTTGGAGACGTCGGTGACGACGTAACGTGCGCAACCGTCCTTGTCCAGACGCTCGAGCACCTCCCAGAGGTTGCCACCGTCGGACACCCAGCCGCGCCCGCGGAGCCGGGGCTCCCCGTCGACCACGCGGACGTCCAACCCCACCGCGATGCGGTCGCCGTGCCGGGCGATGGCCGAGGCGCACCACTCGGGGTCCTCCAGCGCAGCGGTGCCGAGGTTGACGCGGGCGCAGCCGGTGGCGAGGGCGGCCTCGAGCGAGTCGTCATCGCGGATCCCGCCGGACATCTCGACCTTGACGTCGAGCTCGCCGACGACCTGGGCGAGGAGCTCTCGGTTGGACCCGCGCCCGAACGCGGCGTCGAGGTCCACCAGGTGGACCCACTCGGCCCCGTCGCGCTGCCACTGCAGTGCGGCTTCCAGCGGCGATCCGTACGAGGTCTCGGTCCCGGCCTCCCCCTGAACCAGTCGGACGGCTTGGCCGTCAGCGACGTCGACGGCGGGCAGGAGCTCGAGATAGGAAGCGTTGGTCACGACGGTCAGCCTAGTCCGTCAGCACGGCGGGGCTGATCATCGCCCTCTGCCGGTCCCGACGCCTCCGCGGGGTGCTCGTCCGGCCCCTCGTCCGGCCGCTCGTCCGGCCCCTCGTGGGGGTCGTCGCCGTACTCAGCGCGGATGGCCCTGGCCGTGATGCGATTGGACGCCACACCCATGGCCGTGATGGTCAGGACCACACCGACCAGCGCGACGACGGCCTTGCCCACGGGCGGGAGCGGGAGCAGGGCGACCGCGAGAGTCGTCAGCCCCAGGAACAGCACGCCCGCGCCGGCGACACCCAGCGCGAGGGTCGCGAACGAGATCGGCGCCGGACCGTCACCGCGCTTGTCCACACCGCGGTCAGCCAACAGACTTGATCCAGTTCTCCAGCAGGTGCAGACCGGCGTCACCGGACTTCTCCGGGTGGAACTGTGTGGCCGCCAGCGGGCCGTTCTCCACCGCGGCGATGAACCGCGTGCCGTGCTCCGCCCAGGTGACATCCGGCGGCCTCAGGTGGTCCGACGGTTCCATCTCCCACCGCTGCACTCCGTAGGAGTGGACGAAGTAGAAGCGCTCGTCGGCGGGCATGCCCGCGAAGAGGACACTCTCCTCGGCGGCCTCGACGGTGTTCCAGCCCATGTGCGGCAGCACCGGGGCCTCGAGTCGCTCGACCACTCCGGGCCACTCCCCGCAGCCCGGGGCACCGGCCGAGCCCTCGTGCTCACCGTCCGCGAACTCCGTGCCCCGCTCGAACATGACCTGCATACCCACGCAGATCCCCAGCACCGGACGGGCTCCAGCCAGGCGCTCGCCGATGATCCGCGGTCCCTGGACCCCGTTGAGCCCCTGCATGCACGCTGCGAACGCACCGACTCCGGGCACGACGAGCGCCTGGGCCTCGGTGGCCACCCTGGGATCCGACGTGAGTTCGACGTGCGCGCCGACCCGCTCGAGCGCGCGGTGAGCCGAGCGGAGGTTGCCGGAGCCGTAGTCGAGGAGCGCCACTCGCGTGGCCGGTGAGGTCATGCGCCCAGTTTACGTCAGGGTCCGACACTGGCAGATCCGGACAGATCCCGCTTCGGTCGGGTGCGCCGGGCACCCACCGCAGCAGGGCCGCCCACCACCAGCACGACGCCGGCAGCGATGGTGAACAGGACCACATAACCGAATCCGGCGAACCCGCCCATGACCACCGAACCGAGACCGGTTCCGGCGTCGAAGGAGATGTTCCACGACGCGGACGCGGTTCCGAGGCGGGAGCGCGGCATCCGCTCGAACGAGCCGACGAGGGCCTCGTTCTGCACGGCGCCGAACCCGAGGCCGAACACCACCGCCGGCGCGATGAACAACCACGGGTTCGCGGACACCGAGAGCAGGCCGGCGATGCCGACCATGCCGAGCGCGGAGACCACCAGTCCGGGCCAGACCAGCGCGCCGGGTCCGCGGCGGTCGGAGATGAGCCCGGCGAAGGTACGGCCCACGATCACGCCGACGCCCAGCAGTCCGAGTCCCACGCCCGCGACCACGGCGCCGCTGCCGGAGACGATCGAGTCCAGTGCCGGGGAGAGGAACGACGCCGCCGCACCGTACGGCAGGGACACCGCGACCATGACCAGGAAGGGTCCGGCGAGCAGGACGAGCACGGCCTTACGACTGAGCGCGGCCGGGTCGGACTCCTGGGCCGGGGCCGGGTGCACGTCGGGCAGTCGCGCCGCCGCGACCAGACCGACGACACCGAACGCCGTCGCCCCCCAGGCCACCGTCGCCAGGCCGAACGCCTCGAGGAGCCACAGTCCGACCGGCAGGAAGATCGCCTCGGAGATCCCCACCGCGAGCCCGATCAGCGAGGTGGCGCGGCCGAGCATCCCCGGTGGCGCGAGCTCCGCGACGAGCGCGGACCCGGCGACCGTCATCAGGCCGAAGCCTGCGCCGCGGACACCGCTGACGGCCAGGACCGCGAACGGCCCGTCGGACAGCGCCAGCACCCCCGACGGCAAGCCGAGCAGCGCGCTGCCGATGGCCAGTACCCAGCGGTAGCCGAGCGCAGTGGTCAGCCTGGGGGTGAGCAACTGGACCAGGACCGTGACCGTCATGAACACGCCGGTGGTCGCGCCGGCGACCAGCTCGCTGCCACCGCCCCGCACCACCGCAAGCGGGACGACGGGCAGGAGCAGGGAGAAGCCACCGAAGGCGAGCAGCACCAGGACGAACGCCGCCGGCACGCCGGGCGTGCGGGCCAGCTGTGCGAACGCTCCCGGTTTCTTGACCGCGGGGGTCACGCCGGCATCACAGCGCGCCCTTGGTGGAGGGGATCCCGGTGATCCGCGGGTCCGCTTCCACGGCAGCGCGCAGCGCCCGGGCCACTGCCTTGTACTCGGCCTCGGTGATGTGGTGCGGGTCGCGCCCGTAGTGCACGCGGACGTGCAGCGCGATGCGGGCGTGCGAGGCCAGGGTCTCGAACACGTGCCGGTTGAGCACGGTGCCGTACGGCGCGCTGTCATGACCCACGATGAGGTAGCCGATCATCATGTCGGGCTCGCCCGTGTGGACGCAGTACGGCCGCCCGGAGACGTCGACGATCGCCTCGGCGAGGGTCTCGTCCATCGGGATCGAACTCTGGCCGAACCGGCGGATGCCGCGCTTGTCCCCGAGCGCCTGCCCGAGCGCCTGGCCCAGGACGATGGCGGTGTCCTCGACGGTGTGGTGCGCCTCGATCTCGATGTCGCCCGTCGCCCGGACCGTCAGGTCGAAGGCGCCGTGCTGGCCGAACGCGGTGAGCATGTGGTCGAAGAACGGCACCCCGGTCGCGATGTCGGTCTGTCCGGTGCCGTCGAGGTCGATCTCCACGACGATCGACGACTCCCGGGTCGTCCGCTCGACGCGGCCCCGCCGTGCGGTCTGCTCACTCATCGCTGCTCCTCGGTTCGGGTCTCAGTCGTGCCTGCGGTCCCGATCTCCTCGGCCGCCAGTTCGGCGCTCACCTGCAGCAGCCGGTCGTTCTCGGTACTCAGACCGATGGTCGCACGAAGTCGACCCGGGATGCCCACGTCGCGGATGAGGACCCCTGCGTCGAGGTAGCGGCGCCACGCCCGCGGAGCGTCGGTGAACGGTCCGTAGAGGACGAAGTTGGCCTCGCTGGGCAGCACGTCGTACCCCTGCTCCTGGAGCCCGGCGGTGACGCGTTTGCGCTCCTCGGCGAGCAGCGCGACGGAGGCCAGGGTCTCGTCGGCGTGCCGCAGCGCGGCGCCCGCAGCGGCCTGCGCGATCACGGACAGGTGGTACGGCAACCGCACCAGCAGGACCGCCTCGACGAACGAGGGGTCGGCCGCGAAGTAGCCGAGCCGGCCGCCGGCAAAGGCGAACGCCTTGCTCATCGTCCGCGAGACCACGAGCTTCGCCGGGTACTCGGCCAGCAGCGTGCACGCGCTGGGCGAGGGCGAGAACTCCGCGTACGCCTCGTCCACCACGACCAGACCCGGCGCCGCGTCGAGGATGAGGCGCAGGTCCTCGAGCTCGACCGCGTGTCCGGTCGGGTTGTTGGGGGTGGTGACGAAGATGACGTCGGGGCGGCGCTCGGCGATGGCCGCCAGCGCGGTCTCCACGTTGATGGCCAGGTCCGCTCCGCGGTCGACGGGAATCCACTCGGTGTCCGTCCCCGCCGCGAGGATCGGGTGCATGGAGTAGCTGGGCACGAAGCCCATGGCGCTGCGCCCCGGCCCGCCGAAGGCCTGCAGCAGCTGCTGGAGGATCTCGTTGGAGCCGTTGGCCGCCCACACCATGTCCACGTCCACCTCGACGCCGGTCTGGCGGGTGAGGTAGGCCGCGAGGTCGGTGCGCAGCTCGACGGCGTCGCGGTCCGGGTAGCGGTTGAGGTCGGTCGCGGCCTCGGACACGGCCGCCGCGATGTCCGCGACGAGCGCCGGGCTGGGCGGGTGCGGGTTCTCGTTGGTGTTGAGCTGCACGGGCACCTCGAGCTGCGGGGCGCCGTACGCGCTCTGGCCGCGCAGGTTCTCACGCAGCGGCAGCGCGTCCAGGCCGATACCGGGACGGGGCACGGAAGTCACTTCTCCTCCTCCTGGGCGGCGAGGTCCTCGAAGCGCGCACGGACGGCCTCGCCGTGGGCGGGGAGTCCTTCGGCGTCGGCGAGGGCGACGACGGTCGGGGCGATCTCCTTGAGAGCCGCCTGGTCGTAGTCGATGACGTGGATGCCCCGGAGGAAGGTCTGCACGCTGAGCCCCGAGGAGTGCCGCGCGGTTCCCGAGGTGGGCAGCACGTGGTTGGAGCCGGCCGCGTAGTCGCCCAGTGGCACCGGCGAGTACGCACCGACGAAGATCGCGCCGGCGTTGCGCACGCGCGCGGCGTGGGCGGCGGAGTTGCGGGTCTGCACCTCGAGGTGCTCGGCCGCGTACGCGTCGACCACCCGAAGGCCGGCGTCGATGGAGTCCACCAGGACGATGCCCGACTGTGGGCCCTCGAGCGCCTCGCGGACCCTGTCGGCGTTGAGCGTGACGGTGTAGCGGGCCTCGACCTCGCGGGCGACGGCGTCGGCGAGCTGCTCGGAGTCGGTGACCAGCACGCTCGCCGCGTTGGGGTCGTGCTCGGCCTGACTGATGAGGTCGTAGGCGATGTGGACGGGGTCGGCCGTGTCGTCGGCCAGCACGGCGATCTCGGTGGGTCCGGCTTCGGAGTCGATACCCACGACGCTGCGGCACAGTCGCTTGGCCGCGGTGACGTAGACGTTGCCGGGGCCGGTGACCATGTGGACGGGCTCGAGCTCGCGGCCGTCGGTGTCCTCACCGCCGTAGGCGAGCAGCGCGACGGCCTGGCCGCCACCGACGGCCCAGACCTCCTCGACGCCGAGGAGGGCGCACGCGCCGAGGATGGTGGGGTGCGGCCAGCCGCCGAAGTCCGCCTGGGGCGGCGAGGCGACGACGAGTGAGCCGACGCCGGCGACCTGCGCGGGCACGACGTTCATGATGACGCTCGACGGGTACACGGCCTTTCCGCCGGGGACGTAGAGCCCCACCCGCTCGATCGGCACCCACTTCTCGGTGACGAAGCCGCCGGCGGCGACCTCGGTGACCGTGTCCGAGCGCCGCTGGGCGGAGTGGACGATGCGGGCGCGGCGGATGGCCTCGATGAGCGCCGCGCGCACGTCCGGGTCGAGGGTCTCGCCGGCCTCGGCGATGACCTCGGCGGGCACGCGGACCGAGGCGGGCCGCACGCCGTCGAACTTCCGGCCGTAGTCGAGGGCTGCGGAGGCCCCGTGCTCCCGGACCGACTCCACCACCGGGCGCACGGTGTCGACGACGGAGTCGACATCGGCGGCGCCTCGCGGGAGTGTGCGTCGCAGCTCGGCGGTGCCGAGGGTGCGACCGCGCAGGTCGATGCGGGAGAGCATGGTGTGGCCTTTCCGTTTGATCACGGGCCGCCGAGTAAACGGCCGGCGACCCCGACCCATTCTAGGTGCGCTCGTCTGCGCCTCACGCACAGCAGGCGACTCCCGTGGATTCGGTGTCGGCGGTCACTCCGGCGACCGACGTCTGCGCGCCGGGGATCAGCAATTCCCCCCGGGGATGGACGCCAGTCGTGGGGCGAGGGCGTCGGCCATCGTCGAGAGTGCTGCGGTCCCGGCCTCAAAGGTCGGGGCCTCGATCGCGATCGCGACCGTCACGTCGCCTCCGGCGCCCGGCACGAGTCCGAACTGTCGGACCAGGTACCCGCCGCTCTCACCGGGCCCCCACCCGCCCTTGAAGCGGGCTCCGGCGATCCGGCCGAGTCCCCACCGCTGATCGGACGAGACCTGCCCCATCAGATCCACCACGCGCGCTGACGAGCCGAGGCACGGTAGTCGACTGCCGAACCGCGCCTGATCAATTAGCGCCCACCGGGTCTGGCCGAAGACGGAGAAACCGTCTCGGGTACGCACTGATGGGACCTGCGACGTGGCGTCACCACCCTCAGTCAGAACTGCCCCGACCGCCGCTGCCGCCGCGTCCCCGCCGCCGAGCGCGTTCCACAGGATCTCCGCGGACCGGTTATCCGAGACCGTGATCGCCGCGGTGGCGCCCTCGAGCGCCTGCGGGTCGATCCGCGCGACAGCTACCGCCAGCGGGACCTTGATCGTCGACCACGCGACACCGGTCTGCCAGGTCCCCGCCGACCGGACCTCGCCTGCGCCGCCGACCGGCGCCACCGCGATTCCGGCCGTTCCGGAGACCGACCCCACCACGGCCTCGAGATCCGCTCCGGCACCTCCGCTGCCCGGGGCGACGGGCGGGGTGACGGGCGGGGGTTGGGGAACGACGATCGAACCGGCGTCAGGGAGCGCCACCCCACCCTGCTCGGGTGCCGGACCGCTCACCGTGGACACGATCTCGGTGACGACCACCGTCTCCTGCCCCGCTGCCGGGACTCCGAGGGCAGAGCAACCACTCACGGTGACCGCGACGGCCAGCACACCCGCCGTCGCGCGGAGCCGCCCACGGCGACCACTGCTCCCACTGTGCCCGTGCCCACTGCCCGGCGCCATCAGTAGATGAAGACCACGGCGTTGTTACCGCCGCTGCAGGTCACCACCGCGCCGCCCGAGCACGACATGGCGTAGGTCCTACCCGTCACGGGTCTATAGGCGTCGATGACCATGGACCCCCCGCTGCCTCCCGCGCCCACGTACTGCGACCGCACCGACGCGGCGAACTCACAGGAGGTCTGTGGGGACCCCGCCGCGGCCGACGAGAACTGACCGCTTCCCGCGTCCACGCACTCATACGCCCCGGACGGGGCGACCCCCTGCGCCGGCCGCGCGGGCTGGGCGGGTTGCGTCGCCGTGGCCGGGGCCACCGACGCGGTGACGGTAGCGGAGACCGTCGAGGTGACCGGCGCGGCCGAGCTCCCGGTGAATCTGGGCACTGCAAGGAACGCCACCAGCCCGATGAGTCCGATCAGGAGCATCACCACCACGGTCAGCGCCACGATCAGCACAGGGGACATCCCCGGTTTCTGCGGTGGGGCGCTGTAGCCGAACCCGGGCTGATGCACCGGTCTGAACTCCGACGTCGAGGGACCGTCCCATCCGGGAGTGGGATTCTGGGTCATGTCGTGCCTCCCGGTAGCCGGACCCGGTAAAGGCGGGGCCCTGATGATGTAACTATTAACTTATGGCACCGAGGCTCCTCTAGCCCGACAGGGTGGCGGAGAGATTTGCCAGCAGACCCTTATCCACCACCCGGATTTTCTTCTTATGCTCGATCCCATGCGCAGACTCCTCTGGATCATCGGCGGCCTCGTCGTCGTCGTCGCCCTGGTCGTCGCGGCGCCGTTCATCTACAAGGCCGCGCGTGGCGGCGACGACGCGCCCGCGGCGGCTGTGTCCACCGAGGGCGCCGAGGCCGCGGCCGGGGAGCTGGACGGGAGGTGGGTGGTGGTCCCGGGCGCCGAACCCAACCTCACGGCTGCCGGATACACCGTGAAGGAGGTCCTGCGCGGCGAGCCGGTGACAGTGGTCGGCACCACAAACAAGGTCACCGGGGAGGCGGTCATCTCCGACACCTCGCTCGAATCGGCCGATTTCCAGGTCGAGGTGGCCGGAGTGGGCACCGATATCCGCCAACGCGATGACCAGGCGCACTCCCCTTCCATCCTCGACGCCGCCGCCTATCCGCTCGCGACGCTCGCCCTGGCCCGACCGGTGGACATGGCCGATCTTCCCGCTGATGGCACACCCGCGACGGTCCCGATGCAGGTCGATCTGACGGTCAAGGGCACCACCGTCTCCAAGACCGTCGAGGTGACGGTACTGCGGTCCGGCGAGCAGGTGATCGCCTCAGGTTCGGTGCCCATGACCTGGGCCGAAGTGGGGGTCGAGCCCCCGAGTCTGGGCTTCGTCACCGTTGAACCGACCGGCACCATCGACTTTCTGGTGAGCCTCGCCAGAGCCTGAGTAACAGCTACCCGAAGAGCAGTACCAACTGTTCAGCTCCTCGTCATATCTCGGACAGGGTCCCGGCACCCGCCCCTCGTACGGTCACCTGGTCATCCTCAGTTGTTGCCCAGGAAAGGCCCCCGATGCATCTGCGTCCCGTCACCTCCGGTGTCCTCACGGTCGCCCTCGCCGTCGGCGCGGCGACCGGCATCGCCGCCACGGTGTCCCCTGCGACCGTGTCCGCCGCGCCCGCCACCGATGTCGTGATCAACGAGGTCGAATCCAACGGCGACGCCGTGGGCGACTGGGTGGAGCTGGCCAACCTCGACACCGAGCAGGCCGTGGACATCTCCGGCTGGACGCTGGTCGACGGCGACGCAGAGCACGATCCGATCGTCATCCCCGAGGGCACCACCATCGAGTCCGGCGGCTACTGGTCGATCTACACCGACGTGGACCCGGACTACTTCGGGCTCGGCGGCAACGACTCGGTGGTCCTCCGGGACGCCGGCGGCGAGCTCGCCGACTCCACCACCTGGTCGGGCCACTCGCCCACCACCTGGGGCCGCGTCCCCGACATGACGGGCGGGTTCGCCGTGACCGGTGAGTCCACCCGGAACGCGCGCAATGTCGCCGCGGTCGAGGAGAACCCGGTCGCGGCGTCGCCGTGGCCCTTCGACCCGCTGACCATCGCCCCCGTCGCGCTCGACGGCGACTCGGCTGGCAACGTGGCCGGCGACTTCGCCGGCGACGACATGTCGGGCGTCGACATCGCCGCCGACGGCGCCGCCCACGTGGTGAACAACGGCACGGGCACCCTCTACGTCCTGGATTACGACCGGGCCGCGAACACCTACTCGGTCGCCCAGTCCTTTGTCCTCAAGTACCCGGACGGCTCCGGGCTGCCCGACTCCGAGGGCGTGACCGTGGGGCCGAACGGCGCCCTCTTCGTGGCCACCGAGCGCAACAACGACGCCAGCAGCACCAGCCGCCCGTCGGTCCTGCGCTTCGCCCTGCCCACCGACCGCGACTCCGGCACGCTCGTCGCCACCGACGAGTACTCCCTGTCCTCCCTCACCGGCCAGATCGGCGCCAACGCCGGTCTCGAGGCCATCGAGTACCTCCCCGAGGCCTTTGGCGGCGCCTTTGCCGTGGGTGTCGAGGGGACCGGGAAGGTCCACTTTGTCCAGCTGGGCGCGGGTGGCGCGGTCACCGAGGTGCAGACCTACACCTCGCCGTTCACCGGCGTCATGGCGCTCGACTACGACGAGGTGGCCGGCGTCCTGCGGGTGCTGTGTGACGAGGTGTGCGAGGGACGATCGCTCGAGATGGCCTTCGACGGGACCGAGTTCGTCACCGACGGCACGCTCTACGCCCGTCCGGCCGGCATGGCCAACCTCGCCAACGAGGGCTTTGCCGCCCATCGCGAGACCGTCGAGTGCACCCTGGGCGGCGCCACCGGCACCGCCGAGCGGGCCCGATTCCTGTGGGCCGACGACGCGGCCGCCGACGGTGCGGGCCTGCGGGGGGCCGTCACCGAGCCCGGTGAGTGCACCGTTGGCGACGACAACGACACCGACGACGACGAGGTCGGCGGCTCGCTCGGTGACCTGGGCCCGGTCCTCGGTTCGCTCGGCGGCTTCGGAATCGGAGTCGGTTCGGTCGCTGAACTCCTTCCTTCGCTGCCCGTGAAAGCCCTGGGTTGAGTCCGAGAGGCTCAAGCGAAAAAATCTGACCTGAGTCGGGAATACTCAAGCTTCGTCGGTGAGTTGAACCGTGTGCGACCCCGGAAAACCGGGCGCACCCGACCAGCCCCGAAGGAGAGCTGCCATGGCTACCATCACCCGCTTCGACCCGTTCCGTGAGCTCGACCGCCTCCTGGGCGACGGGCTGCGCAACGTGACCTCCTCGCCCGCCCTGCCGATGGACCTCTACAAGGACGGGGACCGCTTCGTCGGACTCATCGATCTGCCTGGCGTGGATCCGGCCAGCATCGACATCGACGTAGAGGACCGCACCCTCACCGTCCGCGCCGAGCGCACCGCGCCCGCCGGCGGTGACGCCCAGTGGCTCATGCACGAGCGGCAGTCGGGCACGTTCGCCCGCCAGCTCGCCATGGGCAAGGGCCTGGCCACCGACAAGATCGAGGCCGAGTACACCGACGGCGTCCTGCGCCTGGTGATCCCGGTCGCCGAGGAGGCCCAGCCCCGCAAGATCGCCGTCTCGCACAACGGTCACAATGGCCAGGACGGCCACCAGGGCCAGCTGGTCGAGGGCTCGACCGACCTGGGCAGCTGATCGCGCTCGATCAACCGACCGACCACCGCCCCGGCCTCGGATGAGGTCGGGGCGGTGGTGGTGTCACGTCACGTCACGTCATCGACTGTGCTCCCCCACCACCACCAGCACATCGGTCGCCCGCGAGAGCCCCACGTAGACCCGCTCGCGAACCCGGTCCATGCCCTCGTAGTGGTTGCACACCAGCACCACCGAGCGCCGCTCGAGGCCCTTGAAACCGAGGACGTGCCCGTAGAAGATGTCCTCCCCGTTCCAGAAGGTCTCCCAGTAGGCGTCGTTCCCGTCGTCCTGCAACTCGACCTGCATGGGGTGTCGCGACCCGGTGGTCAGGAGTGCGACGTCGCCCGGTTCCCAGCCCTCGTCGAGAAGGCGCATCGCCTCGTCGTCACCAAGCGCCACGGGGTCCGCACCCTCCGGTACCTGGACGTACCGTACGTCCGGCCCGGACCCGCCGCGCAGCTCCATCCGCTGGCCCACCAGGGGCAGGAAAGAGCTGGCGATCTGGCGGGTGTTGCGCAGGTTGTGGTCCAGCACCAGGGGGACCAGGTCGACGGGCGGGCGGCCGGTTCGCTGGAACACGCTCTGCCCGACGTCGCCCACGATCATCGGCCGGCCGTTCTCGCGGTCGCGCAGCGCGCCGATCACCGGACGCCACCAGCCGTCCGCGAAGTCCTGGGCCTCGTCCACGATCACGGCGTCGAACTTCTTGCCGTCGGAAAGTCCGTCGGCGAGATCGGCCATGTGCCGCGGCAGGTCGTCCTCCCACCACCGCACCGTCTCCTCCGACCGCACCCGCTCGTCCGGGCCCACGGGAGCGCCCCAGTCGACGCCGAGGGCATGGAACTCCCCCACGTACGCCGGCTGCTCGCGCCGCTTCCACCCGCTCGTGACCCGCTTGAGGTAGCTGGCCAGCCCGTGTGAATAGCAGATCAACGCGACACGCTGCCCCGACCTCGACAGCCGTCGTGCCTGCTCCAGGGCCAGGTAGGTCTTGCCGCTGCCCGCGCCACCGCGGATCTCGACCCGGGGCAGGGCGTCGACGGCGCGGAGAAGGACCGATTGCTCGCGGGTGAGGGCGTCGGCGATGTCGGCGTTCTCCGCGGCACGGGCCATCACGTCGCGCTGCGGTAGACCCCGTCCGCCCAGCACGTCCGCGAGCCGGTTGATGGTGTCGACGGCGAGGTACGGACGGTCCTGCGGGCCGGATTCCTGCGCCAGGCGATACGCGATCGCGGCGAGCTGCGGGAGCTGGTCGCGATCCACGATGCGACTGCGCGGGACATCCGGCAGCGCGAAGTCCTCAAGGATCGAGGCGTGTGGAAAGACGAGCATGTGGGTCCAACGCTGGAGCTGACTGGGCCATCGTGGGTCCGCGCTCACGTAACCACGCAGGGCGTACAGCGCGTCCCGACACTGGTTGACCGGATCGATCGTGTGCTGCTTGGTGCCGCTGCCCTGTATCCACCGGCCGTCCTCGATGGCGATCTGCCCGGCCTTGACCTCGATGGCCACGATCCCCGCGCCTGGCAACGCCGCGAGGATGTCCACCTCGTGTTCCTTCTCGTCGGTGGAGACCCGCTGGCCCACCACGATCAAGCTGTCCTCGGAGAGCTGGTCGCGGAGCAGGTCCACGACCTTCTCCTCGGAGGGGTGGCCAAAGACAGGGTTGGCTGGCAGGACGAGGGGCATGTACTAGAAGTACCTGCAGGACTGGCTGGCCGGGCCGGATCCGGCCCGCCGACTCCGACTCCTGAAAACCCCACGGTGATCATCGCCACCACTTGGCAACACAATGTCAGGATCTTGTCGACACGTTGTTATCATCATTGTCGACCCGTTCGACAACGCCGAAAGGCCTCCATGTTCCTCGCTTGGCGCGAACTCATCCACGCGCGATCCCGCTTCGCCCTCATGGGCTCGGTTGTAGCCCTCATCAGTGTCCTGATGGTCCTCCTCGCCGGTCTGTCCTCGGGCCTGGTCAACGACGGGGTCTCCGGACTGCAGCGCATGCCCGTCCAGGCCGTCGCCTTTGCCCCCGAGACCCGCGCCGACTCGGCGTTCACCCGTTCCGTGGTGGGCCCCGACCAGGTGGCGGCGTGGGCGGAGCGCCCTGACGTCGCCGTCGCGACCCCCATGGGCCTGTCCATCATCAATGCAAAGACTTCGGCCGGGACCCCGGTCGACCTCACCCTGATCGGTGCGGACCAGGACGGGCCGCTCGTCCCCGAGGTCGCCGAGGGCCGCGCGCCCCGGACCGACGGCGAGATCCTGGTCAGTTCGACCGCGGCCGAAGACCTCGCGATCGGCGACACCGTGACCGTGGACCGGCTCGAGATCCCGCTGACGGTCGTGGGCATCGCCGGTGACCAGCACACCTTCGGCCACGTCGACATGGCCTTCACCACCCTGGCCACGTGGCAGGACGTCCACGCGGGAACCCGGTTCGGCGAGGAGCCGCGCGCCGGGGCAGACGAGGAGTACAGCGTTGTGGCCCTGATGGGCGTGGACGGCGCCGTGCCGGATCTGGAGGCCGGCGACGCCGCCGCCGACACCTCCACCCGGACCATGAAGGAGGCCTACAACTCCTCCCCCGGTTACGAGGCCGAGACCATGACGATGTCCATGATCACGTGGTTCCTGTACGCCATCTCGGCGCTGGTGGTGGGTGCGTTCTTCGCGATCCTCACCGTCCAGCGCTCGCGTGAAATCGCGGTGCTGCGGGCCATGGGCGCCTCGACCGCCAAGCTGCTGATCGACGCCATCGGCCAGGCGCTGATCCTGCTCGTGGCCGCCATCGGCGTCGGCGTCGCGATCGGAGTGGGCGTGGGCTCACTCCTGGTGGGCACCGGCATGCCGTTCGCCCTCGAGGCCGGGCCGATCGCACTCGGCGCCGCGCTCCTGCTGGTGCTGGGACTCATCGGCGCCACCCTCGCCACAGTCCGCATCAGCTCCGTCGACCCGCACAGCGCACTGGGAGAAAACCGATGACCACCTCCGCACCCACCCACGACACCACCCCGGGCCTGCGCCTCAGCGGCGTCGACCTGACGTTCAAGGACGGCGACCAGACCCTCTACGCGTTGGACTGCATCGACCTCGAGGTCGCCCGCGGCGAGGTCCTGGCCGTGGTCGGCCCCTCCGGGGCCGGCAAGTCGAGCCTCCTGGCCGTGGCCGGCGGACTGCTCCCGCCGACCTCCGGCACCGTCGAGGTGGGCGGCCGGGACCTCTCCGGGCTCAGCCGAAGGGACCTCACCAGGTTCCGGCGCGACCACGTCGGCTTTGTGTTCCAGTCGGGCAACCTGGTGCCCGCCCTCACCGCCCGCGACCAGCTCCGGCTGGTGGGCACGCTCGGCGGCGACCGCTCCCGGCTGCGCGACCCCGACCAGCTCCTCGAGGCTGTCGGGCTGACCCACCGCGCCGGACGCCGCCCGTCCACCCTGTCCGGTGGCGAGCGGCAGCGGGTGGGCATCGCCCGTGCGCTGATGTCGTCCCCCGACCTACTGCTGGTCGACGAGCCCACCGCCGCGCTGGACCGGAAGAACAGCCACGACGTGGTGCGCCTGCTCGCCGAGGAGACCCACCAGAACGGTGTGGCCACCGTGCTGGTGACCCACGACCACGAGATTCTCGAACACTGTGACAGGGTGCTGGAGATGACCGACGGGCGCCTGCACGCCCACGTATGATCAGCGATCCCCCCAGCCGGTGAACAGGAGACGCACATCCCCCGTATCGATGCCCCCACCGTGGGCGAACACCGCGACGCGCGGCGCCGGGCACTGCTCGACGCCGCGCGTGCGTTGCTGTCCGAAGACCCCGGTACGGCGCCTGACATCAACGAACTGACCGCCCGCGCAGGCATGACGCGATCGAACTTCTACACGTACTTCTCCTCTCGTGCGGAGCTGATCGTCGCCGTGGCGGAAGACCTGATGCCGAGGTGGATCGACACCGTCACCGGGGCTGTACGCGACGCGGGCGGCGGTCACCGGGGAGTCGTGGCCTACGTGCACACGACGCTGGACCTGGTGGCCGCCGGAGAGCACGCGATCCTCACCGCACTGGCAGCCCACCTCCCCGAGGGGCCCGCCCGGGAGCGACTCGGGCACATGCACGCCGCCATGACGGCTCCGCTGCGCCGGTCACTCTCCGAGGCATCCCAGTCCGACCCCGACCTGACCGCGGAGCTGGTGATGGCGGTGGTCTTCAAGGGGTCCGAACTCGTCGAGGGCGGGCGGCCGCTGGACGAGGTACTGCGCGCGGTCGACGCACTGATCGACCCGGCAGGCTGAACGAACGGGCGAGGGCCGGGCGCGGAACACGGGCCCGCCCGCAGCACGCCTCAGCCCGGCCCCACCACCCACCCCGTCGTCATCTGCCCCAGAAACACCGGCAGCCGCACGAGGATCCGGTTCTGCTCGGCGCGCGGACGGAAGCCCACGTCCAGGTGTCGCGGCGCCTCGGCGGGCCAGTCGCGCACCAGCGAGCGGAACGCCGGGACCAGGTCCTGCTCGATGTACTCCCACCGGGGCCCGCGATCGGCCCAGTTGAATCCCGGTAGCGGGGTACGAAGCACGGTCGGCTGACCGCCCACGTCCGCGCGGACCGAGAGCGGCCGGAACTGACCGAGCGGCGAGGCCCCGGGGATGTCCGGCGCGCCGCCCACCGTGGTGATGTAGGTCAGCACCCGTCCGAGATCGCCGCGGCCCGCCGCCACGGCGTCCCACTGGTCGGCGATGATCTGGTTCTGCTCGCGCGAGGCCATCCGGAGCAACGCCTCTGACCTGCCGTCCAGGCTGCCCTCGTCGAGCATCCGCCAGGCGTCGACCACGTAGTCGTCGTACGCCCCGCTCGCCGCGAGCTCCTCGACGGCGGGTAGCCCCTCCGCCGCGTAGGCCTCGTGCATCGGCACCATGTCCATGAAGATGTGGCGCTGCATGACCAGCAGGCGGTGCAGGTACCAGTCCACATCTGGTTGCCGGAGCGTCGGCCCCGCGGTGGCCAGCAGGCGCACATCCCGGGGCGTGCTGTCGGCCAGCTCCCACGGCAGCCCTGCCAGCGCGCCGGCGACCCCGGTCCCCAGCTCGTGCACCCCGGGCACGGTGAGCAGCCCGCCCACCTCGTCGAGGTCCCAGAACCCGGCGGCGAACGACATCCCCGCCAGCCCGGCCATCCCAGTCCACCAGAACCCGTCGTGGGAGTTGTAGAGCCGCAGATAGTTGACGTACACCTTGTCGACCGTGGCGAGGTTGGCCTCGAGCCCCCGCGCCGGCTCCCACTGCGCCAGGTCGATTCCGGCGTTGTCCGCCCCCACGGCCAGCCAGTACTGCCGTGCCAGGGTCCCGTAACGCTCCGGCGCGACGCCCGCCGCCCGGACGCCGTCGAGGGCCGCCCTGAGCTCGACCGGGTCGGTGGGGAGCGTCGTCGAGAAGCCACCGGCCAGCTCGGCGTCGGGATTGTCGGCGACGACGTCCAGATACCGCGCGTATGAATTCGGCGCGTACGAATACGGCGCGGTCGGCGTCACGTAGGCCGAGGCCGGCGCATGAGCCAGCGGGAGGAAGACCGCGAGGACGACGGCGACGAGCCCGCCCAGGACGTTGCGGACCCGATTCTGCACAGTTCCCCCGAACCGCCGGAAGTGATGCGGGTCACTCTAGCGCCGACATCGGCTGCCCGAGCCGGTTCAGGAGGCGCCTCCCGGGCCGCGGACCCGGTTACCGATTCGGACGTGACAGGCGCAACAATGGACGCCGACGCTGTCGCGTGACAGCCCTTCCTGCGCCAAGGAGACCAGTGAGCATCCCCGTCGACCGGGCCCCGGCCCGTAGCGCCACCCGAGACCTCGCCCAGATCGCGGTATTCGCCGCCCTCATCGTCGTCCTCGGTCTCCCCGGCCAGATCACCCTCGGTTCCGCGGGCGTGCCCATCACGTTGCAGACACTGGGCGTCATGCTCGCCGGCGCGCTGCTCGGCTGGCGCAAGGGCGCCCTGTCGGTGCTCGCGGTGATCGTCATCGGTCTGGCACTGCCCGTCTTCCCCACCGGCCGCACCACCCTGACCTCGCTGGCCGGCCCCACCGCGGGCTTCCTCATCGGGTGGATCCCCGCGGTGATCGTGATCGGCCTGCTCACCGCGCTGATCATGCCGCGCTACCGGGTGATCCCGGGGCTATTGATCACCATCTTCGGCGGGATCGTCGTGATCTACACCTTCGGCGTGGCCGGCATGCTGCTGCGGACGGATCTCACCCTGACCGCCGCCATCGCGGCCAACGGCGTCTTTGTCCCCGGCGACCTGGTCAAGGCGGTCGTCACGGCGGTCGTCGCGGCGCAGGTCCACAAGGCACGGCCTGGCCTGATCGCCCCGCTGCGCAGGCAGAGCTCGACCCAGGCGTGATCGAACCCGGCGTGATTGAACCCGGTGGGATCGAACCCGGTGGGACCGACCCCCGTAGCGCCGATCCCCGCGTGCCCGATCCCCGCGTGCCTGATCCCCACGGCGCGGAACCCCGCGGCGCCGAGATCCGGTTCGACGGCGTCGGCCATACCTATGGCGAGCGGACCGTCCTCGTGGACATCGACCTGACGCTGTCCGAACGCCGCATCGGGATCGTCGGAGTCAACGGCGGTGGCAAGTCCACGCTCGCCCGGATGATCAACGGGCTCGTCGTCCCCACCGCCGGCACGGTCACCGTCGACGGCCTCGACACCCGCCGCAAGGGCGCCCAGATCAGACGCAGGGTGGGATTCTGCTTCACCGATCCGGACACCCAGATCGTCATGCCCACCGTCGCGGAGGACGTGGACTTCTCTCTGCGCCGGTCGGGGCTGAACAAGGAGGATCGACGACGACGAGTTGACCAGGTGCTCGAGAGGTACGGTCTGGCCGACCACGCCGACCACCCCTGCCACCTGCTCTCCGGCGGTCAGAAGCAACTGCTCGCGCTGGCCGCGGTACTGGTGATCGACCCCTCCGTGATCGTGGCCGACGAGCCCACCACCCTGCTCGACTTGCGCAATCGTGCGCTGGTGGCCGAGATCTTCGCCGAGCTCCCCCAACAGCTGGTGGTGGTGACGCACGACCTCGACCTGGTCTCCGACTTCGACCGCGTGCTGGTGGTCGACGGCGGGCGCGTGGTGATCGACGACGCCCCCGCGGCCGCGCTGGCCGGGTACCGCCGGATCGCGCTGCGGTCGGGTCCGGGCTCGGGTTCGGCTCCCGGTTCGGGGGCGTAGGTGTTCGCCACCTATCAACCGGGAAGCTCTCTCCTGCACCGCCTGCCGGCAGGGCTGAAGATCCTGCTGGTCTGCGCGCTGATCCTCGCGGTGTCGTTGACGGTCCGCCAGGCCTGGCACGTGCTGCCCGCGCTCGGGCTCGCCGCAGTGCTCTACGTGATCGGGCGGATCCGGCCCCGCGCGGCCTGGGACCAGGTTCGCCCGGTGCTGCCTATGCTCATCGCGATCCTGGTACTGCAGTGGATCGTCGCCGACCTCGACACCGCGCTGCGCGTGAGCGGGTCGCTGCTAGTGGCGATCGCGGTGGCGGGCCTGGTCGCGCTGACCACCCGCATGTCGGACCTGCTCGATGCGGTCACGCGTGCCGCCCAGCCGCTACGCCATGTCGGCGTCTCGCCGGACCGGGTCGCGTTGGTCCTGGTGCTGACCATCCGCGCGATCCCACTGCTCGCCCGGCAGCTCCGGCAGGTCACCGAGGCCCGGAAGGCCCGCGGGCTGGGCATGTCCATCCGCGCGCTGGTGGTGCCGACCGTGCTCGGGGCGCTCACCACCGCCGACCAGCTGGGCGACGCCCTCGCGGCCCGCGGCGTGGACGACTGAACAAAGACCACAGCCCAGCTCCGCCAGACGGCGATGCGCTCGCGCCGCGAGCCATTCACATGCGGTACTGGAACCCTGAGACTCCTTGCTCCCACACCTCGCCACCGCGGTCGACGGTCATGTATGTGAAGGCAGGCCCGGAACGGCCGGGCGAGCGCCGAGCCCACGCCGCCCACCGCCAAACCCTGAGCGGTGTCTTTAACCGCTCGTCAGGCCTACGGTGGGATGTGACCGCGCTCACAATTATCGACTAGAAGGTGGGACGTGCGATGTCACAGGATCAGTCGTCACAGAATGCCGCGAACGCGGCCCCGGACAGCTTCGGAGCCCGCGACCAGCTCGAGATCGGCGGGAGGTCCTACGAGATCTACCGCCTCGACCGGATCGAGGGCTCGGGGCGACTCCCCTATTCACTGAAGGTCCTGCTCGAGAACGTCCTGCGAAACGAGGACGGCCGGGTGGTCACCGCCGCACAGGTGGAGGCGATCCGCGACTGGAACGCGGAGTCCGAGCACAACCCGGAGATCCAGTTCACCCCGGCGCGCGTGCTCATGCAGGACTTCACCGGCGTGCCATGTGTGGTCGACCTGGTCGCCATGCGCGACGCCATGATCGACCTCGGCGGGGACCCGGCCACCATCAACCCGCAGATCCCGGCCGAACTGGTCATCGACCATTCCGTGATCGCCGATTCCTTCGGCAGCCCGGACTCCTTCGGCATCAACGCCCAGCTCGAGTTCGAGCGCAACCAGGAGCGCTACCAGCTGCTGCGCTGGGGGCAGCAGTCCTTCGCCGACTTCCTCGTGGTCCCGCCCGACACGGGCATCTGCCACCAGGTCAACCTCGAGCACCTGTCCCGGGTTGTCTTCACCCGGAAGACAGCTGAACTGACCCGGGCCTATCCCGACACGCTCGTCGGCACCGACTCGCACACTCCGATGGTCAACGGGATCGGCGTGCTGGGGTGGGGCGTGGGCGGCATCGAGGCCGAGGCCGCGATGCTCGGACAGCCGATGAGCATGCTGATCCCCCAGGTCATCGGCATCCGGTTGAGCGGTGAGCTCCCGGAAGGCACCACGGCGACCGACCTCGTACTCACCGTCGCCGAGTTGCTGCGCAGCATCGGCGTCGTCGGTAAGTTCGTAGAGTTCTTCGGCCCCGGCGTCGCCAACGTTCCGCTCGCCACCCGCGCCACCATCGGCAACATGAGCCCGGAGTACGGCTCCACCGCCACGATGTTCCCCATCGACGCCGAGACCCTCGACTACATGCGCCTGACCGGCCGCGAAGCTGACCAGATCGCCCTGGTCGAGGCGTACGCGCGTGAACAGGGCCTGTGGCACGACCCCGATCACGTACCCGAATTCACCCGTGTGGTCGACCTCGATCTGTCGACGGTCGAACCGTCCATCTCCGGTCCGCGCCGCCCCCAGGACCGGATCGCCCTCGGCGACGCCCCCCGCACCGTGCTCGGCCTGCTCGCCGGGGAGTACGACAAGCCCGCCTCCGGCGATGGCGGAGTCGACGACGCATCGGCCGACTCGTTCCCTGCCTCCGACCCCGTCTCCCTCGACGCCGACGCGTCGAACGACCCGCCGCCTCGCCACATGTCGGAGGAAGAACTCACCGCCAACGCCAAGCTCGGCTGGCCCAGCGATCCGACCGAGGTGCTCATCGGCGGGAAGAAGGCGATAGTCGACCACGGAGACGTGGTGATCGCCGCCATCACCTCGTGCACCAACACCTCCAACCCGTCGGTCATGCTCGGCGCGGCGCTACTGGCCAAGAAGGCCGCCGATCGCGGCCTGCGGACCCGGCCGTGGGTCAAGACCACCCTCGCTCCCGGTTCCCGCGTCGTCACCGACTATCTCGATCGTTCCGGCCTCACGCCGTACCTCGAACAGCTCGGG
The DNA here is from genome assembly GCF_033142235.1 of Rhodococcus sp. IEGM 1408. NCBI lineage: Bacteria > Bacillati > Actinomycetota > Actinomycetes > Mycobacteriales > Nocardiaceae > Rhodococcus > Rhodococcus sp. IEGM 1408. Next base: position 86,670 of record NZ_JAWLRW010000006.1, read on the forward strand.
TTCCACCTGGTCGGCTACGGCTGCACCACCTGCATCGGCAACTCGGGTCCGCTGATCCCCGAAGTCAGCGCCGCCGTCACCGGCAAGGACCTCAACGTCTCCTCGGTGCTCTCGGGCAACCGCAACTTCGAGGGCCGCATCCACCCCGAGGTCAAAATGAATTTCCTCGCCTCTCCGCCGCTGGTCATCGCGTACGCACTCGCGGGGAGCCTGCACACCGACCTGCTCACCGAGCCCCTGGGCAAGAACGACGCCGGCGAGGACGTGTACCTCCGCGAGATCTGGCCCAGCAGTGCCGAGGTCAAGGAGGTCGTCGACGCCAACGTCGGGGCGAAGATGTTCACCGAGGGCTACTCGGACCTCTACGCCGGGGACGCCAACTGGCGCGGCATGGACATCCGCGAGGGTGACGTCTACGACTGGGACTCCGATTCCACGTACATCCAGCGCCCGCCGTACTTCGACGGGATGCAGGCCGAGCCCGAGCCGATCCGCGACATCTCGGGCGCGCGGGTGCTGGCCAAGCTCGGGGACTCCGTGACCACCGACCACATCTCGCCCGCCGGGGCGATCAAGCGGGACAGCCCCGCGGGCCGGTACCTCACCGACAAGGGCGTCGATCCGAGGGACTTCAACTCCTACGGTTCGCGTCGCGGCAACCACCACGTGATGATCCGCGGCACTTTTGCCAACGTCCGGCTCCGCAACGAGCTCGTGCCGGGCGTCGAGGGCGGGGTGACCAAGCACTGGACCAGCGGCGAGCAGCTGAGCATCTTCGACGCCGCGACGTCATACCAGGAGGAGGGCGTCCCGCTCGTGGTCATCGCCGGCGCCGATTACGGGTCCGGTTCCTCGCGCGACTGGGCCGCCAAGGGCACGATGCTGCTCGGCGTCCGGGCCGTCCTGGCGGTCTCGTTCGAGCGCATCCACCGCTCCAACCTCATCGGGATGGGCGTACTGCCCCTGCAGTTCCCACGCGGCGAGGACGCGGAGACGCTCGGGCTGACGGGCGACGAGGTGTTCTCCGTGACCGGCCTGGAGGGCTCGACCAGCATCCCGGACGAGGTCACGGTCACCGTCGAGAAGGACGGCACGTCCCGTGAGTTCACGGCCACCGTCCGGATCGACACCCCGGCGGAGGCGGCCTACTACCAGAACGGTGGCATCCTGCCCTACGTCCTGCGTCAGCTGTTGCGCGCCTGAGCTGCGTGGACAGAACAACTAACCCACCCGCGCCGCCGGCGCGGCGAACTCCAGCGGGGCCTCGCGGTGCTTGTGCTCATACGGCTTCGCCGTCGCCCCGTCGCGGCGGACGGCCAGTTGGTCCGCGTACTGCTCGAGCGGGGTCCGGGGGTCGCCGAACTTCTTCCGCGCCTGCTCAGGTGAGTAGACACTCGAGGTCTCCGCCGGGATGCCGCGGAGGTGGTCGGTAAGCACCGGGCCACCGCGAGGGGCGACGCGCTCGAGAAACCACAGTTGTGCCCGGGGGCTGCGGGCGAGCGCGGCCATCCCGGGTCGGAGCACCGCCACCACCGCCGAGTCGGTCACCCGGGACTGGCGCACGCCCATGAGCGCCCGCATCCATCGCGGGTAGGTGGCGATCACCCCGGCCCGGATGACCGGCCCCATGACTGCGCGCATCGGCGCCGGCAGCGCGGTGAAGATCGTCCGCATCCCCGCGAGGATGAACTCGATGTTGTGCACCGCGGCCTCGGACGAGGCGAGTCGGTCGCGCCAGTCGTCAAAGTACTTCTGCACCTCGCCGCGGGTGCGCGGGACGTCGTGCACGTGGATCGGCTGGCACTCGGCGGCCACAGCGCATTCGCGCCAGTACTCGTTCTCGTCCGTCCGGCTGAGCTTCCCGGGCCCGTACATCTCATAGACGTAGAGGATCGAGTGCCAGGCGGTCATGTGGATCCAGAGTTGCGAGGCCGGGTCGTTGGAGTCGTACTCGCCACCGGTGACGGGGTTGGGTCCGTACGCACGGGAGTGCACCTTCATCAGCACGTCGGAGGACTTGATCACCGACGCCGCGTCACCGAACAGCACGGTCGCGAAGTACTGGACGGTCCGGTCGTAGCGCAGCGCGGGCCGTTGCACCACCTGGCCGCTGTGCGCGACCGCCGCCGTCAGGTCCGGGTCGAGGTGCTCGATGGTCACCGCACGGATGAAGCCCAGAAGAGCCGACGTGGGATAGGACCACACCCGGCGCGCGACGGAATCGGGCACGAACAAGCCCTCATCCTGACGGATGAATGAACTCGCCATGGTGGACATCTCCCTAGGTTTTGTCTAGCAGTCAGCTGACGGTAACACTCAGGTGTGAGGCGCGCCACTGCGTATCGTGGTCACCATGTCCCGCATCGCCCGGAGATCACCCCGCCTGTCCGCCGACTCCGCGCGCGCTCACTCCGCGCGTACCCACCCCACGCGTGCCAACCCGGCGCCCAGCAACCCTGCGACCACCAACCCGGCGCCCGCAGACCGGCGGCCCGAACGGTCCGCCGAACTGGCGGTTCGCTCCGCCCCGCTGGCGGGTCTGTTCGGCTCGGCCTTCGGCGCAGCGGCGGCCCTCACGCGAATGGTCCGACCGAAGGCGCTGCACCCCAAGGGCGTCGTGGCCCGCGCGACGCTGAGCGTGACCGGTGTCGGGCGCACCGGTTCCCAACTCCTCGACATCACGGGCCGGTGGCCGGCCACGATCCGCCTGTCCCGCGCCATCGGACTACCGGACGCGGTCCCGGACATCGGGGGGATGGCCATCCGAATCCACGCCGACCAACCCGTGGACATCCTGCTCGCCAGCACCGGGCTGGGCCCGCTGTCCCGCTACGTCCTGACCACCGGCTGGCGGGCCACCGGCCGCACCATGACCTCGATGTTCCCCGTCCGGGTCGCGGGCCGTCCGCTGCTCCTCGCGGCGATCCCCACCGGGGACGGCGGCACCTGGACCCTGCAGCACGCGACCCCCCTGGGCAAGTGGACGACCCTGGGCCGCCTGACCGTGGACTCCTGGGAGGACGACGACGAGGACCTGCACTTCGATCCCATCGGCAACAGACTCCCCGGGTCGCGGTACCCGCGTCTGCTCCGGGCCCTCAGGGATCCGTCCTACCCGGCTCCCGATGAGGGCCCGACCCCGTAGCGGCGGGAGCACCCGGACAGCGACCGGCCGATCCGGTCGCGGGCCGCGGCTCAGTTCTCGGCTGCTCCACAGCGCCAGTAGCCCATGAACGCCACCGCCTGCTTGGGCACACCGGCGGCATCAACCGCGAGCCGGCGCATGGCGCGGACCAGTGCGGCCTCTCCGGCCAGGAAGAGATAGGGGTCCCCGGCGGACACGGCGGTGGCCGCCTGCCATTCCCGTTCGGTGGGTCGACGTCCGTCCAGGACGGTGTCCACACAGACCTGGTCCAGGCCCAGAACCCCCGCCAGGTGGTGGACGAGCGCGCTACCGCGATCCCCGGACCGCGGCAACAGGGTGACGAAGTCCGGCGCCCCGGCCGCCAGCGCCCGGGCATCAGCCGGGGTCGGCACCTCGATCAGGATCTGCACCTGCCGCGACTGCCGCGGTTCCGCCGCGATCTCCTCGGCGATCGCCAGCAGCGCGGGGGCGGCGGTCTCGTCCCCCGCGCACACCACCCGACCGGCCTCACCCGGTGCCCACGCGGCCCACGGGGCGTGCCCGCGACCGGGGCCGATGAGGCGGACGCCGTCCCCCGGTCGCACCGATCGCGCCCACAGGGAACCTGGACCCTCGTCGTGGCCGGGGTGGACCACCGTGTCCACGGTCAGGGCGGGGACCAGCTCGCCGTCGAGCTCCACGGTGTCGGCCCGGCGCACGGTGTAGGTCCGCATGGAACCCCGCTCGGCCTCCGGCAGGGCCAACCACTCCCTGATCGCGGCCGGATCCGGGGCGATCCCCCGCTCACCGGGCGGCGGGACGATCAGTTTGATGTAGGCATCGCGCACGGTGCCCGGGTCCACCACGTCCGCGGACCACCTGAGCAGATCCGGTCCGGCGAGTACGAGTCGGACGTACGAGTCCCCCAGCGCCCGGGCCTCGAGGACCCGGGTCTCAGCGAGCAGGATCGGTGCCTCTACGACTATTGCGGTCATGTCGTCCCCTTCCGTCGTCCCCGCGGCAGGACCACGGGATGGCCAGTGAGCGGGTCACTGATGATGTCGGCTTCCAGGTCGAAGACCCGGCGCAAGGTCTCGGCGTTGATCACCTGATCGGGCGGCCCCGCCGCCACCACCCCGCCCTCGGCCACGGCCACCAGGTGGTCGGCCACCCGGGCTGCCAGGGTGAGTTCGTGCAGCACCGCCACCACGGTCCGGCGGCCGGACCCCTCTCCCTGCGGGTCCGGGTGGTGCCCGGCGGGCAGGGGCAGGTCGCTGACCAGGTCCAGCACGTCGAGCTGGTGGGCGAGGTCGAGGAACGAGCACGGCTCGTCGAGCAGCAGCGTGGCCGTGGCCTGCGCCAGCACCAGCGCCACCCACACGCGCTGCCGCTGCCCACCGGAGAGTTCGTCGACCCGGCGGTGGGCGAAATCGGCGGTGCCGGTCAGTGCCAGCGCCTCGGCGACGGCCGACTCGTCGTCGTCGCCCGCTCCCCACCACCGTCGGTGGGGATGCCGACCGCGGGCCACCAACTCGGCCACCGTGAGCCCCTCCGGGACGAGCGGCGACTGGGGCAGGAACGCCACCGACCTGGCGTGGGCCCGGGGCTTGATGGTCGCCAGGTCGCGTCCGCCCACCTCGATCGAACCGGCCAGCGGCGAGAGCTGACGGCCGAGGGCCCGCAGGATCGTGGACTTCCCGCAGCCGTTGGCGCCGATCAGCACGGTGGTCTTACCGCTCGGGATGTCCAGGTCGAGGTCCCTGATCACCGGTTCGGCGCCGTAGCCCAGGGTCAGCCCGCGGAGGCGGAAGGCGGGTTCCGGGACGAGGCCGGCGTCCAGCGGCAGGGCGGGCTCGGGTCCGGCGAACGCAGGTCGGGAAGTCTGGATGGGGACGGGGACGGGCATCAGGCGACCTTTCGGGAGCGCAGCAGGATCCACAGCATGGCGGGGGCGCCGAGGGCACCGGTCACCACGCCGGTGGGCAGGTCGACGGTGCTCAGCGCCTCGGAGGCCACGACGTCGGCGGCCACCACGATCACCGCGCCGGTCAGCGCGGCGGCGAGGATGCGGGGTCGGCCGCGGCCGAGCGCGGTAGCGATCGGCGTGGACAGCAGGGCGACGAACGCCAGCGGACCGGCGACCGCGGTGGCGGCGGCGGCGAGCACGGTGCCCACGCCCAGCGCGGCGGCGCGGGTGGGGACGGGACGGGAGCCCAGGCCGACGGCGAGCTCGGGCCCCAGCTCGGCGGGCCGGAGCGCGGCGTGCAGCCACATCCCCAGCGGGAGGAGGACGGCCAGGGCTGCGGCCAGCCACCCGATGCGCTCGGCCGACGCCGCGGAGAGCGAGCCGACCGTCCACACCGCCGCCTCCTGCGCGCCCATGAGCGGGAGCCGGGCCACGTACTGGGTCACCACGGCGCTGCCGAGCGCGGCCACGGCGACCCCGCCGAGCAGGAACCGCGGGCCCACGATCCCCGAGCGCCGACCGGCCGACGCGACCAGCACGATCGCCAGCGCGACCGCGGATCCGGCGAGCGCGGCGGGGATGATGCCCACCCCGCGCAGGCCCCATGTCGCCATCCCCACGACGGCCCCGGCGGACGCGCCGTGCGAGATGCCGAGGATGTCCGGGCTGGCCAGCGGGTTGCCGAGCACGCGGCGGAACAGGGCGCCGGAGGCCCCGAACGCCAGGCCCGCGAGCGCGCCGAGGACGGCGCGGGGCAGCTTGTCGTCCAGCACCACGAACGTGGCACCGGGGATGGCGGCGCCGCCGAGGATGGCGAGGAAGTCGGGCACCGTCACCGTGTACCGGCCCAGCAGCACGCGGACGGCCATCACCGCCAGCAGGGCGACGGACAGTCCGACGACGACGAGGACCGCGTGACGCCGCCGGCGGGCGGCGAGTTCGGCCACCCGCTTCTCCGTCCGCGCCAGGTCCGGGGCGTCGGGACCGGCCGGGCGGTCGATGACGGTCGTGGTCGTGGCGCTCATGTCTCCCCCATCCCCCGGCCGGAGCGCAGCAGCACGATGAGGAACGGCACGCCCATCGCCACGGTCATCACGCCCACGGCGATCTCGCCGGGCGGGGCGATCACCCGGCCCACGGTGTCGGCGAGCAGCAGGACGGCGGGTCCGACGATCACGGACAGGCCCAGGACCACCCGGTTGCCCGCCCCGACCAGTCGCCGCAGCAGGTGCGGCACGAGCAGTCCGAGGAACGCGATCGGGCCGGCCAGCGCCGTCGCTACGCCGGAGAGGATGATCACGCCCCCGAGGACCACGGCCCGGCCGGCGACGGGCCCCACGCCCAGTCCGCGGGCCAGGTCGTCGCCGAGGGCGAGCGCGTCGAGGGTGGCCGCCCCGGCCAACACCAGGGCCAGGCCGATCAGCAGGAACGGCAGCGCGGCCCCGATCTCCGCGGCGCCGGACCGGGCCACCGAGCCCAGACCCCAGAAGCGGAAGCGGTCGAGCACACCGGGCAGCGCCACCACCAGCGAGGAGGTGACCGCCGTGCACCCGGCGGTCACGGCCGCGCCGGCCAGGATCAGCCCGGTGCCGGAGTCCGCGCCCAGCCGCCCGGCACCCACGACCACCAAGCCGGCGGCGAGCGACCCGACCACGGCGAAGCCGGCGACCGCGCTGGGTCCGGCGCTCGGCGCGAGCGCCAGACCCAGCACCACGCCGAGGGCGGCGCCGGCGGTGAGGCCCAGGAGGCCGGGATCGCCGAGCGGGTTGCGGGTGGCGCCCTGCAACCCGGCGCCGGCCACGGCCAGGGCGGCGCCCACGAGAACAGCGGTGATGGTCCGGGGCACGCGTGCGGTCACCACCACCTCGTCCATCCCGGCGCCCGACCCCGGTGCCAGGGCCGCGGCGAGATCGCCCGAAGTCAGCGCCGACGGGAGCCCGCCGAGCACCGACAAGACCACGCCGGGATCCACCGACCGGGCGCCGACGAACAGCGACGCGGCCACCGCCAGCACGAGCAGAGCGAGCGAGGCGGCCGTACCCAGGACGACTCGATCGGCGCCCGGCGGTTTCTGCCGCCCGGTCGCTGGTGCCCGGCTCGTCGTCGTCATAAGGGGTTAGTTCCGCTCCGCCACGGTGATGATCTCGGGGACGACGTTCTCCAGCGCCCACGGCAGGCTGAGCGGCGAGGCCGCGGACAGGGCCAGCACCTCCTGCTCGTCGGTCTGCACCACCATGCGGCCGCCGGCGACCGCGGGGATGCGGCCGAGCAATGCGTCGGATTCGATCGCCGCGCGCACGTCCGGGGAGGCGGCGTAGGTGACCAGGATGTCGGAGACCAGCTGGTCGGCCCGCTCGGGCGACCAGGTCACAAAGAACTCGTCGGGCGCCCCGGTCGACGCCTCGGCGACGGCGGGCGACTGCACCATGCCGAGCTGCTCGAGGAAGCGCGGCCGGTTGTCCACTCCCGTGTAGGCGTAGATCTTCTCGGCGGCGTCCGGGTCGACGGTGCCGAAGATGAAGGAGGTGCCGCGGATCCCGGGGTGGGCGGTGGCGACCTGGTCGATCTGCCCCTCGACGTCGGTGATGAGCTCCTCGGCCCGCTCCGCCCGGCCCAGCGCCTCGCCGATCAGCCGGGTCGAGTCCTGCCAGGCGGTCCCGAAGGGGGCGTCACCCTCGGGCATCGCGACGGTGGGCGCGATCTTGGACAGCGTCTCGTACTCCTCGGCGGTCATGCCCGAGTAGACGCCCAGGATGAGGTCGGGCTCGAGCGCGGCGATCGCCTGCGTGTTGATGCCGTCGGTCTCGGAGTACATCTCCGGAGCCTGGCCCCCGGCCTCCGCCAGCGCGGCGTCGAACCAGTCCGTCGACCCGGCCGCGTTCCCGCCGAACGCGTTCCGGGGCATACCCACCGGAACCACTCCGAGCGCGAGCGAGACGTCGGCGTTGACCCAGGAGATGGTGGCCACGCGCTGTGGCGCCGCCGGGATCTCGGTCTCACCGTAGGTGTGGGTGACGGTGCGCGGGAAATCTCCCTCGCGCTCGACCCCGGTTACCGAACCGGGCTCGTCGGTGCCGCCCACCGCACCTGTAGAGCAGCCGGCGAGGAGGGCGAGGATCGCGATGCCGGCGGCAAGGAGCAACAGGACGGCTCGATTGCGGGAGCGGGACGAGGTGGGAGCGTCCGCGAATCCGAACCGGGACCGTGCGGCGGGCGAGGTCATGAGATCTCCGTCTGACGAGAAGTGACTTAGGCATGGCTTACCTATGGTGTGCGCAACACTAGGGGCGTTGAGGGGTCTCACGCAAGGTCAACATTTCCCCTCGTCACTTCAGTTGCCCCACAGTGTGATTCATCTCACCCAACTGTTGCTTAGGCAAGCCTACCCTCATAGCGTCGCCCCTGCCGCACGTTCCCCGAGTAGGTCGGAGTACCCGTGAAAGATCCGTTGCTGAGCCGCGAGAGTGGGGAGGACCACGCCGCCGCGCTGGCCGCCGCGACCGCGGAGGTGGGCCGATATCTCGACGGCAGAACCACCCCGCGCTCGTCCGCCTCGCCCTCACACCTCGCGGCCCAGACCGCGGCGGTGGACCTGTCCACTCCCCTGGGGACCCTGGAGGAGGCCCTCGTGGAGGTGCGCGGCCTCTATCTCGATCACGCGGTGGGTTACCACCATCCGCGATACCTCGCGCACCTCAACTGCCCAGTCACCATCCCTGCGCTAGCCGCCGAGACGCTGGCCACCTCCGTCAACACGGCCGTAGAGACCTGGGACCAGGGCACCTCGGCCTGCCTCATCGAGCAGAAGCTCATCGACTGGACCACCGGCCTCATCGGCTTCGACCGAGCAGAGCCGACCCGACCCCAGCAGATCCGCCCGGACGGGGTGTTCACCACCGGCGGCACACAGTCCAACCTGCAGGCGCTGTTCACCGCCCGCGAGAACCGGCTCGCCCGGCCCGCCCCGGCCACCGGGGACGCCGCTGTTCCCGGCACCCCCGCCGACCGCTGCGCGCGGATGTCCCGCCTGCGGATAGTGACCGGTGAGCACGCCCACCTCAGCGTGGTGATGGCCGCCCGACTGCTCGGCCTGGCCCCGGACGCCGTCATCGTCCTGCCCGGGAACGGGGACCAGTTGGATCCGGCGACCCTCGACCGCGCGCTCGCCTCGGTCGTCGACGCGGGGAACGAGGTCGCAGCCGTCGTCGCGCTGGCCGGGACCACCGACCACGGCGTGATCGACCCGATGCGGTCGATCGGACGAGTGTGTCGCCGCCACGACGTGTGGCTGCACGTGGACGCGGCCTACGGCGGCGGGTTGCTGGTCTCCCCCACCCGCCGCGACCTGCTCGACGGGATCGAGCTGGCCGACTCGGTGACCGTGGACTTCCACAAGACCTTCTTCCTCCCGGTGGCCGCCTCCGCCCTCCTGCTGCGCGACGGCTCCCACTTCCGCCACTCCACCGTGAGCGCCGACTACCTGAACCCCGCCGACGGCGACACCCACGCCGTGGACAAGTCCCTGCAGACCACCCGGCGCTTCGACGCGCTCAAGCTGTGGATGACGCTGCGGGTGATCGGTGCGGACGGCATCGGCCGGTTGCTGGACTCCGCGATCGACGTGGCCGAACGGACCGCCCGGACCGTCGAGGCCGACCCCCTGCTCGAACTGGTCCGACGCCCGGAGCTGTCGACCGTACTGTTCCGTCCCCGGCCGCCGGGAGCCGACGACGACGAGGCGGACTCCCTCGTCCGGCCCGTGCGGGACGCCCTGTTCGCCGAGGGGCGCTCCGTGGTCGCCGCGACCGTGATCGACGGCAGGCCCTGTCTCAAGCTCACCGTGCTGGACCCGAACCTGTCCGAGGAGGACGTGGCGGCGGTGCTCGCAGACGTCCGCGAGGCCGCGCTCTACCTGGCCGTCGGGTTCCGACAGGCCACCACCGCGGGGGTACTGACATGACCGGGAAGATCTACGACCTGCTCGGGGTGGGCATCGGCCCGTTCAATCTGGGGCTGGCCTGCCTGGCCGAACCGCTCGACCTGGACGCGGTGTTCCTCGACGCCCGCGACGGCTTTGCCTGGCACCACGGACTCATGCTCGACGAGGCCACCATCCAGGTGCCCTTCCTGGCGGACCTGGTCACCCTGGCCGACCCCACCTCGCCGTACTCGTTCCTGGCCTACCTCAAGCAGGTCGGCCGCCTCTACCCCTTCTATATCCGGGAGAACTTCCAGCCACTGCGCTCGGAGTACGACGCGTACTGCCGCTGGGCCTCCGAGCGCGTGGCGGGCCTGAGATGGGGCCGCGAGGTGGTCGACGTCCAGCGCGAGAGCGGACCGGAAACCGGGAACAACCCTGGCGACGACGACGAGGGTCCCGTCTACCGGGTCACCGCCATCACCCGCGAGGGCACCGAGACCTATCGCACCCGGCACCTCGTGCTGGGAATCGGGACCACCCCGTGGTCGCCGGTGGATCTGGAGGCGCTGGACGGCCGCGGCGGCAGTGCCACCACGGTCGCGCTCCACGCCGCCGACTACCTCCCTCGTCGCGCGGAACTCCTCGACCTGGGATCGGTGACCGTGGTGGGCAGCGGCCAGTCGGCGGCGGAGATCTACCACGACCTGCTCTCGGCCTCCGGCGGCGACGGCCCGCGCGTCGACTGGGTGACCCGCTCGCCGCGGTTCTTCCCCATGGAGTACACCAAGCTCACCCTGGAGATGACCTCGCCCGAGTACATCGATCACTTCCACGGGCTCCCCGCGGACCAGCGGGACAGGATGCTGCGCGAGCAGCGCTCGCTCTACAAGGGCATCGACGCCGACCTGATCAACCAGATCCACGACCTGCTCTACCGACGGTCGGCGCAGGGGCTCGGCAACGGCCTGCTCGTGGCCGCGACCGCCCTCGACGGAGCCTGCGTGACCGGCGAACCCGCGGGAATCCATCTGGACCTGCGCTGCAACGACACCGGCCGGCCGTGGACCCATCACACCGACGGACTGGTGATGGCCACCGGTTACTCGCCCACCCCGCCGCGGTTCCTCGACGGCATCGCAGGCGAGATCGACACGGAAGAGATCGACACGGACCACGGCAACGGCCGGTCCCGTCGCTACCGCGTGGCCCGCGACCACACCGTCGACCGTGCCCACTCCCGCATCCACGTGCAGAACGCCGAGGAACACACCCACGGGCTCAGCGCCCCCGACCTGGGCATGGGAGCGATGCGCAACAGCATCATCCTGCGCAGCATCACCGGCCGCGAGGTCTACCCGGTCGAGACCGCCATCGCCTTCCAACAGTTCGGCGTCCCCGGCGCCCACACCGCGCCCGCCATCGCGCCCACCACCTCGCAGACCCAGGAGAGCCGATGACCCACACCGCATCGCCGATCGCAGCTCGCACCTCACCCACCCGCACCTCACCCGCTCACACCTCACCCGCCCACACCCTCGCCGCCCACACCCCGGCCGGGCTCGTCACCCTCGAGCCGTTGGCCCTGGATGCCGCGACCGTCCGCACACTGCACGCCTGGCTCGCCCACCCCGGCTCCGCCTACTGGGGGATGCGTGGTCTGACCCCCGAGCAGGTGGAGGAGGTGTTCTCCGACTGGCAGGGCTGCCCGCACCGGCAGGTCCACCTGGTGCGGATCGACGGTCTGCGGGTGGGGCTGGCGGTGTTCTACGACCCGGCGGAGGTCGAACTCGACGGGCGGTACCCGCACCAACCGGGCGACCTCGGCATGCACCTGCTCGTGGCGCCCACCCGGACCCCGGTCCCCGGCACGACATCGGCCGTGATCGGCGTTATCTGCCAGACCGCCCTCGAATCTCTGGGCGCCCGGCGGGTGGTGGTGGAACCCGATGCGGGGAACACCGCGGTTCACCGACTCAACGCCCGGGCCGGCTTCGTCGTGGACGGGCCACTGGAGCTCCCGGACAAGACCGCCCTCCTCTCCTTCTGTAGTGCCGAGGGCTTCCGGGCCTCGGAGATCGGCCGGGAGACGAGGACCGTTTCGTCGTCGTCCCTCCACTCCCCCGACCAACGTCACGCCACCGCCACCGGCACCGGCACCGGCACCGGCACCGGCACCGGCCACGCTCCCACCCACGCCCACCTCACCGGACACGCCATGCGCCGGGCCCACCGCCACCTGTGCGCGAAGGCCCTGGCCGAGTTCTCCCACGAACGGCTCCTGGCCCCGGAACCGGGCGCCGACCCCGGTTGGTACGAGGTCCGCGCCGGGCGCGAGTCCTGGTCGTTCCGCGCGCGGGTGCTGCCGCTGGAACACTGGATGATCGACGAGGCGACGCTGCGCCGCGAGGTCGACGGCGCCCCGGCCGAGCCCGACGCGCAGGAGTTGATCACCGCACTGGCGCCCGTGCTGGGCATCCCCGACACTCTCATGGGGACGTACCTCGAGGAGATCGCGGCCACGCTCGGCTCGGCCGCGTTCTGCCTGCACCACCGCGACCGGCCCGCGCAGGAGCTCGCCGAGGCCGGCCTGCAGGAGGTCGAGGCCGCGATGACCGAGGGCCACCCCGGGTTCGTCGCCAACAACGCCCGCATCGGGCTCGGCCTGACCGACCGGCATCGCGTCACCCCGGAGGCCCGGGCCACCGTGCGCCTGGTGTGGCTCGCCGCGCGGCGGGACCTGAGCCACCTGGCCACCGTGAGCGGACTGGACGAGGACGAGCTCTACCTGCGCGAATTCGGTCGCGAGGCGCTCGACCGCTGCGCCGACCAGCTCGTCGCACTCGGCCTGGACCCGGCCGACCACCGCGTCCTGCCGGTGCACCCCTGGCAGTGGGAGCACAAAATCGCCGTGGCATTCGGCCCCGATCTCGCGCGCCGCGACCTGGTCTACCTGGGCGAGTCCGACCACGAGTACCGCCCGCAGCAGTCCGTCCGCACCTTCTTCGACGTCACCCGCCCCGACCGCGGCTACGTCAAGACCGCGCTGGCCGTGCAGAACATGGGGTTCACCCGTGGGCTCTCGCCCAGGTACATGCGCGACACTCCGGCCGTCAACGACTGGGTGGCCGAGCTGGTGGCCGCCGATCCGGTGCTGACCGCGTTGGACTTCGGGATCCTGCGCGAGGTCGCCGCCGTCGGCTACACGGGCGACGCCTACCACCGGGCCGCCGCCGCCGGGGCCTCCGACGAGGGCCCGCACACCAAGATGATCGCCGCGCTGTGGCGCGAGAGCCCGGTTCCGCGGCTGGCGGCCGACGAGAGGGCGTTCACGCTGGCCTCGCTCCTGCACGTGGACCCGCACGGGCGCCCCCTCGTCGTCGAACATCTGGAGCGCTCCGGAGTGGACGCCCGCACGTGGCTCCGTGCACTCCTCGACGCCTACCTGGCGCCGGTCGCGCGCTGCCTCCTGGCGCACGGGCTGGTATTCATGCCGCACGGCGAGAACGTGATCGTGGTGATCGGCCCGGACCACGTGCCGCGTCGCGTGCTGTTCAAGGACATCGGCGAGGAGGTGGCCGTGGTGCGCGACCGTCCGCTGCCGGCGGGGATCGAGCGGATCCGGCACCTCGTGGACGCCGAGACCGCCGCGCTGGCCGTCCACACCGACGTCATGGACGGGGTGCTGCGCCACCTGGCCGGGATACTCGACGGCGCTGGCGTCCTGGGGGTCGAGGACTTCTGGGAAGAGGCGCGGGCGTGCCTGAAGACGTTGGCCGGGGAAGACGGCGACGGCGACGACGGCGAGGTGCACCGTCCCACCTGGGAGGCGCTGTTCGCCCCGCGGTTCAAGCACTCATGCCTCAACCGGCTCCAGCTGCGCAACACCCGCCAGATGGTGGACCTGACGGACCAGGCGGGGTCGCTGCAGTTCGCCGGCACGCTGGACAACCCGCTCGCGCGAACCCGCCCGCGCCCCGCCGTGCGCCCCGCTGCGGAGGGCGTGTCGTAACGTCAGCGGGATGAACGGGCGGGAACTCCAGAAGTGTGCGGCTCGGCGGGCGCGTGAGCTGCCGGCGTCGACCCTGGAGTTCCCGTTCGGGCCGGACTACGACGTCTACAAGGTCCGCGGCAAGATGTTCATGCTCCACGTGGAGGTCGCCGGGGAGCGTCAAGTGGTGCTCAAGGCCCTGCCCTCGGACAGCATGGCGCTGCGCGAGGCGCACGAGGACATAACAACCGGCTACCACATGAACAAGCGCCACTGGATCTCGTTGCATCCCGGCGGGACCCTCACCCCGGGCATGGTCGAGGAGCTGGTCACCGAGTCCTACCGGCTCGTGGTGGCGGGGCTGCCAAAGGCGCAACAGCCGGTTGAACCCCACCAGTTCGGGCGCGGGCAGCGCTGAACGATCCGCCCAGCGCCCAGCGGCCGCCGCCCAGCGGTCAGCCCTGCGGGATCAAGTCTGCGGGATCAGCCTGCGGGGACAGGGAGCTCTCGGTGAGCGAACCGAGCTGCTCCTCCCCGAGCGAACCGTTCACAGCCTCGGTGGCGGACGCGGTGTCGACCTGGCCCCCGAGCGACTCGCCCACGAGCGGGACTCCGCCGACCACTGCAGCGACTGAACCCTCCACGTCGCCCTTCAGCAGGGAGTCGCCGGACTCGGCGACGGGGTTGACCACCATGCAGACGACGCCGACCGGAATCGGCAGGGGCACGCCCGTCAGGCCGGCGGCGGCACCGGCGACGGTGCCCACGTTGCACGCCAGCGTGGCGGCGGAACCGAGGGGCCCCGAGGCGTAACCGGGCAGCGAGCCGGTCACCGAACCCGGGAGAAGCTCACCCGCGGAACCGAGGTAGTCGCCCTCGACGTCGGACGACCCGGAGATCGACGACGAATCGAGGCCGTCAGAGGAGAGCCCGTCCGCGCTCTGGGCTGCGGCGGTTCCGGCAGAGGCGACGAGCAGGGCCGCCACCAATGCCCCGGTGAATGCGATGGACTTGGACATGGGCGGCCTCCGAGCAGCACGTGAGGAGCGGTCGCCCCTGCAGATCAACGAATCATGAGTCCACCACATATCCCGGCCGAGCGGGTATCCGTTACTCCTGAGCCATGCAAGAGCCCGATTCTGATGTTCCTCAGCCCTTGTGCGTTCGAATGTGTATGCGTATCATAGAACACAGGTTCGATACGATTTGAATGCGGTGCAACACCGGGGGGTGGGGGCATGAGCGATACGGCAGGCGGTTGCGGGGCGGGCGATGCGAGCGGCAGAAGCGGCCCTGGCGGCCCCGATGACGGGTCTGCCCTGCGCGCCCTGACCGAGGCCGCTCGTGCCACCTGGGCGGCGGAGAACCGGGCCGCCGCAGCCCGGTTCACCGCCTGCTACCAACTGTTTCGCGAGTGCGTCCGCCGAGATGAAGCCGGCGTCGGGGACGGCCTCGTCCCCGGGTACGCGGTGATCGACCCGTTCGCGGAGTGCGCCGGCCAGGTGGTCGCGGCGATGCCCATCTCCTGCCTGCGGGCCGAGTCCATGATCAGCTTCGCGGTCGACCTGACCGAGCGCTACCCGGCCATCCTCGCCGCCCTGGCCTCCGGCCGGATGGAGCAACGCGCCGCGGAGCTGCTCGCCCGCCAGATGTCCACCGTCGACCCCGCCGTGCTCGAGCAGGTCCAGCGGGAGGTGGTCGAGGACTACCTCGCCGCCCTGGAGGGCGGCGAACGTCTCGGCGACCGCACCGTCCGCGAAGCCGCCGATGCGATCATCCGCCGCTACGACGCCAACGGGATCCGCGAACGCAAAGCCGACGCCGCCCGCGACCGCGGAGTGCACTTCCGCAAAGGCGCCGACGGGATGGCCAACCTCTGGGCCACCCTGGCCGCCGATGAAGCCGCCGTCCTGGCCGAACGCATCGACCAACGCGCCAACGAATTCACCAACCCCGACCCCGACACCACCAGCTCCGCGGCCGGTGGCACTGCTACTGCCGGCTCTTCTGGCGCGCCGTCCGACACCTTGAAGTCCGACTCCGGGTCCAATTCCGACTCAGACTCAGGCGCTGACGCTGACGCTGACGCTGATGCCGAGGTGGCGGACATGTCGTACTACCCGCTGCCCCAGCGCCGCGCCGATGCGCTGATGTCCCTGGTCTGCGGGGACCGCGGCTACGCCCGCGCCACCGGGCTGGACCCGGACGAACCGCCGGCACCGCTGCGACCCAAGGTCACCGTCTTCGCCCCCGGGAATGGCGCAGACCCGCAGGTCGAGTTCCCCCGCACCGGCGAATCCGCCATCAACGCCCTGCTGGCCATGCTCGCCACCAGCAGCGGCGCCACCCTCGAGCGGATCGACCCCGCCCCGGGCGCCGCCGACGATGCCCGCCGAGCCCTGAACTACCGGCCCAGCACCGCCCTGGCCCGCCGCGTCCGCCTACGCGACGGAACCTGCCGGCACCCCGGGTGCACCGTGCCAGCCGAGAACTGCGACCTCGACCACGCCCGCCCCTTCGACCACGACGACCCCAGCAGCGGCGGGCACACCGAGGAATGCAACCTGATGTGCCTGTGCCGCCGACATCACCGGTTCAAAACCTTCTCCGGCTGGCTGTACGACCTCTCCCCCGACGGCACCCTCGTGGTCATCACCCCGGACGGCGCGACCATGCTCACCCGACCGTCCGGGCCCCTGGCGGCATTCCGCCGCGAACAAGCCCGCGCCGAGCAACAGGCCTGGGCTAAGCAACAAACCCGCACCCCCAACCCCACCACCACCTCCACCACCGACGCCGGCGGCGGCGACCCGAACACCGAACCCACCTACTGGCACCGCCGGGCAGCCCGCCTCCGCGCCGAACGCGCCAAAGCCGAACAACGCCGCGCCCAACGCGAAACCACCCGCAACCCCAGCACCGGCGCTGTTCCTGGCAACGGTGCTGGCCCCGGCCGCACCACACCCTCCACCCGCAGCCGCTGGTGGGACCGCAACAAACCCATCGTCAGCCAAGTCGAACGCCAAATCCAACAACTCATCGACGAACTCCTCGACCCACCACCCTTCTAACCGGATCGAGCGTCACCGGGAATGACACCGGTCAGCCGCCCCCGTAGCGCAGAGCTCGGCTGACTTGCACCCGCCGCCGGCCTGATTCGGGGATGGTGAGGTCATGACCGGGATCCCCACCACTGCGTCTGACCATTCCCTCGCGGACGTCATGCCGTCGATCGCCGCCGCTCTCGGGGTGGACATCCGCAATCCGCTGGCGCTGGAACCGAGCCGGGACGTGGTGTTGGTTCTTGTCGACGGCCTCGGCGCCGAGCTCATAAGGCAGCACGCCGGCGAGGCCCCCACCCTCGCCGCGATGGCGACCCGCATGATCAGCGCGGGCTTTCCCGCCACCACGGCCACGAGTCTGACCAGTCTGGCGGTCGGGGCGCCATGTTCCCAGCACGGGATCGTGGGGTACAGCTTCCGGATCTCTGACGCCGACGGCCCCGCGACCACGTTCAACCCCCTGCGGTGGACGCTCGAATCCGCCGACGGTCCGTCGGCCATGGACGAGTTCCCGCCGCGAGAGGTCCAGCAGCAGCCCAGCCTGCTGGACCTGCTCGCCGACGAGGGCATCGACGTCACCTACGTCATGCGCGAGGACTTCCGCGAGTCCGGCTTGACCCGAGCCGCGTTCCGGGCCGACGGAGACTTCCGGCCGGCGAAATCGCTCGACGAGATTCGGCACGGCGTTCTGGACGCGGTTAGTCGGTCGTCGCGGACTCGGCGATTCGTCTACGCCTACTTCGGCCACCTGGACCTGATCGGGCACATCCATGGGCCCGGCTCGCCGGAATGGGTTCGGTCGCTTCGAGAGGTGGACGCGTTTGTCGCTGATCTTCTCGCGGACCTGCCCCCCGACTGCGCGCTCGTGGTGACGGCAGACCACGGAATGGTCACCGCGGAGAACATCATCGACATCGACACCAGCCCCGCCCTTCTAGCCGACGTCGCAGCCGTCGCCGGCGAGGCCCGGGTACGGCACGCCTACGCGCGGGCCGGGTCGGAGCAGGCCGTCCTGGCCGCATGGCGATCGGAACTGGCCGGCCACGCTCGGGTACTCAGCCGCGAGCAGGCCCTCGACGAGCAGCTGTTCGGCCCCGGCCGTGATTACGCGGACCGGCTGGGCGACGTGATCGCGATCGCCACCGGGGGCGTCATCCTCGCCAGAACCCAGCACGAGAAGATGGAGTCGTCGCTGCTCGGCCACCACGGCGCCAACACCGCCGCCGAGCAGCACATCCCTTTGATCCTGCGGTGAACCTCGGGCCGGCTGGGATCAGCAGGTGACCAGCTGGTCCCTAGGACCACAGCGTGACTGTCTCGAAGTCCCGGTCATCGGGTTCGGTGAGCATCCGTTCCATCGTCCGTCGGTCGAA
Source organism: Rhodococcus sp. IEGM 1408 (assembly GCF_033142235.1). Taxonomy (NCBI): domain Bacteria; kingdom Bacillati; phylum Actinomycetota; class Actinomycetes; order Mycobacteriales; family Nocardiaceae; genus Rhodococcus; species Rhodococcus sp. IEGM 1408. Next base: position 105,104 of record NZ_JAWLRW010000006.1, read on the forward strand.
GGGCCACAGATCGATCGCGCCGCGGTCGGTCCGGTACCAGGACGTGCACCCCGTGTTCCACACGGTCGGACCCATCGCCTCGACGACGTCGCGGTTGAAATCGTCCGTCGCCCCAGAGGTCACCTCGACTGCGTCGACGCTGCCCTGCTGCCAGCGTTCGATCCATTGGGCGATGTACCGCGAGGAGAGCTCTGCCGAGAACTGGAGGGAGATCGACCCGGTCGGTGAGTTGGGCCCGAGAACGGTGAACAGGTTGGGGAAACCCGGGATTGCCGTCATCCGGTACGCGCGCGGGCCGTCTCCCCAGGCATCGTCGAGGCTCAGCCCACCGCGGCCGATGATCCGCATCGGGCGCATGTAGTCGTGGGCACGGAAACCGGTGGCCAGCACGATCGAATCCACCTCGTGGTGCTGGCCGTCGGCGGTCCGGATACCCGTCGGAGTCACCTCCGAGATGGCCTCGGTCACGAGCTCGGCGTTCGGCGCGGTGATGGCTCGGTAATAGCTGCCGGAGAGCACCTGCCGCTTGCACAGCGGTTGGTAGTCCGGGTTCAGCTTCTCACGGAGCCGGCGATCGCGGACCTGCCCGCGCAGGCTCAACCGGGCGTAGGCCTGTACCGCCCGACGCCGCCAGGTGGGCTTGAGCATGATGTCCGCCACGAGCCCCGACGCCCACAACGCGGCCCGGTAGACCCCGTCCTGGAGGCGCGGCGATCGACGCAGGAGCCACGTCAGTAGCGCTGACTGGCGCAAGCCCATCGGCGCCCACAGGGTCCACTGCGGCGATCGGGCGAAGTGGAGGAGCCGCGACGCCTCCGGCTGGAGCGCCGACACGATCTGTACGCCTGTGGAGCCGGAGCCGATCACCCCGACCCTGGTACCGCCGGTGTCCAGGTCGGGATCCCAACGGGCGCTGTGCACCACGGGCCCGGCGAAGCTGTCCAGGCCCTCGATGTCCGGCGTGTACGGGTGGTGCAGCACCCCGGTCGCGCACACCACGAAGTCGGCGTGAAGTGTCGCCCCCGCGGCTGTGGACAGGGTCCAGGTGGCGGACTCGTCGTCGTAGACCGCCTCGGTGACCTCGGTACCGAGCCGTAACCACCTGTCCAGATCGAAGCGGTCCACAACGGACCGGTGATATGTCCGGATCTCCTCGCCTGTCGCCCAGATCCGCGACCAGTCCGCTTTGGGGGCGAAGCCGAACTGGTAGATCTGCGACGGGACGTCGCACGTGAGCCCCGGGTAGCGGTTCCAGTGCCAGACGCCGCCGACGTCGGTTCCCTTCTCGCAGATGGTCACGTCCGTGAACCCGGACTGCTGGAACACGTAGGCCGCGGTGATCCCGGCGACCCCCGCGCCGATGATCACGATGCGTGGATGACGGGTGTCGGGCATGAGACCGGTCTACCGAAGATCCGCGTGCCGCGGGACCGGATGCACTCAGGTGTCGCCGGGTTTACGGTCACTGGCATGCGTGAGCACGCATGGCACGACCAGAGAGGAGCCCGCACATGAAGGCAGTCACCTGGCACGGCAAGCGCGACGTCCGCGTCGATGAGGTTCCCGATCCCAAGATCGAGGAGCCCACCGACGCGATCGTCAAGATCACCAGTACCAATATCTGCGGCTCCGATCTTCACCTCTACGAGGTCCTGGGCCCCTTCATGAACGAGGGCGACATCCTCGGGCACGAGCCGATGGGGATCGTGGAGGAGGTCGGGTCCGGGGTCACCGACCTCAAGCCCGGCGACCGGGTGGTGATGCCGTTCCAGATCTCCTGCGGCCACTGCCACATGTGCGATCGGGGCCTGAACACCCAGTGCGAGACCACCCAGGTCCGCGAGCAGGGCATGGGCGCGGCCCTCTTCGGGTACTCCGAGCTGTACGGCAGCGTCGCCGGCGGGCAGGCCGAGTACCTCCGCGTCCCGCAGGCGCAGAACACCCACATCAAGGTCCCTCACGAGCACGCCGACGACCGCTACCTCTACCTCTCCGACGTCCTGCCCACGGCCTGGCAGGCCGTGGAGTACGCGCAGATCCCCGACGGCGGGACGGTTGTCGTCCTGGGGCTGGGACCGATCGGCGACATGTCCGCGAGGATCGCCGCCCACCGCGGTCACCGGGTAATCGGTGTCGAGCCCGTCGCCGAGCGCCGGGCCCGGTTGGCGCAGCGGGGAGTCGAGGTCATCGACCCCACCGACGTACAAGGCGAGTTGGGCGACGCGATCCGCGAGATGACCGGCGGCCGCGGGCCGGACTCGGTGATCGACGCGGTGGGCATGGAGGCGCACGGCTCGCCCGTCGCCAGCCTCGCCCACGCCGCCGTGGGGCTGATGCCCAAATTCCTGGGCAAGAAGATGATGGAGAACGCGGGCGTGGACCGGCTCGCCGCCTTCTACTCGGCCATCGACATCGTGAGCCGAGGCGGGACCATCTCGCTCTCGGGTGTCTACGGCGGTAGTGCCGACCCGCTCCCCATGCTGACCATGTTCGACAAGCAGCTGACGCTCAAGATGGGGCAGGCCAACGTCAAGCGTTGGGCGCCGGAGATCCTCCCGCTGCTCACCGACGACGACCCGCTAGGCGTCGACGACTTCGCAACCCACCGCCTCCCGCTCGCGGACGCACCCCGCGCCTACGAGATGTTCCAGAAGAAGCAGGACGGCGCCGTCAAGATCATCCTCACGCCGTGATCGCCGTGATCGCCGCGGGGGGCTCGGTAGGTTCGGAAGGCTGGGTAGGTTCGGGTACATGACCGAACTCTCCCGACTCATGCTCATCCGACACGGACAGAGCGTGGGGAACGTCGCCGACGACCGCGCCCGCGCCGCCGGCGCCCACCGCCTCGACCTGGACTACCGAGATGCCGACACCCCGCTCTCGGACACCGGTCACCACCAGGCCGCGGCGGTGGGCGCGTGGCTGGGCGGGCTCCCCGACGAGCACCGCCCCACGGTCTGGTTGACCTCGCCGTACCGGCGCGCGGCCGACACCGCCGCCGCCGCGATCGAGGCCGCGCGCGCCGCCTCGCGAACTGCGGACGTCGTCCTCCTCACCGACGAGCGGCTGCGCGAGCGGGACCTGGGGATCCTCGACGGCTTCACCGGCGCCGGGATCCGCGAGCGCTTCCCCGAGGAGGCCGAGCGCCGCGATCGGATCGGCAAGTTCTACTACCGCCCACCCGGCGGGGAGAGCTGGACCGATGTGCTGCTCCGAGTGCGGTACCTGCTCACCGACCTGCGTCAGCAGTACGCGGGCGAGCGGGTGTGCGTGTTCAGCCACCAGGCGGTGATCATGAGCTTCCGCGTGGCGCTGGAGCAGATGGCCGAGGACGACGTCCTGCACGTGGACCGCGAGGACCCGTTGCCCAACTGCTCGGTCACCACCTACCGGCACACCGGTGAAGCGCTGGAGCTCCAGGACTACGCCGACACCACGGGCGTCGAGTCCAGCGCCGCCCCGACCACGCGCGAGGAGACCGCCGCGGACGAGGAGCAGACGTGACTCGGGAACAGATCGTCCTCACCCCGCACCGTCTGCGCGCGTGGCCGCTTCCCACCCCGGGCGGCGGCAAGGAGGGCCGCGGGCGCGTGCTGGTGGTGGGCGGCAGCCGCAGTACCCCGGGCGGGGTCCTGCTCGCGGCCGAGGCGGCCCTGCGCGCGGGGGCCGGCAAGCTGCAGATCGCCACCGTGGAGTCCGTCGCGCCGGGGCTGGCGCTGCGCATCCCGGAATCGATGACGGTCGGGCTGCCCGAGACCGACGCCGGAGAGCTCTCCGCCGCCGGCGTGGACGCCCTCCGCGACCTGGCGTCGGGGTGCGACACCGTGGTGATCGGTCCCGGCATCGGCGACACGGCGGTCGCCGACGACCTGCTCGCGCAGGTCATCCCGGACCTGCAGGCCACCCTGGTGCTGGACGCGCTCGGCCTGGCCTACGTCACGCGGAACCCGGACGGCCTGGCGCACCTCGACGGCCGTGCGGTCCTGAGCCCCAACCCCATGGAGCTCTCCCGCACCCTGGACATCCCGCAGGAGGAGGTCGAGGACAACATCCCGGGCCACGTGATCGAGCTCGCCCGGCGGGCCGGAGCCGTGGTGGTCTCGGGGACCGAGACGTCGTGGATCGCCACGCCGGACGGCCGCATCTGGCGCGACGAGTCCGGCGCACTCGCGTTGGGCGTGTCCGGCTCCGGCGACGTCAAGGCCGGGGTGATCGCGGGTCTGCTCGCCCGCGGGGCCGACCCCGCGCAGGCCGCCGCCTGGGCGACCTACAGTCACGGTCGGGCCGGCGAGCGACTCGCCGCGGAAGTGGGGGTCGACGGGTTCCTCGCCCGCGAACTCCTGGCCGAGGTGCCCCGCGTACTCGTCGAACTCTCGTCCTAGGGTCGTCATGGTCCGGATGAACCCCCAGCTGCATGAACCCCCGGCTGCACCGACCCCCGGCTGCACGAACCCCCCGGCTGCACGCCGACCCGGGTAGTGGCAGGCTCGGGGCATGACTTCTGACGCTGACATCCGATCCGCCATCGACGCCGCCACCGTCCCCGAGGAGGGCGTGCTCGAGCGCGCCCGCATGATCGTCGTGGACAAGCTCGGCGAGTGGGACAGCCTCGGGCTCGATGAGATCGTCGAATCGGTCTGCGAGGCCTACGAGGCGCCCTCAGGCGAGCGCCTGCGGGTGTCCGACGTGGACCCGGCCGATCCCACCACCGACTCCCCCGCGCTTCGCAGCCTGCGCTACTCCCGGGCGGCACGCACCGCGGTGATCGACCTCCAGCGCGAGGGGACGATCGTCGCGGTGGACGAGCAGCCGGGAGACGCCGAGGCCGTCGGGGAAACCGCCGGCGGCACGGGTGGCGGCACGGGCGAAAACCGGGACGACGACGACGAGGCCACCACCACCAAGGAGACCACCGGCCCGGCAGCCGAGAAGGCCGGTACCGACGAGGTCCTCCTCAGCACCGGACCCCAGCCTCGAGGTCGGCGATTCGCGCTCGCGGCTGAGTAGTCTGCCCGGGTCAGAACGCCTCCGTGACCTCCGGGTGGTCCGTCTCCTTGAGCGGCTTCAGCGCTCCGCCCGAGAGCGTGGTCTCCCCCAGCCGCGCCTCGCGGTACCGGTCGGCCTGGGCCTGGGTGATCGCTTCGCGCGCTCCGTCCTTGGCGTAGCAGACCGGAAGCCACGCACCCTGGGAATCCAGACGCGCCACGATCCGCTGGCGGAGCCGGAACGGCTGGATGGAATCCGACCAGGCGACCAGCAGGTCGAGATTCTTACCCTTGGCGTCCGGGATCGAATCGGTGGAGCAGAAGTGCTGCACGCTGCGCCACACCGCGAACTGGGCGCCGGAGAAGGACAGCGGATCGACGGTGGCGGATTTGCTGGTCCGGGTGGCGCGGCTGCCCGCGGTCTTGCCGGCCGTCTTGGTCGCCTTCGCGGGCTTCGCGCGAGTGGGCGGAGGCGAGGTGTTCTCCCCCGATTCCACGCGGCGGCGAGCCTCCTCCATCCGCTGCTGCCGTCGTTCCGACGGCGTGATGTTCTCGCCCGAATCCCAGAAGCCCGTCATGACAACCGACTTTACGCGGACGGGGGGCGGCTACACCTCACCCGATCCACCGCGTGCGGCACAGCTCACATATCCAGTCCCAGATCCAGAACGGCGACCGAGTGGGTGAGCCCGCCCACGGCCAGGAAGTTGACACCGCACCGCGCGTAGTCGGCGGCGCTGTCCAGGGTGAGGCCGCCGCTCGATTCCAGGCGGGTGCCGGGGGCGACCTTGTCCCGGCGCTGAACGGCGATCTGCGTCTGCCACACCGGGAAGTTGTCCAGCAGGACCAGGTCGACCCCTGCGTCCAGCATCTGGTCGAGCTGCTCGAGCGAGTCCACCTCGACCTCGCAGGGCAGCTCGGGGAAACGATCACGGACCGCGGCCAGGGCCGGCAGCACGCCACCGGCGGCCACCACGTGGTTGTCCTTGACCAGGACCGCGTCGCCGAGGCCCAGTCGGTGGTTGACCCCGCCGCCGCAGCGGACGGCGTACTTCTGCAGCAGTCGCATCCCCGGCATCGTCTTGCGGGTATCGCGGACCACGCAGCCGGTGCCCTCGAGTTCATCCGCCCATTCGCGGGTCGCGCTGGCCACCCCGGACAGGTGGCAGACCAGGTTGAGCATGGTGCGTTCCACGGTCAACAACCCGCGTGTGGGCGCGGAGATCTCCGCGACCACGTCTCCGGCCTCGACGCGGTCCCCGTCGGAGGCGAGCAGACGCACGGAGAAGTCGTCGCCCAGCACCTCGGCCAGCACCATCGGGATGAGCGGGAGTCCCGCCACCACGCCGTCGGCGCGGGACGCCAGACGGGCGGTGGCGCGGGCGTCGGCGGGGACGGTCGCCAGCGAGGTGGCATCGGGGCCATATCGCAGGTCCTCCTCGAGGGCACGCCTGATCGCGATCAGGGCGTCGGCGCGGGTGTCGGGGTCGAACACGTCGTCGTCGTACCGCGTGGCGCCTGACGCCTCGTCGTCGTGCCGGTGGCCGCTCCCGGTCCCGGGCGCCCCGCTCACTCCCCCGACCCCGGGTTCCCGATGGCGATCATCCGCTCCACCGACCCGCGCGCGGCCTCGGCGGTGGCGGGATCCACGTGGACCTCGTCGGCCCCCTCGACCAGGGCGCGCAGCAGGGCGGCCGGGGTGATCATCTTCATGTAGGGGCAGCTGGCGTTCTCGTTGACAGCCAGGAAGTCGATCTCCGGCGCCGCCTTGCGCAGCTGGTGGATCATCCCGATCTCCGTGGCCACCAGCACCTCGCGCGCACCCGACGCACGGGCGGCGTCGACCATGCCGCCGGTGGACAGGATCTTGACCATGTCGGCGGGCACCGCGCCCTCGGTGGCGAGGTGCAGCGCGCTGGTGGCGCAGCCGCACTCGGGGTGCACGAACAGCTCGGCGCCGGGGTGTTGCGCGGACTTGGCGGTGAGCTGATCGCCGTTGATCGCGGCGTGGACGTGGCACTCGCCGGCCCAGACCAGGACGTTGTCGCGTCCGGTCTTGCGGCGCACGTGCGCGCCCAGGAACTGGTCGGGCAGGAAGAGCACCTCCCGCGACGGGTCGATGGACTCCACCACTTCGACCGCGTTGGAGCTGGTGCAGCAGATGTCGGTGAGTTCCTTGACCGCGGCGGTGGTGTTGACGTAGGACACGACCACGGCGTCGGGGTGCTCGGACTTCCACTCGGCCAACTGCTCGGCGGTGATGGAGTCGGCCAGCGAGCAGCCGGCGGCCTCGTCGGGAATGAGGACGGTCTTGTCCGGGGCGAGGATCTTGGCGGTCTCCGCCATGAAGTGGACGCCGCAGAAGATGATGGTCGACTGTTCGGCGCCGGCCGCGATGCGCGAGAGGGCGAGCGAATCCCCCACGTGGTGGGCGATGTCCTGGATCTCGGGGATCTGGTAGTTGTGCGCCAGGATCACCGCATCCCGCTCGGCGGCGAGCCGGTGGATCTCGGCGGCCCACTCGGCCGTGGCCTCGACGCCCGTGTAGCGCCCCTGCTCGGTGCGGCGGATGCGTGACGCCAGCGGCGACTCGAGCCGTCCGATGGCCGTGCCCGGCCGCGGCGCGGTCGTGGTGCCCAGTGTCGTGGTGCTCAGTGTCGTGGTGCTCAGGGTCGTGGTGCCCAGTCCAGCGGCAGTGCTCAGTCCAGTGGCAGTGCTCATCGCTGCCCCTCCCGGGTTGGTTCGGCGAGCCGATACGACACCGGCCCCGTTTTCGACTTACAATCGAAAACATGGCAAAGTGTAACACCGGTCACGAGGTCCTCGTAGTGGTGGGCCAGGTCCGCCCCTCTGCCCACGCGGCCGCTCCCGTGCTCCACGTGGTGCTGTGGAAGCACGCGCTCGGCCCGGCGGCAGGCAGGTGGGCGCTACCCGGCGGCGAGGTCAGGGATGACGAGGATCTGGCCGGATCCGCCACGAGGCAGCTCGCCGAGAAGGTGGACGTGCGCTCGCTGAGCCACCTGGAATCCGTGGCGGAGTTCTCCGACCCGGCCCGCGTGCCCGGCCGCCGGGTGTTCGCCTCCGGGTTCCTCGGAATCCTCCCTGCCGACGCCGATCCCGACATCCCGGGCGACACCGCGTGGTTCCGGGTGGACGCCCTGCCCGACACGGTCTTCGACCACGCCGAGATCGTCGCCCGGGCCCGCGCCCGCCTGGCCGCCAAACTCTCCTACTCCACGCTGGGCTTCGCGCTGGCGCCGGAGGAGTTCACGCTCTCCGAGCTGGCCCAGCTGTACGCGGCCGCGCTCGGCCACCCGGTGGATCCGACCAACCTGCAGCGGATCCTCACCCGACGCGGTGAGCTCGTGCGCTGCGGGCGGAGCGCGCCGCCGGGGCCCTCCGGGGGCCGACCCGCGGCGCTCTACCGGTTCGCTGAGCGCCGGTTGCGGATCACCGATCAGTTCGCGACGCTGCGGCCGCCGGCGGACAGCGGTCGGTGACCGGGGTGCGTTCCGACACCTCAACCCGCTGTACCGGATAGACGCATCCGCTCTCGATCGTCGGATCGACTGGTTAATGTGCGCTCGACAACCCCTCCCAGGAGCCACGATGACCGAAGAACCACGGCACGCGCACGTCCAACCCCTCGACCAGGCGGTCGCGGTCACGTTGAGAGCGCTCAAGCGTTCCGCCCCGGTCCGCGGCCTCCTCGACCTCCCTCCCTTCGATCAGAGCTTCGGAGACCTGTCGATCGATGCCCGGCGGGAAATCGTCCTTCAACAACTTCCCGTGCCGATCCCGCTACCCCAGCAACCGGCGGCCGCGCCCACTGCTGTTCCACGATCCAGACCGCGCCGGGTGCGGGGGGTCGCCCTCTGGAGCCTGTTCGCTCTCGTGGTCGCCACCTCTCCGGTCCCCGCCGCATCTCTGGCTCTCGGCGTGCTCTGGTTGATCGTCCTGCTGTGGCCCTCGCGGACCGCCGTCGAGGATCTCTCGAGTCCCACCTCGGCCCGCGCCGACTCTGCAGGGCTGGCCAACGCACTAGAACTACGAATCGTCTGGATGGCCCGATGGCAGGTGGCCGCGATACTCCAGGGCAGGGCGTGGCGCTCGGACGAGCTGCACCACGACGTCACGCGGATCGGTCTCGCCGAGGTCCTGGACTGCCTGACCGAGCGTGCCCTGAACGTCTACGGATTCTCCTCTACCGCACTTCCCGAACCGCCCGGGTCGCAGTCGGAACTACGTCTCCAGTGGCTCAGAGAAGCGGAACGGGTCCACCTCGCGCAGACGGATCTGATCGAACAACTCGCGGCACTCATGGTCTACCGCAAGCAACTCGACCACATTTCGGTGCTCCTCGATCAGCGAGACCAGATGGCGATCTACTCGGCTCGAGCGGCCGCCTTCGACGACATCCTCTCGCCCCCGTCGGATACTCCGTCGCTGCTCGACGCGACGGTCGCGCAGCACGACCTCCAGAGCAATCTCGCCGCCCAGATCCGATTCCTCGGGCAGATCGCCGACGGGTCGGGAACCGCGGCTCCCCTGCACGACGCGCTCTACGGTCCGCGCCAACCGCCCGGTCAGACCGGCTCGTCCGCCGGGAGCGCTGCTCCGGCGGATGAGGGATCATCCCGCAGGTCGGACGACATGCTGAAGTAAGCGAGCGCGGCCACCGTGAACGCCGCCACCGTCGCCCCGAACACCAGCCACCCGGCCCCGGGCGGGAACCAGTCCCACGACGGCCCCGTGGTCCCGTAGATCATCCGATCGAAGAACAGCGCCCCCACCACCGGCTCCTGGGCCACCACCTCCCCGTACGGCGCGTCCGTCGGAGGCGAGGCCAGCAGGCCCGAGAGCGGCGTGGCAGCCGCGGCAGCGACCGCGCACAGCGACCCCGGCAGCAGCATCAGCGCGGGGACCCCGACCGGACGACGAAGGCCCGGGTGCCGGTGCCACAGCACCAGCACAGCGCACACCGCGGCAGCACCCAGCAGGATGATCAACATCAGGAGCTGGCTCCCGCCGTCCGCGCCCGAATCGGTGAGCCTCAGACCCCGCCCGTCACCCACCGACATCAGCTCCTGGCGGGGCGCCGCGGCGATCCAGACCAGCAGCGCGGAGACCGCCGGGCCGCCCACCCCCAGCAGCGTGCCCATGGCGCGGGACCACGACGAGCTGAGCATGCGCCGGACTGTACCAACGCGGGCGCTACCGAGCGTTTGTGGTGTAATCGGACCCGGCTCCGCCGCGCCAAGGGTCCCCCCATGCGCCGATCCGGGCCGGCTCCCGAACAAGTCGAAGCGTCAGGAAGTACCCGCCAGTGGCCACCACCTCTCCGACCGCGCCGGCCCCTCGGCGCCGCGAGAAGAAGATGGCCTACCGGAACGACATAGACGGACTCCGCGGGTTGGCCATCGCCCTCGTGGTGGTGTTCCACATCTGGATGGGCCGCGTCTCCGGCGGGGTCGACGTGTTCCTCACCCTGTCCGGGTTCTTCTTCCTCGGTTCGCTCCTGCGCGGCGCCGCGGACCCCGGTACGCCGCTCAATCCGCTCCCGCATCTCAAGCGACTTGTTCGTCGGCTCTACCCGGCGCTGGTCGTGACGGTGGCCGCCACCGTGGTGGGGACCGTGCTCATCAAGCCACCCACCCAGTGGTCGGCCATCTTCGAGCAGACCGTCGCGTCCCTGCTCTACTACCAGAACTGGGAACTCGCACTCACCGCCCAGGATTACGCCGCCGCCGACGCCACCATCTCGCCGCTCCAGCACCTGTGGTCCATGTCCGTGCAGGGGCAGTTCTACCTGGTGGCCCTCACTGTGGTCCTGGGACTCGCCGCGCTGTGGCGCCTGGTCGCCCGCCGCGGCTCCCCCAAGTGGCTCCTGCTCGCGGTGGTGGCCGCGGGTACCGCCGCGTCCGTGTGGTGGGCCGTCCTGGGGCAGGCCACCAACCAGCCGTGGAACTACTACGACACCGCAGCGCGCATGTGGGAACTGCTCGTCGGCGGCCTGGTTGCGATCCTGCTGGTCGGGATCGTGCTGCCGTGGCCGCTGCGCATGCTCACCACGGTTGCCGGCCTCGCGCTGATCGTGAGCTGCGGCTTCGTGATCGACGGCGCCGCGCACTTCCCCGGCCCGCTGGCCTGGTACCCGATCGGCGGCGCCCTGCTGATCGTCCTCGGCGGCAACCTGCCCGAGGGGGCACGCGCGACACCGCTCAAGGACCCGGTCAGCTGGCTGCTGTCGGCCCGGGTGTTCCGCCGGCTCGGCGACATCTCCTACTCCCTGTACCTGTGGCACTGGCCACTGCTCATCCTCTGGCTCTCCTACGACAGGCAGGCCGAGGTCACGCTGGTCTCGGGGCTGACCATCGTCGCGATCTCCGTGGTGTTGGCGCTCCTCACGGAGAAGTACGTCGAACGACCGCTGCGGATGGCCAGCCGGGCACGCGGCGGCACCACTCCCGCGGCCCGGGAGCGCGACGCGCGACTCGGGAAGCCCGCCCGGTCCGCCCGGGACCAGCGGCGGTTCGTGCAGGCGACCGCCCTCGTCGTCGTCGCCGCCGTGGGCAGTCTCGGCACCGTGGGGTGGTGGGCTGCCACGTCCACCTCCCGCTCGGCGGTCCCCTACGTCGACTCCCTCACCGACCCGGACCACCCCGGCGCCCGTGCCTACCTCGAGGGGGTCCCCACCCCGGACGACGTCGGGTACCTGCCGTCCCTCCTGCAGGTGGGCAATGACCTCCCGGTGAGCACGACCGACCAGTGCATCTCCACCTTCGAGTCGTCCGAGGTGGAGATGTGCGTGTACGGCGACGTCACCGCGCCACGCACCGTCGCACTGGTCGGCGGGTCCCACGCCGAGCACTGGATCAGCGGCCTCGACGAGGTCGGGCGCCACTACGGTTTCCGCGTGGTGACCCTGCTCAAGATGGGCTGCCCGCTCACGCTCGACGCGACGGTCTCCGACGGCGACGACCGGCTGTACGAGAGCTGCGAGCAGTGGACCCCCGCCGCCCTCGCGGCGCTCGTGGGTCTGGCCCCCGAGTTCGTGTTCACCACCGCCACCCGGCCGGTCGGCGTGGTGGGGCCCGACGTCACGCCGCGGCAGTACGTCGAGCTGTGGCGCGCGCTCGACGAGCAGGGCATCGGCGTGATCGCCGTCCGCGACACCCCGTGGCTCAACCGCGGCCGCGGCCCGATCCGCGCCGGCGACTGCCTGGGCGACGGCGGCACCCCGGAGGAGTGCGGGATGCCCCGCGAGCGGTCCATCTCGGCCATCAACCCGGCCGCCCTCGCCGGGGCCGGCGTGGACTCGGTCCGGCTGATCGACCTCACCGACGGGTTGTGCGACGCCCGCGACTGCCCGGCCGTGGTGGGCAACGTGATCGTCTACCACGACTCCCACCACCTCTCGGGCTCCTGGGTCCGGTCCGCGTCGGGCGAACTGGCCCGCCAGATGGGGCCCGCGACGGGGTGGTGGTGACGGGATGGTGGTGACGGGGCGGTGACGGGGTGGTGACGACCCCCACGTCGACTGCCACGCCCTGACGTCCGGGAGGCATTACCCTTGGACACCGTGACCAACGACGACGCGCAGCAGTCCGCCCCGGAGCTCATCCGCGCCTGGCCCGGAACCGCCTATCCACTGGGGGCCACCTACGACGGGACCGGCACCAACTTCGCCCTGTTCTCCGAGGTCGCCGAGCGTGTGGAGCTCTGTCTGATCGACCGGGAGGGCAAGGAGCAGCGCGTCGAGCTCTTCGAGGTCGACTACCACATCTGGCACTGCTACCTGTTCGGTGTCACCCCGGGTCAGCGGTACGGGTTCCGGGTCCACGGTCCGTACGAACCCGAGAAGGGGCTGCGCTGCGACCCGTCCAAGCTGTTGCTCGACCCGTACGGCAAGGCGTTCGACGGTGCCTTCGACGGCGACCCGAGCCTGCACAGCTACGACATGGACAACCCGGACGAGCGCAATACCGACGATTCGCTCGGGCACACCATGACCACCGTGGTGATCAACCCGTACTTCGACTGGGACAACGACCGCGCGCCCCGGCACGAGTACCACAACACGGTGATCTACGAGGCCCACGTCAAGGGCATGACCGCCACGCACCCCGACATCCCCGCCGAGATGCGCGGGACCTACGCGGGCATGACCCACCCGGCGGTGATCGACTACCTCACCAACCTGGGAGTCACCGCGATCGAACTGATGCCGGTGCACCAGTTCATGCAGGACCAGCGACTGGTCGACATGGGACTCCGCAACTACTGGGGCTACAACAGCTTCGGCTTCCTGGCCCCGCACAACGAGTACGCGTTCGCCGCCAAGCCCGGCGACGCCGTGACCGAGTTCAAGGCCATGGTCAAGGCCTTCCACGACGCCGACATCGAGGTGATCCTCGACGTGGTCTACAACCACACCGCCGAGGGCAACCACCTGGGCCCCACGATCGGCTTCCGCGGCATCGACAACCAGGCCTACTACCGGCTGGTCGAGGGCGACGAGAAGCACTACATGGACTACACGGGCACCGGGAACACGCTCAACGTCCGGCATCCGCACTCGCTGCAGCTGATCATGGACTCGCTGCGCTACTGGGTGCTCGAGATGCACGTCGACGGCTTCCGGTTCGACCTCGCCTCCACCCTGGCCCGGGGCCTGCACGACGTGGACCGGCTGTCCTCGTTCTTCGACCTGGTCCAGCAGGACCCGGTGGTCAGCCAGGTCAAGCTCATCGCCGAGCCGTGGGACGTGGGCGAGGGCGGCTACCAGGTGGGCAACTTCCCGCCGCTGTGGACCGAGTGGAACGGGCAGTACCGCGACACCGTGCGTGACTTCTGGCGCGGCGAGCCCGCCACCCTGGGCGAGTTCGCCTCCCGCCTCACCGGCTCCTCGGACCTCTACGAGCACACCGGCCGGCGCCCAACCGCGTCGATCAACTTCGTCACCGCCCACGACGGATTCACGCTCAACGACCTGGTCAGCTACAACGAGAAGCACAACGACGCCAACGGCGAGGACGGCAACGACGGCGAGAGCCACAACCGCTCGTGGAACTGCGGCGTCGAGGGGCCCACCGACGACCAGACCGTGCTGGACCTGCGGCACCGGCAGCGCCGCAACATGCTCACCACGCTCATCCTGTCGCAGGGCACGCCGATGATCGCCCACGGCGACGAGATCGCCCGCACCCAGGACGGCAACAACAACGTCTACTGCCAGGACAACGAGATCGCCTGGATGGACTGGGAACTCGACTCGGAGCAGGAGGACCTCCTCGAGTTCACCCGCGACCTGATCCGGCTGCGCAAGGACCACCCGGTCTTCCGCCGCCGCCGGTTCTTCGGCGCGCCGCTGCGCAGCTTGGACGACCCGCAGGACATCGCGTGGTTCAGTCCCGACGGTTCGGAGATGACCAGCAAGGACTGGGACTCCGGGTTCGGCAAGTCGCTGGCCGTGTACCTCAACGGAGAGGCCATCCACGAGCCGGACGAGCGTGGTCAGCGGATCATCGACGACTCGTTCCTCATGCTGTTCAACGCCCACCACGAGCCCATCGAGTTCTCGCTGTTGGGCTCCGAGTACGCGGAGGCCTGGGAGGTCGTGCTGGACACCGCCGCCCACCACGACAATCGCGGGGGTGAGCTGGGCTCGGACGGCGCCATCACCGTCGCGGACCGGGGCACCGTGGTCCTCCGGAAGCTCCGCTAGCCGTGGTCGCCCCCGTCCCGGCCCCTGACTCCGCCGGGGCCCCTGACTCCGCCGCTGCCCCACTCCTCGGGGCCGGGCCGCTGAGCCGGGGCGCCGCGTTGGCCAGCACGTACCGGGTGCAGCTGCGGACGCCGTCGTCGGACCCCGACGGACGCGGCTTCACCCTGGCCGACGCCCGGGAGCTCGTCCCCTACCTCGCCGACCTCGGCGTGGGTTCGGTGTACCTGTCACCCGTGCTCACCGCCACGCCCGGATCGACCCACGGGTACGACGTGGTGGACCCCACCACCGTCTCTCCCGAACTCGGCGGGATCGAAGGACTCCGCTCGCTGCGGGCGGCGTGCCGGGCCCACGGGTTGGGCCTCGTGGTGGACATCGTGCCCAACCACCTGGGCGTCGAGGAACCGGCGGCCAACGCGTGGTGGTGGGACGCGCTGAGGCGGGGCCCCGACTCCCCGTACTCCTCGTACTTCGACTTCGACACCGAGCCCGACAACGGAGCGGCCGGCCGGATCGCGATCCCGGTGCTGGGCTCACCGGAGGACGTGGCCGACCTCGTCGTCGTCCCCGCGGCCGGCACCGCTGACTCCGACTCCGGCGAGTTCGAGCTCCACTTCTACGACCATCGCTTCCCCGTGGCCCCCGGCACCGAGGAGGGCACCGCGCAGGAGGTCCACGACCGGCAGCACTACCGGTTGGTCCACTGGCGCGAGCCGCTGCTGGGCTACCGGCGCTTCTTCACCGTCACCGGGCTGGCCGGCCTGCGGCAGGAGGACCCCGCGGTCTTCGACGCCACCCACGCCGAGGTTCGCCGGTGGTGCGAGGAGGACCTGGTCGACGGCATCCGAGTGGATCACCCGGACGGGCTCGCCGACCCGGTGGGCTACGGGCGCCGGTTGCGCGAGCTGGCCGGCGAGGACCGCTGGCTGCTGGTGGAGAAGATCCTCGCTCCGGACGAGGTGCTCGAGCCCGCCATGGGAGTCGACGGCACCACCGGTTACGACGCCCTGCGCCTGATCGACCAGGTGCTGGTGGACCACCGGGGGCGCGCACGCCTGACCGAGCTGGCCGAGCGCTACTGCGGCGGCCCCGGCGATGAGGCGCAGGTCCACGAGCAGTCCGCGCTGCTCAAGCGCCAGATCGTCACCGAGGACCTGGCTCCCGAGCTGGCGCGGCTGGCGCGCGCGGTGCGGCGCGACGCGGGGGTCGGTGGCGGGATCGGTGCGGCGGCCCTCGTTGACCACCGTGACGCCGTCGACCACACCCACGACGACGACGACGAGGACGCCGAGCTCCGCGAGGCGCTGGTCTCGGTGATCGCCCGCACGCCGGTCTATCGCGGCGACTACCCCGTCCTGCGGGGCACCCTGCCAGCGATTCTGGACGACCTCCAGCGTGAGCGCCCCGAACTCACATCCGTTCTGCCGCTCGTGGCCGGGGCGTTGGCGCGCGCGGGTGAGGCGTCGGCGCGGCTGGCGCAGGTCACCGGTGCCGCCACTGCCAAGGCCGAGGAGGATCGGCTATTCTACCGGCTCGGTCGGCTGGTCTCCCTCAACGAGGTCGGCGGCTCCCCCGGGCGCATGGGCCTGTCGGTGGACGCCTTCCATCTGGCGATGGCCGAGCGGGCGGGTTCCGCCCCGCTGACCCTCACCGCCCTGAGCACGCACGACACCAAGCGGGGCGAGGACGTCCGCGCCCGCATCTCCGTACTCTCGCAGGTGCCCGAGGAGTGGGCCGGGTTCGTGGCGGAGGTCTTCGCCGCGTTCCCGCCGCCCGCCCAGGACGCCGGGTACTTCCTGCTCCAGGTGATCGTGGGGGTGTGGCCGGAGCTCGGTGGGCCGACCGACGAGCTTCGTTCCCGTCTGCACGAGTACGCCGAGAAGGCGATGCGCGAGGCGGCCGTGCACACCACATGGACCGATCAGGACGCGGAGTTCGAGTCCGCCGCCCATCAGTGGATCGACACCCTGCTCGACTCGGGCGCCCCGCTCGTCGCGCCATTTGTCGGGCGGATCGCCCCCGCCGGGCGTGACAACTCCCTGATCGCCAAGGCTCTACAGCTGCTCTCCCCCGGAGTCCCCGATGTCTATCAGGGGACCGAGGTGTGGGAGGACTCTCTGGTCGATCCGGACAACCGGCGGTTCGTGGACTACGGCCCGTTGCGCTCCGGCGCCGTCGCCAGGGCGGGGCATGCCAAGTTCACCCTGGTCCGCGAGGCGCTGCGGCCCCGGCGCGCGCACCCGGAGGCCATGGCCGCCGGGCCTCACGTCCCCCTGCCGGTGCAGGGTCCCGCCGCCGGGGACGTGGTGGCGTTCACCAGAGCCGTCGACGGCCGACCGCTCATCGGGATGATCGCGCGGCGGCGCACCGCGGTGGTCGGTGCCGGGGACTTCGAGGGCACCGTGGTCCTGCTCCCGGAGGGGTCGTGGGCGGTGCGGCCGGACGGCGCCTCGATCTCCGGCCGGGTCGACCTCGGCGAGTTGCTGAGCGAGACCGCGGTGGTGCTGATCGTCCGCGAGGACGGCTGACGGGTTGCGCGGCCGGGCTCGGTGTTCGGGCAGGGCTCGGTGTTCGGGCAGGGCTGGGTGTTCGGGCAGGCGCCCGGCGAGCTATTCCCGGCCCTGCAGCCGGTCGGTCTCGCGCCGCTCACGCTTGGTGGGTCGCCCCGCGCCCCGGTCCCGCCGCGGCTGTGAGGCGAGGACTTCCCTGGGAGGCGGCGGGGGCGATCGATCGATGTAGCAGGTCGCGGCCACCGGAGCTCCGACCCGCTTGCTGACGGTCTGGACCACCTCGAGGATTCGGATCCGGCCGAGCGGGCCGGTCACCTGGACGCGATCTCCGGGCACGACGTTCTTGGAGGGCTGCACCGCCTCGCCGTTGACCTTGACGTGACCGCCGCGGCACGCGGTCGCCGCCTTGGTGCGCGACGGGAACAACCGCACCGACCACGTCCACGCGTCCACCCGCACTGCCATACGGCGAGGATAGCGACCGGGGCGACCGGGCCGGACGCCGGAACGCCTGTGTCAGTCCAGCGTCCCCGCCGCCGCCGCGCTGCCACTCAGGCATCCCGTCCGATCTGCCCCTCGGATGGCGATCTGCCCTCGTACCTCGGAGGGCGAATCGCCATCCGAGGGGCGGATCGGGAGAACCGGCTGTGTCTGGTGAGTCCCCTCGGAAACTCCCGGCGGATCGTCATCGAGCCGCGGGGGAAAGCACACGCCGGATCCGTTCGGCCAGCAGCCAGGGCTGTTCCAGATCCGCCCATCGCCAGTGGATGACGCGGTAGCCGAGGGCGATCAGTTCGGCGTCGCGATCCTTCTCTCGCGCGAGCCGGCGCCTGACTTCCGCAGGATCGTTTCCATCGAAGTACTTGCCGAACCCGTCGCATTCCCCGATCACCCCGTACTCACGCCAAAGGAAGTCGACGCAAGCGATGCGATTGCCGTGGGGGTCGAAGATGTTCTGCTGTGTCTCCGGCGTCGGCAGACCGTGGTCCAGGAAGGACAGCCTGCTCAGAGTCTCAGCGACGCTCTCGCTCCGCCCGTCGACCAAGCTCATCGCGTGGCGGGCCTTCTTGATACCGGTGCGGCCGGCCGCCTGTGCCAGAGCCAGTTCCAGCGAGGCCGGCGTCGCCAACTCACCTTTGACAGCGGCGTCGGCGACCGACACGCTCGCATCCCGCCCACAGGCCCGCGCGACATCCACCACGGTCCGCGCCGGGGCTGTCACCCGCAAACCGCCCACGTTCAGGATCTCGTCCGCCTCGACCACTGCGGTGTCATGCTTCATCAGCCTTGTGTTGCGAGAGCGCTGGGCCTGGCCGTACCGCGACACCGACACCGTTCTGAGCGGCAGACCCCATGACGGGAGCCCCAGAACCAACGCCGCCGACCAGTGCGTGAACACGGGCTCCAACAGGCACCTGTCGGCCGCCAGGATCAAAAGCAGGTGTCGGTCATCTCGACGCAGACCTCGGGCCGACGCATCTACATAAAATCCTGGTCTCAGTCGGATCATTAAGCCGGTTGCCACTGCTCGGCTGAGAGCCTGGGGACTGCTTCCGCGGGCGAGCAGACGGTCGGTGGTCAGTAGCAATGAACGCAGTTCGTCGATTCCGGTCATGCGACGATGTTCGTACCCTTCCGCGAGCCAACTGGCCCACCGCGGGCCGCACTCGACGAGAGTGTGGTCGAGGACGCCACTTGTGGACAGCCGCCGACGCACCTGCGGTAGGCATTCACCTGGGTCGGCGCCCGTCGGATGGGCCCGTCCTCTCATCAGAGCGGACGATCAACCGCGCAATGCCCCCTTTCCCCACGATTCGCTCGTCAGATCGAGATTTGCCCCCCGAGGTACTAGGGCGGATCGCAATCTGGAGGGCGGACCGTGACGCAGCCACGGCGGGTGCCGACGGGGTTGTGGGTCGAACGGCAGTTGGCGGGCGTTCCGGATGTGTCGGACGTGCCCGCACGCCTGGCGTTCCGGATGTGTCGGACGTGCCCGCGTGCCGGGCGTTCCAGTCGCTACAGGACGTGGCGGGCGTTCCGGATGTGCCGGACGCTCGAGATAGGCCGCGTGCGAGACTGAGATCACAGTTCCGCTACTCCCCTTGGAGGGTCCCATGACCGACGCCGCCACCATGCTCGAGCAGATCCTCGACGACCGCTACAGCTGCAGGGGCTTCACGTCCGACCCGGTCCCCGAGGACACCATCGAGCGGATCCTGCAGATGGCGCAGCGCACCGCGTCCTGGTGCAACTCGCAGGCGTGGCAGGTAGAGCTGGTGACAGGACAGGCGACCGCCGAGTTCGGCAAGCACCTCACCGACTACGTGGTCTCCAACGGAATGCGGTCAGACATCCCGGCGCCCGAGCGCTACGAGGGCGTCTACGGTGAGCGGCGGCGGGCCAGCGGCTACGGCCTCTACACCGCGCTGGGCATCGAGCGGACCGACAAGGACGCCCGGCTCACGCAGATGCTGGAGAACTACCGCTTCTTCGGTGCCCCGCACGTCGCGGTGATCACCTCGGATGCCGGCCTCGGGACCTACGGCGCCGTGGACTGCGGTGGCTACGTGGCCACGTTCCTCGCGGCGGCGTCCTCGCTGGGCGTGGCCACGTGCGCCCAGGCCGCACTCGCCCTCTACTCGGACGGCGTCCGCGAGCACCTGGGCATCGGGGAGGACCGGCTGATCGTCTGCGGAATCGCGTTCGGTTACGCCGACGCCGAGCACCCGGCCAACACGTTCCGGGCCGAACGCGCGGACCTCGGCGACGTCGTGCGCCGCCACGGTTGAGCTGGCGCGGCTGGTCAGGCGCGGCTGGTCAGGCGCGGCTTGACCGGCGCGGCTTGACCGGCGCGGCTTGACCGGCGCGGCTTGACCGGCGCGGCGGCGGACGTAGGCGGAAGTGCTAGTACAGCTCGCGCTTCTGGCCGGACTTACCGGAGATGCCCTTGCGGACCTTGAGTCCGCTGTAGATCGCCATGATCGCGGCGAGGGTGGCCACCAGCATGAAGAACGAGCTGGCGAACAACCCGATCGGCAGCGCCACGACCGTCACCCCCAGCGCGATCGCGGTGTTCCGCGCATCCTTGCGGACCTGCTTCTTCTGGACCTCGATCGAGTTCTGTTGGTAAGGCTGCATGCTCATACCGTCAGGATTCCACATCTCGGCGCCGGGCCGCGTTCTCGGTGGTGGCCACGCCTGCGGACTCCCACTCGGTGCCGCCGGAGGTGCGCGCCGCCAGGATCGGCCCGAGCACCGCGAGCTCCCCGGCCACGGTCAGGGCGACCCTGCGGCCGTACTCCACGCCGAGCACCTGCGCTCCCGCCGCGCGCACCGCCCCCTCGAGCCCACCGGCCACTGAGTGGTCGACCTGCGCAGTCCACGCGGGGGTGCGCGTGACCTCCATGACCCGGCCCGCTCGCCACGCCTCGTCGACGGCCCTCGACACCGCCGCTCCGTACGCCCGCACCAGCCCGCCCGTGCCCAGCTTGGTGCCGCCGAACCACCGCACGACCACCGCGCTCACCCCGGTCAGCCCACTGCCGCGCAACACCTCCAGCATGGGGGTTCCGGCGGTGCCCGAGGGTTCGCCGTCGTCGTTCGAGCGCTCGATCCGGCTGGACCCGGGGACGTCCACCAGGAAGGCATTGCAGTGGTGACGCGCGGCGGGGTGGGCCCGGCGGAGATCGGCGACCAGGGCGCGGGCGGCCTCCTCGTCGTCGCACCGTCTCAGTACCGCGAGGAACCTCGAGCGCTTCTCCTCGTACTCCCCGACGACGTCCGGGCCGGCGGACAGCCTGAGCACGCGGGTCCCGGGGGCGGTCATGAGTCCAGTATCGCCGCACTCGGTTGCTCCTCCCCTGCGCGGCCTTACGCTGGGCACCGTGACCTCCCCGAGCCAACTCACCGTCCCCGCCAACGCCACCCCCGGAACCGACGGCTTCTCCGTCTGGGCGCCGACAGCCGATTCCGTCGGCCTGGTCCTGGACTCCCCCGACGTCGAGCCGATCCCCATGCGCCGCGCGGCCGGCGGGTGGTGGACCTCCAACGTCGTGCGGGATCAGGGCAGGGACTACGGCTTCGTGGTGACGGGCGACGACGGCGAGGTGACCGCCCCCCGGCCCGACCCGCGGTCGGGGCGTCAGCCCGACGGCGTGCACGGGCTCTCGCGGGTGCACCGCGTCGACCCGACCCGCTGGACCGATCAGGCATGGACGGGAAAGCAGCTTGCCGGATCGGTGATCTATGAGATGCACGTGGGCACCTTCTCCCCCGGCGGTACCCTGACCAGCGCTATCGAGCACCTGGACGAGCTGGTGGAGCTGGGCGTGGACATGGTCGAGGTGATGCCGATCAACGCGTTCAACGGCGAGTACGGCTGGGGTTACGACGGGGTGGCGTGGTTCGCGGTGCACGAGCCGTACGGCGGGCCGGACGGGTTGCAGGAGTTCGTCAACGCCTGCCACGCGCGCGGACTGGGCGTGTGCCTGGACGTGGTCTACAACCACCTCGGCCCGTCCGGGAACTACCTGCCGGAGTTCGGCCCGTACCTGTCGGCCGCGGACGGGCCCTGGGGGTCCGGGCTCAACCTCGACGGTGAGCACTCGGGCGAGGTGCGGCGCTACATCATCGACAACGGGCTGCGCTGGTTCGACGAGTTCCATGTGGACGCCCTGCGGCTGGACGCGGTGCACGCGCTGCACGACGGCTCCGCGGTGCACCTGCTCGAGCAGTTGGCGGTGGAGGTCGAGTCGCTGTCCACGCACCTCGGGCGGCCACTGTCGCTGGTCGCGGAGTCGGACCAGAACGATCCGCGGCTGGTCACCGCGCGCGAGGGCGGTGGGCTGGGTCTGACCGGACAGTGGGACGACGACGTGCACCACGCCGTCCACGCCGCGGTCTCCGGGGAACGTCAGGGCTACTACGCGGACTTCGGCTCGCTCGAGGCGTTGCGGCAGGTGCTCACCGGGGCGTTCCTCCACGCGGGGACGTGGTCGGAATTCCGCGGTCGGGTCCACGGGCGACCGCTGGACGTGGGCCGGGTGCCGGGGTCCCGCTTCGTGGCGTACACCCTCACCCACGACCAGGTGGGCAACCGCGCGGCCGGTGATCGGCCGTCGATGAACCTCACGCCGCAGCAGCAGCTGGCCAAGGCGGCGATCGTGCTGTGTTCGCCCTTCACCCCGATGCTGTTCCAGGGCGAGGAATGGGGCGCGCAGACGCCGTTCTGCTTCTTCACCTCCCACCCCGAGCCGGAGCTCGCCGAGGCCGTGCGGCAGGGCCGGACCCGCGAGTTCGCGGCGATGGGGTGGGACCCCGCGACGGTGGCCGACCCGCAGGACCCAGCGACGTTCCAGAGCTCAAAGCTCGACCGCTCGGAGCAGGCTCGGGATCCGCACTCGGAGATCCTGCGGACCTACCGCGACCTGATCGCCCTGCGCCGGGCCGAGCCGGAGCTCAGCGATCCGTGGCTGGGCCCGGTCCGCGTGGAGTGCGGGGTCGAGGCCGACGACGGCCGCTGGCTGGTGGTCCACCGCGGCTCGCTGGCGCTGGTGGTGAACCTGGGCACCGAGCCGAGCCGGGTACCCGTAGCCGGCGAAGCGGTGCTGGCCTCGGGCGCAGTGGCCGACGCGGACTCGGTGTTCTGCCAGGCGTACGGGTTCGCGGTGGTGCGGACACGCTGATCCCGGGCCGCGCGCGTTCCGGTCACCCGACCGACCGGGTCAGTTGGCGAACCCCAGCGAGAACGTCCCGGCCTGGCCCATGCTCCCGGAGAGCCAGTCCCAGACCAGCTGAGGCGCGCGGAAGAAGCCCTCGAGGCTGACCGAGCCCTCGCCGCCGTCGGGCAGGGGCGAACCGGGGCTGCTGCCCACGACGATCGCGGCGACCGGCGTCGCTGACCCGCCCACGTAGCGCTCCACCCCGGAGATCACCGGCACGATCTCGGCCCGGTAGCGGTAGGTCCGGGTGTCCGTGTACTGGGTCAGGGTGTCCGTGGGGAAGGTGTAGTTGGCGGTCGTCGTCCCCGCGTTGATCGCCGTCGGCGCGCCGAGTGGCTGGTCGTTCCGGTAGAGCTGTATCGCCAGCCCGGCAGGCGCCGATTTCCCGGCGGGCAGCGAGAACGCGGCCCGGAGCGTCACGGGCATCGTCCCCCCGGTGAGTGAGCCGTTAGTGGAGGTGAGGACGACGCCGACGTTGACCTCGTTGTACCCGACGGCGACCGTAACGGGGTCAGACGTGCTCGCCTCGATGTCGTTGGCACGACCGGCGTAGGACGCCGTGACCTCGTATTCGTCGCGGAACGAGCCCGCGCTCAGCGCGGGGAACGCGTAGTTGGCCACGGTCGCGCGGCCGTCAGTCCCGATCGCCACGTTCGGCACGGTCGCGAGGACCTGCCCGGTGGCCTTGTTCCGGATCGTGAAGTTCATCCCGCCCGGGCTGATGTTGGACATCAGTTCCTCGCTGGAGGACACCTCCGCGGTGAGGTTCATCGTCCTGGCATTCAGGGGGAGCAGGGTCGCCGGGGTGACCATCCGCGTGCTGGTCTTGGCGAGATAGCGGGGAAGCGAGCTGCTGACGACCGTGGAGGAGAGCGCGGACGCGTTGGCGGAGGAGTTGCAGTAGAACCGCGTGGTGTAGAGGTAGCTTCCGAAGTATCCGGCCTTCTCGGCCCCTTGGACGGTGTTGTTGGCCCCGTTCGTCGTGCTCCCGTTGGTAGTACCCGCCCCCTTCAGGCCTACGGCGATGGTCGAACCTCCCGCCGTCACAGGCGCCCTCATCCGTAGCGCGACCTCCGGGAACCGGAACGTCGTGTTGCCTGGCACCTGGAGGCCGCCCTGCCAGTCGTTAGCCCAGGTTCCTGCCTGCCCGGATTCCAGTACGGCACTCTCGCCTCCCCAGATCCGCGCGTAGGGGCCGAGCGCCTGGGCGGCACCAGTGGAGCCCACCCGGTCGACGGCCATGATCGTGCCGGCCGAGGAGAACCCGCTCTCGCCGCCGTTCTTGACCGCTCCGAGATTCGTGGAGTTCGTCGGGAATGCCAGGTCGTAGCTGAGGCGGCCGGCGCCGTAGCCCTCCCCGCTCCCGCTCGCCGTGGTCATCGGACCGGGCTGAACGTACGCCGTGAAGATCTCTCCCGGTGCGACGATGGCCGGATAGCGGGAGGTCACCGAATCCGGGGTCACCTTGGTTCGGTGCTCCTTGTTGAGGGCTGACGTGTTGTGGACGACAGCACAGCTGTGCGTCACCGCCGTGGACCGAGTGGACAGTTCCTGCGCCACTGCGATGGGGGTGACCGGGGAGACGACGCCAGCCGCCAGTCCCGCCGCGAGGAAGGCGGAGGTCTTTCGCCACAGAGTCATGCGGCCATCCTTAATCAATTCGTGATCCCGCAGATCAGTCGCAGGACGCCGTGGGATTTTCAGTGTCAGGCTCGGGCAAACCTAACATCCGGCAGTGATAGAAAACACATCGACGCGCGTGTTAACGTCTTCAACAGCAGCGTAGCGCCTTACCGTTTACTGAACTTCACCGAGTTGTGTTTTGGGTCACTAACGTCAATACTTCGTTCGTCGGCGCCTCCAGCGCCCGCCCGACGCAGCCCAGATCCCTCGTCGCCCCAGGAGTCGGACGTATGCCCAGAACTCGCACCCATGCCGGTCCCCGGTCCGCCGCCGTCACCCGCACAGCGGTCAGAAGCGCAGCCGCCGCAGCGACCGCGGTCGCGATCGCCGTCGCCGTGGCTGCCCCCGCTTCCGCCCAGCTGCCCGGTGTCGATCTCGGAACTAACGTCGTCATCGTGGACAGCACCCTGGTCCAGGTCGCAGTCGACGCTCCGAATCTCACAGCTGGCACCGTCGGCCTGAGCCTGCAGAACAACACCAGCTCGGCGATCACCTGCAGTGGCATCCGGGGCACCGACACCGGCACCACGTCTCGTGCGGGGACGGTCACCACCGACGAGATCGTCGCCCGGACCGTCGACTACTACGCCCAGTACCCGCACACCTTCGATCCCGCCCTGGCGATCCCGGTGGGCAGCAACGGCACCAACATCCTGACCGTCGGGGCGGACCTGGGCAGTATCACGACGCTGATCCCGGGGAGCTTGAGCGGGAGCCTTCGGCCGGAGTTCGGCGCTACCGGCCGACTCAGCGAGATGTACACCGACGCGCGTCTGGACGGTCTGGTGGGCACGATCGACACGGTCACCATCCCGGCCTCCAGCGGCATCACCCGGACCGTCGCCCTCAACGAGCCGGCCGCGGGCCCTCGCCCGTCATCCTTCCGACCCGGCGCACTGATCGCCTGTCAGATCTCCGGGCAGGACTACCTGTTCTCGGGGTACTTCGGCGACGCGACACCCACCATCCCACTGGGCAGCATCACCTCGTCCGAGACCGGCCGCTTCGGCAGCTGAGCCGCGCACCCCACCACCACCCGGATCCATCAGGAGACCACCATGGCCGCAGTCCCCCTCCGTGCGCTCGCGCTCGTGTCCGCACTCACCGTCGGGCTCGGTTGCCCGGCGGTCGCCCACGCACAGATCCCGGGCGCGATCGACACCGGCACCGTCGTGATCACCGACAGCAACCGGCTGGCCGTCACGGTGGACGCGGCGCAGGCCTCGGCGACAACCATCACCGGCCGGATCCAGAACACCACCGGCACGGCCTTCCGCTGCGCCACCCCAGGGGTCCAGGGTCTGGAGTTCCCCGGACAGGTCACCGAGGCCGAGGTCGTGGCAAGGTCGATGCGCTACTACGCCAACAACGTCTTCGAACCGGTTGGTGGAGTCGATCTTCCCCTCGGCGGCATCGACCTCGACCCCATGCCGATCGGCAGCCTGCTGGACATCCTCCCCACCGGCAGTTTCAACAAGGCGCTCGGCGCGACGCGGTCGGAGCTCATCGACATCCGCACGGCCCAGGAGTCCGCCCGGGTGCTCGGGCACACCGGCGACCCCCGCGTGGGCGGCGATGCGGTCTTCAACATCGCCGCTAACGGCTCGGTGACGTGGAGCGCACCACTGGGCGCCCCCGCGAGTGGCCAGCGCACCGACTTCCAAGCCGGAGCGATGTTCTTCTGCACCGAGACCGCCGGCGCACGGCGCGCGCATGTGTTCGCAGGCTACGAGGGCGGCGTCGCCCCCGCCCTCTAGCTCCCCACAATCCGACGGAGACCCACCATGTCCTTCCCCCTCAAGACTGCGCTACTTTCGACCGCCACCCTCACCGCCCTCGCGGTCGCACCCGCCGTCGCGGGGGCGCAGAACGTCATCCCCGGTGACGTCAATGCCGGCAAGGTCGTGGTGACCTCCTTACCCGGGGTGATCGTCACCGTGACACAACCCAACCTGAGCGCCGTCACCGTCGGTGTCGCCAACAACTCCGGCCGCAACCTCACCTGCGCCGGCCCCGAAGGGAACGGCAGTATCGGCGCCAGCGTGACCACGGCACCGGTGACCCAGGCGGCCGTGCAGTACTACGCGAACTTCGCCTACAAATCGGATCCCGTCTCCGCGTTCGGCAGCTCCGGGAACGTGCAGAACCAGAACGGCACGATCACCGCACAGGTCCCGTTCGGACCGCTGTTGGGCCTCCTCCCCTCGGGCAGCATCTCGCCGATCCTCGGTGATGCCTACGCGGCACGGGACTGGATCTCCCGCGGCAACACCGCGGCCAAGATGGCAGGCCACGCCGGGACCACCGGCACATTCTCCGTCAACAACGGGGCCACCCAGTCACGGTCGGTCCCGCTCTCGGCCCCGAGCAGCGGGCCGCGCACCGATTTCTCCGCGGGCGCGTTCCTCGTCTGCAGCGACCCCAACGGGCAGGCGTATGCGCTCGCCGGATACGAGGGCGGCGTCGCACCCTCACCGAGCAACGGCGGCACGCTCCCGATCGGGTCGACCGGGAACCGCTGACACCACCGCCGGCCGCGCTCGGCGCCGGCCACAGGCAGGGCTCGGAACGCTCACCGGCTTTGATTATCAGCAAATGCACGGATCACACTCCGGTCACAGGCCCGAGAGGCGAGCTTCACCCCTGAAGGGCGAACCTCGCCCGCGCATTTCAAACTCCTTGACCATCGACCGCGCGGTAAACAGGTTAAAACGCAGTTCAGAGGCCTCAATTGGGCCGACGACCAGCGGAAGATGGACACAATTCGAGAATGTGTTTGCGCTAACAAAACTGTTATGCAATGCTTAGCAAGCGTCCAGATTGTTAGGCGGATCACACTCCGGCCTGATCCATCAGGCAGGATCCCTCCACTTCCTTAAGGGGAATTTCATGGCTTCAGTCTCGCTCCGTTCGTCCCTGCGGACCGCCGTCGCCGTCGGCGCGTTCGGTGCACTCGCCGTGTTCGGCACCGCCGCTACCGCCGGCGCCCAGGTTGAGGTCGACGCCCCGTCCTTCGGGAGCCTCGGTTCGCTCACCGGGCTGATCGGCGACGGCAACTGGGACAACCTCGGCGGCTTCTTCGATGGTTCCGTCGGCGAGACCGGGTCCCTCACCGGTTCGGTCGGGTCAGTCGGGGGTTCTCTCGGCGATGCCGGATCGCAGACCGATGCCCTCGACGACCTCGAGGCCGGCTCCTCGCAGGGCTCGGCCGGTTCGGTCGGCCAGATCGCCGGCAACATCGATCCGGACGGTCTCGGGGAGGCCAACTCGGGTTCCGCCGGAATGTCGTCCGACCTGACGGGCATGCTCACCGGCGTCTCCGACGGTTCGGTCGGCGGCCTCGTGCAGTCCGGCTCCACAGCGCTCGGCGCGTTCAACCCGCCTGCGCCGCCGGTAGTGATCATCCCCTGATCTGTTACCCCCCGGGTAGCAGCGCCTCGTCAAGGCGGAGCCCCTGTCGGACGAATCATCGTCCGGCAGGGGCTCCGTCGTGTCGGGGCTGTTCGTCCGGTGGCCGGAAGGGCAGATTCGCCGGGCCAGCTCCGCACGACAGTCCGGCTCAGACAAGCCGCCGACCGTCATGTGCCTCGCTCCTGAGAGGCGTTACCACACCCATAGCTCGGGTAGTTGAGCCTCTAGCCGGTGCACTCAGGCGCCCAGATCTTGTTCATGCCGCTGGCCAGGCGTTATGTCGTGCAGCTACAGAGTTGGACACTTTTGAGGGAGGGTGTTCTAAAACACAATCAAACAACGTAGCCTTCGGCGGGCGTCCTGAAAAAGGGGGGATGCATCACCCGGCCTTCGCGTCAGCGAGGGCGTCGTTCGCCACCACTTAGGGGAAACATGGCTTCCATCTCGACCCGAACATTCACCAAGTCCGCGGCCGTTGTCGGCGCTCTCGGGCTCGCCTTCGCTCTCGGAGCACCCGCCGCCAACGCTCAGACCGAGGGAGCGGACCTGGGTTCGCTGCTCGGCATCCTCAGCAACCCGACCGTGTCGGGCTCGCTCACCGGGTCGCTCACCGGGTCGTTGCCCGGGGAGGGTGACGCGGGGAGCACCGACCAGATCGCGGGCCTACTGACCCCCGGTTCGATCGCGACCGGCGTCGGAACCGTCCTGGGGTCGTCCGGCACGGCCCAGGGCTCGACCGGTCCGGCTGCGTCTCTCGGCGACGTCGCCGGCACGCTCGACCCGGCCGTCGTCGGGGCGGTCATCAGCGGTTCGATCCAGTCGCTGTCCGCCGATGGCGGGGCCACCAGTTCGCTCGGAGAGATCTCTGCTGCCTCGATCGGAGAAATCCTCGGCACCGGCTCCGGTGCGGGCACCGGGACGGGGACCGGGACCGGGACCGGGACCGGGACCACCCCGTAACCCGACGTCCGCCCCGGGCGGAACCGGCCGGCCGCGGACGCCAACCGGGGACACCGTCCCTGAAACGAAGGGCCCCTGCAGGACGAGAGATCGTCCGGCAGGGGCCCTATCGTGTGTTCAGGTACCAGCCTCAGCTCAGGTCAGGTACTCGTACGCGGCGGTGCCGGGCTCGAGCTGCTCGCAGTCGATGCGGGAGGCCGCCATCCGCTCGAGCAGGGAGTGCAGGCCCGTGGCGGAGCCGAGCTCGATGCCCACGAGCGCGGCGCCGTACTCACGGTTGTTGCGCTTGAGGTACTCGAACTGCGTGATGTCGTCCTCGGGACCCAGCACCTCGTCGAGGAAACGACGGAGCTGCCCGGGCTCCTGGGGGAACTTGACCAGGAAGTAGTGCTTGAGCCCCCGGTGGACCAGCGAGCGTTCGATGATCTCGCTGTACCGGGAGACGTCGTTGTTCCCGCCCGAGACGATGCAGACGACCGTCGCGCCCTCGTCGATCTCCAGCTGGTGAAGAGCTGTCACGGCCAGCGCGCCGGCAGGCTCGGCGATGATCCCCTCGTTCTGGTATAGCTCGAGCATCTCCGTGCACACCGCGCCCTCGTCCACGGTGAGGACCCGGATCCGGTCGGACATCGAGGCGATCACCCCGAACGGGAACTCTCCGAGCCGGGCCACGGCGGCCCCGTCGACGAAGGTGTCCACCTTGTCGAGAGTGACCGGTTCCCCGGCTTCCAGTGCCTTGGTCAGCGACGGCGCGCCCGCGGGCTCCACCGCGATGATCTTGCAGTCGGGCGCGTACTCCGCGAGGTAGATGGCCAGACCACCCACCAGGCCACCGCCGCCCACCGGCACCACCACAGCGTCGGGGGCCCGGTCGAGCTGAGCCAGGATCTCGGCGGCGATAGTGCCCTGCCCGGCCATGGTGTCCGGGTGGTCGAACGGCGGGACCATCGTCGCCCCGGTCCGCTCGGCATCAGCACGCGCCGCTGTCTGGGCCGCGTCGAAGTTGGTGCCGGTGACCACCAACTCCACCCAGTTGCGCCCGTGGGCCAGAATCCGGTCGCGCTTCTGCTTGGGGGTGTTGGTCGGCACGTAGATGCGGCCGTTGATCTCCAGGCTCCGGCAGGCGAAGGCCACACCCTGAGCGTGGTTCCCGGCGCTCGCCGTCACCACCCCCGCGCTGCGCTCGTCGCTGCTCAGCTGCGACATCAGGTTGTAGGCGCCCCGGATCTTGTACGACCTGACGGCTTGCTGGTCTTCCCGCTTGAGCAGGATCCTCGCACCAGTCTGCTCGCTCAGCCGATCGCTCACGTCCAGGTCACTCGCACGGACCACATCGCCGATGCGGCGGGCGGCGATGTCGATGTCGTCGGTGGTTACGACCTGGGTGGTTGGTGATTCGGTGGCGGTCACGGCCACCAGTGTCCCACCGCGGCCGTCGTCACCGCCAACTGGTCAACCGGTGAGGCAACCCGGTCCGAGCAGCGCCTTGAGATCACCCATGAGGGACGACGACGTCTCCACCCGCAGATGGTCGTCGAGCCGCAACACGGTGGACGACTTCCCGTTGACCAACCGCAGGTGGACATCCGACGGCCCGGGGTGCCGGCAGAGGACCTGTTTGAGGGCGGTGACCGTCTCGATCGTGCACATGCGGGTCGGGAGGGTGAGTGCGAGCGGGGCCCCGTTCCCGCCCACGACCAGGTTCGGCACCTCGAGCGTGTCGCCGAACACGGAGACGCGCTCCTCTCGAATGTTGATCCGCGCCTTGACCAGGACCACCGCATCCTCGGCGATGTCGAGGGCGGCGAGCCGGTAGGTCTTGGGGAAGAACAGCACCTCGACGCTGCCGTTGAAGTCCTCGATGTTCACGATCGCCCACGGCTCGCCGTTCTTGTTGACCCGCCGGTCCACGCCGGAGATGATCCCGCCGATCGTCACCGGGGTGCCGTGTGGCAGCTCGCCCTCGTGGATCCTGGCGATGGTGGTATCGGTCTTGGCGTCGAGCGCGGATTCGAGCCCGTCGAGCGGGTGCCCGGACACGTACAGACCGAGCATTTCCCGCTCGAGGGCCAACTTCTGTTTGATGTCCCATTCCTCATCGGGGACGCGCACCGCGAAGACGTCACTGAAGCCCGAGTCGTCGTCGGCATCTCCCCCGCCAAAGAGGTCGAACTGCCCCACCGCCTCGGCCTTCTTGGTGGACATGACCGATTCCACTGCTTCGGCGTGGACCAGGAACAGGCCCTTACGCGGGTGACCGAGGGAGTCGAACGCGCCGGCCTTGATCAGCGACTCGGTGACCTTCTTGGTGCACGCGGTCTGGTCGATCTTGGCCAGGTAGTCCGAGAAGTCGGTGAAGGCCCCCTTCTTCTCGCGGGCCGTGACGACGGACTCCACCACATGAGCTCCCACGTTGCGGACCGCGCCCATGCCAAAGCGGATGTCGGTGCCCACCGAGGCGAAGTTGGTCAGCGACTCGTTGACCGACGGCGGGAGGACCTTGATGCCCATCTGCCGACAGTTGGACAGATACAGCGCGGATTTGTCCTTGTCGTCACCCACCGAGGTCAGCAGCGCGGCCATGTACTCGGCCGGGTAGTTGGCCTTGAGGAAACCGGTCCAGTACGACACGAGTCCGTACCCGGCGGCGTGGGACTTGTTGAACGCGTAGGACGCGAAGGGCTCGATGGTGCCCCACAGCGCGTCGACCGCCTCCTTGGAGAAACCCCGGTCGAACATTCCTCCGGAGAACTTCTCGTACTCGGCGGCCAGCACCTCGGCCTTCTTCTTGCCCATGGCCTTGCGGAAGCCGTCGGCCTCACCGGCCGTGTATCCCGCGAGCTCGCGGGAGATGGCCATGATCTGCTCCTGGTACACGATCAGACCGTGGGTCTCGCCCAGGATCACCTTGAGCGGCTCCTCCAGCTCCGGGTGGATGGGAGTGAGCTCCTGCTTGCCGTTCTTGCGGTCGGCATAGTTCCAGTGCGTTCCCATACCCATGGGCCCGGGTCGGTACAGCGCGAGGGCTGCCACGATGTCGTTGAAACCGGTGGGCTTCATGCGTTTGAGCAGTTCGCGCATGCCACCGGAGTCCAGCTGGAACACGCCCAGGGTGTCGCCGCTGGCCAGCAGGTCGTAGGTCGCCTGGTCGTCGGTCTTGAGCGTGTCGAGGTCGATGTCCTCGCCGCGGTTGAGCTTGATGTTGTCCAGACAGTCGCCGATCACCGTGAGGTTGCGCAGGCCCAGGAAGTCCATCTTGAGCAGGCCGATGTCCTCGCAGGACGGGTAGTCCCACCCGGTGATGAGGGCGCCGTCCTGGGCACGCTTCCACATGGGGATCACGTCGAGCAGCGGCTCGGAGGACATGATCACCGCACAGGCGTGGACACCCGCCTGCCGGACCATGCCCTCGAACCCGCGGGCCGTGTCGTAGATCCGCTTGACGTCCGGGTCGGTCTCGAGGAGCTGGCGGACCTCCGAGGCCTCGCCGTAGCGCTCGTGTTTGGGGTTGGTGATGCCCGACAGCGGGATGTCCTTGGCCATGACCGCCGGGGGCAGGGCCTTGGTGATCCGGTCGGCGATCGCGTAGCCCGGCTGGCCGAAGTTCACGCGCGCGGAGTCCTTGATGGCGGCCTTGGTCTTGATGGTGCCGAACGTGATGACCTGGGCGATCTTGTCCGCGCCCCACTTGTCGCTGGCGTAGCGGATCATCTCGCCGCGGCGCCGGTCGTCGAAGTCGATATCGATATCCGGCGCCGACGGACGCTCGGGGTTGAGGAAGCGCTCGAACAGCAACCCGTGTTCGATCGGGTCGATGTTGGTGATCTTGAGCGCGTACGCCACCAGCGCACCCGCGGCGGACCCTCGGCCCGGTCCGACCTTGATGCCGATCGAACGCGCGTACTCGATGAGGTCACCGACCACCAGGAAGTACCCGGGGTAGCCCTTCCCCTTGATCACCTCGAGCTCGAACTTGGCCCGGTCCAGGTACTCCTCGGGGATGCCGGCGGGGAAACGCCACTCCAGGCCCTTGTGAACCTCCCTGGCCAGCCAGGTGTCCTCCGTCTCGCCTTCGGGCACGGGGAACTTGGGCATCCGGTCCTTGGGGGCCCAGATGTCGTCGTAGGGCTGGACGCGCTCGGCGACCCACAGGGTGTTGTCGCAACCGTCGGGGACCTCGGAGTCCCACTGGGCACGCATCTCCTCCGCCGACTTGAGGTAGTAGCCGTCGCCGTCGAATTTGAAGCGGTTCTCGTCGGCGAGGGTCTTGCCGGTCTGCACACAGAGCATGGCCTCGTGGGCGAGCGACTGATCGCGGGTGACGTAGTGGCAGTCGTTGGTCACCAGGGGCGGCATGCCCAGGTCCTTGCCGAGCTTGACCAGGTCCTCCCGGACCCGCCGCTCGATGTCGATGCCGTGGTCCATGAGCTCGAGGAAGAAGTTGTCCTTGCCGAAGATCGACTGCCACTTCGCCGCCGCCTCGTAGGCCTCGTCGACGTGGCCCAGGCGCAACCGCGTCTGGATCTCCCCCGACGGGCAGCCGGAGGTGGCGATGATCCCCTCGGAGTACTCGGCCAGGATCTCGGCGTCCATCCGCGCCCACTTGCCCAGCTGCCCCTCGTAGGAGGCCAGTGAGGAGAGCCGGAAC
This sequence comes from Rhodococcus sp. IEGM 1408, assembly GCF_033142235.1. Classification (NCBI taxonomy): domain Bacteria; kingdom Bacillati; phylum Actinomycetota; class Actinomycetes; order Mycobacteriales; family Nocardiaceae; genus Rhodococcus; species Rhodococcus sp. IEGM 1408. Next base: position 138,748 of record NZ_JAWLRW010000006.1, read on the forward strand.
AGGTTGCGCAGGCCGGTGGCGTTCTCCGCGACCATGGTCATGTGGGTGTAGGCGCCGGACCCGGCGACGTCGTCGCTCTTCTGGTTCTTCTCACCCCACAGCACGCGCTTCTTGTTGAACCGCGACTCGGGGGCGACGTACGCCTCGATCCCGATGATCGGCTTGAGCCCGCTCTTCACGGCCTGTTTGTAGAAGTCCGAGGACCCGTACATGTTGCCGTGGTCGGTCATCCCCACCGCGGGCATGCCGAGCCGCTTGGCCTCGGCGAACATCGGGTTGATCTGAGCCATCCCATCGAGCATCGAGAACTCGGTGTGATTGTGCAGATGCACGAACTGGGATCCGCTCACGCAGCATTCCTCCTACGACTTGTCCGGGCCAGTGTAGGTCGCAACTCCGACAGGACTCGAACCGCCGAGACGCACCGGGCGTGGCGCTCTCCCGGCCAGCGTGAACGCGATCACGGCCACCCAGATCAACGCGAATCCCACCCACTGCACGGCGTCCAGCCGCTCGCCCACGGCCAGCAGGCCCCACGCCATCTGGAGCACCGGGACGATGTACTGCAGCATGCCCACCGTGGCCAGCGGGATCCGCTGGGCCGCGACGGCGAACAGCAACAGGGGCACCACCGTCACCAGGCCGGCGGTGGCCAACAGCACGGAATGACCGAGGCCGTACCCGGTGAACGTCCCCGCGCCGGTCACCCCCAGCCACACCAGCAGCGCGAGGGCGAGCGGGGCGATCACCAGGACCTCGCCGGTCATCCCGATCACCGGGTCCACCCGGAGCTTCTTCTTGAGCACGCCGTACAACCCGAAGCTCAGGGCGAGGATCACGGACAGGTACGGGAAGTGTCCGTACCCGACGGTCAGGACCCCCACGGCGACGACGGCGAGGCCCACCGCGAGGACCTGTGGGCGGTTGAGACGTTCGCGGAAGACCAGTACCCCAAGGATCACGCTGACCAGGGGGTTGATCGTGTACCCCAGCGCGGCTTCGGTGACCCGCTCGGAGTTGACCGCGTACACGTAGACGCCCCAGTTGGCGGTGATGAACACCGCGGCCCCGGTGATCCGGGCCCAGGACGCCCGGTCGATGGCCCACAGCTCGCGCCACCGCCGCAGCGCGGTGAGGACGATAGCCATCACCACCAGCGACCACACGATCCGGTGGCCCACGATCTCCACGGCGCCGGCGGGCTCGAGCAGCGGGAAGAACGCCGGGAAGAAACCCCACAGCGTGTACGCGAGGACGCCGGCGAGCATGCCCCCGGCCACGTGCTTGTCGGCGGCCGTCTGCTTGTCGGCGGCCGTCTGCTTGTCGGCGGACACCCGCTTGCCGGCGGCCGCTGATCGATCCGGTGCGGCTCCCCCGCGCTCCTCGCTCACCCGCGCCACCCTAGCGCCGGCACGGTCTGGTCGACGTGCCGCCGGTGCCGGGGGGATCGGACTCAGGCGGGCGGCACCGGCGCGCTGTCGGGCAACGGGACCGCGGCGTCGACCTGCTGGGGTTGGAGCGGCCGGACCGCGAAGTGCTCCCACACCGCGTCGGCGGGCAGCGCCTCGACGGCTCGCACCCCCGGCTGCTCGGCCACGGCCCGCAGCTGCGCGGACGTGCCGCGGGCGAGCAGGCCGACGATCGCCGGCTCCCCCTCTCGCATCCGGGCGACGGTGAGCGCAGCGGCCGCGGCGGCCCGGTCGGAGGCGGCCCGGTCGGAGGTGGCCCGGTCGGAGGTGGCCCGGTCGGCGGCGGACGGGCCCACATCCAGCCGCCGCATCACCTGCTCGAGGCCACGTTCGAATGCCGGCTCGCGGCCCGCCTCCCCGGCCGTCGGCTCGGTCAGCGTCACGCCGCTCACCGGCATGGCCACCCCGTCGACGGGTACCTGCACGTACAGCCCCGAGACCCTCGGCAACCCTCGGACCATGCCGGCCGCCTCGGGAACGGACCACGCCCGGTCTGCCGTCACGAGGGCCCAGCGAGGTGCATCGGCGTCGGCGGCGTTGTCGTCGTCGTCGTCGTTGTTGTTGTTGTCGTTGTCGTCCCCGGCGAGCGAGGCGCTCGCGCGCGCGAGGTAGCCGTCGATCAGTTCGCCGTTCTCCGGGCCGAGTGCGTCGCTCATCACCCCGGGGCTGCGCGGGAGCTCGGTCCGCAGTGCGGTGAGGATCGCCACCAACGCCAGAACGATCACCACGCCCATGCCCGCGACCCTGAGCGCCCGCGCGGCGACCGCCCGCGAGGTCACCCGGCCCCCGGTCGCCCGGGGGTCAACCGCCCGGCCGGTCGTGTCGGTCGTGACGGTCGTGCCCGGGGTGCCGGTCATGCCGAACGCAGCAGGTCCAGTGCGTGCTGGAGGTCGTCGGGGTAGTCGCTGGCAAAATCCACGCGCTCGCCGGTTCCCGGGTGTTCGAAGCCCAGGCCCACGGCCTGCAGCCACTGCCGCTCCAGCCCCAGCCGCTTGGCCAGCACCGGGTCGGCGCCGTAGGTCAGGTCACCGGCGCACGGGTGGTGCAGGGCCGAGAAGTGCACGCGGATCTGGTGGGTACGTCCGGTCTCCAGCTTCACCTCGACGAGCGAGGCGGCCTGGTGCGCCTCGAGGGTGTCGTAGTGGGTGACCGAGTGTTTGCCGTCGGAGGTCACGGCGAACCGCCAGTCGGACGAGTTGTGGCGGCCGATCGGGGCGTCGATCGTCCCGGACGACGGATCGGGATGCCCCTGGACCAACGCGTGGTAGGTCTTGTCGACGGTGCGGTCGCGGAAGGCGCGCTTGAGCAGCGTGTACGCGCGTTCGGAGGCGGCGACCACCATCAACCCCGAGGTGCCGACGTCCAGGCGGTGGACGATCCCCTTGCGCTCCGGCGGCCCGGAGGTGGAGATGCGGTAGCCGGCCGCGGCCAGGCCGCCGATCACCGTGGGACCGGTCCAGCCCACGGAGGCGTGCGCGGCCACCCCGACGGGTTTGTTGACGACGACGATGTCGGCATCCGAGTAGATGACCGCCATCCCCTCGACGGGCTCGGCGACCACCGCGGGCTCGGCCCGCGGGTCGGGCATCTCGACCTCGATCCACGACGTCCCGGTGAGCCTGTCGGACTTGCCCACGGCCCGGCCGTCCACCAGGACCTTGCCCTCACCTGCGAGATCGGCCACGGCTGTCCGGGAGATCCCCAGCAGTCGGGACACTCCGGCGTCGACTCTCATGCCGTCCAGGCCGTCGGGGACGGGGAAGGTGCGCAGCTCACCCATCGGTGGAGCTCCGTCGGGTGATGCTGCCCTCGTCGTCGTCGGCACTGTTCTGGACAGAGCTGCCCTCGTCGTCGTCGGCACTGTTCGGGACAGAGCTGCCCTCGTCGTCGTCGACGCTGATCTCACCGTCGCTACCGCGCTTGTCCGACTCGCGCGACCCGTCGTAGTCCAGTCCCCTGAGCACGGCGACGGCCACCACGATCACCCCGGCGACCAGACACGAGTCCGCCACGTTGAACACCGGCCACCAACCCACCGAGACAAAATCCACGACGTGCCCGCGCAGGACATCGGGCGAACGGAGATACCGGTCGACCAGGTTTCCGGCGGCCCCGCCGAGGATCAACCCGAGGCCCCACGCCCACCACCGCGAGTGGACCCGCCGGGAGAACCACACCAACCCCAGCACGACCATGGTCGCGACCACGCTCAGGACGACGGTGAGGCTGGTGCCCATCGAGAAGGCGGCCCCGGGGTTGCGCAGGAGGACGAGACGCACCGTCTCCCCGACCAGCCGGATCGGTTGCTGCCCCTCGAGGCCGGCCACGGCGAGGACCTTGGTGATCTGGTCGACGATCACGATCACCGCGGCGATGGCCAGCATGACCACCGGCCCGGCTCGGAAGTAGCCGGACTTGACGCTGTGGGGCGTCTGTCCCGGCGCGTCGGACCGCGTCCCGTTGGTCTCCGTCATGCGGTCCAGTATCCCTGATGCCGCGGCGGGCCCGGAGTCCCCGGGGGCGAGACCCTCTAGGCTCGGGCATCGTGGACCCGCGATCAACGCTCCCCCCAGGCCCCTCCCGACCCGCGCGCCGTCTCGCACGCACCGGTCGGCGACTGCTCGTCGCGGTGACGGCGGCCGCGCTCGTGGCCACCGCCACCGCGTGCTCGGACAGCGACGACGCCACCGGCGACACCGCCGCGGGCGAGACGAGCGAGGTCCGGGGTTCGCAGGCCCTCGAGCCGCCGGTGGCGGTCGATCCCGGTCCCGCCCCCACGGTCGAGTTGCTCGACGGGGGCACCGGCGAACGGCGGGTGCTGTCCTACGCGCCGTCCAGGGAGCCGGAGGTCGTCACCGTCACCCGGTCCGGATCGGCCCGCACCACCGTGCCGGGATCGGCGCCGCGGACCGATGAGACTCCCGAGCAGACGCTGACCGTCGAGGGGCTGTCGGAGCCCGACGTCGACGGTGCCCAGCGGGCCACCGTCACGGCCCGCGCGTTCACCTCCGTGGACGAGCTCCGCGCAGCGCAGTTCGCCACCGCGACCGGGTTCACGGTCACGTGGACCCGCAGTGCGGACGGCATCGTGCGCGGGCTCTCGCTGGAGGCGCCGGTCGACGCCACGGACGCCGCCCGGGCGGGCGTGGAGATCATGGCGAACGCGGTGGCGGATGCGACCGTGGCATGGCCGTCGGAGGCCATCGGGGTGGGCGCGCGCTGGACCGTCACCCGCCCGATCGACGACGCGGTCGCACCGACGCGCGTCGTCACCTACCGACTCACCGCGCTCGACGGCGACGTGGCCACCGTCCGGATGGCGGCCAGCGCACCCGAGCCGGCCGACACGCTCACGGCTCCCGCGTCCGACGGTGGGCCGGACATCACGCTGGACGTCGAGACCTACGAGGTCACCGGCTCGGGCGAGCTCACGGTGGACCTGCGCGCGGCGCTGCCGGTGGAGGGAACGACAGAGTCCTCGACGCGGGCCGTGTACGTCGACCCGGCTTCGGGGCGGCGGACGACCTACGACGAGGACTCGGTACTCGAGTTCCGTCGCGCGGGCTAGAGCCCGGCGGGGCCCTCAGGCGCTGAGCCGACTGGTCGATTCAGCGGCAGGTCGCTCCCGCGCTCAGGCGACGCTGCAGCTGGCCGGCGGCTGGAGCCCGGCGTTGGTGATGAGCGCGCACGCGAAGGACTTCTGCAACTGCCACTGGCCGTTCTGCTCGATGAACTGCGCCTGGACGTTGATGTCCTCCTGGCCGGGCTGCGAGATCACCGCGTTGGCGATGAGCGTCCCCGGGATGTCGCCCTCGGCGGCACCGGTGATGGTCACGCCGGCGCCCTGCTCCGACTTGAGGGCGGCGATCTGATCGAAGAGCTCAGGCGCCTCGGCGCCGCCCTCCACCAGGTCGACCTTCTCCGCCACGGGGACGGTCGGATCGGAGGCCCGGTCGAGCAACCGGGTCAGTTCCTCGGCCGTGGGCACGGGGGCCTTCTCCTGTGACGCGGTGGCGGGCGGCGCCGCGTTGGTTTCCCGGGGCCCGGGGCCGTCCTCTCCGCCGCATGCGGCGAGGCCGCCCAGCGCGAAGGCGGACAGGGAGACAGCGGCGATGGTCCGTCGAAAACTCACACGTGGTCCTTTCGTCGTGATGTGCAGCTGGAGGGCCGTATCACCGGCCCAACGAACACGGACAGGCCATTGTTCCACCGCCTGCGGCACGGGTGGTTGACGCCGAGCCGCGAGCCCACCACTGTGGACCGGGTGAACAGCGCCCAGACCAGCACCGATACCCCCCACGTCGTGATCTGCACCACCGGCGGCACGATCACCGCCTCGACGGCCGCCGGCGGGGTCGTGGTGGCCGGCGACTCTGACCCGGCCACCCGCGCGATGCTCGACGACCTCCGCGCGGTGCTTCCCGACTCGGTACGGGTCAGCGCCCGGGCCGTCCTGGACGCCGATTCGTCGACGTTCGGCCCAGCGGAATGGGACGTCCTCGTCGACGCCGTCGAGGACGTGCTGGCCGATCCCGGCGTGTCCGGGGTGGTGGTCACCCACGGCACGGACACGCTCGAGGAGACGGCGATGGCGCTGGATCTGGTCCATCGCGATCCCCGGCCGGTGGCGATCACAGGGGCTCAGCTGCCGGCGGACCATCCCGACGCGGATGGACCGGCCAACCTCCTGGACGCGGTCCTCCTGGCGGCCGACCCGGTCTCACGCGACCTCGGGGTGCTGGTGGTCCTGGGGCGGGCGATCCTCCAGGCGCGTGGCGTGCGCAAATGGCACACGACCGACGCGGTCGCGTTTGCCCGCAACGCCCCGGATCTGCCCGTGGAGGGTCTGCCCGCCGAGCTTGAACGGCCCACCCTGCGCGGTCGGGCCCGCTTCACCGACGCCCGGGTCGACGTGGTGGCCTGCCCGCCCGGTTCCGACGCGGTCGCTCTGCGCGCCTGCATCGCGGCCGGGGCCCGAGGGCTCGTGCTCGAGGGATCCGGGTCCGGGAACCTGCCGCCGCTGGTCGCCGAGGCCGTGGCGGAGTTGGCAGTCGAGCGGCCGGACGTCGTGGTGGTGGCCGGCACTCGCGTGCCCCGCGGCGAGGCGACCGCCACGTACTCCGGGCCCGGCGGGGGCGCGGAACTCGCGGCGCACGGCGTCCTGAGCTGCGGTTACCTCCGGTCCGGCCAGGCCCGGGTCCTGCTCGCCGCGCTACTCTCGACCGCCGACCCGGTGGAGGTCCGTCGGCTGTGGGATCGGTATCACCTCTACAGCTGACGAGCGACCCGCCGGGCGTGGAGCGTGCTCCACCCCGGTTCTGCGGCCTGGGGACGTGGCGCTCACGGTGCTGGCCGGACTGGAACAGCCGCACGCGAACCTGGCGTCTCGCGCGTACCGCCGCGCAGGCCGGACGCCATGTCGAGGGGCGCCTGTAGCCGGGCTGTACACCCGCGCGAGCGAGACGCCAGGCGCAGGAGCGGATGCCGCGCTCAATCGCGGGAGCGGATGCCGCGCTCAATCGCGGGAGTGGATGCCGCGCTCTCGTGCCGCAGTCACCAGCCGAGGGAATCCAGCGGGTCGGCGGTTTCCAGCACGGGATCGTCCTCGGCGAAGGTCCGCATGCGGCCGGGGCCGGTGGCCGCGGTCTCGAACCGGACCGAGACGCGGCCGTGCCCGGAACCCTGGACCCATCCGTGGCCGAATTCGGGGTGCCGCACGTCCGCGCCGGTCTCGAAACGCTGGTGTCCGCCGTCTCGCCACGCCCCGATCGCCGGGGGTGCGTGAAGGGCATCGTCGGTGGCCGCCGATCCCGACGCGAGTGCGGGGTCCTCGTCGTCGTCGGTGGTGACGGTGGTGCCGACTCCCACGATGTCGGGCAGGTCCTCGTCGCCGTCGATACCCGGGGTGGTCCGGCCGTCCAGCTGGAACTCCTGCTCGAACAGCGCGTCCTGGTGGTTCTCTGTCAGTCCCGACAGGCTCACGCCCAGCAGGCGGATGGCGCCGAAGTCGACCGGGTCGGGGGCCAGCGAGCGGGCCACGGCGATGATCGTCTCGAGCGACGTGGTGCCGCTGGGCAGCGTGTACGAGCGGGTGATCGAGGTGAAGTCCGGGCGCTTGACCTTGACCGTCACCGTGCGGGCGGCGCGGCCGTCGCCCAGCAGACGCCGGTGTGCGCCCTCCGCCGACCGGCGCACCGCCGCTGCCACCTGACCGGCGGTCGTGAGATCGGCCGCGAAGGTGCTCTCGGCGCTGATCTGTTTGGCCTCGGCCCGCTCGTGAACCGGCCGGTCGTCGTATCCCCGCGCGATCCGGGCGATCGCCGGGCCCACGGTCTTCCCGAGTGCGTGGACCACGTCGTCGTCGTCCATCGCGGCCAGATCCCCGATGGTGGCGATCCCGAACTGGGACAGCCGCTCCCCCGCCACCGGCCCCACGCCCCACAGGCTCCGGACCGGCAGCGGGTAGAGCACCTCGGCGTGGTCGCGGCGCGGTACCACCGCGACCCCGTCCGGCTTGGCCAGCTCCGAGCCGATCTTGGCGTACTGCTTACCGGCGCCCGCCCCCACCGACGCGGGCAGGCCGGTGGCCTCGCGGATCGCCGCGCGCAGGTCGTGCGCCCACTTCCTGGTGAGCTCGACGCTCGCCCCGCGCAGCTCCGGCGGTTCGAGGAAGGCCTCGTCCACCGAGACCTGCTCGACCACGGGCGCGTGCTCGGCGAACACCTCGAAGACCCGGCGGCTGAGCGCCCGGTACACCGCCATCCGCGGGGAGACGAAGACGGCCGACGGACCCACGAGCCGCCGCGCCTGGTGGGAGGGCATCGCCGACCGGGCACCGTAGGCGCGGGCCTCGTACGAGCAGCCCGCGACCACGCCGCGGCCGCCCTGGCCGCCCACGAGCACCGGCCGACCCCGCAGGGTCGGCCGGGTGAGCTGCTCACAGGAGGCGAAGAACGCGTCCATGTCCACGTGCAGGACCCAGCGGTCCTGCCCGTCAGTCATGTCCGTCCTCGCTTCGGCTCGGGCCCGGTCCGGGTCAGACCCGGGCGAGCGTCATCCTGACGCCCTCGGCGAGCTCGACCGGGCCGGCACCGGCAGCGTTCCCGTTGGTCGGGTCGCCGTCGGCCGGGTCCAGTGCGTCCACGACGGCGAAGTCGGTGGCCAGGACCTCCCGGGCGATGAGCTGCGCGTTGAGGTCGGCCCATTCACGGCGGGCCGCCGGGACCTCCAGCCGCACCCGGATGCGGTCGGAGATGTCGAAGCCGGCGCCGCGACGGGCCTCCTGGATCTCGCGGATCCGGTCCTTGGCCCAGCCCTCCGCCTCCAGCTCCTCGGTGACGGTGAGGTCCAGGATCACCAGCCCGGCGCCGCCGGGCAGCGCGGCCGTCGACTCCGGGTCGGCGGCCACCAGACGGTGCTCGAACTCGCCCTCCCGCAGCTCGACCCCGCCGGCGGTCACGACGCCGTCGACCTCGGTCCAGTCGCCCGTCTTGGCCGCCTTGATGCACGCCTGCACCTGCTTGCCCAGTCGCGGGCCGGCGGCGCGGGCGTTGACGGCCAGCTCCATCCGGCCGTGCGCGGCGACGTCGCTGGTCAGGTGGACCTGCCGCACGTTGACCTCATCGGCGATGATGCCGACGAACGGCCGGAGCCGCTCGGCGTCGGGCGTCGCCACCGTGAGCGAGTTGAGCGGAAGACGCACGCGCAACTGCTTGGCCTTGCGCACCGAGGAGACGGTCGAACACACCGCGCGCACGGCCTCCATGGCCTCGACCAGCTCGGCGTCCCTCGGCAGTTCGTCCGCAGCCGGCCAGTCCACCAGGTGCACCGACTCCTCACCGGTCAACCCGGCCCACACCACCTCCGACATGAGCGGGAGCAGCGGAGCCGCGAGCCGCATGGTGGTCTCGAGCACGGTGTAGAGGGTGTCGAAGGCGTCGCGGGAGTCCTGGCCTGAGGACTCGCCCGCCCAGAAGCGCGAACGGGACCGGCGCACGTACCAGTTGGTCAGCGCGTCGGCGAACTGCCGCAGCTCGTCGCAGGCGGTGGCGATGTCGGTGATGTCCAACGCCGCCGTCATGGCGTCCCGCGTCGAGGCGAGCTTGGACAGGATGTAGCGGTCCAGGACGTGGGGGGAATCCGTCCGCCAGGTGGCCCGGTCGGCCGCGTACAGCTGGAAGAAGCTGTAGGAGTTCCACAGCGGGAGCATGGCCTGACGGACACCCTCGCGGATGCCCTGCTCGGTCACCACGAGGTTGCCACCGCGCAGGATGGGCGAACTCATGAGGAACCAGCGCATGGCGTCGGAGCCGTCGCGGGAGAAGACCTCCTTGACGTCCGGGTAGTTGCCCTTGGACTTGCTCATCTTGAGCCCGTCGTTGCCCAGGACGATCCCGTGCGCGGCGACGTGGGTGAACGCCGGTCGGTCGAACAGCGCCGTGGCCAACACGTGCAGCGTGTAGAACCAGCCGCGGGTCTGGCCGTTGTACTCGACGATGAAGTCGCCCGGGTTGTGGGTCTCGAACCAGTCCTTGTTCTCGAACGGGTAGTGGACCTGCGCGAACGGCATGGCTCCGGACTCGAACCAGCAGTCGAACACGTCCGCGACCCGGCGCATCGTGGACTCGCCGGTCGGATCGTCCGGGTTGGGCCGGGTGAGCTCGTCGATGTACGGGCGGTGCAGGTCGGTGGGTCGCACACCGAAGTCGGCCTCGAGCTCGTCGAGCGAGCCGTAGACGTCCACGCGCGGGTAGGCCGGGTTGTCGGACTCCCACACGGGGATCGGCGCGCCCCAGTAGCGGTTCCGGTTGATGTTCCAGTCCCGGGCGCCCTCGAGCCACTTGCCAAACTGCCCGTCGCGCACGTGCTCGGGCATCCAGGTGATGTGCTCGCGGTTGAGCTCGACCATGCGGTCCCGGAACGCCGAGACCCGGACGAACCACGCCGGCAGGGCCATGTAGATGAGCGGCTGGCCGGAGCGCCAGGAATGCGGGTAGGAGTGCTCGATGGTCTCGTGGCGGATCAGCCGCCCGGCGGAGCGCAGGTCGCGCGAGATGGGCGCGTTGGCGTCAAAGACCAGCTGGCCCACGTACGGCGGCACCTCGGCGGTGAACTTGCCGTCGGGTCCGACGGGGATCACCAGCTCGATGCCGGCGGCGTCACAGGCGTCCTTGTCCTCCTCGCCGAAGGCCGGGGCCAGGTGGACGATGCCGGTGCCCGACTCGGTGGTGACGTAGTCGGCCGACAGCACAACGTGGGCGCCCGCGTGTCCGGCGAAGAAGTCGAACGGCGGCGTGTAGTCCAGGCCCACCAGCTCGGTGCCCTTGACGGTGGTCACCACCTCGGCGTCCTCGCCGAACTCGGCGGCGTAGTCACCGCGGCGGGCCTCGGCCAGTACGAAGGTGCGGCCGGCCAGCTCACCGGAGTCCACCCGCACCACGGAGTAGTCGATGTCCGGGTGCACGGCGGCGGCGAGGTTGGACGGCAGGGTCCACGGCGTGGTGGTCCACACCAGCGCCTCGGCGCCGTGGAACGGGCTGGACTGCGGCGCGGAGAGCGGCAACGCCACGGTGACCGCCGGGTCCTGACGCATCTTGTACGCGTCGTCCAGGCGGGTCTCGTGGTTGGACAGCGGCGTCTGCTCGTACCAGGAGTACGGCAGCACGCGGAAACCCTTGTAGACCAGTCCCTTGTCGTAGAGCTGCTTGAAGGCCCACAGCACGGACTCGGTGAAGTCGATGTCGAGGGTCTTGTAGTCGTTCTCGAAGTCCACCCACCGGGCCTGACGGTGGACGTAGTCCTCCCACTCGTCGGTGTACTGGAGCACCGACTTCTCGCAGGCGGCGTTGAACTCGGCCAGCCCCATCTCGAGGATCTGCGACTTCTCGGTGATCCCCAGCTGCTTCTCGGCTTCGAGCTCGGCCGGCAGGCCGTGGCAGTCCCAGCCGAAGCGGCGCTCGACCTTGTAACCGCGCATGGTGCGGTAGCGCGGGATGACGTCCTTGACGTACCCGGTGAGCAGGTGACCGTAGTGCGGAAGACCGTTGGCGAACGGCGGGCCGTCGTAGAAGACGTACTCCTCGGCGTCGCCGCGGTTGCGGATGGACTCGCGGAAGGTGTCGCGCTCGTCCCAGCGGGCCAGGACCGTCTCCTCGAGGGCGGGGAACGACGGCGACTGCGCGCCCGTTCCGCCGGTGAGGTCGAGGATCGGGTACGCGCTACCCGTCGCCGCGGACTCGGGGTTCACGGGCTCAGGGTTCCCGGACTCGCCGCCCACGGACTCGGGGTTCACGGATTCGGTGCTCATGTAGGGCGGACTCCTCGAGGTACGGGGCCCGCACGAGTTTTCCACCCGTGGGGCCGACAGGCCTGCGCTCGGGGACGATCCGGACGCGACTGACGCGTCCGTTCCGCGGTACCACCCCGTTTGGCGACGACTCGGCGACGCCCACTCGTGGGTCGGGCTGTGACGGGCTCCCCCGTTCGGTTCTACTGAGCCGTCCCCGCGAGAAAGGGGTCGACCGTTCTTCCGAGCACTCCCCGGTGATGGCCGGATCACAGCGCACCCGGCTCGTGGCCGGACTTCCGTCGATGTTACCCGTCGGTGTGGGCGTCCGCCTCTTCGGCCACGCCCGTGGGGTCGTCGACCGAACGGCCGCGGGAACCACGACCGCGGATGAGGTCGATCACCAGGAGGAGCAGCCCGAGCGCGCCGACCGCGATGCACGCCCACGCCCACCCGATCTGGCCCGTGGCGACGGCGGCGACGAGGAAGGCGAAACCGAGGACCGTCAGTCCGAGTGCGGCGACGAGCATCCGTTCCTCCTGGGCGTGCGGCGTGGAAGGTCTGCGTGGTTCCGAGGTGACCCAGGTCCAGGGGCGACTCACGGTCTCCCCGAATATACGTCGGTCCCCGCACCTGGGAAGGGGCGGGGACCGGACGGATGTGGGAGTGGACTACTCGGCGCGGTGGCCGCCGTCCTTCTTGGAACCCTGATCGGGCGCGCCGGCGTTCTCCGCGGGTGCGGACGGGGCGGCCGATCCGGACTTGCCCAGCTCGGAGAGCTGGTTCTCGAGGTAGCTGGTGAGCCGGTTGCGGTAGTCCTTCTCGAAGGTCCGCAGCTGGTCGATCCGACCCTCGAGCACGCCACGCTGCTGGTTGATGGTGGCCATGATCTCGGTGTGCTTGCGCTCGGCGTCGGCCTGCAGCGCGTCGGCCTTGGCCTGAGCTTCCTTGATCTGCTGCTCCGACCGGCTCTGCGCGTCCTTGACGATCCCGTCGGACTTGGTCTTGGCCTCGGAGAGGATCCGGTCGGCTTCCTTACGGGCGTCGCCGACCTTCTTCTCGGACTGCGACTTGGCGTCGCTGACCAGACGGTCGGACTCGCCACGGGCCTTGGCCATGAGGCCGTCGGACTCCTTCTTGGCCTCCCCGGTGAGCCTGTCGGCCATCTCCTGCGCCATGGCCAGGACGCGAGCCGCACGCAGATGCGTGTCGTTGTTGGCCGCGCCGCTGTCCGCGGCCTTGGCGAGCGACGGGGTCGCTGCCGCGGGAGCGGGGGTGGCCACCGGGGCGGCGGCGGGCGCGGGGGTGGGCGTAGGAGCCTGCGGCTGCTCGACGCGGCCGGCACCCGAGCCGCCCGCGGAGTCACCGGAGGTCTTGCCACCCTTGTCGGCGGACTTGCGGGCCTTCTCGAGGTCCTTGTTCAACTCCTCCACCCGCTGGCGGAGGTCGTCGTTCTCTTCTACGAGGCGGCCGAGCTCCTGCTCTACCAGGTCGAGGAACTGATCGACCTCGTCCTCGTTGTAACCGCGCTTACCGATCGGCGGCTTGGAGAACGCGACGTTGTGCACATCTGCTGGCGTCAACGGCATGGGATACCCCTTGTGGTCGTCTCGGGTGCCGGCCCGGCATATTGGCACCGGACCCACGACTTCATTACTACCTTAACGCGTGCCAATCTAGTCACAATCGAACCCGCGCGTCACTACCGGCCTGCTATCCGCCTCACCCGACGCTCGCCATGAGTCCGCGCAGGATCACCTGGATGACGATGATGATCACGAAGAGCACCAGCACGGACAGATCCAGGGACACCTGGCCGATCCGCACCGGCTTGATCACCTTGCGCAAGGCCTTGACCGGCGGGTCCGTGATGGTGAACAACCACTCGAGGATCACCGCGAAGAAGCCCCGCGGGCTCCATCCACGGGAGAACGAGGTGATCATCTCCACCACGATCCTGGCCAGGAGCAGGTACCAGAAGACCTGGGTGATGATGTAGAGGACTAGCAGGGTTTCAACCACGGGACAACCCTACTGGCACCCGCGGGCGCGGCGCCGTCGGCACTCGTATCGCCGCTGACTCAGCGACGGAAAGCGCCGTTGACGGCGTCACGGATCTCGGCCTCGGTGAGGTCCATCCCGGCCGGCTGGAGCAGGAAGGTGCGCTCACGGTCCGCGACCTTCTCCATACGCCCGTCGAGCCCGAACACCAGCCCGGCGGCGAAGTCCACCATGCGGCGAGCGTCGCCGGAGGCCATGGTCGACAGATCCAGGACCACCGCGCGACCGGCGCGGAAGTGCTCGCCGAGGCTCTTGCCGTCGCCGAAGTTACGGGGCCGCTCGACCACGGTCTCGGGAACCGTCACCAGCCCGTCCTCCACAAAATCCTCGGCCGGCGCCAGCGCCACGGCGCCGCGGGTCGCGGGGACTCCGCGCAGCGAGGCGCGGGCTCCGGCCTCGGCGGCGTGGTAGCGGCGCGGGCGCGGGGCGGGCTCGTCGAATCCCGGACGGTGGCGCCGGTCGGGGACGGGCTCCTCGATCGGGTCGAGGTCGGCCGGCCGGGCACGGGGCGCCGGCTCGTCGCCGAAGCGGTCCGCGGCGTAGCCGTAGTCCTCCCGGCGATCGCGGGCGACCGGGCCGAGGTCGTCGGCCTCGTGCACCGCGCGGGGGCCACGGATGTCGTGGTGGACCGGGCGGTCGTAGTCGTCGAGGTACTCGTCCTCGTACGCCGCGACCGGCGCCATTCCGAAGTACTCCTTGAACCGGGCGATTGCACTCATCTTCCGGGGACCTTCCTGATACGGGGTCGTCGCGGGCTGTTCGTCGCGGGGCAGCCCCACGATCCTGGAGTTCAAACTACTGGCCGGGGCCCGAGGATGGCCGTTCCGACACGCACGCAGGTCGAACCCGCGGCGATGGCGGACTCGAGATCCCCGGACATACCGGCGGAGAACTCCTCCGCGCCGGGATGGTCGAGTCGTAGTGCCGCCGCCACCTCGGCCGCGTCGGCGAAGTGAGCGGCCGGATCACCCTCGAGCGGGGGCACCACCATGAGCCCGGCCAGGCGCAGGTGCCCGAGCCCGGCGACGTGGTCGGCGAGCTCGGGGAGGTCCGCGCGGGCGACCCCGCCGCGGGAGGTGTCGCCGTCGAGGCTCAACTGGAGGAGCACCGGCAGCGGCTCGACCCCGTCCCGCTCCGAGGCCGCCCGGGCGCGACCCTTCTCCAGGCCGCTCGCGACCTTGGCCGAGTCCACCGAGTGGACGCGGTCCGCCCAACCGGCCACGGAGGCGGCCTTGTTGGACTGGATGTGGCCGATCATGTTCCAGCGCACGCCGCCGGCCAGTTCCGGCTCGGCGGCCGACAGGTCGGCCACCTTGGCGGCCGCCTCCTGGACGCGGTTCTCCCCCAGGTCGTGGACGCCGAGGCGGGCGAGCCGTGCGACGTCGTTGACGGGATGGAACTTGGTGACGACGACGAGGTCCACCCGGTCGTCCCGGCCCGCGGCCGCCAGCGCCGCGTCGAGGCGCTGACGGGTCTCGGCCAGCCGCGCGGCCAGCTCCTCGGTCCGGGGATCGGTCATGTCCACCTCTGCCCTGTTCACTTCCGCGTCACCCCTGCCGCCAGATCACACTGGCCTGGCGCCCGGTGCGCCCCTGCCGACGATAGGAGAAGAGTGTCTCCTCGGCGATGGTGCAGCGCGGATCGGAGTCCACCCGGCTGACCCCGAGGCCGGCCAGTTGGAGTTTGATCCCCGCCCGCAGGTCCACCCCGGCGGTGCCGGCGACGGTCTGGGTCAGGCTGCCGGGCAGCGCTGCCTCGACCTCGTCCGCGAGTTCGTCCGGGAGCTCGTAGTGGCGACCCGTGGCCGCCGGCCCCAGGAGCACGGTGATCCGCTCGGCATCGGCCCCGAGCGAGGTCATGGCCCCGATCAGCGACGGGATGATCCCGGCGACCGCGCCCTTGCGCCCGGCGTGGACGGCACCGATCACCCCGGCCACCTCATCCGCGGCGAGGACCGGCACGCAGTCGGCGGTGAGCACCGCGAGGGCCAGGCCCGGGCGGTCCGTCACCAGACCGTCGGTGGCCGGGACCGCGCCGCCCGGCGAGCGGGTGACGCGCGCGATCCGGGTTCCGTGGACCTGGTCCATCCACACCACGTCGGATTGGGGCAGGCCGATCCGGCGCGCGAGGCGGGCCCGGTTTGTCGAGACCGCCGCGGGGGCGTCCCCGACGTGGTCGCCGAGGTTGAACGAGGCGAAGTCGCCCGAGGAGGCGCCGCCGCGGCGGTCGGTGATCACCCGGCGGACCCGGCCGGGGCCGTTGGAGGCCATGACCGGCGTCAGTGCCGCATGAAGGGCGGGACGTCGATGTCGTCGTCCTCGTCCCGGCGGCGCGAACCCGCATAGCCGGAATCCGCCTGCGTCGGGGCCTCGTCGCGGCGCTCCTCGCGACGGCGTCCGTCGAGGGGGGTCGATCCGAGACCGGAGGCACCGCCGGTGTCGCCGGAGGCGCCGGGGACCGACTCGTCGTCGTCGATGTGGTGGCGACCGCGGCGCGGCTGACCCCCACCCGCGGTGACCGGACGGGAACCGCCGTCGAACCCGGCGGCGATGACGGTCACGCGGACCTCGTCGCCGAGGGAGTCGTCCACGACGGTGCCGAAGATGATGTTGGCGTCCGGGTGCGCCTCCTCCTGGACGAGCGTGGCGGCCTCGTTGATCTCGAACAGCCCCAGGTCGCTACCACCGGCGATCGACATGAGCACGCCCTTGGCGCCCTCCATGGTGGTCTCGAGCAGCGGCGAATTGATGGCGGCCTCGGCGGCCTTGTACGCCCGCCCCTCCCCGCGCGAGGAGCCGATGCCCATGAGCGCACTGCCGGCGCCGGACATGACGCCCTTGACGTCGGCGAAGTCCACGTTGATCACGCCGGGGGTGGTGATGAGGTCGGTGATGCCCTGGACACCGTTGAGCAGGACCTGGTCGGCGGTCTTGAACGCCTCCATCATGGACACGCCGGCGTCGCCGAGCTGGAGCAGTCGGTCGTTGGGGATCACGATGAGCGTGTCGCAGGCCTCGCGCAGGCCCTCGATGCCCGCCTCGGCCTGACCGCCGCGCCGCTTGCCCTCGAAGGAGAACGGGCGGGTGACCACGCCGACGGTGAGCGCGCCGAGCTTGCGCGCGATGGCCGCGACGACCGGCGCGCCGCCGGTACCGGTGCCGCCGCCCTCGCCGGCCGTGACGAAGACCATGTCGGCCCCCTTGAGGACCTCCTCGATCTCGTCCTTGTGGTCCTCGGCGGCTTTGCGGCCGACCTCGGGGTCGGCGCCGGCGCCCAGGCCGCGGGTCAGTTCGCGGCCCACGTCGAGCTTGACGTCGGCGTCGGACATGAGCAGCGCCTGCGCATCGGTGTTCACCGCGATGAACTCGACGCCCTTGAGGCCCTCGTCGATCATCCTGTTGACGGCGTTGACGCCGCCGCCCCCGATTCCGACGACCTTGATGACTGCGAGGTAGTTGTGCGGAGAGCTCATCGAGGCCCGGCCTTCCTGATGGGGGTGTCGTGCTGATGGGGGTGTCGTACTCGGTTGAAGTCTGTCTCGGCGATAGACGCTCGACCGTCAACTCTCACCCTCTAGTTGAGGGTTAAACTTGCTGGTCAGAGGCTGTTTCCGCCGTCTGGTCACACGGTAGGGGCAGCGGCCCCACGCGTCCACGAGGCTCGCGGGCGTGTCGGCTCTAACGCGACGCGGGCAGGGCCGGATTGGACACGTTCCAGGTCTCGCCCGGCTGTCCGAGGACCATCCGCAGAGCGACCGCCTTCTCGTGGTCGCGTCCCGCGGCCCCCCACTCCACCGTCCGGCCGTCGAGCAGGGTGAGCACGATCGACGCCGGGGTCTCGACCCTGACCGAGGCGATCTCCTGGCCCGCGGTGCCGCGGACCTCGGCGAACACGGTCGACAGATCACGCACGACCGCCGGCAGTTCTTCCCGCGAGTCCTCACCCACGGTGAGCAGCGGCGTGCCGGGCGGCGGCTCCCCCTGCCCGAAGTCGATCCCCTGGCCGTCGACCAGGTGCTGCGCGCCGTCCACCTCGACCACCACCAGCGCGGTCCGCTCGATCAGCTCGATCCGCAGACCCGAGGGGTAGTCGCGGGTGACGGTGACCTGATCCACCCGGGGGATCCCGGCCACGCGTCGCGCGACCGCGTGCGTGTCCACCTGCAGCAGCGGCGTCCCGGGGGCCACCGCGGCGCGCTCCGTCACCGCTTCTGCCGGGATGGTCCGGGTTCCGACCACCCGCACGTCACGCACGGAGAAGACCGGCAGGAAGTACAGCGCCACGTACCCGATCAGCACCACGACCAGGGCGATGCCGAGCCCGGCGTAGACGCGGTTGGTCCGACGGCGGCGCCTGCGCAACGTGGCCCGCACCGACGGGTCGGAGTGCCGGACCCGCTCATCGGAGCGGCTCACGGTGGCGGCGGTGATCCTCCGGTCGTGATCGTCGGAGGTCGTCGGCTCCGTCTGGTCGTCCGGCGCCTCGAGGGGCTCGTCCGTCACAGCTCAGCCCTTGTCCTGAACCCGCTGCGGGCCCGCAAGTCCGGCCACGATCCGGGGGCCGAGAGTGGTGATGTCGCCGGCGCCGAGGGTGAAGATGACGTCGCCGGGCCGGGCGATGTCGCGCACCGTCGCCAGGGCCGCGTCGAGATCCGGGACATGGTGGACAGGAACAGAGTGGACAGGGACGTGCTGGTGGGCCGCATCGTGCTGGGGCGCATTGTGGAACGCTGCGGAGACGTGGCGCGCGATGAGTCCGCCGTCGACACCGGGCTCGGGCTGCTCCCGCGCCCCGTAGACGTCGAGCACCACGACCTCGTCGGCCAGCGACAGCGCCCGCCCGAACTCCTCGGCGAAGATCCGGGTGCGGGAGTACAGGTGGGGCTGGAAGACCGCCACCAGCCGGCCGCCCTCGGCGGCGACGATCTCCCGCCCGGCGCCCAGGACGGCCGTCACCTCGGTCGGGTGGTGCGCGTAGTCGTCGTAGACGCGGACCAGCCCGCCGTCGACCTCGACCGTGCCCTTGGGTTCGAACCGGCGTCCCACGCCCCCGAAGCCGGACAGGCCGGACAGGAAGCCGTCCACATCGACCCCGGCTTCCGCGCCGACCTCCCTCGCCGCCAGCAACGCGGCGAGCGCGTTGAGCGCCATGTGTTCACCCGGGGTGCCCACGTGCAGCTGGCCGCGGGGCCGGCCGTCGAGGGTGAGCTCGGCGCGGGTCCCGTCCGAGTCCACGACGATCCCGGTCAACTCCCCCGCCACGGGCAGGTCCGTCCCCGGCCCCGTCGCGGTGCGGTAGCCGAGCAGTCGGACGCCCGCGGCGGCCGCGCGGCGCGCCCGCTCGACGGCTCCCGCGTCATCGAGGCAGACGACCAACGCGCCGGTCGACGGGATGCGGGCGAGGAAGGTGTCGAAGACCTCGAAGTAGGCCTCCGCGGTGCCGAAGTGGTCGAGGTGGTCGGGTTCGGCGTTGGTCAGGATCACCACGTCGGGTTGGTAGTGCATCAGGGAGCCGTCGGATTCGTCGGCCTCCGCCACGAACACGGGGTCGGTGCCGCCGCGTGCGTTGGTGCCGAACTGCAGGACGGTGCCGCCGACCGCGAAGGACGGGTCCGCGCCGGCGGCGATCATGCCCGCGATGAGCATGGACGTGGTGGAGGTCTTGCCGTGCGTGCCGCAGACCATGATCGACCGGCCGGTCCGGGCGAGATGCCCCAGGACCTGCGACCGGGTGACGACGGGGATCCCTGCCGCCCTCGCCGCCGCCATCTCCGGGTTGTCCACGGGGATCGCGGCCTTGGAGATCACGACGATCTCCGGCGGGGCGCCGAGCGCCTCGAGCGCCGCGGCATCGTGGCCCACCCGGACCACCGCGCCCCGGCCCTCGAGCGCGCGCAGCTCGGCTGAGTCGCGGGCGTCACTGCCCGAGACCGCCACGCCGTGGTCGAGCAGGATCCGGGCGACGGCGGACATGCCCGCCCCACCGATCCCGATCATGTGTACCCGGGTCAGGGTGGCGGGAACTGCGTCCTGGGGAGTGCTGCTGTGGCTCAACGCCGGGCCTTTCCGGCGGCGTCGAGCGCGATCCGTGCCACGACCTCCGCCGCATCTCGGGAGCCGCCGCCGACGGCGGCCGCGGACATGTTCTGGAGGCGGTCCGGGTCCAGTGCCAGTGGCAGGACGGTGGACCGCAGGTAGTCGGGGGTGAGCGCCGCGTCCTCGACGATCAGCGCGGCGCCGCCGGCCACCAGGTCGCGCGCGTTGAGCGCCTGCTCCCCGTTGCCGTGCGGGAGCGGGACGAACACGGCGGGCAGGCCGACCGCGGACACCTCGGCCACCGTGATGGCCCCCGACCGGCACAGGATCAGGTCCGCCGCCGCGTACGCCAGGTCCATCCGGTCCAGGTACGGCACTGTCACATATGCCGGGCCCACAGATGCCGGATCGTCCCCGTTGACGCGGGGCGCGTCGTCGACGTTCTTGGGCCCCACCGCGTGGAGCACGCCCACGCCGGCACGGGAGAACTCCTGCGCGACCCCCGCCATCGCGGTGTTGAGCGACCTCGCGCCCTGGGACCCGCCCACCACCAGCACCGTGGGCGCGTGGGGGTCCAGGCCGAAGGCCTTCCGGGCCTCGGCGCGCAGCGCCGCCCGGTCGAGGGTGGCCACCGATCTCCGGACCGGGTTGCCCACCACCCGGGCGTCGAGACCCGAGTCGCTGACGGCCGCCAGGGTCGCCACCGCGAACCGCGCGCCGAGCTTGTTGGCGATCCCCGCGCGTGCGTTGGCCTCGTGCACCACGATCGGGACGCGGCCCCTGGTGGCGGCAGCGGCTAGGTAGACGGGAACGCAGGCGTATCCGCCGAAACCCACCACGACGTCCGCCTCGGTCCGGCGGAGCACGTCCCGGGCGCCACGGACCGCCCGCACGAGTCGCCCGGGCAGCCGGAAGAGGTCGCCGCCGACGCTCCGGGGCAGGGGCACGGGGTCGACCAGCTCGAGCGGGAACCCCCGGCGTGGGACCAGTTCGGTCTCCAGTCCCCTGGGGGTGCCGACGGCGGTGACGCGCGCGGTCGGATCGAGAACTGCGACGGCCTCACCCACGGCGAGTGCGGGCTCGATGTGTCCGGCGGTTCCACCGCCCACGACCAGCACCGAGGGACCGCCGGTGCGGGGGGCGCTCATCGCTCCCGACCCCGGTGGATCGAACTCGGCCTGGCGGAAGCGGGCGACTGCCGCGTCCCGGAGTCGGGCGCCGGCGGCCGGGGCTGGCGACGCTCCGCCTCCCGCTCACGGACCGGCCGGGCGGTCCGGCCGGTCATGGCGGTGGCGCCGCGGCGACGGTCACGAGCGGCGTCGGCCGGGCTCGGCATCGACTCGTACGCCGGGGCCGTGGGCGCACCGCGGGCCGGGCGCGGCACCGGCGCCGGCTGTGCGGCCCCACGGCCGGATCCGGACCTGTCCCGGCCCGAGGAGGTAGACGATCGTGGCGCAGCCGGTCGCGCAGCAGACGTACGTGCGGCAGACGGGCGTGCGGCAGACGGGCGTGCGGCAGACGACTGCCCATCGGACGGGCGAGAGGCGGACTGCCGGGTGACGGGCTCTCCGTAGCGTCGGGCGCCAGCACTCGACCGGCCGGGGACTGCCGAGGCGGGGACCGGGCGATCAGGGGTGTACGGACGCGGGTTCGGGAGGGAGAACCACCGCCGACGGCGGCGCTCCGGCGAACTGAGGATCGCGGAGATGGCCTCGGGCTCGTGCCGCGCGCAATTGGCCAGGATGCCCAGGGAGGCCAGCGTGACGACCGCCGAGGTGCCACCATTGGAGATCAGGGGCAACTGGAGGCCGGTGACGGGCAACAGGCCCACCACGTAGCCGATGTTGATGAACGCCTGGAGCACGACCGTCGCGGTGATCGTCCCGGCCAGCAGCCGCCGGAACGGGTCCACCGACCGCAGCGCGATCCGCATGCCCGCCCACCCCAGAGCCAGGTACAGCGACACCACCACCACGGCGCCGAACCAGCCCAGTTCCTCGCCGATGATCGCGAAGATGAAGTCGTTGGTGGCCTCGGGCAGGTAGAACCACTTGGCGCTGGACTGGCCCAGACCGACGCCGAAGAGACCGCCCTCGGCCAGGGAGAGCATCCCCTGATACGACTGGTAGGCCGAACCCTGCGGGTTGGAGAAGTCGCCGACGAACGTGTCGAAGAACGTCCTGATCCGCTCGAACCGGTAGGCGAAGGCCAGGGCGAGCGCGCCGAACACCGCGGTGCCGACCGCGATGACCAGGACGAAGTGGCGGGTCGGGTAGCCGGCGAACCACAGCAGGCACAGGAATGCGATGGTCACCGCAGTGGCCATGCCGAGGTCGGGGGCCACGACGACGAGGCCGGCGACCACGCCGTACCCCACGACGGCCGGGAAGAGCAGGTCGAGCCAGTACCCGGTGCGCATCCGCTTGGCCACCGTCGCGGACGCCCAGATGATGAACGCGAACTTAGCGATCTCCGCCGGCTGGATGGAGAAGATCTTGAGGTCGATCCACCCGCGGGAGCCGTTGACCTCGGAGCCCACCCCGGGCAGGAGGACCACGACGAGCAGGGCGATCGCGACCACCAGCAGCGGGAGGGCGGCCTTGCGGAGGAGTTCGAGCCGCATCCGCAGGGCCACCATGAACCCCACCCAGCCGATCATCACGAACATCGCCTGACGCAGGAAGATGTCGAACGGGGTGCCGCCGCCGGAGAACGCCAGGACGTTGGAGCTCGAGAGCACCATGCCGAGTCCGATCACGGTGAGCAGGCAGGTGACCACCATGACCACGTGATAGGAGGTCAGCGGCGCGCGGTTGATCGCGGCCAGGGGTGCGGCGATGCGCCCCAGCAGGTCCGGCCGGTGCTCGGCGTCGGCTCCCGTGCGGTCGCCTGAGCGAGCGGGTTCTTCGAGTGCCATGCCCCTACCTTCCGGCCACGCGGCCCACGGCGAGGACGAAGCTGCGCCCCCGGTGGCCGTAATCGGTGAACATGTCCATCGACGCGGCGGCGGGGGCGAGCAACACGGTGTCGCCTCCGGTGGCCATCCGTGCGGCCTCGGCGACCGCTCGGTCCATCGTCCGCTGCGGCTCGTCGGGATCCGCAACGTCGTCATCGTCTCCCGAGGCCAGCTCCACCACGGGGACCGCCGGCGCGTGTCGGGACAATGCCTCGGCGATCCTCCCGCGGTCCCGGCCCATCAGGACCACACCGCGGAGGACGCCTGCCACCTCCGCTACCAGCGGGTCGACGTCGGCGCCCTTGAGCAGGCCGCCCGCGATCCACACCATCATCCCGCCGGCGAGCAGCGAGGTGCGCGCGGCGTGCGGGTTGGTGGCCTTGGAGTCGTCCACGTACCGGACGTCGCCCGGAGTATCGACGAGCTCGGCACGGTGGGCACCCACGGTGAAGCCCCGCAGTGCGTTCGCCACGTTCTCGGGTCGCGCCCCGACGGCCATCGCGACGGCCGCGGCGCAGAGCGCGTCGAGGACGCCGGCGGGCCCGGGCGGGCGGACGTCGACAGCCGGCAGCAGCGCCGCCTCGTCGTCGTCGTGGTCGTGGGCGTTCGGGAGCCGCGCGGTGAGCACACCGTCGACCACCCCGAACTCCCCCGGGCCGGGGGCGCCCAGCCGCACCGCGATCTTCGTGGCAGCAGGGGCGGCGGACAGCAGGCGGGAGGCGCGCTCGTCGTCGACGCCGGCCACCGCCACCCGACCGGTCAGGACCTGCGCCTTGGCGCGGGCGTAGGCCTCCATCGAACCGTGCCAGTCCAGGTGGTCCTCGGCGATGTTGAGCACCACGCCCACGTCGGGCCGGCAGCGGGGCGCCCAGTGGAGCTGGAAGCTGGAGAGTTCGGCGGCGAGGACGTCGACCCGCGGCTCGGTCAGCAGGACGTCGGTCACCGGCAGTCCGATGTTGCCGCACGCGCGCACGGCCATCCCGGCATCGAGGCAGATCGCCTCGAGCATCGAGGTGGTGGTGGTCTTGCCGTTGGTGCCGGTCACCGCGAGCCACGTGCGGCGCGGTCCGAACAGCTCGGCGTCGTCGGCACGCCAGGCCAACTCCACATCGCCCCACACCGCGATGCCAGCCTCCGCGGCAGCGACGAGCAGCGGCGAGTCCGGACGCCAGCCGGGGCTGGTGACGACCAGGTCGACGCCCTCGGCTGCACCGGCTGAGTCGGCCGCACCGCCGGCGCCGATCAGCTCGGCCGCGCGATCGAGGTCGATGCCCGCGCAGTCCACCCCGTCCGGCAGGGCCGCGCGGAGGAGCGCGACCGCCTCGGGTCGCGAGTCGGCCACCACCGGCTCGGCGCCGAGGGCGTGGAGGATCCGGACCGCTCCGGGACCCGAGACCCCGGCACCGAGCACCAGTGCCCGGGCGCCGGCGAGCGCGCGGACGTCCACGTCGGGCTGGGCCACCGTGTTGTCGGGCGCCGTGTTGTCGGGCGCCGTGTGGCCGGGCGCCGTGTGGTCGGGCATCGCGTTCTCGGGCACGGTCATCCCGTCGAGCTCGCGAGCCAGTTGCCGTAGAACAGCGCGATGGCCAGGCCGCAGGAGATGGCCACCAGGAGCCAGAACCGGATGGTCACCGTGGTCTCCTTCCAGCCACCGTTCTCGAAGTGGTGATGGATGGGGGTCATCCGGAAGGGCCGACGGCCGGTCGTGCGGAAGGCCACGACCTGGATGAGCACCGAGACGAACTCCATCACGAAGACCGCGCCCACGACCACCATGAGCAGTTCCGTGCGCGAGACCACGGACACACCGGCGACGATGCCGCCCAGGAACATCGAGCCCGTGTCGCCCATGAAGATCTTGGCCGGCGCCGCGTTCCACCACAGGAAGCCCAGGCAGGCGCCGAGGGCGGCCGAGCACACCACCGCGATGTCGAGCGGATCCCTGACCTGGTAGCAGCCGGAGAGGTCCACCCCCTCGGCTGTGGAGAAGCACGAGTACCGGAACTGCCAGAAGCTGAACACCACGTACGTGCCCATCACCATCGCGACCGAACCGGCGGCCAGGCCGTCGAGCCCGTCGGTGAAGTTGACCGCGTTGGACCAGCCGTAGACCAGGATGACGATGAAGATGAGGAAGACGACGACGGGGAAGGTCACGGCGACGAAGTCCCGCACATAGCTCAGCGACCGGCTGGCCGGCGTGAGCCCGTCGGCGTTGCGGAACCCCAGCGCGAGGATGCCGAACGCGAGAGCTGCGAGCACCTGGCCGATGGTCTTGGACAGGATGCCCAGGCCCTTGTTCTGCCGCTTGAACACCTTGAGACCGTCGTCGATGAACCCGACGAGTCCCAGCGCGGTGGCCAGCCCCAGGATGAGCAGCCCGGAGGCGGTGAACCCGCCGCCACCCACCGTGAACTGACCGATCAGCCCGGCCACGATGTACCCGAGCCAGACCGCGATGAGGATCGCGATCCCGCCCATGTTGGGGGTCCCGCGCTTGCTCATGTGGGACTTGGGTCCCTCGAGACGGATCTCCTGCCCGTAGCCCTGCCGGCGGAAATAGATGATCAGCATCGGTGTGAGGAAGATGCTCACCACAAAGCCCACGATGCCTGCGACCATGATCTGGGTCATTGCGACTTCTCCTCACCACGCGTCGCGAGCAGGTGCTCGGCGACGCTCCACAGTCCGACGGCCGACGAGGCCTTGACCAGCACCACGTCCCCTGGCTCCACGCGGTCGTCGAGGACCGCGATCGCCTCCTCGGCGGAGTCGACATGCTCCGCCTCGCTGCCCCACGATCCCTCCTGGATCGCCCCCTGGAACAGGGCCCTCTGGGGCCGACCCCGTCCCACCACCACGAGCTGGGACACATCGAGCCGGACCAGGAAGCGCCCCACGAGGTCGTGCTCCGTCACCGAGTCCTCGCCGAGTTCGGCCATCTCGCCCAGCACGGCCCAGGTCCGACGGTGTCCCCCGCCCGCCCGGGCCATGAGGGCCAGCGATTTGAGTGCGGCGCGCATGGAATCGGGGTTGGCGTTGTATGAATCGTTGATGACGGTGACGCCGTCGGCGGTGGCGCGCACGTCCATCCGGCGAGCCGAGGCCGCGGCGGCGGTGCCGAGCGCGGCAGCGATCGCGTCGACGCCCATGCCGCAGGCCAGACCGACCGCGGCGGCCGAGAGGGCGTTGCCCACCTGATGTTCGCCGTGGACGCGCAGGGCCACGTCGGCCGCGCCTTGGGGAGCGATCAGTCGGAACGAGGCGCGCACCTCGTCGTCGAGCGTCACGTTCTCCGCGCGCACGTCCGCGGACCGGCCCAGACCCACCGTCACCACCCCGGCGGCCGTCCGGCCGGCCATGGCGGAGACCCGCTCGTCGTCGGCGTTGAGCACGGCGACGCCGCCCCGGGCGGCGTCGGGCAGCGCCTCGACCAGCTCGCCCTTGGTGGCGGCAATGACGTCGCGCGACCCGAACTCACCGAGGTGGGCGGTCCCCACGTTGAGTACGACGCCGATCTTCGGCGGCGCGATGGCCGCGAGCTCGGCGATGTTGCCGGGGGCGCGCGCGCTCAGCTCGAGCACGAGGAAGTCGGTGGTCTCGTCGGCGCGCAGCGCGGTCCAGGGGTGGCCGATCTCGTTGTTGAACGACCCGGGCGGGGCCACGACCGTGCCGGCCGCGGCCAGGACCGCGCCGACGAGGTCCTTGGTACTGGTCTTGCCGGACGACCCCGTGATCCCCACCACCACGAGCCCGTGGTCGGCGACGAGCCGGTCCACGCTGGCGCGGGCGAGCGCGCCGAGAGCGGCGAGGACAGCCGCGCCGGAACCGTCCGAGTCGGCGGCCAGAGCCATGGCGTTGCTCGTACGCCGGTCGACGGGCGGCACCACGATCTGGGCGCCGGACACCCCGGCCACCTCGCGGGCGACGAGCGCGGCCGCGGCTCCCTGACCGAGGGCCCGGGCGACGAACTCGTGGCCGTCGACGCGCTCGCCGGGCAGCGCCAGGAACAGTCCACCGGTCTCGAGACGACGCGAGTCGAACTCGACCGATCCGGTCACGGGCGTCGACGGGTCGCCTCCGACCAACCGACCGCCGACGATCCCGGCGATCTGGCCGAGGGTGAGGTCGATCATGAGGTGCTGTCCTCCGTCTCGCCCGGTGAGGCGGTGTACTCCAGGCGTCTGATGAGTTCTTCTGCTGCGCGGGTCCGGTCGTCGAAGGGGAACACCGTACCGGCGACCTCCTGCCCGGTCTCGTGACCCTTACCCGCGATCACCACGACGTCGCCGGTGCGCGCCCAGCCGATGGCGGTCGCGATCGCGAGGCCCCGGTCCCCGATCTCCTCGACCCGGGTGCGGCCGCCCGCCGCGGCCTCTGCCCCCGCGCGCACGGCGGCGCGGATCTCGGCCGGCTCCTCGCTGCGCGGGTTGTCGTCGGTCACCACCACCAGGTCGGCGACCTCCGCGGCAGCGGCCCCCATGAGGGGGCGCTTGCCCGGGTCCCTGTCCCCGCCGGCCCCGAGCACCACCGCGATCCGGCCCGCAGCCTGGGCGCGCACCGAACGCAGGACGGCGGCGACCGCACCAGGCTTGTGGGCGTAGTCCACGAGCACCCGGAAGTCCTGGCCCCGCACGATCGCCTCGAGCCGGCCCGGCACCCGGACGTGCTCCAGTCCGGCGGCGGCCGCCCGGACATTGGCGCCCAGGGCGTCGACGACCGCGAGGGCCACCAGGGCGTTGGCCACGTTGAACCGGCCGAGCAGCGGGAGTTCCACGTCCAGAACGAGATCGCGGGGCCCGTGCACGGTGAAGACCTGGGTGTCGCGGTCGGTGGTCGTGGACTCCCCCGCCGTCCAGTCCGCCGCCCGGCCCATCTCGGCGGAGACCGTCACGGCGTCCGGCCGCATCTCCACCAGCCGCCGGCCCCACTCGTCGTCGATCACCACGACAGCCCGGTCCGCCGGACGCACCGCCGACCCGGGGTCCGCCGACTCGTCGAAGAGACGGCACTTGGCCCGGAAGTAGTCGTCCATGCTCGGGTGGAAGTCCAGGTGGTCCTGGGAGAGATTGAGGAAGGCACCGACGGCGAAGCGGGTCCCGTCCACGCGTCCGAGACGCAGCGCGTGACTCGAGACCTCGGCGGCCACCGCGCGGGCGCCCTCGGTTCGCATGACGCTCAGGAGTGCCTGGAACTCCGGGGCCTCGGGTGTGGTGAGGCGGCTGGGGAGCGGCCGTCCGGCCACGCGGCTGCCCGTGGTCCCGATGATCCCGGCCACGTGGCCGCAGCCCTGGAGCGCGGCCTCGACGAGATACGAGGTGGTGGTCTTGCCCGAGGTGCCGGTGATGCCCACGACGTCGAGGTCCGCAGACGGGTCGCCGGCGACGGCGGCCGAGACCGCACCGAGGACGGAACGAGGGTCCGGGTGGACGAGGACCGGGACACTCTCGGCGGTCGGCCCCATCAGCTCGAGTCCCGCGAGGTCGGTCAGTACGGCCGAGGCCCCCGACTCCACCGCGGTCGCGCTGAACGAGGCCCCGTGGACCCGGGATCCGGGCAGCGCCGCGAAGAGCGTCCCGGGACCGGCGTCCTGGGCGCGGATCGTCGCGCCGGACAGGACGACGTCGGCTCCGCCGGTGTCTCCGAGCAGCGTGGCCCGCACCGCATCTGCAAGCTGTGCTGCTGTGGTCATGCCTGTCCTCGCCCCGCCTCTCGTTGTCCGCGACCTCCCGTGAACCCGCTACACGCTACCCTGCCGGACGTTGATCACTGCGCCTGCAGGATCAGGTCCGGGGCGGGGGCGGACGGCGGGATGTTGTCCCGGTTGACCAGCCACGAGGCGATGTCGTGGAACAGCGGTGCGGCGGATGCGCCGAGCGCTCCGCGCTGGGGGGCGTCGAGCATGATCGCGATCACGTACCTGGGGTCGTCGGCCGGCAGGATCCCCGCGAAGGTGATCCAGTACCGGGAGTTGGAGTAGCACGAGCACCCCGGATCGATCTGCTGGCCCGTGCCGGTCTTGCCGCTGATCTGGTAGCCGGCCACGGCCGCCTGCGGACCGGTGCCGGACTGGGCCCCCGGCCCGGCTTGCACGACGGACCTGAACATGTCGCGCACCGTCCGGGCGGTCTGTTCACTCACCACGCGCTCACCCTCCGGTCGGGCGGCCGCATGGGACTCCCCGTCCGGTCCCACCCGCTCGGCGATGATCCGCGGCGGCACCCGGACCCCGTCGTTGGCGATGGTCTGATAGATGCCGGCCATCTGCAGGGTGGTGATGGACAGGCCCTGTCCGATCGGCAGGTTGGCAAAGGTTCCGCCCTGCCAGTTCTGCAGGTCGGGGACCAGTCCGTCGGACTCTCCCGAGAGCTCGATGCCCGTGCGCTGTCCGAGGCCGAACTTCTCCAGGTACTCGGAGAACGGCTCCTTTCCCACCTTCTGCGCCAGCATCAGGGTCCCCACGTTGGAGGACTTGCCAAAGATCCCGGTGGTTGTATACGGCGTCGGTCCGTGCTGCCAGGCATCGGAGACCGTCACCCCGTCCATGGTGATGCTGCCGTCCACGGAGTGGACCTCGTCGGGTGTGGTCAGGCCCGCCTCGATCGCCGCGGCGGCGGTGATGATCTTCTGCACCGAGCCCGGTTCGAAGGGCGAGGTGATCGCGGGGTTACCCAGGTCGGCGCCGCGCCCGAGCTCCTCGCCGATACCCACTGACGGGTTGAAGGTGTTGTCGTTGGCCATCGCCCGGACCTCGCCGGTCTTCGCGTCCAGCACCACGGCCGAGGCGTTCTCCGCGCCGGAGGAGTCCTTGGCGGACTGGATGGCCTTCTGGACGTGCCACTGCAGGTCGGAGTCGAGGGTCAGCCGGACCGTGTCGCCGTCGCGTGGGGTGGACACGCCTCGCAACGTCCCCGGGATGACCGTGTTGTCCTGGGCCCGGTCGAAGGTCTGACGGCCGTCCTCGCCGTCGAGCTGGTCGTTGAGGGACGCCTCGATCCCCTGGAGGCCGATGAGCTTGCCGTCGTCACTCTTCGACGTCACCCCCACCACGTTGGCCGCGAGCGCTCCCCCCGGGTACTCGCGGATGTCCACGCGCTCGGCCCCGATCATGGGGAACTTCCTGGTGATCACGTTGGCCAGGGTGACGTCGACGTTGCGCACGAGATAGGTGAACCCGCTCTCGGCGGTGAGCTTGGCCTCGATCTCGTCGCGGTCCACCGCGTCCCCCAGCACGGACTCGAACTCGTCGGCGATCTCGGTGACGAGTTGGTCCCAGGTGGGCTTGGTGCTGTCGAGTTCCTTGCGCGCCTCGGCGTTGCGCCTCTCGACGAGTGGCTGGATGGACAGGTCACGGGCTTCACGGGTGAACGCGATGGGATCACCGTTGAGGTCCACGATGGCTCCGCGGGTGGCGGGTAGGACCTGCTGGACCTGGCGTTGGCTCTCCGCCCGGGCCGCCAGTTCGGTACCGCCGATCGTCTGCACCCAGAGGAGCTTGACCAGAGCGATCACCAGGATCACGACGAAGGCGGACCGCATCCAGGTGAACCGCCGGTCGGTGGACGCGGCGGTCTGCACGCGGCCGGAGCGGGTGGGCGGCCGTCCGTCACCCGATCGTCCGCCGCGAGGGATCCCCGAGGGGACTCGGGGTCCCTTTCCCGGGGTGCGTCGATCGGTCATCGAGGGGGCCTTTCACGGGTCGGTCGGTACTTCAGAAGAGTTGGCCGGGCACCGGGGCCAGCGTCGCGGAGTCGATTCCCGGCATCGGAGCCGGCGCGGGTGCCGCGGGTTCGGGTGCGGCAGGTGCAGGTGCAGGTGCGGCGCCGAGTGGGGCCGGCGGGACGACCTCAGCCAGCGGTGCTGTCGGGGCGAACGCGGTCGGAGGGCCGGCGACGGGCGGATACGGGACGGGGGCGACCCCGCGCGGGGCCCTGTCCTGCGGGGCCTGCGCGGGCGGTGCGTCGAACTCGCCCCGGTCAGACGACCTCGACGGCTCGGACGCTACCGGAGCAGGCTGGAGCGGTTTGATCGGCGCGCCGAGCTTGGCCTCGGGCTCCCCGACCACTTCGATCACGCCGTCCGAGCCCATGGCGAGGATCGGCGCGCTCGCGACCCCGACCATTCCCAGCTTCTCCGCGCGCTGTGCCAGGACCTCGGCCGATCGGGCGCGTTCGTTGGACGCCTGGAGCGACTCCATGCGCTCGACGAGTTCGACGTTCGCATCGCGGGCGTTCTTAAGGTCGTAGGTGTCCTGGGTGGTCTGGGCGGACAGCAGGAGCGTGCCGCCCACGCCGGACCCGATGAGAAGAAGCATGACGACGACAAAGGGCACCCGTCCGGCCAGCTCGGCCGGACTCAGCCGTTCCGCGGGGACGACCACCATGCGGCGACCGCGGACCGAGCGCGTGACCGGCTTGCGGCGGAGACCGGCAGCCCCGAGGGCGGGGGCCTGCCCGGCGGCGCGGTCGGGCCCGGTCGTGCGGGCGGGCCCGGTCGTGGGGGCGGACCCGGCGGCATCCGGTGCGGACGCGCGCCGGGTGTCCAGCCCGTCAGCCGCGCCTGGCGTATCGATCGTGCTCGTCATGGGGTTCTCCCGTCGATACGCCGGACGCAACGCACCCGGACCGAGGCCGAGCGCGGGTTGTGGTCAATCTCGGACTGTGAAGCCTTCTCGGCCCCACGGGTCACCGCCTCGAACTCGGGCCCGTGGCCGGGTAGCTCCACCGGCAACCCGGCCGGTGTCCGCGAGGCGGTGCGCGTGGTCAGCTCGCGCTTGACGATCTTGTCCTCGAGGGACTGGTAGGCCATGAACACCGCGCGCCCGCCACCGCGGAGCAGGTCGAGATACCCGGGGACGGCGTTCTCCACCGACTCGAGTTCGTTGTTGACCTCGATGCGCAGCGCCTGGAACACGCGTTTGCCGGGGTGTCCGCCGGTGCGCCGGGCACCCTGCGGAATGGTCGCGTAGAGCAACTCGACCAGCTGGGCGCTGGTGCGAACCGGATCGGAATCGCGGCGGCGCACGATCGCGGAGGCGATCTGACGAGCGAACCGCTCCTCCCCGTACACCCGGAAGATGCGCGCGAGGTCGTCACGTTGGTAGTCCGCGAGGATGTCGGCCGCGGTCGGGCCCGTGGTGGGATCCATCCTCATGTCCAGCGGGGAATCCACCGAGTAGGCGAATCCCCGCTCGGCCACGTCGAGCTGCATCGAGGACACCCCGAGATCGAGCAGCACACCGTCGATCGCCGGACCCGCGTCGTCCCGGGCATCGGCGTGCAGGTTCTCCACGATCAGGTCGAAGTCGTCGAAACGGGCGTGGACAGGGGTGAACCGGTCCCGGTAGGCGGTGAGCCGGCGGGTCGCGATCTCGAGAGCCTCCGGGTCGCGGTCGACCCCCAGCACTCGCAGCGCGTCGAATTCGGCGAGGAGGTGGGAGGTGTGTCCGCCCAACCCCAGGGTGCCGTCGATGATCACCGGGTTGCGCCCCTCGGCGCTCGCGGCCTCGACGACCGGCCGGAAGAGCTCGATAGTGCGGTCCAGGAATACAGGGACGTGACCGGATCGCGCGGCGGCGCGGTCGGCGTCGGGTTCTTCTGCCATGTCGCCTCCCTCGCGTCCGGATGTCGTCGGTGCTCCGGTTGTGGTGGAGCCCCCTGGTCCCCGTCCGGTACCCACCTGGCGTTGGGGAAGTACGTCAGGGTGGTGCCGGGCAGGGGCCGGGGGGCTCCGTCCGTAGTGCCGTCGTGCTGTCGTGCTGTCGTGCTGTCGTGCAGTCCTGCTGGCGAGCTGGCCTCTCCCTCGTGGGATCAGAACTCGATCCCGAGGGAGGTGCCCTCCATCTCGGAGAACACGGGAAGGTTCTCCGCGCTGTACCGGTCCCAGGCCTCCGCGTCCCAGACCTCGAGGCGTTCCCCGAGACCGTTGACAACGCAGTCCTTGTCGAGACCGGCGTAGTTCCGCTGACTCGCCGGGATGGACACCCGCCCCTGCGAATCAAGTTGTTGTACTTCCGCACCGCTCACGAGGAGCCGGAAGAACGCCATGTGCCTCTCACTGAGGTTGGCGGTCGGCCGGACCTTCCTGACCAGCGCG
This sequence comes from Rhodococcus sp. IEGM 1408, assembly GCF_033142235.1. Taxonomy (NCBI): domain Bacteria; kingdom Bacillati; phylum Actinomycetota; class Actinomycetes; order Mycobacteriales; family Nocardiaceae; genus Rhodococcus; species Rhodococcus sp. IEGM 1408. Next base: position 171,649 of record NZ_JAWLRW010000006.1, read on the forward strand.
TCGAACTCGTCCTCCGGGAAGACCGAGAGCGTGTTGGTAAACCACCCACACACCACCACCCCGCTCGCCAGGCCTGGCCTGAATCTCGCGGGGATCGTCAGTCGCCCCTTGTCGTCGAGCTTGGGACGGTGCGTCCCGTACCCGACAAAGGCTCGTTCGCGCACGGAGTCGACGGGGTTGGTGTCGGTCACCCGCCACCTCCTGGCTCCAGGCCCCTTCGAGCTCCTTGCGTGCCCCACTGTACCCCACAACGCCCCACAAACAAGGCTTGCGCCCCACATCGCCCCACTGTCTTACATCGGTGCAGTTCATCGGTGACAAAGCGCCCCGGAACCGACCGTGACCACCACTCGAGTCGACGGGCGACAGGCCTTCCCAGGCTCCGTTTCCGATACAGGTGTGACTATTGGTAACAGTTGAGCACTGCGGCCACTGTCGGGTGGGGCGAAGTGGAGAGTCGTGGTGGGACGTGGTGGGACATGGTGGGGCACGCCGGAAAATGCAGTCCCGCAGGACCACGAAATGAACGGGAGGGGCGAGCGCTGGTGCGCTCGCCCCTCCCGGGACTCGTTCAGTGGTGCGTGGCTACTGCTCGAAGCGCCGGCGGAAGCGGTCCTCCATACGGGCTGAATACGACTGGCCGGATGCGGGCTTCGCCGACGTGCGGCCGCCGCCGGCCCCACGAGAACCGCCACCGGACTTGGCGGCCGGCGATTTCTTGGACGGCGCCGCGCGTAGGGCGAGCACGCCGGCTGCGAACATCACGAGGAACCCCACGAGGCTGAGCACGGGAAAACCCCCGGGCTTGAAGTCGAGCGCCAACCCGCCCACGAGGAGTGCCACCCCGACGATGCCGAGCAGGACCACCAGCGCCGCGGGACGACGAGCCCCGGTTGCACCGGTCTTTCGGACGGACGACGCGAACTTGGGGTCGTCGGCGTAGAGCGCGCTCTCGATCTCGTCGAGCATGCGCTGCTCGTGCTCAGACAGGGGCACTTTGACCTCCTTCGAATGCTCGCGGGCACGAGCACGGCCAACTCGACCGTATGACATCGACCGTACGGGGAACGGCCGGTCAAGGGTTGCCACCATCATACGAGCGCAACGCTGCGGAGACCACCGAGATTAGTTGGAGGCGCAGGACGAGAGACCCGCCGCCCGCTCAGCACGTCATGCGGCGGGACCCAACACGCCCAGTCGCTGGTCCACCAGATCGAGAAAGCGCCCGACCGCCCACAGGAAGTCGTCCGCCAACCGGGGGGTCACCGTGCGGGGAAGACCGTCCTCCACGGCCGCAGCGAGCGCCGAATACCCACCGAGAGCGCCCGCCCATTCCTTGAGTTCCGGGACCTCCGCAGCCAGCCGATGCCACACGTCAGACGGTCCCCGCCGGCGCGGACCCGGCGACAGGAGCGCCGCCGCCGCGGAGCGCGCCGCGCGGTACGCCTCCAGGAACTGCTCCTCGGGAGAGGAGGCGGCCACCGCCCGACCACGGTGGAGCTCGGCGCGCCCGGCGCGGCCGAGGGATCCGATACCACCCCCGGCGGGACCCCGTCCCCTGAATCTCGTGTCCATCATCCCTGCACCTCCCCTTCTGCCCGCACGGTATCGGCGGGGTCCGACACAACCCGGGCCGCAACGGCCTCCGCGTGATGAAATGAGGTGGATGGACACCGTGATCACCCGGTTGGACCCCGGGGACTTTCGTGACCGACTGCCGGAGGCACTCGGCGTCTACGTCGACGCCATGGGCTACCCGCGCCAGGTGATCCGATCGCGCGCCCCCGCGTGGATGGAGCACAGCTACCGGGAGGGATGGTCGGGGGTCGCCGCCTTCGAAGCACCGCGGCGCCGCCTCCTCGGGCATGCCCGCGGACCCCTGATAGCGATCTGTTACGGCTATCGGGGCGCACCCGGCCAGTGGTGGTACGAGCAGGTCGCACGTGGGCTGCGCGATCAGGGGCGGGAACCACCTCCGGACTACGTGGAACTGACGGAACTCCATGTAGCCCCCAGCCACCAGGGACGAGGCATCGGCACGTCCCTTCTCAGGGCGTTCCTCGCCGATCGTACGGAGAGCTCCGTCCTACTCTCGACACCCGAGGTGGACGCCGAGGCCAACGGCGCCTGGCGGCTGTACCGGTCGCTGGGATTCACGGACGTGCTCCGGTCGTACCGGTTCGAGGGAGACGCCAGGCCCTTCGCCGTACTCTCTCGTCAGCTCCCCCTCCCCCTCCCCGAGAACGGAGACCTGCTTGAACCACCGTCATGACGTCGTGGTGATCGGGTCCGGCCACAACGGCCTGATCTGCGCCGCCTATCTCGCCCGGTCCGGTCTCGACGTCCACGTGGTGGAGAAGGACACAGTGTTGGGCGGTGCCACGTCGACCGTGGAGCGCTATCCGGGGCACCGCACGGATCGCGGCTCGTCCGCACACCTGATGATCCGGCACACGGGCATCCCGGAGGAACTGGACCTGGCCTCCCACGGCCTCCGGTACGTCGACTGCGACCCGTGGGGATTCGCCCCCGCGCCGCCCGGCACCGATGCCCCACCGATCGTCTTCCATCGCGACCTCGAGGCGACCTGCGCCAGCATCGCCGCGGCCTGCGGGGTCGACGACGCGGACGCCTATCGCCTCTTCGTCCGGCGATGGGATGTCCTGGCCGGGCGCATGATGAAGGGCTTCGCGGTTCGTCCGACCGCTGCGGGGCTCGGCTCGGCGTTCCTCGGGATGGATGATCTCCGCGATCCCTTCGGGGCGGTCCAGACCTTCCTCTCCTCCGGTGACGCGCTCCTGGACTCCTCGTTCACCTCCGAACGACTCAAAGCCGCGCTCTCCTGGTTCGGCGCCCAGTCCGGACCCCCCATGTCGCACCCGGCCACCGCCCCGATGATCGGGTTCGCCGCACTCATGCACCGGATTCCACCGGGGCGTGCGATCGGTGGATCGGGCGCCCTGGCCGAAGCCCTCGTATCCGCTGTCCGCGCCGGCGGGGGTTCGGTGACCGCCGGCGCGGGCGCCACCGCCATCCGGCGTTCGGGCACGGGGTGGCAGGTGGACACCGAGGGCGGCGAACCACTGCACTGCGCTGCCGTCGTCGCGGCCTGTCACGTCCACACCACCCTCGACCTGCTCTCCCACGAACTCCCGGCCGGCCGGCTCGACGGGTGGCGCCGCCGGATCCGACCGGGGTTCGGACTCGGGATGGCGGTCCGGCTCGGAACGACCGACCTACCCCGGTACCCGGGGGTGCCGACGTCCACCAGTGCGCACGGCCTACAGATGCTCGTGACCGACCGCCGCCAGCTGGACCGGCGATACGGGGTGGCGGCGGCGGGCGGCCTCGACGCCGATCCCGCGGTCCTCGCCATGAGTTTCAGCGCGCTCGACCCCTCTCTCGCACCGGCAGGCCGACACGAGTTGACGCTGTGGTCACAGTGGCATCCCCGGCACCTGGCGGACGGGACCAGCTGGTCCGCGGCCGGCCCCGGGGAGGCGGACCGGATCATCGCCGTCGCGGAACGCTTCGCGCCGGGGCTGACCGACTCGATCGTCCACCGCCATGTCCAGACCCCGGAGGACCTCGAGACCGAACTCGGGTTGATCGGCGGGAACGTGATGCACGTGGAGATGTCGCTCGACCAGATGCTCCCCATGCGCCCCCACCCGGATCTGCGCGGTCACACGGTCCCCGGCGCCGACGGGGTCTTCCTCGCCGGTGCTTCCACGCACCCCGGCGGGGGCGTCATCGGCACGAGCGGCCGGACGGTGGCCGGGCTGGTCGGCCGCCGACTCGGCACGTCGACGCGGCGCGGACGACGCCCACGGGCACAATGACGACCGTGACCGAGCCGACTACCTCCGCGACCACCACCTCCACGAGTCGAGGTCGCCGGGTACCGCGTCGACTCCTGGGCGTGGCCGCCATGGCCGCGATGCTGTTCGTCCTCACCGGATGTCTCCAGCTCAACGCACAGATGAGTGTGCGCAAGGACGACACCGTCTCGGGTCGCATCCTCGTGGCGGGCGACCAACCCGCGCAGGCGGCCGCGTTGGATCGGCTGGCCACCCCCTCCGGCCTGGAGCAGAAGGTCCGCATCACCGCATACTCCGCGGACGGCTTCACCGGCAAGGAGATCTACTTCACCCAGCTGACCTTCGCGGAGGTGGACGCACTCACCCTGGCCATCGACATCGAGGGGTCCCGGCCGTACACGATGGGCTTCCGACGCAGCGGGGACTCCGTGTCCTTCAGCGGCTCGGTGGACCTGTCCGGGCTCCCCGCGGATCGCGCGGAGTCCGCCACCACCAGGGTCGACCTGACCTTCCCCAACCGCATCAGCCAGACCAACGGCACGCTCGGCGGTGGCAACTCCGTGAGCTGGACTCCGGCGCCGGGTTCCATCACCCGCATGCAGGCGTCGTCCTCCTACCCGGACCCGGCCACCCGCGGGTTCGCGGTGTGGATGATCGTCGGCATCGGGGCGGCGCTGCTGGTCTCGATCGGGACCGTCCTGGCCGCTCGCACCTCCCGCGCCCGTGCGGACCGCCTGGTGCGCTAGACCGATCGGCGCGCTGAACCGATCGGCGCGCGAACCGACTGGCGCGCTGGACTATCCGGCGAGCAGAGGCGGTCCGGGTCAGGACCGGCTGGCCCCCACCTCCGTGGACGGCACCATCGACAGGTTGGTCAACACCTCGTGGGTGGCGCGGGAGAAGTTGAGCGTGTTGAAGTGCAGGCACGGCGCGCCCTCGGCGATCAGCCGCTCGCAGAGCTCCGTGGCGAACTCGATGCCCACCTCGCGCACCGCGGCGCGGTTCTCCTCCGGCCCGTCGCCCGCGGCCGACCGGAGTCGTCCGGAGAGCCCGTCGGGCAGCGCACACCCCGACAGCTCCAACATCCGGCGGACCTGACGAAGGCTCGTGACGGGCATGAGCCCCGGGATGATCGGCTTGGCCGCCTGCTCCGGGTCGGCCGCGGCCATACGGTCGCGCAGACGGAGGTAGTGATCGACGTCCCAGAACATCTGGGTGATCGAGTACTCCGCCCCGGCACGCAGCTTGTTCGAGAGGATCTCCGTGTCGTGATCCAGGTCGCGCGCCCGGTAGTGACCCTCCGGGAACGACGCGACCCCCACGTGGAAGTCTCCGACCTCGTGGATCAGGCGGACGAGCTGCTCCGCGTAGTGGAGGCCCTCGGGATGCGGGGTCCAGTCACCGAGCGGATCCCCCGGTGGGTCACCGCGGAGGGCGAGGATGTTGGAGACGCCGACGTCGGCGTACATCTGGATCATCTCGCGCAGTTCCGCGATCGTGTGCCCCACCGCCGTGAGGTGCGCGATCGGGAGCAGGTCGGTCTCCCGGACCACCCGCTCGACCACCCGGACCGTGCGGTCCCGGGTGGAACCGCCGGCCCCGTAGGTGACGGAGACAAAGGCCGCTCCCAGGTCGGAGAACACCGAGGCGGCGCGCCAGAGACGATCCTCGGCCGGCTCGTCCCGCGGCGGGTAGAACTCCACCGAGAACGGCACCCTGGGGGTGTCGGACGCCGCGATCCGCTCCACGATGCTCGGGTGTCGGTCGCCGCCCGCTGGGTCGATGTGGGGTAGCTGGGTCACCGGACCAGGGTAGCCCGACACACCCCGGTCCCCGCCTCCGCCCGGTGACTAGGATCGTCGGGACGAGGGCAGCCGGACACCGGCGCCCGGAAGGGACGGTGACCGTGGCCACGGCGACTCGACCGGACGACGGAGACCGCGTACTCACCGCGCTCCGTCACCACCTAAACGCCCGACGAGAGGTCGTAGCCGGGGTCGACGACCGCGTCGACCGCCTGGCCGGCCTCCTCTCCGATTTCGTGCTCGGCGGCGGCAAGCGGATGCGACCCAGGTTCGCGTTGGCCGGCTGGTCCGCGGCCGTTCCGGAGGATGCAGCCGTCCCGGCGGAGATCATCACCGCCTGCGCCGCGCTGGAACTGATCCAGGCATGCGCGCTGATCCACGACGACATCGTGGACGCCTCCGACACCCGGCGTGGCAGTCCCACGGTGCACCGCTCCGTCGAGGCGGCTCACGCCCGGGAGGGCTGGTCCGGCGACCCCGCCCGCTACGGTGTCTCCCAGGCGATCCTCATCGGTGACCTCGCGCTGACCTGGGCGGACGAGATGTTGGTGACCTCCGGTGTCGACCCGGTCGCGCTCGGACGCGCTCTCGGGCCCTGGTACGCCATGAAGACCGAGGTCCTCTCCGGGCAGATGCTCGACATCCTCGCCGAGGCCTCGGGCGCCACCGACGAGCTGACCCCCACGAGGGTCAACCGCTACAAGACCGCCGCGTACACCGTCGAGCGGCCGCTCCACATCGGCGCGGAGCTCGCCGGCGCCGGACCCGCCACCGTTGCCGCCCTGCGGCGGTTCGGCGTGGCCGTGGGGCAGGCCTTCCAGCTCCGCGACGACATGCTCGGGGTCTACGGCGATCCGCAGGAGACGGGCAAACCGTCCGGCGACGACCTCCGGGAGGGCAAGCGCACCCTCCTGCTGGCCCGCGGGATCGCCCTCGCCCCGACCGGGGACGCGGACTTCCTGCTCTCCGTGCTGGGGACGGACCTCGACGCGGCAGAACTCGACCGGGCCCGCCGGGTGCTCGTGGACTCCGGCGCGGTCGCCTCCGTCGAGGCGGAGATCGACACCCTCACCGTCCGGGCCCTCGACGCCATCGACTCCGAGGCGGTGAGCGAGCACGGCCGGGTCACGCTGCACGCCCTGTCCGAGGCCGCCACGCGTCGACGGGCCTGACGGTGGACCCGGACACGGCTCCGGACACTCCGCCAGCCTCGTCGTCGTCGTCCCGACTCGTCACGGCGACCACCGCCCTGGCCGCCACGGCCCGCACCACCCTCGCCGGCGCCTCGGGGCCGGCGCTGCGTCGCGGGATCCTCGGCTCGGTCCTGCTCACCCTCGGCAGCTACGGAGCCGGCGCCCTGCCCGTGGACGGGGGCCCCGCCGCCGCTGTCGGCCTGCTCGGGTTCACCTTCGGTCACGGTCAGATCCTGGCGCTGATCCTGTGCTGGGTCGGGGTCGCGCTGCTGGTCACCTCGTGGCTCTCGCTCGGGCCCCGCGCGATGTCCGGCCGGCTCCCCACCCGCGACGCCGTGTGGGCCACCGCCCTGTGGTCGCTCCCGTTGCTGCCCGCGATCCCGGTGTTCAGTCGTGACGCCTGGTCGTACCTCGCGCAGGGCGCCATGACCGCCGCGGGCGCCGACCCGTACGAGTTCGGCCCCGAGGCCAACCCGGGCCCCTTCACCGACGAGGTCAGCCCGGACTGGCGGTCCACCGAGACCCCGTACGGGCCTCTACATCTGCTGCTCATGCGGATCATCGTGGGCATGTCCGGCGGACACCCCACCGCGGGTGTGTTCCTCCTCCGGTTGGCCGTGCTGGCCGCCCTCGCCGCCCTGGTCGCGCTGGTCGTGGCGGCGGCCCGCCGCACCGGGGTCGACGCGGCCGCGGCCGTCTGGATGGCGTGCGCCTCGCCGATCGCGGTCATCCACCTGGCGGGAGGGCTGCACAACGAGATCTTCCCGCTGGTGGCCTGCCTCGCGGCGGTGGTCTTCACCTTCGACGGGCGCCGGGCGTCGGCGGGCGCCGCGATCGGGATCGCCGTGGCCTTCAAGGCGACCGCCGTGATCGTGGCGCCGTTCCTGCTGTGGATCGCCCTGGCGCAGCGCCGCGGGGACCCGGCCGCGAGACGACCGGTCGTCCGGTCCCTCCGGGACACGGTGTTCGCCGCCGCCGCGGCCGTCGCCGTCTTCGCGCTGATCACCCTCGTCTCCGGGACCGGGCTCGGCTGGCTCGGCGCGATCGCCGTGTCCGACCGGGTGATCAACTACCTCAGCGCCCCCACCGCGGTGGCCCACATAGTCCACGCCGTGGCGGACTCCCCCGGTTTCGAGGACGTGCTCGCCGTGACCCGCCGGGCCGGGCAGGTGGTCCTGGCCCTGACCCTCGTGGCGGTGTGGTGGTTCCACCGCCGGGACCGGCTCACCGCGGTCCGCGGCATCATGCTGGCACTGCTCGCGTTCGTCGTACTCAACTCGCTGGCCTGGCCCTGGTACCACGTGTGGGTGGCCGCGTTCTGGGTGCTGGCCCGCCCCGGTCGGCGCGCGACCACCGCGGCCGTCGGGGTCAGTGTGTTCCTCGTGATGGCGATCGGGCCCAACGGCTCGACCAGCCTCTACAGCCCTGCGCTCGTCGCGATCTCCGTGATCGCGTCCCTGCTCGCCGGATGGTGGTGGTGGTGGCGGGCGACCGACGTCGTCAGAACGCCATCGCCTGAGCGCGCCGGATGACCTCGCGGGCGAGGTGACCGTGGAGCGCGTCCGCCGGTCGGCCCGGCAGGGTGTCGTCCTCCTCGAAGAGCCAGCGCAGGATCTCGTCGTCACGGAAGCCGCCGTCCCGGAGCACCGAGACGAGGCCGGGCAGGAAGCGCGCCACCTCGCCGTCGTCGTCGAAGAAGATCGCGGGGACCACCACCACACCGCCGCGTCGGACGGCGAGCAGTACCCCCTCGCGGAGGAGGTCGTGCACGCGGGTGACCGAGATGCCCAGTCGCTCGGACACCTCGGGCAGGTTGATCATCGCGACGTCGCCGGGCAGGACGTCATTGCTGTGCGGAACGGTACTCACCCCCACCACGTTAGTCCCAGAGAAGGTCCCGGGCACCACCGCGGGGCACGCCGCCACATCACGTGCCCCTAACTGGACGTGGGGGGCAGAATGGACACCATGACCACTCACGGCGGCCCACTACCAGGACCGGGGGCCCTACTCGACGGGCGCTACCGGCTCGACGCCGTCATCGCCCGTGGTGGGATGTCGATCGTCCACCTGGCCACGGACGAGCGGCTGGAGCGTCATGTCGCCGTCAAACTGCTCGACCCGGTGCTCGCCGGTGACCGCGCCTTCGTGGACAGGTTCACCCTCGAGGCCCGCTCGGTCGCCCGGCTGTCCGACCCGGGCATCGTCCAGGTCTTCGACCAGGGGATCGAGGGCGACACCGCCTTCCTCGTGATGGAGCTGGTCCCCGGCGGGACGCTGCGGGAACTACTCGACGAGCGGGGGCCCATGCCCCCCTACGCCGCCGCCGCGGTGCTGCGCCCGCTCCTCGGCGCGCTGCGCGAGGCCCATGAATCCGGCCTGGTCCACCGCGACATCAAGCCGGAGAACGTCCTCATCTCCACCAGCGGGGCGGTCAAGTTGGCCGACTTCGGACTGGTGCGGGCGGTCGCGGAATCCAGGGCCACCTCGCGGAGCGTGGTGATGGGCACCGCCGCGTACCTCTCGCCCGAGCAGATCACCGGTGCCGACACCGATCGCCGCTCCGACCTCTACTCCCTGGGCGTCCTGGCCTACGAGATGCTCACCGGGGAGCCGCCCTTCAGCGGGGACAGCTCCATCGCGGTGGCCTACCGCCGCCTGGAGACCGATGTCCCGGCCCCGTCCGACCAGTCCGACACGATCGCCGAGGACCTGGACCACCTGGTCCTCCGGTCGACCCGGCGCAGCCCTCAGGACCGCTACGCCGACGCCGGCGAGATGCTGGACGACCTGGACCGCGCGGCTGAGATCGGCCGGTTCCCCACCTATGCCGTCCCGGCGCCCCATCAGTCGTCGTGGACCAGGGCACGGGCCGCCGCCGCGCGATCGGCTCCCGAGGGGGAGTCGGAGTTCGACGCCGCGGAACACGAGAGCGGTGAGGCGCTGAGCCGTCAGGACGGGCCGGTGCCGACCCGGGTGCACACCCGCGCGGATCTCAGCCCGGTTCCGCCGCCCCGGCCCGCCGCGGCCCCCTACCCACCGGGCGAGGTCGAGTCGGCCGCCGATCGCACACCCGTCCTCCCCCGTCGACGACTCGGCCTGCTGTGGCTGGTGGTCGTCCTGGCCGCCGCCATCGCGCTGGCCGTGGCCGGGTGGTGGCTCGGTTCCGGCCGCTTCGTCACCGTCCCCTCCGTGCAGGGCATGAGCGTGGGTCAGGCAGCCGAAACCGTGAGCGCGGTCGGGTTGGCCGCCGCCACCCGCGACGCCTTCAGTGATGACGTGCCCCCCGCCGGACTGGTGGGGACCGACCCCGGCGCGGGATCCCGCGTGCCCCGCGGCGACACCGTGGCGGTCCTGGTCTCGGCGGGTCGGCCGGTCGTGCCCGAGGTGGGCGCCGGCCGCGACGTGGACACGGTCTCCGCGCTGCTGCGGGACAACGCCCTCGAACCGGCGCGAGGCGGCGCCCAATACTCCGACTCGGTCCCCGTCGGCCAGGTGGTGGCCCTGGACCCGCGGCCCGGCACGACCGTCGACGTGGGCACCCGGGTGTCCATGGTGACGAGTTCCGGTCCCGCGCCCGTGATGGTGCCCGACGTGGTCGGGTTGGCGGAGGACCAGGCCCGGGCCGCGCTGGAGGGGTCCGGCCTCACCGTGTCGGCGGTCCGGAGGATCTACGACGACGAGGTGGACGGCGGCCTGGCCGTGGGCACCGACCCCGACTCCGGATCGGACGTCGCCCGTGGCGACGACGTGACGCTCCTGGTCTCCAACGCCCTCACCGTCCCGGACCTCACGGACGTGCCGGTCGACGAGGCCGCGGACGTGCTGTCCGAGGCTGGGTTCACTGTTGTCCGGGACGCACCCGTCACCGACCGGCGCATCCCCGACGGCCGCGTGGTGCGCACGGACCCGCCCGCCGGTCGGCGGCTCGACCCCGCCAACGCGGTGTTGCGGATCGTGCCCTCCAACGCCGTGACCGTCCCCATGGTCCTGGGAGCGCGGGGCTCGTCCGCACTCGAGACCCTCCGCGGGGCCGGGCTCAAGCCGACCATCGATGCCGGTTCCGCGAACGGGGTCGTCTACGGGCAGACCCCGCTGCCCGGCCGCGTTGTGGCCCGGGGTACCGCGGTCGAACTCGACGCGCTGGGCTGAGGTTCCGGAGCGCGGCTCCGGGACGCGGCTCTGGCGCTGAGGACCCGGCGCGCGCTGTGCGCGCCGGGTCGGATCAGTTGCGGAGCATCTCCGCGACGAGGTAGGCCAGCTCCAGCGACTGCTGGGTGTTGAGCCGCGGGTCGCAGGCCGTCTCGTATCGGCCGGCCAGATCGAGGTCGGAGATGTCCTGGGCGCCGCCGAGGCACTCGGTGACGTCCTCGCCCGTGAGCTCGATGTGGATCCCGCCCGGGTGCGAGCCGAGGGCGTGATGGACCTCGAAGAAGCCCTGGACCTCGTCGATGATCCGGTCGAAGTGCCGGGTCTTGTAGCCGTTCGACGTCGAGTGGGTGTTGCCGTGCATGGGATCGCACTGCCAGATGACCTTGTGGCCGGTGGCCTCGACCGCCTGGACGATGGGCGGGAGCGCGTCGCGCACCTTGTCGTTGCCCATCCGCGAGACCAAGGTCAGGCGGCCCGGTCGGTTACGGGGGTCGAGCTTCTCCACGTACTCCACGGCCAGTTCCGGGGTGGTCGACGGCCCGATCTTCAGGCCGATCGGGTTCTCGATGAGCGAGGCGAAGGCCACGTGCGCGTCGTCGATGCCGCGGGTCCGCTCGCCGATCCACAGGAAGTGGGCCGAGAGGTCGTAGAGGCCCTGCCCCGCGTCGCCGGTCAGTCCCGTGCCGTCGTCGGCCAGGCGGAGCATCGCCCGCTCGTAGTCCAGGACCAGTGCCTCGTGGGAGGAGAAGATGTCCGCCGAGCGCAGGTTCTCATCGGAGACCCCGCAGGCGTCCATGAACCGCAGGCCGCGGTCGACTTCTGCGGCCAGTGCCTCGTAGCGCGCCCCGGCCGGGGAGCCCGCGACGAACTCCATGTTCCACTCGTGCACGCGGTGCAGATCCGCGGTTCCCGACGCGGTCAGGGACCGGACCAGGTTCATCGCGGCGGCGGCGTTGGCGTACGCGCGGACCAGCCGGGACGCGTCGTGCCCACGGGCCGCCTCATCCGCTTCGAGGCCGTTGACCATGTCGCCGCGGTAGGACAGCATCCCGGTGGCGTCGCGGTCCGCGGACCGCGGCTTGGCGTACTGGCCGGCGATCCGGCCGACCTTGACCACGGGCATCGACGCGCCGTAGGTCAGGACGACGGACATCTGCAGCAGCGTGCGGATGACGCCCTTGATGTGCGGCTCGGTGTTCGCCTCGAACGTCTCGGCGCAGTCCCCGCCCTGGAGCAGGAACGCGCGACCGTGCGCGACGTCGGCCAGCCGGTCCGAGAGGTGCTCGACCTCGGAGGCGACACAGATCGGCGGCACGCTCTCGAGCACCCGGCGCATCGCCGAGGCGTGCTCCGGGTCCCAGGACGGCTGCTGCAGCGCAGGTCGCGAGAGGGCGTCAGCCAACAACCTGTCCAGATCCGCCGATAGCGGGGGGAGTTCGGGTAGCTGCGCGATGTCGACGTCGACTGTCCAGTTGCTCACCCCGCGAGGATACGTGACCGGGAGCGACCGCGACCTCAGAGACCCAGGTGGGGCGCTGCCGCGGAGATCGCGCGGAACCTCAGCAAGCCGTGGCGGGCGTCGCCGAGCGCGTCGTGCGCTCCGCCCGGATGAGCGGGCAGCGCCGGGCTCCCGGCCATCTCCCACAGCTGGCGGACGTCGCGGGTGAACTTCGGCATGGCCGGCGGGAGCTCGGTCATGTCCCCCCAGAGCTGACAGACCGCCACATGGTCGTACGCCCCGATCCAGGCCCACAGCTCGATCGGCCCGGACATCGGCGCCGCGACGAACTCGTAGAGCTCATCCCGGATCCTCGCCCGCGACATCCAGGCCGGGGACGAGGGGTTGGGCAGCTTGGGCAGGACGTTCCGTCGGACCCACGGGCCGGCCTTGGCGGGGTCGAACTCCGTGGACACGGCGTAGAACTCGCGTCCGTCCTCGGACACGATCCCCACCGAGACCAGGTCGATGGTGGTGCCGTCCTCGATGAACTCGCAGTCGTAGAAGTAGCGCACCGGAGATCAGCGCTGTCCCTCGACGGGCTGGTCCAGCAGGTTGTGCCCGGACTTCTGCACCGCCTCGTAGCGCTTCTTCATGTCGGCGCCATAGGTGTCGTGGGCGTATTCCTGGCCCGTCAGGACCTGGATACGCCGCATGACCTCGTCGGTGATCTCCCGCTCGGCGACCCGGTCCCCCGCTCTCCCGGCCCACGGGGCCATGTCGAGCGGCTCACCCAGGATGACCTGCACGCGGGTACGACCCCCGCGGAGCCTGGTGAGATTGCGGATGTAGTCCCCCGAACCGATCACACCCACCGGGATGATCGGCACCCCGGCACGGAGGGCGAGCCGCGCGGGCCCGGTCTTTCCGCGGAACAGGCGACCGTCCGGGGAACGGGTGCCCTCCGGATACATGCCCAGCACCTGCCCCGACGCGAGCACCTCCAGGCCCGCGGTCAGAGCGGCGTGCGCGGCGTCCGCGTCGGTGCGGTCGATCGGGTAGGCGCCGGCCCCGGCGAAGAACCACCGGCTGAGCATGCCGCGGATCCCCGTACCGGTGAAGTAGTCGCTCTTGGCCAGGAAGTTGACCTTGCGGGGGAGAAGAAGCGGGGCGAACAACCAATCGGCCACGGACTGGTGATTGCCCGCCAGGAGCGCTGCGCCGTTCTCGGGGAGACGCTCCCGCCCGGTGATCACCGGGCGACTGGTCAACCTGAGAAAGGGTCCGATCAGCACGAATTTGAACACCCAGTACAACACCTTGGGTCACCGGTCCTCATGTTGTCGGGGAATTGACTGAGCGGATACTACCCGGAACGGTCAGCAAATCCTGACGGGACGAGATTAGGCGGCCAGAGAGCCGGATCGGGAACGAACAGCGCCACCACCGAACCTCGGCCCGCATCGAAGTGCGAGTCGACCATTACGCACCGGGTCAGCAGTGCAGGCAACGGGAGCACCGCCCGGAAACCACCGAGTTCCACGCGGAACCCGCCGGCCTCCACCGATGCCGGAGAGGTCAGCGGCCCCGGAACGGGGTACTCGACCCGGTAGCCGCCGTCCCCGTCCTCGTCGACGGTCGGCGTCGCTGCTCCACGCGCCAGCGCGGCCAGGGCCGATGTCCTGTGGGGCTCGTCGCCGACCACCACCACCTCGATCGGGCCGGCCAGGAACGCCGCCACACCCGCTGCGAGCAGGGACAGACGGTGGGCCTCCCGCAGCCGGTCACCGGCCCGGTCGCCGGCCGCCATCGACGCGAACCTCTGGTGCGCGGGCCACCGGGATTCCACGAACGCGGCGAGCTCCCCCGCCGCGGCGATCCTGCGCACCCCGGTGAGGTCACCGTCGAGTTCCACCACGACCACGTCCCAGACGCCGGCCGCGGCGGCCCTACGGGCGTACTCCCATCCCAGGACCGCCGCGAGGGGCGTGTCGCTGCCGACGGCCAGCGCCGCGAGCACCTCGTCGTCGGGGTCCTGGGCGCCCGACCGATACGCGTCGAGTCTGGCGATGGGGTCGTCGACGCGGACCTCCACGGGGCCGTCGTCGGTTGTATCGAGGCGCGCGTCGATCGACCCGGGATGTCCGGTGAGGACGAGAGCTGTCCCGCCGGCGTCGAGGAGTCGGTCCGCGATGGCCGCGGAACGGGCCCTCGGGTCACCCCCCATGATGACGACCACTCGTGCGCCGGTCATCGATTCTCGGTCCGCCGCTTGAGTTCACGCAGCGCCTCGGAGAGGATCCGCCGCTCGGCGCGGCTCCGGAGCCGGCCGATCACCGGGACCGCGAGTTCGATCTCCAGCTCATAGTCCACCCTCGTGCCGCCCTCGACCGGTTCCAGGCGGTAGGAGCCCTTCTGGGCTCGCTGGAGCGCCGAGCTCTCCAGACGCCATTCGAGGCGGCGGTCATCTGCGGACCAGGAGTAGGCGAGGACGTAGTCGTCGACGATCGCGCCGGCTTCGAGGGAGAACCGGACCCGATCGGGTCGGCCGTCCGCCCCCACCGACAGGACCTCGGCCAGCCTGATGGACGTGGACCATTCCGGGTAGGCGCCGAAGTCGGAGATGACGGCCATGACGTCCTCGACGGACGCGTCGATCACCGTGGAGTCCCTGGTCGGCCAGACCTCGGGGGCACCGTTGTCCTCGCTCATATCCCCCAGCTTCACACATCTCCGGCCCGGGCGCGCTCCCGGCTCGGGTCCGGGTACATGGGTGGCGTCATCACGGTTCGATACCGGGGATACTGTGTCTTCACCGCGAACAGCTCATCACCCGGCTCCAATAGGAGGACCCTTTGCGCGAGTACGTCGCCGCCCCCGCCACCTTTACCGTCCCCGACGACTGGTCCTGCGCACAGGCGGCCTACGACCGCGCGGAGCAGACGCCGGACAACGTGGCGTTCCAGCGGCCGGTAGGTGGTAGCTGGACGGACGTCACCAATAGCGAATTCGCCGAGACCGTCCGCGCGGTCGGGCGGGGCCTCGTGGCCCGTGGGGTCGGGTCCGGGGACCGGGTCGCCCTGTTGAGTTCGACCCGTTACGAGTGGAACGTCGTCGATTTTGCGATCTGGGCAGCCGGCGCGGTCACCGTCCCGGTCTATGACAGCTCGTCCGCCGAGCAGATCCGCTGGATCATGGAGGACTCGGGCACGCAGCTCATCATCGTCGAGAACGAGGCCCATGCGGCCACTGCTCGTGAGGCGATCACCGCGCTGGACGCCCCCGTGGACATCCTCGTGATCGACGGCGACTCCCCCGCGCTGGACTCCCTCGCGGCAGCCGGCGAGGGAGTCGATGACGGGGCACTCGACGAGCGCCGCGCCTCGGTGACCGCCGACTCACCGGCGACGCTGATCTACACCTCCGGCACCACGGGGCGGCCCAAGGGTTGCATGCTCACGCACCGCAACTTCATGTCCGAGACCCTGGCGGTCCTCGAGACGCCGTTCAACCAGTACCTGCGGCAGGACGCGACCACGGTCATGTTCCTGCCGCTGGCCCACGTCCTGGCCCGCGCCATCACCTACGCGGGTTTCCACGCCGGGGTCCGGATCGCCCACTCCTCGGATCTGTCTAATCTCGTCGACACCTTCGGCGAGATGAAGCCCCACTACATCCTGGCCGTTCCGCGCGTGTTCCAGAAGGTCTTCAACAAGGCGCAGGCGACCGCCCAGGACGGCGGCACCGTCAAGGCCTGGATGTTCGACAAGGCCACCGACACCGCGGTCGCCTACTCCAAGGCCAACCGCGGGGGCACCGTCGGGCCGGTTCTCAAGCTTCGCCACGCGCTGTTCTCCAAACTCGTCTACTCCAAGCTCGTCGCCGCGCTGGGCGGTCAGTGCGAGATCGCCATCTCGGGTGGCGCTCCGCTGGGCGAGCGCCTGACACACTTCTTCGACGGCATCGGCGTCAACATCTTCGAGGGCTACGGCCTCACGGAGACCTGCGCGGCCATCGCGGTCAACACCCCCGGACAGATGCGCATCGGCAGCGTCGGCCAGCCGCTCCCCGGGTGCGCTGTGCGCATCGCCCCGGACGGCGAGGTCGAGGTGAGCGGTCCGGTGGTCACCTCCGGGTACTGGCAGAACGAGAGCGCGACCGCGGAGTCCTTCTCCGACGGCTGGTTCCGGACCGGCGATCTGGGTTCGCTGGACGAGGACGGCTACCTGACGATCACCGGCCGGAAGAAGGAGATCATCGTCACCGCCGGCGGGAAGAACGTCGCCCCCAGCCAGCTCGAGGACGCGCTCCGCGCGGACCCGCTGATCGGCGAGGCGGTGTGTGTGGGCGACGGCAAGCCGTTTATCTCCGTGCTGCTCACCCTGGACCCGGAGTCGCTCGAGCGGTGGAAGAACCACCACGGGAAGTCCGGCTCCGTGACCGACCTCCTCAAGGATGCCGCCCTGACCGAGCACCTCGATCACGCGCTCGCGCGGGCCAACCGGACCGTCTCGCACTCCGAGGCGATCAAGAAGTACCACGTGCTGCCCGACCAGTTCACCGAGGAGACCGGGGAACTCACCGCGTCCCTCAAGGTCAAGCGGAACGTGGTGCACCAGAAATTCGCGGCGCAGATCGCGGACCTCTACGCCTGATCGGCAGGTGGGGCGCACGGCCCGCGATCTGATCGTGCTGTCCGGGGGTCAGTCCCCGGACAGCACCCGTTCCATGTCGCGGGCCAGGTCCTCCCAGCGCCAACGGTCGAGCACCCAGGTGCGGCCGCGTACGCCCATCGCGGAGGCGCGGGGTCGGTCTGCCAGCAGACCGGCCACCGCGTCTGTCACCTCGGCGTCCGAGGTGCCGTCCACCACGAGCCCGGTACGCCCGTTCAGGACCGTCTCGGGGGCGCCGCCGCTGCGCCCTGCCACCACGGGCACCCCGCACGCCGACGCCTCCAGATAGACGATCCCCAGCCCCTCCACGTCCAGGCCCCCGCCGCGGGTCCGACATGGCATCGCGAACACGTCCGCCATCCGGTGGTGGTCGACGATCTCCTCCGCCGGTACCCGCCCCGTGAAGATCACCCGGTCGGTCACCCCGTGGCGGCGCGCCAGCCCCTCCAGTGTCCGGCGATGGGGACCACCCCCGACGACGACGAGGACCGCACCCGGCACGCGGCGGGCGATCTCCGGCATCGAGCGGATCAGCGCGTCCTGGCCCTTCCGCGGGACGAGCCGCGAGAGACACACGATCACCTCGCGGTCGGTCACACCGTAGCGCTCCCGGATCGCCTTCCGCGCCGCCGGATCGGGCCGGAACCGCTCCGTGTCGACGCCGCCGGGCTGGTGCACGAGACGGGCGCGGGGACCGAACGCCGCCGCGAAACGCCGCCGCGTGTAGTCGCTCACGTAGGTGACGGCGTCCGTCGACTCGCCGATCAACCTGAGCACCTGACGCGAACCCGGCAGCATCGACCACCCCACCTCGTGACCGTGGGTACTGGCGACGATCCGGTCGACCGGGCCCTCGCGGAGGACGGGCGCCATCGCGGCCAGGGGCGCTGCCGCGCCGAACCACACCGTGGTCGCGCCGAAGTCCGAGGCGAGTCTCCTCGCGCGGCTCGCGAGATCCGGGGTGGGCAGCAGCATCTCCGTCGGCACCCGCTCGACCAGGTACGGGCGGGACGCGTCGTACTCCGCGGACTCGCTCCCACGGAACGTCGAGGCCAGCACCGCGACATCGTCGGGATCGAGATGGGCCAGGTATGTCTCAAGGTACGACTGGATGCCGCCGGGCCGCGGCGGGTAGTCGTTGGTGATCAGCAGGGTCCTCGTCATCGCCTCCGAGACTGCCACAATGGTCCGCGAACACCCTGGCGGCCTGCCGGGATCAGTAGCGGCGGATCCCGTCTATCGGCATCGCGTCCACCCGCTCGAGCTTGACCGGCACGCCGTAGGTCGGTGCGTGCAGCACCAGACCGTCGCCGGCGTACATCCCGACGTGTGTCGCTCCGGGGTTGTAGATCACCAGGTCGCCGGGTTGGACGTCCGCCATCGCGACCGGCGCGCCGGAGACCGCCTGCGCCTGGCTCGACCGCGGTAGTGTCTTGCCCTCCCGGGCGTACGACCACACCATCAGGCCCGAGCAGTCGAACTCGGACGGACCGGTGGCACCCCAGGAGTACGGCGCACCGAGTCTGGACAGCGCGACGCGCAGCGCCGCCGAGTTGACGCTGTCGACCGGCGGTGCGACGTAGCCCGGGGGCATCACGGGACCACCGGCCCACCGGGCCCGCTGCGCATCCGAGAGGGCGTCCACGCGACGTCTCACCTCGTCGATCCGCATCCTCATTTCCTCCGAGCGCCGGTCGAGTTCATCCGCGCGGTGTTGCGCGTCCCCGGCCGACGTCCGAGCCGCCTCGGAGGCCAGCGCGGCGTCGTCCCGCAAGCGGGCGGCCTCCGCCGACGCCGCACGCGACGCGTCGAGGGCACTGGTGGTCGCACCGGAGAGCCGCTGCAGGGTCCCGAGTCGGTCGACCAGGTCGCGCGGGCTCTCGGCGAGCGCGGCCGCCCGCACGCCGCCGGTCTCGCCGATCCGATAGCGTCTGGTCGCCAGGTGATCGACGAGGGACTGGTCCCGCGACGCGTTGTTGTGGGCGAGCGCGGCCCGCCCGGCGGCCACCCCGGCGTCGCGTTCCCGCCGATCACGCTCGGCGTGGGCGACGGCGAGTTCGGCTCGGGCCAGGTGGAGCTCCTCCCCCAGCGCACCGGCCTCGTCGGACAGTCTCGTCAGTTCTGTGAGATCCTCGCCGGCGGAGGCGTCCGGCGAATCGACAGCCGCCCACGACGTCGTCGTCGGTGCCGGGTCCGGGTCCTGAGCCGACGCCGCCGCGACACCGGCGCTCAGCACTGCGCCTGCGGCCGCGACGATCGCGACCGCGCGGACACTGCGGGTCATGGGCACAGGCACGCTCTCGAATCGGTGATCGTTCATCGGTCATGGTCATCGGTCATCGGTGACGGCGTGACGCCCCCTGGAGCTGGGTGCATCGTCCTTGTTCGGGATGGTACAGACGACGAACCCCGCCGACACCGGTTACGTGACCGGTGATCGGCGGGGTTCGTGGAATCCCGTGGGGCGGGGAGGCTCAGTAGTAGCGGGTCGCGCCGTAGAACGGCATCGAGTCCAGCGGGGCGTAGCTCACGGAGCTGCCGGAGGACGGCGCGTGCAGGACCTGGCCGTTGCCGGCGTAGAGGCCCACGTGGCTGGCGCCACTGTAGAAGGCGACGATGTCGCCGGGCTGCAGGTCGGACTTGGTGACCTGGGTGCCGCCGCCGATCTGGGCCCCACTGGTGCGCGGGATGGAGATGCCCGCCTCCTTGTGGGCCCAGGAGGTCAGGCCGGAGCAGTCGAACGAGCTGGGGCCGGTGGCGCCCCACACGTAGGGCGAACCCACGCGGGTGCTGGCGGCCTCGAGGATGCGCTGGCCGGTCGAGATCTGCGGCGCCGGAGCGGCGAACTCGACGGGGGCGGCCTGCGCGACCTGGGCGAGACCGGCCGGGAGGACGATGCCCTCGGGGAGGTCGACGGTGACCTGGGTCGGCACGCCGGGGAGACGGAGCTCGACGGGGACGTCGACGGTCACGGGCGCGGCGGCGGCGGTACCGGCGCCGGCGACTGCGGCACCGGCTGCGAGCAGTCCGGCGGCGGCGACGCGGAAACCGGTCGGGCTGGTCTTGATGCTGTGGGTTCCCACGAAAGTCTGTCCTCTTTCTTCCTGTACACCGACCGGGTTAGCTGACGGGTTCGGACACGGAAGTCTGTCCTACGCTCTCTGTGCCTCTCGGCCTCCGAGCGATTCACCCCAGTAGATCTTGGTTCCCCGGTGCGCCCTCACGGGCGCTTAGGTGGTGACCCCGGCTGCCCACCGGTAGGTGGGCGATGACTTCCGAGGTCTCGAAAAGGTTACGAAACCATCTCGTCGAAGTCCAGTCCTTCCCCTAGGCGGCGGTGTTCCTAGCCATGATCTGGACCGTCGAGACCATTCCGACATCCATGAGCACCTCGATCGCCGAACGGACGGCCGGCTCCAGCACGTAGCCGCAAGACTCCTCCGATAGCTGGTCTAGCTGCGGGTTCCCCGAGAGGAGCACTGACACGATGCACCCCTCGCACCGCCCCGGCCGAGCCGGACACCGCGCGCAATCCATTGAGAACATGATCTACCTCACACTCCGTCCTGGGCGTGTTGCCCATTCGTTACCAGCCCGCGATCCACGAGTCGGTGTCGACGAACCCTGTCGACGAACCCTGTCGACGAACCCTGCCGACGAACCAACCCTGTCGACCGACCGGTGCCGACCATAGGAGAGGGGTCCGACATCCCGATCCAGGCCGGGACCACAAGCGACCCCACTCCCCGGTCCCTCTACCCGGCCCCACCACCCAGCCCCACTACCCAGCCTCACTCCTTATCGATGTCGGACCCGGGGGCTACCGTCTGGTCCATGTCCCCGAGCACCACGCGAGTCCCTGCCGCCACGTCCGGCGCCCAGGGAACGTTTGACCAGCTCGAACCGCTGTTGTCCGAGGTCACGTTCGTCGTGGTGGACCTGGAGACCACCGGGACCAGGCCGGGCACGGATGAGATCACCGAGATCGGAGCCGTCCGCGTACAGGGCGGAGAGGTGCGGGCCGAGCTGTCCACGTTCGTCGCCATCTCCGGCTCGCTGCCGCGACACATCAGCCGGCTCACGGGAATCGTCCCCGGGGATCTGATCGGAGCCCCGTCGCTCGGCGAGGTGATGGCGACATTCCTGGAGTTCTCCCGCGGAGCCGTCCTGGTCGCCCACAACGCACGGTTCGACCTCGGATTCCTCCGCGCCGCCGCCGCGACCACCGGACACCCGTGGCCCGATCCGCCGTCTGTCTGCACCCTCGCCCTCGCCCGCCGCGTACTCCATCGGGGTGAGACCCGCGGACACCGGCTCGGCGTACTCGCCGCTCATCTCGGGTCCACCGTCGAACCCAATCACCGTGCCCTCCAGGACGCCCGTGCCACGGTCGACGTCCTGCACGCCCTCATCTCCCGGGTCGGCGACTGCGGGGTGGGCACGGTCTCGGAACTCCGCGCCTACGACGGTCGCCTCACCCCGGAGGTGCGGCGCCGCTCCTCGTTGACCGAGTCGCTGACGTCCGGCCCAGGTGTCTACATCTTCCGGGACGAGGCCGGCGGTCCGCTGTACGTCGGGTCATCGGGAGCCGTCCGCCGCAGAGCCCGCTCCTATTACTCGGGCGGGGACGCCCGCGGGAGGATGCGGACGATGGTCGGGCTGGCGGCTGCGGTCGAGTCGGTGCCGTGCACCCACTTACTGGAGGCATGGACGGTCGAGGAGCGGCTGATCGACTCCCTGCAACCACCGTTCAACCGATGCTCCCGCAGCCCCCGCCGCGGGTGGTGGCTCGCGCCCCCATCGGGACGGGCGATCCGCGGGCAGGTCACCCGGAACCCGGAGCACCCGTTCGCCGTGGGGCCGTTCCGGCGGGCGGACGACGCCCGATCCGCGTGGCTGGACCTATCCGAGGCCGGCGACGGGGCACCGGACACGGGAGCCTGGGCTGCCCTGGTGACCGGTCGGGACTCCGCCCCACTCCGGGCGGTCGTGGCCCGGATCGACGAACTCGCGGCCGACGGCGCCTTCGAGCGCGCGGCCCGCCTCCGCGACCGGGCCGCCACCCTCGTCCGGATCCTCGCCCGCCAACAGGAGCTGGCCGCCACCGCGGGCCTGACCGAGTTGGTACTGGTGCAGGCCGGCCTCCCCAGGACCTGGTCGGTGGCGATCGTTCGACACGGACGTCTGGCGGCATCCGGGACCGTTCCCACGGGAGCGGCACCGCTCCCCGTGATCGACTCGCTCCGGGCGGCGGCCACCACCGTCCTGCCCGGCCCGGGCCCGCTGGCCGGGGCCACGGCAGCCGAGATCGGCAACGTCCACCGCTGGATCGACTCGGCGCCCACCCGCATCGTCACCGTCGAGGGCAGCTGGGTGCTCCCCCTCGACGGGGCGCACACCCTGAACGACTGGGCGGACCGGGCAGAACGCGCCGCCGCCGGTGTCCGCGAGCCCGAGGTCAGCGACTCGACGAGCTGAAGGCCGCCCACCTCTCCAGTAGTGCGGCCGCCTTGCCGTCGTCTATCGCCGCGGCAGCGCGATCCACCGCAGAGGACATCGCGGACCTCAGATCGGCTCCCCGATCGAGCCCGTCGAATGCCACCAGTGCTGCCGCCGAGTTCAGCAGCACGGCGTCGCGAACCGGGCCCTTCTCGCCCGCGATCAGGTCCCGGGCGACGCCGGCGTTGTGCTGGGCGTCCCCACCACGCAGTTCCTCGATCGAACACGTCTCCATGCCAAAGTCGCCGGGAGCGATCTCGTCGTCGTCGATGTGTCCGCCGGCCACCCGCAGGACGCGCGTCGGGCCCGTCATGGTGATCTCGTCCAGGCCATCGGATCCGCGGACCACCAGCGCCGACCGTCCGCGGAGCGCGAACACCTCGGCCATCACCATCATCAGATGCCCGAAGGCGCACCCGATGAGGTTGGCCGACGGCGCGGCCGGGTTGGTCAGCGGCCCGAGGATGTTGAACACGGTCGGGATGCCGATCTCGCGTCGAGGCGCTGCGGCAAAGCGGAGAGCGGGATGGAACACCGGCGCGAAGCAGAAGGCCACACCGATCTCCTCCACGCAGCGGGCCACCTGCTCCGGGCCCAGATCGATCGCCACTCCCAGCGCCTCGAGGACGTCCGCCCCACCGCTCTTTGACGAGGCGGCCCGGTTACCGTGCTTGACCACGGGAACCCCACACGCGCTCACGACGAGCGCGGACATGGTGGAGATGTTGACCGTGCCCTGGCGGTCGCCGCCCGTACCGACGATGTCGACGCAGGGGCGCGAGGTGGGCACACGGCGCGAGAAGTCGAGCATCGTCGAGGAGAGCGCGTCGAGCTCCGGGCCGGTGACACCCTTCATGTTCAGCGCCACGCCGAAGGCCGCGATCTGCGCGTCCGTCGCGACGCCCTCCATGATCCTGGCCATCGCCCACCCGGCGTCCGCCGGATCCAGGTCGTCACCCGCGGTGAGCGTGCCGAGCACCCCGGGCCACGACCGGCCCCCGTTGACTGCTGCCGAACTCCCCACCTGTCCCGACCTCTCTCCCTGTGACGACCGGACCGTCAGCGTCGACGGTCCGCACGTCGGCAATCGTGCCACCAGCGGCGTCAATCCCGCCCGCGGGCACCCTTGGTCGCTGGTATCCGGCCACCCACCGATCAGCCTGAGAAGCCCCTGATAGCCCCGGCATGGGGTGTGGTTTCCGGGGTGCCGATGACTAGTTCTCAAACCGACCTGCACAAACGACGTCAGGACACGCCGAAATCGGGGGTCCATGATGACTCCGCCCACCTCAGGGGTCATACTTGGCCTCGTGACGAGCGCAGTAGAAACTTCAGGATCGGCCATGGCCCAGCGTGTTCATTCGCTGAACCGGCCGAATATGGTCAGCGTGGGCACCATCATCTGGTTGTCCCAGGAGTTGATGTTCTTCGCGGGACTGTTCGCGATGTACTTCGTCTCCAAGGCGAACTCGGGAGGTGACTGGCCCTCCTATCCGGTGCACCTGAACGTGCCCTTCGCGTTGACGATCACAGTGATCCTCGTCGCGTCGTCGTTCACGTGCCAGATGGGCGTCTTCGCCGCCGAACAGGGCGACGTCTTCGGACTCCGCCGCTGGTACGCGATCTCCGCCGTGATGGGCAGCGTCTTCCTGCTCGGCCAGACGTACGAGTACGCGATGCTCTACCTCGAGGGCGTCACGATCTCGTCGAGCGTCTACGGATCCGTCTTCTTCATCACCACCGGCTTCCACGGGCTCCACGTCCTGGCGGGCGTCCTGGCGTTCGTCGTCCTCATCATGCGGACCACGATGTCCCGGTTCACCCCCGCCCAGGCCACGGCGGCCATCGTCGTCTCCTACTACTGGCACTTCGTCGACGTGGTCTGGATCGGCCTCTTCGTCACCATCTACTTCATCCAGTAGTCAGCTGGCCGCAGGACGCTGTGTCCAGCAGGTCCCAACTCCAAAGGGAACTCACAATGAACTCACCTCACCCACCCGCTGCGGACACGCCGTCGCCGGAGCCCACGGGTACTCCGGCGCGACCGGCCTCGTCCAGGCGCCGTCGTAAGGCGTCCGGCGCGCTCGTCATCGCCGCCGGCCTCCTCGGCGCCGGAGCCATCGCCACGGCTGTCGTTCCCGAGCCGCAGGTCGCGACGGCACAGCAGGACCAGGCCGCGCTCATCGCCGAGGGCAAGTCGATCTATGACGTCGCCTGCATCACCTGCCACGGCCAGAACCTCCAGGGCGTCGACGACCGCGGCCCCTCGCTCGTGGGCACGGGCGCCGGCGCGACGTACTTCCAGGTCCATTCCGGTCGTATGCCGGCGGCCAACAACGAGGCCCAGGCGCAGCGGAAGAAGCCGCGCTACAACGAGCACCAGATCATGGCGCTCGCGGCGTACGTCGACCTCCACGGTGGTGGCCCCGCACTCGTGACCGATCCGGACGGGTCGATCGCCCAGGGAAGCCTGCGTGGCGCGTCGGGGAACAGCACTGCCGAGGAAGTGGCGCGCGGTTCTGAACTGTTCCGCCTGAACTGCGCCTCGTGCCACAACTTCACCGGTCGCGGCGGCGCGCTGTCGGCCGGAAAGTACGCCCCCACTCTCGACCCTGCCAACGAGCAGGAGATCTACCAGGCCATGCTCACCGGTCCGCAGAACATGCCCAAGTTCTCGGACCGTCAACTGACGCCTGACGAGAAGAAGGACATCATCGCCTTTGTCAAGAACTCGGACACCAAGGTCTCGCCCGGCGGCTACGCGCTCGGCGGTCTCGGTCCCGTGACCGAAGGTGTGGCCATCTGGCTAGTCGGCATAGTCGCCCTCATCGGGGCGACCCTGTGGATCGGATCCCGTTCATGAGTGAGACCCCCAAGAACCCGTCCGCCGCGGACCTGGACCGGATGAGCGATGCCGAGCTCGTCCGTCTGGGCACCCAGCTCGACGGCGTCGACGTCCGGTTCCGCGAGAACCGTTGGCCCGAGGGTGTCACCACCCGCTCCGAGAAGCGCGCCGAGCGCGTGGTCACCATCTGGTTCGCGCTCTCCGCCCTGCTCGCGCTGGCCTTCGCCGTCATCTACATCGCCTGGCCGTGGGAATACCGCGGCGAGGGTGAGGACGGCTACTGGCTCTACATGCTCTACACCCCGCTCCTCGGTCTGACGATCGGCCTCTCGATCCTCTTCCTGGGCTTCGGCGCCGTGCAGTTCACCAAGAAGTTCATCCCCGAGGAGATCTCGGTCCAGACACGCCACGACGGCCCGTCGGACGAGGTCGACCGGCGGACCATCGTCGCCGAGCTCAACGACACGTGGAAGACCTCGACCCTCGGTCGGCGCAAGGTCATGGGTGGTGTACTCGGTGCGGGCGTCGGCCTCATCGGCCTGTCCGTGATCCTGCCGCTGGGTGGCATGATCAAGAACCCGTGGAAGCGCGGCGAGATGGACGTCGCCGGCGACGGGACGCTCCACACGACCGGTTGGACCCTCGCGTCGGACAACCGTCCCGACGGTCTGCCCGCCGAGAAGGTCTACCTCGGTCGGGACACCGGCAAGGTCTACCCGGACGGCCATCCCCCGGCCGGCGAGGGCCGCCTGGAGCGCATCCATGTGGAGGACCTCTCCGCGGGTGGACTCGAGTCCGTCTTCCCACTCCCCGAGCACGCGCTGGGCGACTTCGAGGAGCACATGCACTCGATCCACGGTGTGCGCAACGCGGTCATGCTGATCCGGTTCCGCCCCGCGGACTCCGCCAAGGTCATCAAGCGCAAGGGCCAGGAGAACTTCAACTACGGCGATCTGTATGCCTACTCGAAGATCTGCACCCACCTCGGTTGCCCCACCTCCCTGTACGAGCAGCAGACCCACCGGTTCCTCTGCCCGTGCCATCAGTCGCAGTTCAACGCGCTCGAATACGCGAAGCCGATCTTCGGCCCCGCCGCGCGCGCACTGCCGCAGCTGCCCATCGCGGTTGACAGCGAGGGTTACCTCGTCGCCGACGGCGACTTCATCGAGCCGGTCGGACCTGCCTTCTGGGAGCGTCGTTCATGAGCAACTCCAATCCACTCGCGACCGTCGGCAATGAGCTCGACTCGCGGTACACCATGGCCAGTGGCATGCGCCGGCAGATCAACAAGGTCTTCCCCACGCACTGGTCCTTCCTCCTGGGCGAGATCGCCCTGTACAGCTTCATCATCCTGCTGATCTCGGGGGTGTACCTCACCCTGTTCTTCGACCCCTCCATGTCGAAGGTGATCTACCAGGGCGCCTACGCCCCGCTCAACGGCATCGAGATGTCGCGCGCCTACGAGACCGCACTCAACATCTCGTTCGAGGTCCGTGGCGGCCTCTTCGTGCGTCAGATCCACCACTGGGCGGCACTGCTCTTCGTCGCCTCCATGGTCGTCCACATGATCCGCATCTTCTTCACCGGTGCGTTCCGACGCCCGCGCGAAGCCAACTGGACCATCGGTTGCGTGCTGCTGCTCCTGGGCATCGTCGAGGGCTTCCTCGGCTACGGTCTGCCGGACGAGCTCCTCTCGGGCACCGGCCTCCGGATCACCTCGAGCATCATCGTCGGTCTGCCGGTCATCGGCACCTGGATGCACTGGATGATCTTCGGCGGGGACTTCCCCGGCGAGCTCATGATCCCGCGCTTCTACGTTCTCCACGTGCTGATCATCCCGGCCATCATCCTGGCCCTGATCGCCGCGCACCTCGCGCTGGTCTGGTACCAGAAGCACACGCAGTTCCCCGGGCCCGGCCGCACGGAGAACAACGTCGTGGGCGTCCGGATCCTCCCGGTCTTCGCCGTGAAGTCCATCGCCTTCGGTGCCATCACGGTCGGCATGCTCATGCTCTTCTCGGGCCTGTTCACGATCAACGCCATATGGAACCTCGGGCCCTACAACCCGTCCCATATCTCTGCCGGCTCGCAGCCCGACTGGTACATGCTGTGGACGGAGGGCGGCGCCCGCGTCATGCCCGCATGGGAGCTCTACCTGGGGCCGTACACGGTCTCCGCGACCACCTGGGTGGCCGTGGTGCTGGGCGCCATGGTCGCGCTGATGTTCCTCTACCCGCAGATCGAGGCCAAGTTCACGGGCGATACCGCGCACCACAACCTGCTGCAGCGTCCGCGTGACGTGCCGGTGCGCACCGGTGCCGGTGTCATGGCGCTCACGTTCTACATCATCCTGGTTCTGATGGGTTCCAACGACCTCATCGCCTACCACTTCGATGTGTCACTGAACGCGACGACCTGGGCCGGCCGGATCGGCCTGATCGTGATGCCGCCGCTGATGTACTTCTTCACCTACCGGCTCTGCCTGGGTCTCCAGCGCGCCGACCGCGAGGTGCTGGAGCACGGGATCGAGACGGGCATCATCATGCGTCTGCCCAAGGGCGAGTTCATCGAGGTCCACCAGCCGCTCGGCGGGATGGACGAGCACGGCCACGCCATCCCGCTCGAGTACGCGGGAGCCAAGGTCCCGAGCAAGATGAACCAGCTGGGAGTGGCCGGCCGTCCCCCGCGCGGCGCGCTCTCGGCTGATCCGATCGACGAGGCACGCCTGCTCGACGACGCAGATCACGACAATCACCACCAGGAGCACTCGATGTTCACCACGTTGCAGGAGGAGAACCGTACCCGTCGCCTCGACGAGCACTGATTCACCCGCAACACCCCGCCGCGGGCCGGAACTCACGTGATGAGTTCCGGCCCGCGGCTATGTGGCGAGGAGGGCCCGACGGGTGGAGACTTCGCTGACCGACTCAGGCCGTACACCGGACTCCGGCCGCGAGATCGTCGTCACCGACGAGTTCGACCGCGCACTGACGCACCTGCACTCCGGCAACAACCTCTTCCTCACCGGTAAGGCCGGCACCGGCAAGTCGACCCTCATCCGGCATTTCCTGGCCGAGACCGAACACCCCACCCTCGTGGCCGCCCCCACCGGGATCGCCGCACTCAACGTCGGCGGCTACACGATCCACCGGGTGTTCGGCTTCCACCCGAGCCACACCCCCGACCACATCCGCAGCACCGCGTACCGCCCGGGGCGCTTCGCGGAGGCGCTCACCGGGGTCAGCACCCTCATCCTCGACGAGGCCTCGATGATCCGGGCGGACGTCTTCGACATGATCGCGATCGCCCTGGACCGGTTCGGTCCGGATCCCACGATGCCGTTCGGCGGTGTGCAGATCGTCCTGGTGGGCGACCTGTTCCAACTCCCGCCGGTGGTGGCCGACGCGGAGAGACTCTCCTTCGAGAGCCACTACCCCACTCCGTACTTCTTCTCGGCCGAGCGCTACAACCGCGAAGAGTTCCCCACCATCGACCTCACCCACGTGTTCCGGCAGTCGGGCGACCCGGAGCTCACCGCGATCCTCAACACCATCCGCGAGGGCACCCTCGTCGGTCGGGCGCGGGAGACACTTAACGCCCGGACCGACCCGGACTTCGAACCGCCCGACAGCGAGTTCTGGCTGACCCTGACCACCACCAACCGGATGGCGGCCAGCCGCAATCGGCGGCGTCTCGAACGCCTGCCCGGGGCCGAGCTCGAGATGACCGCCACCACGACCGGTGACCTCACCGGTTTCGAGCACCCCACCGGCGACGTGCTGAGCTTCAAGGTCGGCGCCCAGATCATGATGCTCACCAACGACCCCGCGGACCGCTGGGTCAACGGATCGATCGGGCGGATCCTCGACGTCACACTCGGTCGGCGCGGCGACCGGGGCGAGCGCGGGCCCGTCGTCGTCGTCGAGTTCACCGGCGGCGATGTCGCCGAGGTCGCGCTGTACACCTGGGACGTCACCCGCCCGGTCGCCTCCGGCAGCAGCATGCGGCACGAGATCGTCGGGACGTTCACGCAGCTGCCGTTCACGCTGGCGTGGGCGATCACGATCCACAAGAGCCAGGGACAGACCCTCGACCGGCTGGTCGTGGACCTCACCGGCGGAACCTTTGCCGCCGGTCAGCTCTACGTCGCGCTGAGCCGGTGCACGTCACTCGCCGGTCTGGTGCTCACCCGTCCGGTGTCGCCCGCGGACCTGAAGATCGACCGCCGGATCATCCGCTTCCTCCGCGAGCCGGACCGGGACGCGGAATCGCGTCGCTACTGCGCGATCGCCACCCTCACTGTCGGCGGGGACGGGTTCCGAGCCACGCCGCGGCCGGTCGAACTCGCCGTCGCGTTCTCCGACGGCACCGCCGTCAGCACACTGGTCAATCCGGGTCGCGACCTCGCCGAGGCCCGGGTCGACTACCTGATCACGGTCACGGATGTGCTGCTCGCCCCGACCCTGCTCGAGGCCTGGTCGATGATCGCGCCGTTGCTCGACGGCCACACCCCGGTGGGCGTCGACGTCGACCGCACGCTCGGCGCCGTGGACTCGGAGCTCAAGAGACTCGGCAGCGCCATGCCGATGCCACTCGGAGTGGACGTCCCCGCGCACCTGCTCACGCCGCGGGAGCGCACGCGGACGCGGGCCGGGTCCGCGATCGAGCGGGCGCGGGTCGCACTCGACGTGCGGGAGGCGATGGCGATCGACGACCCCGCAGCGGGCGCGTTCGACGCCGACCTCGTGGGGGAACCCGCGATCAGCTACCTGCTCAGCCGCGACGCCCACATCCACCCGCCCACCTCGGACGTACTCCCCCAGTTGTCCGCGATGCTCGAGATCAGCGGTGAGGTCGGGGCGGCCCTGTTGGACCTACCGCGAGACGGGGAACCTGAGACCAGAACCGGCGACGACGACGAGGTGTTCCTCTT
The DNA here is from genome assembly GCF_033142235.1 of Rhodococcus sp. IEGM 1408. Lineage (NCBI taxonomy): Bacteria > Bacillati > Actinomycetota > Actinomycetes > Mycobacteriales > Nocardiaceae > Rhodococcus > Rhodococcus sp. IEGM 1408. The sequence continues at coordinate 202,008 of NZ_JAWLRW010000006.1, forward strand.
CCCCGGGGACCGCGATGTCCGGGTCGGAGCCCGGGCGCTCGTGGCCGAACAGATCCGGCGCGCCGCGGAGCGGGTGACGCTCAACGCCGAGACGCTGGGTCGCCTCAGGCGGGCCGGTGGCCTCCTGGCGGTCGACATCACCTCCGGCCTCGAGGCCGCTTCGCCGGCTCGTGCGGGCGAGGTCCTGACCGAGGGCACGCGGGTGTGCTTCACCGGCAGTGCGCTGGACTCCGCGGGGCGCCTTCTCTCCCGCGGCCAGATGGAGGGCCTGGCGGTGGAACGCGGGCTGGTCCCGGTCGCCACCGTGACCAAGTCCCGCTGCGATGTCCTCGTGGTCGCCGAGATCGGCAGTCAGTCGGCCAAGTCCCGCACCGCCCGCAAGTGGGAGAAGCCCGTCATCTCGGCCGCCGAGTTCCTCGAGTGGGCGGACGGCTAGGGCCGAGCTGCCCTGGTCTCGTGCCCGCCTGGGCTGGTGCCCGCCTGGCCGGGCGGGCGGACACCAGCGGGGTCACGGGTGGATCGGGAGCGGCTCACCCGCCATGTCCGCCACCGCCCGGTAGGCCATGGTCATCCCGGAGCCGAGCGGCACGCCGGGGCCCGGGTAGGCCTCGCCGGACACGGACGCCGATGAGTTGCCCGCCGCGTACAACCCCGGGATCGGCGCACCGTCCGTACCCAGCACGGCGCCGTCCGGGTTGATCACCGCGCCGCCCTTGGTCCCCAGATCGCCGATGACCAGCCGCACGGCGTGCAGCCGCGTGCCCGTCACCGGCCGAAGGCATTCACCGGGCGTGGAGGCTCCCAGGAAGAAGCGGCCATAGGGGTCCTCGCCCCGCCCGAAGTCGGCGTCTCTCCCCTGTTCGGCGAATCCGTTGAACCGTTCCACGCTCTCGCCGAGCGCGGTCGGGTCGAGGCCCGTCGCCGCCGCCAGCTCTCCGATCGACTCGGCGGTGTGCCAGAGACCGACCTCCCGCAGCTGGGCATGGTCGGGTGCGGGCACGCAGATCGCCGGGAATCCGCCCGCCTCGCTGTCATCAAAGACAAACCAGAACTCGTCTCCCGCGCCAGCCGCCATCCGGGCGTGCATCTGACGGCCCATCTGGTCGTAGGGCAGGAGCTCGTTGGCAAAGCGCCTCCCGGTCCCGTCGACGATGATCCCCGAACGGAAACCCAGGGTGAAGGCGGCGTGGCCATTCGGGAACAGGGTCGCGGGACACCACCACGACTGGTCGAGCAGGTCGAACTTCGCGTCGACCTCCTCGAACATGCGGATCGCGTCGCCCGAGCCGGTGTCGGGGTGCGAGGCCGACCAGTCGGCGGTCGGCATCTGCTGCCAGCGCGCACGGAGTTCCGCGGAACGCTCGAAACCACCGGCGGCCACCAGCACCCCCCGGCGGGCACCGAGCACGTGCCGGCCGGACTCGTCGCTCACCACGACCCCGACGACCCGGCCGTCGTCGTCCCGGAGGAGCTTCTCTGCTGCGGTCCCCAGTCGCAGCTCGGCGTTCTCCTTTCCGTCCAGTGCCAGGACCAGGCGGGCCACCCAGGCACGTCCTCCCTCGAGCCTGGACGGATCCTCGGCCGCGCCGAACAGGTCCACCGGGACAGCGGAGCGGATGTCGGAGGCGCGGGCGCCGATCTCCCCTGCCTTGACAGGCTTGGGGTAGATGCTGCGACCGACCTCCTGCCGACCCGGCGCCGCGAAGTAGTCGGGAAACGCCTGGAACCTGGTCTGGATGCCCAATTCCTCCTGCAGGAAATCAACCACCTGAGGTCCGGTGTTCAAGAACGCGTCCTGCAGCTCCTGGTCGGTACGGTCGCCCACCACCGCACGGAAGTAGGTCCGCCCCTCCTCGACAGAATCCTCCAGTCCGTCACGCGCGAGGACCGCATTCCCGGGAAGCCAGACGCCACCGCCGGAGTACGCGGACGTACCGCCGAAGCGGTCGGTCTTCTCGACGAGACAGGTTGTCAGCCCACGTGACGCAGCGGCCGCAGCGCCGAAGAGAGCCGCGATCCCCGATCCCACCACCACGACATCGAATTCCGCGTCGACCGCATGGTCTGTTGCGGTATCGGCTGACTTCTCGGCTGTGTTGTCCTGCGCCACCACGGGCACCCCTAGTCTTGTCATCACCGGTCGACTCATTGCCGGTCGACTCATTGCCGGTCGACCTGATTAAACTGGAACAGGTTCCACCTTAGCGGCCGGCCTGTGACCGTTGGATGGGTATTGCTCGCGGAGATGGCTGGATGATCAAAGAGGCAACACGACCCCGCGGCGGTCGTCGGCTCGCCGCTCGCGCCGCGAACGAGCCGGTGGAGATTCGTGACAACAGCTCCGTACGAGGTGCATGATCGCGACATGAGCGGAAACGACGTCGAGCACACCGAGGACGGCCGCTACATCGTCGTGAACGGGAGGCGGTGGCGAGCAACGGACCCGTCGATCCCGGAGAATCTGCGGGCCGAACTCGTCAAGGCACTCATGACTGGACGTCGCCTCGTGAAGACCCAAGGTGATGCCGCGCGGGTGATGGTGAATGACGCGAAGGTGGCCCTCGGCGAACGCGGTGACCCTTGGTGGGAGCCGACAGGCGAGGGCACCCGGGAGCGCCTCGCGGCGACGATCCGGACTCTGCTCCGGTCCCGCGGTGAGGGCTCGATCTGCCCGAGCGATGCCGCGCGCACGATGGGAGGGGAGAATTGGCAGGACCTCATGGACACCGCGCGTGACGTGGCATTCACCCTCCGTGACGATGGAGTCGTCGCCGTCCAACAGCGAGGTGAGGATGTGTCCGGGACCGATGTCCGCGGCCCGATCAGGATCACCGCCGCCGACGGCCTGGAGTTCCGACCCACCTAGGCGGACGCCACACTCTGGCTGGCGGTCCGCGCCATATCCCCGCTCGCACCCTTGTACGATTGCGACCAGTAGAAGATCATTCACCCGGCGCCCGCGACACGCTGTCGGCGGAGCGTCCAATGGAGAGGCATACCCTTGCGTCGTACCGTTTTCCAGGAAGACCACGAGGCCTTCCGCCAGACCCTCCGCGACTTCATCGAGTCCGAGGTCTCCCCCCACTTCCAGGAATGGTTTGACGCCGGCATCGTCCCGCGCGAGTTCTACTACAAGCTCGCCGACCTGGGATTGTTCGGCATCAACGTCGATGAGGAGTACGGCGGCGCGGGGATCGACTCGCACAAGTTCGAGGCCATCCAGTCCGAGGAGGTCGCCCGCGCCGGCGTGAACTTCGGTGGCTCCGGTGTCCACGTGCTGCTGGGGCTGCCCTACATCAAGGCGCTGGCCACCCCGGAGCAGAAGCAGCGGTACCTGCCCAAGTTCGTCTCCGCCGAGGAGATGTGGGCGCTGGCCATGACCGAGCCCGGCACCGGGTCGGACCTGGCCGGGATGAAGAGCACCGCCCGCCTGTCCGCAGACGGCACCCACTACCTGCTCAACGGCGCCAAGACCTTCATCACGGGCGGTGTCCACGCCGACCGCGTCATCGTGGCCGCGCGCACCGCGCCCCCTCGCGAGGACGACCGCCGCTTCGGTATCTCGCTGCTGGCCGTCGATACCAAGCTCGAGGGCTACTCGGTCGGCCGCAAGCTCGACAAGGTCGGCCTGCGGACCTCCGACACCGCTGAGCTGTCCTTCACCGACGTCAAGGTACCGGTCGAGGACCTGCTGGGCGAGGAGAACCGCGGCTTCTACTACCTCGGCCAGAACCTGCCGTCCGAACGCTGGGGCATCGCCTACGGCGCCTACGCCCAGGCCGCGGCGGCCGTGCGCTTCGCCAAGGAGTACACCCAGCAGCGCACCGTGTTCGGCAAGGAGGTCGCCTCCTTCCAGAACACCAAGTTCGAGCTCGCCGCCTGCCAGGCCAAGGTCGACGCCGCCCAGGCGGTTGCGGACCGTGCTCTCGAGGCGCTGGACGCCGGCGAGCTGACCGCGGCGGAGGCGGCCTCCGCAAAGCTGTTCTGCACGGAGATCGCCGCCGAGGTCATCGACCGCTGCCTGCAGCTGCACGGTGGCTACGGTTTCATGAACGAGTACCCGATCGCGCGTCTGTACTCCGACAACCGCGTGAACCGCATCTACGGCGGCACCAACGAGGTCATGAAGACCATCATCGCCAAGGACATGGGTCTGTAGTCCCAGCGACATCACCGAGAGTCGGGCTCGGGCCACTGCATCGCGCAGGGCCCGGGCCCGACCGCTTTCTTCTGAGCCGCGCTATTCGGTACACAGGCAGAACGGATGCCCGACCGGGTCGAGGTACACCACGAAGCCGTCGCCGGAGCCCGGTTGGGTCTCGTGCCGTCGGGCTCCAGCCGCCAGGACGGCCGGTTCGGCGTCCTCGATCGAGTCCACGTAGAAGTCCATGTGCATCTGCTGCGGGATCGCACCCTCCGGCCAGGTGGGCGGACGCAAGTCGGGAACCTGCTGGAATCCCAGCGCCACGGAGCGCCCGTCCCCGTCCGGCGGCACGACGTCCACCCAATCCGCGTTCTGGGGATTCGGCTGGACCTGCCAGCCGAGCATCCCGGCGTAGAAGTCGGCGAGCGCGCGGGGGTCGGGACAGTCGAGCGCGACGACCATGCGCCGCAGGGAGATCCGGGACATCCCACGACGGTAATCCCGGACATGCCGGTTCATCAAGGACTCCGCCTCGCGGCCGTGCGCCGAGCCAGGCCTGCGTCAACCCAGTGCTCGGAGCGAATACAGTGCTCGGAGCGAACCCGGTGCACGGAGCGAACCCGGTGCACCGAGCGAATACAGTGCTCGGAGCGACCTGCTCCCACGACAAGACGAGGCCCCCACCTGCCAGGGTGAGGGCCTCGTCGATGTCTACCGGGGTGTCAGTGCTTCTCCCGGCCCCAGTGGTACTCGAAGACCAGCGCGGAGGCCGTGATGATCACCGCGACAGCGCCGGCGATCAGGATCCACCAGTTCCAGAATGCGGCGCCGTAGGCGAGGAAGAAGATCGAGAGGGCCATGAAGAACGGCCAGTAGCTGTGCGGGCTGAAGAACCCCAGCTCACCCGCTCCGTCCGAGATCTCAGCCTCTTCGTAGTCCTCGGGAAGCGTGCTGATGCGGCGCGCCACAAAGCGGAGGTAGCCACCGATGAGAAGGCAGAGCCCGGCGGAGAGCACCATGGCGGTGGTGCCGACCCACTCCACACCGGATCGCGAGGTGCCGGTGAGGTAGGCGTACGCGATTCCCACGACGGCGAGGAAGATCACCAGACCATCGAAGATTCTTACTGTTGCGTTCATCGTGCAGAGCCCTTCGCGTGATACCGGGAGAGACGTCAGTTAGCGGATGCGTTCTCGATGATGTTGTTCTGGTCGCGGGTGTCGCTGCGACCGGTCTTGAACGGCGACGTGGACGTGGAGTACGGCTCCTGGCCGATGGACTCCAGCGCCTCCGCGTTGGACGCGGTCGGGTTGTCCTGACGGAACTGGATGTACTGCGCGAAGTCCTCGGGCGAGACGGCCCGGAGCTCGAAGTTCATCATGGCGTGGTAGGCACCACACATCTCAGCGCACCGTCCGACGAACGCGCCCTCACGCTCGAGCTCGGAGATCTGGAACATGCTCAGCTGCTGGTTCTTGCCGGGGTGCGGCATGACGTCCAGCTTGAAGATGAACTCGGGGATCCAGAAGGAGTGGACCACGTCGGCCGCGGCGAGGCGGAACTCGATCCGCGTGTCGGTCGGCAGCACCAGCACCGGGACCTCCTCGGAGGTACCAACGGTCTCGATGTTGTTGTAGTGCAGGTACGACTTGTCCTCGGCGAGGCGCCCGTGGATGGGCCCGCCCGCAGCCGGCTCATCGTGGTGGCCGAGCGCCTCACGCTGCTCCTCGGAGAGGACACCGGCCTCCTGCGCATCGCGCGTGGCCTCCTGGTTGGTGCCGTCCGCGATGTTCACCCCGGCGACGTCGACCTTGTTGTAGCCGAACTTCCAGTTCCACTGGAACGCGGTGACGTCCACCTTGACGCCGACCTCCTCCTCCGGACGGAGGTCGAGGACCTTGTTCTGGGTGATGACGGTGAAGTAGAAGAGCACGGAGATGATCACGAACGGCACGGCCGTGTAGATCAGCTCGAGCGGGACGTTGTACGCCGTCTGGCGCGGGAACTCCCCGTTGTCGTTCTTCCGCTTGCGGTGGAAGGCCATCGACCAGAAGATCAGGCCCCACACGAAGAAGCCGATGATCAGCGAGGTGACCACGACGAGGGTCCAGAACTCGCGCACGGCGATGCCCTCGGGTGTGATCCCGTTGGGGAACCCGAAGTTCATGGTCTGGTTCCACCACTTGTTATCGGTGTGGAGGCTACAACCGGACAACAAAACGCCTAAAGTGCCCAGAGACACCGCGAGTGCAGCCCTGCGCGTCCGACGACGCCCGTCACGCTGTTCCACCATCACGCCTTCCTGATCAGCGGCACCGGCCACGTGGCCGGGACACCTTAGAAGAGTAGACCACTGCTCTCAGTTTGGAAGCCGCGGGTCCCGGCATTTCACCGAACTGCCCCCCTCCCCGTCCGGCGACCCGGCCGGGATGTTCTGGAGCAGTAGTATTCGAACCCATCGCGACCCGCAGACGCGGGTCCTGCCCCACCCCCGACGACGATCGACGAGGTACCCGACGAATGTGTGGCCTGCTTGGTCTGCTCACCCCCGACGGGTCCGCCCGTACCCATGAATCGAGGGTCCTGGACGCGATGGGATGCCAGCGTCACCGCGGTCCCGACGAGGTCGGGACATGGGTCGACGGCGACCTGACGTTCGGTTTCAACCGCCTGTCGATCATCGACATCGCCCACTCGCACCAGCCGCTGCGCTGGGGGCCGCCCGAGCAACCCGATCGCTATGCCCTGACCTTCAACGGTGAGATCTACAACTACCTGGAGCTCCGCGCGGAGCTCACGGCGGAGTTCGGGGCCGAGTTCGAGACCGGGGGCGACGGCGAGCCGATCATCGTCGCGTTCCACCACTGGGGCCCGGCCGCCGTCAACCGGCTCCGCGGGATGTTCGCCTTCGCCATCTGGGACACCGTCGAGCGCACGCTGTTCGTGGCCCGCGACCCGTTTGGCATCAAGCCGCTCTACATGGCCACCGGCCCCGGGGGCACCGCGTTCGCGAGCGAGAAGAAGTCGATCACCGAACTGGTCGACCTCCTCGCCGTCGACACCTCTCTCGACACCCGCGCCCTCCAGCACTACGTCACCCTCCAGTACGTCCCGGAGGACGAGACGCTGACCCGCGGTGTCCGCCGCCTCGAGTCCGGCTGCCACGCCACCCTCTCCCCCGGCACCGCCCCGGTGATCGAGCGGTACTTCGAGCCGACCTTCCCGGTCGTCCCGATTGCCGACGGAGAGGCACAGCGTCGCTACGACGAGATCGCAGCCGCGCTCGAGGACTCCGTGGCCAAGCACATGCGCGCCGACGTCACCGTGGGATCCTTCCTGTCCGGCGGGATCGACTCCACCGCGATCGCCGCGCTCGCCCGCCGACACAACGAGAACCTCCTGACCTTCACCACCGGTTTCGAGCGGGACGGTTACTCGGAGGTCGACGTGGCAGCCGAGTCCGCCGCCGCGATCGGGGTGGAGCACATCGTCAAGGTGGTCTCGCCCGAGGAGTTCTCCGCCGCCATCCCCGAGATCATCTGGTACCTCGACGAGCCCGTTGCGGATCCGGCACTGGTCCCGCTGTACTTCGTGGCCCGCGAGGCCCGCAAGCACGTCAAGGTGGTCCTCTCGGGCGAGGGCGCCGATGAGCTCTTCGGCGGCTACACCATCTACAAGGAGCCGCTCTCGCTGGCGCCGTTCGAGAAGGTTCCCGGGGGGATCCGGCGGGCCCTGGGCCGGCTGAGTACCAAGATCCCCGACGGCACCCGCGGCAAGAGCCTGCTGCACCGCGGATCGATGAGCCTGGAGGACCGCTACTACGGCAACGCGCGCTCGTTCTCCGAGGACCAGGTGCGCTCGGTCCTCAAGGACTACCGACCGGAGTGGGGCCACCAGGACGTCACGGCGCCGATCTACGAGCGCTCCCGCGGCTGGGACCCCGTGGCCCGCATGCAACACCTGGACCTGTTCACGTGGCTGCGCGGCGACATCCTGGTCAAGGCGGACAAGGTGACCATGGCCAACTCGCTCGAACTGCGGGTGCCGTTCCTGGACCGTGAGGTCTACGAGGTCGCCTCCCGCCTGCCCCATACGGAGAAGGTGGCGCACGGCACCACCAAGTACGCGCTGCGTCGCGCGCTGGAGGGGATCGTGCCCGCGCACGTTCTACACCGGAAGAAGCTCGGGTTCCCCGTCCCGATGCGCCACTGGCTGGCCGGGCCGGAGCTGCACGACTGGGCGCGCGAGCACGTCATGGCCTCGGGCACCGCTGAGTTCATCGACTCCGGCGCGGTGCTGCGGATGCTCGACGAGCACCGGGCCGGCACCTCCGACCACAGCCGCCGGATCTGGACCATGCTGTGCTTCATGATCTGGCACGGGATCTTTGTGGAGGGTCGGATCACCCCGCAGATCGAGCAGCGGGACTACCCCGTCCGGCTCTAGCTGCACACCCCTGCGGCTCGCCACGCGGCCGGCCCCGGGGCCGCATGGCCCGCACGGCCCGCACGGCCCGCACGGCCCGGATCCATCGAAAAGGACGTTCCGCACACCTCCCTCTCGGGGAATGCGTGCGGAACGCTCTTGTCGATGGGGCCCAGGCGGGGCGGGTCAGGCGGGGAGCAGTGCCGCGAGCTCTTCCGCGGCCTCCTCGCCGTAGGCCGCCGCCAGCCGACGACGCGCGGCGGCGGAATCGATGGTCCACTCCTGGGTACCCGTGGTCTCGAGCACGTGGGTGGCGATGAGCGCGCCGAACTGGGCCGAGCGCTCCAGCGTGAGGCCGTCGAGGACACCCGAGAGGAAACCGGCGCGGAACGCGTCGCCGACACCCGTGGGGTCGAGGAGGTTTTCCGAAGGGACCACGCCCACCTCGAGGGGCTCGGCGCCCTTCTCCACGATCACGACGCCCTTGCCACCCCGGGTGGTGATGCGGGTGCCGACCTTGGAGTCGAGCTCCTCGGCCGTCCACCCGGTCTTGTTGAGGAGCAACTCGTACTCGTACTCGTTGGTGAACAGGTACCGCGCGCCGTCGACCAGCGCGGCGGCCGCCTCGCCGTCGAGGAATGCCAGCTGCTGGGAGGGGTCGGCGGCGAAATCCAGTCCGAGTTCACGGCACTCGGCGGTGTGGGAGTTCATGGCGGTCGGATCGTTGGCGCCGATCAGCACGAGCTCGGGCCGGCCGATCCGCTCGACCAGGCGGGCCAGCGAGATGGTGGCCGCCTCGCCCATCGCGCCGGGGTAGAACGAGGCGAGCTGTGCCATGTCCGCGTCCGTGGTGCACACGAAGCGCGCGGTGTGGAGGGCGGAGCTGATGTGGACGGCCGAACAGTCCACGCCGTGGCGCTCCAACCACTGGCGGTACTCGGCAAAGTCCTCGCCGGCGGCGCCCACCAGGTGGGGCTCACGGCCCAGCACACCGAGCGCGAAGGCGATGTTGCCGCCGACCCCACCCCGGCGGATCTGCAGTGAATCCACGAGGAAGCTCAGCGACACGTGCGCGAGCTGGTCCGGCAGGAGCTGCTCGGAGAACTGACCCGAGAAGGTCATGAGGTGGTCGGTGGCGATGGAACCTGTGATAACTACGGGCATGTCCCAGACAGTAGACGACCCGGGCTGATCAGCGATCAGCCCGGGTCGTCAACGCCAGTGAGCGGTCAGTTGAACGAGTCCCCGCACGCGCAGGAGCCGGTGGCCTGCGGGTTGTCGATGGTGAAGCCCTGCTTCTCGATGGTGTCGACGAAGTCGATCGAAGCCCCCGTGAGGTAGGGCACGCTCATCCGGTCGACGGCGAGCTTGATGCCGTCGAAGTCGTCGATCACGTCGCCGTCGAGCGAGCGGTCATCAAAGAACAGCTGGTACCGCAGGCCGGCACAGCCACCGGGCTGAACGGCGATGCGCAGCGACAGGTCGTCGCGACCCTCCTGGTCGAGGAGGGCCCTGGCCTTCGAGGCGGCGGCGTCGGTGAGCAGTACACCGGTGGCGGTGGTGGCGTTCTCCGCAGTGGTCATGTCGGTTCTCCTTGCGATCCGAGAAGGTCTTCGGTGGCGTCCTGTAGTGATGCAACGCCCACCGGGGAGCTCTCTATTCCCCGGGCTTCCATTCCCCTCCAGACCATACGCCCGGAGTGGCGTACGGGTGAATGTCCGTCGTCCGGACCGATCGCCTAGCCTGGGCATGTGAAGTTGCCTGCATTCCGCTCCAGTAAGAACGATCCCGGCAAAGACTCCGCAGGTCCGGAGGTCGGGCCGGTGGCTGCGTCCGCCGCGGCCGGCGAGTTGTCCGGCGGTGGAGGCCGCCCTGCCGGGAAGGGCAAGCCCACCCCCAGGCGTCGCGACCAGGAGCGGGCGCGTGGTCTGCGGACGGGCCCCGTCACCGCGCCGGTCACCCGCAAGGAGGCCAAGGAGCGTCGGAAGGCCACCGAGGCCAGCATGACCAAGGACGAGCGCAAGGCCGCCCGGGTCAAGCAACGGGAAGAGCGGGAAGAACGCCGCCAGCTCATGATGCAGGGCGACGACCGCTACGTTCTCTCGCGCGACCGCGGCGATGTCCGGCGCTTCACCCGCGACTGGATCGACACCCACCGGCGCCTGATCAACTGGTTCATGCCGCTCGCGCTGTTCGTGATCATCTTCCAGCTCATCCCCGATCCCACGCTCATGGCCTACAGCCAGACGCTGTTCCTGGTGCTCATCGCCGTGGTCATCGTGGACGGCGTCCTCCTGGGCCGGACGGTCAACAGGGCGGTCCGCGAGCGGTTCCCGGACACCGACGACACCGGCTTCGGGCTGGGTTGGTACGCGGTGATGCGCGCGACGCAGCCGCGGATGCTCCGTACCCCGCGCCCCCGGGTCCGCCCGGGCGACGCCATCTGACCTCCCACCGATCCCCGGAAGGCCCTAACCTCCATGCGCCTGCTCGTCCTCGGCGGAACCCGCTCGGGTAAGTCCGCCCACGCCGAGGCGTTGGCCGCCGCCACTGGTACCGACGTGGTGTACGTCGCGACCGCGCGACGTGATCCCGACGACGACGAGATGGCCGGCCGGATCGCCGCGCACACCGGGCGCCGGCCCGCGGAGTGGGCGACCGAGGAGACCACCGAGATCGCCCGGGTGCTGGCGCAGCATCCCCGGGCCACCGTGCTCGTGGACGATCTCGGGGGCTGGCTGACGCACCGGATGGACGCCACCCTCGGGTGGACGGACGGCGGGGCGGCCGTGGCGGACGAGGTCGACGCCCTCGTCTCGGCGGTGGCCGACCATCCCGGCACCCTCATCCTGGTCTCGCCCGAGGTCGGCCTCGGCGTGGTGCCGGACACCCTCGCGGGGCGGCTCTTCTCTGACCTGATCGGGTCGCTCAACCGGCGACTGGCCGACGTCTGCGACTCGGCGGTCCTCGTCGTCGCCGGGCGCGCGCTCCCCCTGGACCCCGCGCCGGGCGGCTCCGGGGCGGGCGGCTCCGGGGCGGGCGACTCAGGGGCGGGGCGACCTCCCGCCCCGTCGTCGGTGACCCCGGTCGCCGCCGCGGTAGCGACCGACACCTCGTCGACCCCCGTCGCCGCCGCCCCCGAGCCCGAGACCGCCCCCGAGCCCGTCTCTGTCGATGACGCTGACCGCGTCGACGCTGCGGTCCCCCACGACTTCCCCGGACTGCGGGACGTCGCCTTCTACGACGACCCCGTGGCCTTCCCCCCGGTCCACCCCCCGTCGCACGCCGTCGCCGACGAGGCCCGCGCCCGACAGCTCGACCTCACCAAGCCGGCGGGCTCCCTCGGGCGTCTGGAGGAACTCGGCGTGTGGATCTCCTCGTGTCAGGAGACCTGCCCGCCGCGGCGGCTCGAGCGCGCCCGGGTGGTGGTGTTCGCGGGTGATCACGGCATCGCCCGACACGGGGTGTCCGCGTATCCGCCCGAGGTCACGCTGCAGATGGCCGACAACATCGTGGGTGGTGGCGCGGCGGTGTCCGTGCTGGCCCGCGCGGCCCGGGCCACGGTCCGGGTCGCGGACATGGCCATGTCCGCCGAGCGTCCCGGCGGTCTGGACGACCACAAGATCCGACGCTCGAGTGGGGCCATCGACCGGGAGGACTCGTTGAGCGCCGAGGAGGTCCGCGCCGCGATCGCCGCGGGCCGGCGGATCGCCGACGAGGAGGTGGATTCCGGGGCGGACCTGCTCATCGCGGGCGATCTCGGGATCGGTAACACCACGCCTGCGACCGTGCTCACCTGCCTGGTCACCGGGCGGGAACCGGTCGAGCTGGTCGGTCGCGGCACCGGGGTCGACGACGAGGGCTGGATGCGCAAGACCGCCGCGATCCGGGATGCCATGTTCCGGACCTCCCGTGACCTGCGGGATCCCGTCGCGATGCTGCGTCGGGTCGCGGGCGCCGACATCGCCGCGATGGCCGGCTTCCTCGCCCAGGCCGCGGTCCGCAAGACCCCCTGCATCCTCGACGGCTCGGTGGTCACCGCTGCCGCGCTGCTGGCCGAATCGCTGGCCCCCGGGTCCCGCCAGTGGTGGGTGTCCGGACACCGGAGCGCCGAACCCGCGCACTCTGCAGCGTTGACCTACCTCTCGCTCGACCCGATCCTCGAGCACTCCATGCGCCTGGGCGAGGGCAGCGGCGCCGTCGCCGCCCTGCCCACCGTCCACGCCGCGATCGCGATCCTCACGGAGATGGCGACCTTCGCCGACGCCGGGGTCAGCGGCAAGGACTGACGTCTCGTGCTCGACGCGGTCCGCCTGTCCCTGTCCTGGATGACGGTGCTCCCCGTCGGCCGACCCGGGATCCCGGACGCGGCCGCCGCCGGTCGGTCGATGACGGCGATGCCGGTCGTGGGGTTGGTCTGCGGGACCGTCGCCACCGCGGCCGCCCACGCCGCGCACGCGCTCGGGGCCGGGCCTGTGATCTCCGGTGTCGTCGGGGTGACTGTAGTGCTGGCGCTGACTCGCGGGATGCACGTGGACGCGCTGGCCGACACCGTCGACGGACTGGGCTCGTACGCCGGTCCCGACCGTGCACTGGAGATCATGAGGTCAGGGTCCGTGGGCCCGATGGGGGCGGCGGCCCTGGTCCTGGTATTGCTCGCCGAGGTCGCCGCGCTCGGGACGCTGGTCGGGTCCGGCGCGTGGCTCGCGCCGATCGCGGCCTTTGTCCTGTCGCGGTGCCTGCCCGTGGTCCAGCTCCGGCGTGGGGTGCCCGCGGCGTCCCCGTCAGGCTTCGGCGCGCTGGTCGCCGGGTCGCAGTCGCGGGCCGCGGTACTGGCGGTCGGGCTGGTGTGCGCGGCGGCGGGGGCCGGCCTGGCGGGTTCCGGGTGGTCCGGAGCCGAGTGGTCCGGATCCGGTTGGTCCGGGGCCGGGCTGTCCGGGGCGCTCTGGTGGGCGCCTGTCGCCGGGGCTGCCGTCGGCATCGCCGCGTACTGCGCGGCCGCGGGCTTCGCCCGGCACGCCGTCCGCCGGCTCGGTGGCATCAACGGGGACGTCCTGGGGGCGGGAATCGAGCTGGGCGCGGCCGCGGCGCTCGTCGCGGCCGTGCTCCTGCTCTGACAATGCGAGAGACACGTGCACGAATCCCTCTTCTCGACGGGATCGGCGGGGCCGGGCGGAACGCGTCGAGGACGGTCAGTCCAGGCTGGTCATCCAGCCGAACGTGTCCTCCACCGAGCCGCGCTGGATCCCGGTGAGCGTCTCACGCAGCAGCATGGTGATCTCGCCGGGGCCGCCGTCGCCGACCGTGTACCCGCCGTCGGCATGCTGGACCGAACCGACCGGCGTGATCACCGCGGCCGTGCCGCAGGCGAACACCTCGGTGATCTCGCCCGAAGCCACCCCGGACTCCCACTCCTCGACCGACACCTTCCGCTCCGTCACCCGGTAGCCGAGGTGGCGCGACAGCTGCAGCAGGCTGTCGCGGGTGACACCGGGCAGGAGGGAGCCGGACAACTCCGGTGTGACGATCTCGGCGGAGTCGCCGGAGCCGAAGATGAAGAACAGGTTCATCCCGCCCATCTCCTCGACGTACTTGCGCTCGATGGCGTCCAGCCAGACCACCTGGTCGCAGCCCTTCTCGGCGGCCTGCTCCTGAGCGGCCAGGGACGCCGCGTAGTTCCCGCCGAACTTGGCCGCGCCGGTGCCGCCCGGGCTTGCCCGCACGTACTCGGTGCTCAGCCAGACACTCACCGGAGCCACGCCCCTGGAGAAGTAGGCCCCGGCGGGTGAGGCGATCACGGAATACAGGTACTCGTTGGCGGGCCGGACGCCCAGCCCGGTCTCGGTCGCGATCATGAACGGCCGCAGGTACAGCGACTCCTCGCCGCCGGCGGCGGGGACCCAGTCCCGGTCGATCGCGACGATCTGACGCAGCGACTCCATGAAGAGTTCCTCCGGGAGCTGCGGCATGGCAAGGCGCTTCGCGGAACGGTTGAACCGGGCGGCGTTCTGCTCGGGGCGGAAGGACGCGATCGAGTCGTCGGCCTGGCGGTAGGCCTTAAGGCCCTCGAAGATCGTCTGGGCGTAGTGCAGAACCACCGCGGAGGGGTCGATCGACAGCGGGGCGTAGGCCTCGACGACCGGTGTCCCCCAGGTGCCGTCCGAGTACGGGAGGGTGATCATGTGGTCGGTGAAGTGCCGACCGAACCCGGGCTCGGCCAGGATGGCCTGACGCTCCTCGGCCGACTTCGGGGAGGCCGACGGGCGGATATCGAACTGGGACATGTCGTCTCGCTTAGGTGAGAAGGGGCGGGGCTAGCGGGTGTGGATCTCCACGAGCGGGGGTACCGCGAGGCGGCACGGTACCTCTCGTCCCCGTACGTCGACGACGACCTCGTCGCCCTTCTTCAGCCCGGCGTCCAACGCGATGAACGCGAGCGCGATCCCCGTCTTGAGGGTGGGCGAGAACGTGCCCGAACTGGTCACGCCGACTTCCTGCCCGCCGGCTCGGACGGACTGGCCCGCGCGGGGGATGCCGCGTCCGGTGACCTCGAGGGCGTACATGCGCCGGGCGGGCCCGGCCGCCTTCTGACGGAGCAGCTCCTCGCGGCCCCAGAAGGACGGCTTGTCCCAGCCGATGGCCCAGGCGCAGCGGGCCTCGAGCGGGCTCAGGTCTAACGAGAGCTCGTTGCCGTGGAGCGGGTAACCGGCCTCGGTGCGCAGCGAGTCGCGGGCGCCGAGGCCACACAGCGCGCCCTCGCGGGACAGCACCTGCTCGGCGAGCGCGTCCCAGATCGGGCCGGCCTGGTCCCATTCGGGCAGGACCTCGAATCCGTACTCACCCGTGTACCCCGTGCGGCAGACCCGGACGGAGCTACCGCCCCAGTCCGCGTCGGCGTAGGCCATGTAGTCCAGGTCGGTGGGCAAGCCGAGCGCGGTGAGGACCTCCCCGGCGAGCGGGCCCTGGACGGCGAGCACGGCGCGCGAACGGTGCTCGTCGGTCACGCTCACCCCGGGCGCACGCTCGGCGGCGGCGGCCTGCAGCCGCCTGACCACCTCGGCAGTGTTGGCGGCGTTGGGGATGAGGAAGATCTCCTCGTCCGACACCCGGTAGGCGATGAGGTCGTCCACCACTCCCCCGGACTCGTCGCAGCACAGCGTGTACTGCGCGCTACCAGCGGAGATCCGGTCGAGGTCATTGGTGAAGCACGTGTTGACGAACTCCGCCGCCCCCGGGCCGGCGACGAGCGCCTTGCCCAGGTGGCTCACGTCGAACAGCCCCACGGCCGTTCGGGTGGCGGTGTGCTCGGCGACGGTTCCGGAATACTGGACCGGCATGGACCAACCCCCGAAGGCGGCGAAGGCAGCCCCTGCCTGCGCGTGTCGAGAGTGCAGTGGCCCCTCGCTGAGGTCCCCGGTGTCCGACATCTCGACTACTCCTCGCGCTCTCCCGTACGGCTGTGCTCCTACGTTAGTCGATAGACTATGGTGCCCTCGCCGTGGCGGTCCCGCCGCGTGCGGGCGGGCGGCCACGGCCCCCCGTGAATCCCAACTGACCACCAGGAGCGCTTAATGCCGACTGCGCAGTCGATCCTCACCCACACCCCGGACCTCGCCCCGCTCGAGGCGGTCACGACAGCTGTCGAGTCTGATGTCGTGGTGATCGGCATCGCCGCGGACGCCAGCGGCGCCAATGGCGCTGATGGCTCTGATGGCGCAGGGAAGGCGGGGGCAACCCCCGTCGTCGTCGCCCCCGGTCTCTCCCACGACGCCGCCGCCGCGGTCGCCGCGGCGGCGCGCTCCGTCGGCGCCTCCACCAAGGTCGGCTCCACCACCCGCCTCCCCGCACCCCAGGGCGTCCCCGGCGGTTCGGTGGTCCTGGTCGGCCTCGGATCCTCCGACGCCGAGGTCTCCGACGAGTCGCTGCGCCGCGCCGCCGGAGCCGCCGCCCGCGCCTGCCGCGGGCTCGGGTCAGCTCTCGTGCTGCTCGACGCCGACCGCGCCGAGGCCGTCGCGCTCGGCGCGGGGCTCGGATCGTTCCGCCCGGCCAAGGTCACCGCCAAGACCGACGACGACGACACGGCGGCGGATGCGCTCCGGATCCTCACCTCCGAGGGCTCCACCGACGCCGTCACCCGTGCGGCCGCGATCGTCGAGTGTGTGGGTCTGGCCCGCGACCTGGTCAACACCCCGCCCAACCTGCTCTTCCCCGGTTCCTTTGCCGACCGCGCCGCAGAGCTCGGCACCGCCGCCGGCCTCGAGGTCGAGGTGCTGGACGAGTCCGCGCTGGCCGCCGGCGGGTTCGGCGGGATCCTCGCGGTGGGCAACGGCTCGTCCCGGCCGCCGCGCCTGGTCCGCCTGACGCACCGCGGCGCCGAGGGGCGCCCCACCGTTGCGTTGGTGGGCAAGGGAGTCACCTTCGACACCGGCGGCATCTCCATCAAGCCGGCCGCCGGCATGGAGCAGATGACCATGGACATGGGCGGCGCGGCCGCGGTCGTCGCGACCGTCATCCTGGCCGCCCGCCTCGGACTCGACCTGACCGTGGTGGCCACCGTGCCGATGGCGGAGAACATGCCGTCGTCGACCGCGTACCGGCCCGGCGACGTCCTGACCATGTATGGCGGCACGACCGTCGAGGTGCAGAACACCGACGCCGAGGGCCGGCTCATCCTGGCCGACGCGATCGTCCGCGCCTGCGAGGACTCCCCCTCCCACCTCATCGACACCGCCACGCTCACCGGCGCCCAGATGGTGGCGCTGGGCAAGAAGACCCCGGGCGTCATGGGTACCGAGGACTTCCGCGACCGGGTCGCCGAGCTCAGCCGGGAGGTGGGCGAGGGTGGATGGCCGATGCCGCTGCCCGAGGAACTCCGCGACGGGCTGGATTCCGAGGTGGCCGACCTGACCAACGTGACCCCGCACCGCTGGGGCGGAATGCTCTCCGCCGGGCTGTTCCTCCAGGAGTTCGTGGCCGAGGGTGTCGAGTGGGCCCACATCGACGTGGCGGGCCCGGCCTACAACGACGGCAGCCCCGAGGGTTACCTGCCCAAGGGCGGCACCGGCGTGCCCGTGCGGACGATGCTCGCGGTCCTCGAGGACATTGCGGACGCTGCGGACACTGCCTCGGCCGGCTGATTCTCACCGCGCCCCCCGGTCGACCAACCAACCGGGGGCTACTGCTCGTCGGCTCCGCGCACCTGCTCGCGGAGCCGACGGGCCCGCTCCTTGCGCTCACGTGCGATCCGAACCTCCGAATACGCCCTCATCCGATCCGGGTAGCCCGACACCGAGGCGTCGTACAGCGGGATCCCCAGTTGCCCGGTGATCTTCCGGGCGGTCGCCACGTCCCCGACGGGCCTGCGGGTCCATTCACCGTCGAAGGCCACCAGGCACAGTCCCGGCACCGAGACCAGGGTCTCGGGTTCGAGGTAGCCCTCGACCCCGACCCTCGTCTTGCACCAGGTGCGTAGATGAGCGAGATCGGCCGGGTCCGCGGGGATCCGGGCCCTCCGACGTCGGAACAGATCTCGGATGGCCACCGTCTGACTCCTCCCGTCGGCCCCCCGTCCGGGGTGGGGCCGCTTGTCGAGAAATGATCGTACCGAGCAACGGCGCCGACGAACTGGCGGGCACCAGCCGGTTCGGGTTCCCGTGGTCGCCCGGATCGGTGCGTCCGCCGACACTGCCCAGTGGCAGAGGGCACAATGGTGAGCGACCATCCGGGCGGCGCTACCGCGTTCCCGCTCCGGACCGTCGTAACGAACCGCTAATCCATAATCCGCAACGCCGCTCGCCGCGGGCGCAGACCGCGCCGGGGAGCAGCGCCCTGAACTCTTGAGGAGCTACGACACCATGGCCTTCTCCGTACAGATGCCGGCTCTCGGTGAATCCGTCAGCGAGGGCACCGTCACCCGCTGGCTCAAGAAGGAGGGGGACACGGTCGAGCTCGACGAGCCGTTGCTCGAGGTCTCGACCGACAAAGTCGACACCGAGATCCCCTCGCCCGCCGCGGGCACGCTGAAGAAGATCGTCGCCGACGAGGACGAGACGGTCGAGATCGGCGCCGAGCTCGCGATCATCGACGACGGCTCCGGCGGTTCGGATGACGCGGACGGTCCGGCCGAGGACACGTCCTCCGACGACGACTCTGACGCCGATGCCTCCGACAGCCAGGGCAGCGCGGACGCCGGCGACGCCGAGTCCGGTAGGGACGACGGCGCGCAGGCCGACCCCGCGCCCGCGAAGAAGTCCTCCGGGGGCGGCAAGGGCACCGAGGTGACAATGCCCGAACTCGGCGAATCCGTCACCGAGGGCACCATCACCAAGTGGCTCAAGGCCGTCGGCGACACCGTCGAGATGGACGAGCCCCTCCTCGAGGTCTCCACCGACAAGGTCGACACCGAGATCCCCTCCCCGGTCGCCGGCACCCTGCAGAAGATCGTCGCCGAAGAAGACGAGACCGTCGACGTCGGCGCCACCCTCGCCGTCATCGGCGACGGCGCCGCATCCGACGACGACGAGCCCGCCGACGAGCCCGAGGACACGTCCTCCGACGACAGCGCAGCCGACGATTTCGCAGCGGATGACTCGACCGAGGACTCGACCGACGACGATGCCAACGGGGCGCCCGCCGCGGAGAAGCCGGCGGCAGAGCCCGCACCGGCCAAGAAGTCCTCCGGGGGCGGCAAGGGCACCGAGGTGACCATGCCCGAACTCGGCGAATCCGTCACCGAGGGCACCATCACCAAGTGGCTCAAGGCCGTCGGCGACACCGTCGAGAT
>NZ_JAWLRW010000006.1:221459-279683 GCF_033142235.1 Rhodococcus sp. IEGM 1408
TCGCCGTCATCGGCGACGGCGCCGCATCCGACGACGACGAGCCCGCCGACGAGCCCGAGGACACGTCCTCCGACGACTCCGCAGGCCAGGAGGACGACTCGGCCGGTGAGTCCGCCGAGAAGAAGGCCGAGGAGCGCAAGGCGGCCGAGAAGAAGGCGGCCGAGGAGAAGGCTTCGGACGAGCCCGCCAAGGCTGCTGCCAAGACGGAGAAGCCCGCGAAGGCGGAGAAGACCGAGAAGTCGGACGAGCAGGACTCTTCCGGCGACATTCCGAAGCGGGCCGAGCCCGCGGCTGCCGCCAAGGCCGGCACCTCCCCGTACGTCACCCCCCTGGTGCGCAAGCTCGCCCAGGAGCACGGCGTGGACCTCGACTCGGTCAAGGGCACGGGCATCGGCGGACGCATCCGCAAGCAGGATGTCCTCGCCGCAGCCGAGGGCGGCGGCGACAGTGGTTCCGAGGCCCCCGCGGAGAAGAAGCCCTCTGTCGGCGGTCCGTCCGCTGCCGGGGTGCGGCCCGAGCTGGCGGAGCTGCGGGGCACCACCAAGAAGGCCAACCGGATCCGCAAGATCACGGCCAAGAAGACGCGCGAGTCGCTGCAGACCAGCGCCCAGCTCACTCAGGTCTTCGAGGTGGACATGACCCGCGTCGCGCACCTGCGGGCACAGTCCAAGGAGCAGTTCGCCGACAAGCACGGCGTCAAGCTCACCTACCTGCCGTTCTATGCCAAGGCGGTGGTCGAGGCCCTGGTCTCGCACCCGAACGTCAACGCGTCCTACAACGAGGACTCCAACGAGATCACCTACCACGGCTCGGTGAACCTCGGCATCGCCGTGGACACCGAGGCGGGTCTGCTCTCCCCGGTGATCCAGAACGCACAGGACCTGGACATCCCGGGGCTGGCCAAGGCGATCATCGACCTGGCCGAGCGCGCGCGGTCGTCCAAGCTCACCCCGGACGACCTCCAGGGCGGCACGTTCACCATCACCAACATCGGCAGCGAGGGGGCCTTGTTCGACACCCCGATCCTCGTCCCGCCGCAGGCGGCGATGCTGGGAACCGGTGCGATCGTGCGCCGTCCCGTGGTGGACGCCGATGCCGACGGCGAGTCGATCGCCATCCGGTCGATGGGCTTCCTGCCGATGACCTACGACCACCGGCTCATCGACGGTGCGGACGCCGGGCGCTTCCTCACCACGGTCAAGGACCGGCTGCAGAAGGCCGAGTTCGAGGGTGACCTCGGGCTGTAGTCCCGCACCTCGACATCACGGGCGTCCTCCCCCTGGGAGGGCGCCCGTCGTCGTCGGAGGACGGTTCGGCCTAATCTGGACGGCATGCCCCACCACGGTCAGACCTTGCGCCGCGATCCTGCCGAGCCGGAGATCCGCCGCCTCGGCACAGTCGAGTACACGCCCACCTGGGACCTGCAGCGCACGCTCGCCGAGGAGCGGGCCGAGGGCCTGCGCGGGGACACGATCCTGCTGCTGGAGCACCCGGCCACGTACACCGCCGGCAAGCGCACCGAACCGTCGGACCGGCCGGACGACGGCACCCCGGTGATCGATGTGGACCGGGGCGGGCGGATCACCTGGCACGGTCCGGGACAGCTAGTCGGGTACCCGATCATCGCGCTGTCGGACCCGATCGACGTGATCGAGTACGTCCGTCGCGTGGAGCAGGCCCTCATCGCCACGTGCGCCCGACTCGGTGTGGACGTCGGCCGGGTCGAGGGCCGCTCCGGGGTCTGGTGCGCGGCCTCGGACGGCAGGCCCGAGCGCAAGATCGCCGCGATCGGCATCCGCGTCCAGCGCGGGGTGACCATGCACGGCTTCGCCCTCAACTGCGACTGTGATCTGGGTGCGTACTCGCGGATCGTCCCGTGCGGGATCGTCGACGCGGGTGTCACCTCGCTCTCGGCCGAACTCGGCCGGGATGTGCCGGTGTCGGAGGTCCTCGACCAGGTCACCTCCGACATGGTGGAGGCGCTCGACGGGCGTCTACCCCTGGTATGAATGCCGCGTAGGCTGGCGGCCGTGACTGTGACTCCGGAAGGCCGCAAGCTGCTCCGTATCGAGGCGCGCAACGCCGAGACGCCGATCGAACGTAAGCCGTCGTGGATCAAGACCAGGGCCACGATGGGCCCGGAGTACAAGGAACTGAAGAGCCTCGTCAAGACCGGCGGACTGCACACGGTGTGCGAGGAGGCCGGCTGCCCCAACATCTACGAATGCTGGGAGGACCGCGAGGCCACGTTCCTCATCGGCGGCGAGCAGTGCACGCGCCGTTGCGACTTCTGTCAGATCGCCACCGGTAAGCCCAGCGCCCTCGACCGCGACGAGCCGCGACGGGTGGCGGAGTCCGTCCGGGAGATGGGTCTGCGGTACTCGACCATCACCGGCGTGGCCCGCGACGACCTCGACGACGGCGGAGCGTGGCTGTACGCGGAGACGGTCCGCAAGATCCACGAACTCAACCCCAACACCGGCGTGGAGAACCTGATCCCCGACTTCAACGGGGAGCCGGACCAGCTCGCCGAGGTGTTCGAGTCGCGACCCGAGGTCCTGGCGCACAACGTGGAGACGGTGCCCCGGATCTTCAAGCGCATCCGCCCGGCCTTCCGCTTCGACCGGTCGCTGGGCGTTATCCGCGCCGCCCGCGACTTCGGTCTGGTCACCAAGTCAAACCTCATCCTCGGGATGGGCGAGACCACCGACGAGATCGTCGACGCGATGCGCGACCTGCACTCCGCCGGCTGCGACATCCTCACCATCACGCAATACCTGCGCCCCAGCCCGCTGCACCACCCGATCGACCGCTGGGTCAAGCCCGAGGAGTTCGCCGACCTGTCCGACCAGGCCCGCGAGATGGGCTTCGCCGGGGTCATGGCCGGTCCCCTGGTCCGGTCCTCGTACCGCGCCGGTCGCCTCTACGCGGAGGCGCTCGAGCACCGGGGCCAGCAGTTGCCGGGGCACCTCGAGCAGCTCACCTCCGGGGGCCCCGCCTCCCAGGAGGCCTCCAGCCTGATGGCGCGGCTCCAGGGCTGAGACCCAGGCGGATCCGGGGCGGATCCGGGCGCATCTGCGTCCGGGGTACCCCTTCGGCGAACCGCGGTTCCCGAACCGTCGCCTCTGCCACGTATCCTGATGGGCATGGCAAAGAGCGAGGTCAGCAAGGCGGACAAGAAGACGGCCCGGGCCGCACGGCGGCAGGCGGCCAAGCAGCAGCGCGGCCAGATGTGGGAGGCCCTGAAGATCCAGTCCAAGCAGGACAAACTCCTGTGGCCGCTGATGATCGGTGCCGTGGTCCTCTCGGCCGTCGTCTTCTTCCTCATCGGTTCCCTGTGGGGCGGCGAATGGTGGATGCTCCCCCTGGGCGTGCTCACCGGCCTGATGCTGGCGATGGTCATCTTCTCGCGGCGCGTCCAGAACACCGTGTTCGCCAAGGCCGAGGGTCAGCCCGGCGCCGCGGCGTGGGCCCTGGACCAGCTCCGCTCCGGCTGGCGGGTCAACCAGGCTGTTGCCGCCACCACCAGCTTCGACGCGGTTCACCGCGTGGTCGGTCGCTGCGGCATCGTCCTCGTGGGCGAGGGCCAGCCGCACCGGCTCAAGCCGCTCATGCTGCAGGAGAAGAAGAAGGCCGCGCGGGTGGTCGGCGACACTCCGATCTATGAGCTGATCGTGGGAGACGAGCAGGACGCGTCACCGGAGCAGGTGCCGCTGCGCAAGCTCAACCGTCGGCTCACGCGATACCCGATGAACATCAGCCGCGCCAAGGTCGACGCACTGGACTCCCGTCTCCGGGCACTGGGCACCAAGACCGGCATCCAGAACCAGATGCCCAAGGGACCGCTCCCCCAGGGCGCGAAGGTCCGGAACATGCAGCGCAGCGCGCGCCGTCGCAGCAGCTGATCCAGCGCCCTAGCGGGTGCGGATGAGCGCTGTACCCGTGGCGCGGTCGTGCATGCCGCGGCCGTCCTCGTCCTGGATGAGCGGCGGCAGCAGGAAGAAGATGAAGGCGACCCGGACCAGGGCACGAGGCACGCCCACCCGCTCGTCGGCGTCGATCCGGGCGGTCCCGATCCCGAACAGTGCCTGGCCGGGCGTCTGGGCGAAGAGCCAGACACACACCACGCCGATCACGCCCCAGACCAGCGGGACCGCCCAGCTCGCCACCCCCGCGAGCGACTCGCCGCCCAGCAGTCCGGGGCTCCCGAGCGTCACGACGAGGCCGATGATCCCGTAGGCCAGGAACCAGTCGACCAGCAATGCGCCGAAGCGGACCCCCAGCGGCGCCAGAGAGCCCTCGCCGTGCCTGGGCAGGCCCAGCCGCTCGCCCTTGAAGCTCTGTTCGGGCGCGTCCCCGGGCGAGGTCGGTCCGGACAGCCATGATCCCGCTACTTCACGCATGATCCCAGGGTAGCCGGGGCCGTGTCATTCCCCATGTCAACGATCCCCCTCTCCGGGTGACTAAGCTGTCCCCACTGGGAGGGCACCACCCGGCCCGTCGCGTAACACCACCGAAACACTCGGTTGACGGCCGGGCAACACCACCCCAATACCGTGAGGTCATCGCACGGCGGGGGACAACAGTTCCCCGCCGCCAAGAGAGACGAGGAGCGACACCGTGGCATTCTCCACTCCGGACGAGGTCATCAAGTACATCAAGGACGAGGCCGTCGAGTACGTCGATATCCGGTTCACCGACATGCCGGGTAACGAGCAGCACTTCACGATCGCCGCCGCCGCGTTCGACGAGGACATGTTCGAGGACGGCCTGGCTTTCGACGGCTCCTCGATCCGCGGATTCCAGTCGATCCACGAGTCCGACATGATGCTCCTGCCCGACGTCTCCACGGCCCGCATCGACCAGTTCCGCAGGGCCAAGACCCTCAACATCAGCTGCTTCGTGCATGACCCGTTCACCCGTGAGGCCTACAGCCGCGACCCCCGCAACGTCGCCCGCAAGGCCGAGGAGTACTTGCTCTCCACCGGGATCGCCGACACCTGCTTCTTCGGTGCCGAGGCCGAGTTCTTCGTCTTCGACTCCGTTCGCTACGGCTCGGGCACCAACCACGGCTTCTACGAGGTCGACTCGTCCGCCGGTCACTGGAACACGGGCGCCGCGGCCGAGGCCGACGGATCCCCGAACCTCGGCTACAAGGTCCGCCCCAAGGGCGGCTACTTCCCCGTGGCCCCGTACGACCACTTCGTGGACCTGCGCGACGAGATGTCCACCAACCTCACCAACGCCGGCTTCGAGCTCGAGCGCCTCCACCACGAGGTGGGCGGCGGCCAGCAGGAGATCAACTACAAGTTCAACACGCTGCTGCATGCCGCTGACGACATCCAGCTGTTCAAGTACATCGTCAAGAACACCGCGTGGAAGAACGGCAAGTCCGCCACCTTCATGCCCAAGCCCCTCTTCGGTGACAACGGCTCGGGCATGCACGCCCACCAGTCGCTGTGGAAGGACGGCAAGCCGCTGTTCCACGACGAGTCGGGCTACGCCGGTCTGTCGGACATCGCGCGGTACTACATCGGCGGCATCCTGCACCACGCCCCGTCGCTGCTGGCGTTCACCAACCCGACGATCAACTCGTACCACCGGCTGGTCCCCGGCTACGAGGCCCCGATCAACCTCGTCTACTCGCAGCGCAACCGCTCCGCCTGTGTGCGCATCCCGATCACGGGCAACAACCCCAAGGCCAAGCGCATCGAGTTCCGCTGCCCCGACTCCTCGGGCAACCCGTACTTCGCGTTCGCCGCGATGATGATGGCGGGCCTGGACGGCGTCAAGAACAAGATCGAGCCGCACGCGCCGGTGGACAAGGACCTCTACGAGCTCCCGCCGGAGGAGGCCGCGGACATCCCGCAGGCCCCCACCTCCCTGCCCGCGGTGATCGACCGCCTCGAGCAGGACCATGAGTACCTCACCGCTGGTGGCGTGTTCACCGAGGACCTCATCGAGAACTGGATCTCGTACAAGCGGGAGAAGGAGATCGCCCCGCTGAACCTCCGCCCGCACCCGCACGAGTTCGAGCTCTACTACGACTGCTGAGCCCGTACCCCTGTAATCGGTGAACGCCCCGGCCATCGCGGCCGGGGCGTTTACCGTTGGGCCAGGTGCCACACGCCACACGCCACAGGGCGGGACAGGGCGTGAGAGCGAAAGGGCCGGGGTCTGATGGACGCAGACGGGATGGACGCAGACGGGTTCGATTTCCGGAGTTCCTCCCCGCGGGCGAGGCCGCTCAAGGTGGTCGCCGCGGCCCTGGACCCCGAGCACGAACCGGGGATCGCCGCGGAGGGCGAGGGTTACCCCGTTCTGCTCAAGTTGTCCCGGGTGCTCGACCCGGAAGAGGCGCGGTTGATCCTCGAACGCAACCCCTTCCTCCACGCCACTGCCGGCTCACGCAAGCTCATCGCCATGGACACCTCCGTCGAGACCCTCCTCGAGCAGAAGGACCGGCTCCAACTGCTCCTCGCGGAGGTGGAGGCCGACGCACTGGCCCTGCTGGCCCGCCGCCGCTCGGAGGAGCACCGCGCGGCCGAACAACGCGCCGCGGAGCTCCGGCGGCGCAACGACGTCCTGGGCGAGATCGATTGGTGAGTAGGCGAGGACGTGGGAGAGTTCTTCAGATGACCTCCTCGCACCGTTCACGCTCCGTCGAAGGCGCCGCCCACTCGGCCGCCGACCACCCCGCCCTCGAGTGGCTCGCGCGCGCGGGCTTCATCATGAGCGGCGTCGTGCACCTCCTGATCGGCTGGATCGCCATCCGGATCGCGGTGGGCTCAGGAGGACAGGAGGCCTCCAACTCGGGCGCCCTCGCCCAGATCGCCTCGGCGCCCGGCGGCCAGTTCCTGCTCTGGGCGGGAGCGGTGGCGTTCGTCGCCCTCGGACTCTGGCAGGTCGTCGAGGCGATCCTCGGCGCCGAGGAGACGTCCGACCGGGTCAAGGCCGCCGCCAAGGCCGTCGTCTACGTCGTGCTCGGGATCACCACGGCCCGGTTCGCCTCCGGGGGCTCGAGCTCGGATTCCCAGTCCGCCTCGGACACCACCGCCGGTCTGCTGGGTTCGGGGGCGGGCAAGGTCGCCCTCGTCGTGGCCGGCCTGGTGGTGATCGGCGTCGGCGGCTACCACGTCTACAAGGGCGCCACCAAGAAGTTCGTCGAGGATCTCAAGCGGACCGGCGGGGGCAACGTCGGGCGGGCCATGATCGTGGCGGGACAGTCGGGCTACATCGCCAAGGGCGCCGCGCTGGTGATCCTGGGTGGCCTCATCATCGCGGCCGTCGTGACCGCCGACCCCGAGAAGGCCGGTGGACTGGACGCCGCACTGCGGACGGTCGGCGAGCAGCCCTTCGGTCAGGTGCTCCTCATCGCCACCGGCGTCGGCATCGCGCTGTACGGAATCTACTCCTTCGGGCGGGCCAGGTACGCCCGGATGTGAGACGCCGGCACGTAACACTCCGAACAACCGCCGGGTCCGGAGATCAACCGAGCTTGGGGAAGAACTGCGGGCAGTAGGTCCCCACGGCCGCACCCAGGAAGAAGCCCTGCTGCTCGGGGCCGAGGCGGCCGTACTCCCCGAGCCAGCCCGACACCTCGTCCATCTGCTGCCCGCCGCCGAAGCGGCCACAGGCCTCCGCCGCCGTGGCCACCGGATCCACCCCCTCCGGGAGGACCACGTCCTGCCGTTGCAGCAGGCCGGCGAAGTCGCCGCCGCCGGGTGCGGGCGGCGCCGGCTCACCCGGCGCCGGGGGTGCGGGATCGCCGGGCAGGAGCTCCGGCGCGGGTTCCGCCACCGGCTCCCCCGGTACGGGCTCCCCGGGCATGGGCTCCGTCCCCGGCACCGGGGTCGCGGGCGGGGTCACCGGCCCGGAGGGCTTCTCTGGTCGCTCCTCGGCAAACGGGGTAGTCGTCCCGGCGGCGGCCGCGGGGGCCTCCGATGACACCTCGGACGCCTCCCCCTCGACCGTCGCCCCTCCACAACCCGCGAGCACCGCGGCCATCATGACGGCACCGATCGTGACGGGGCCGATCGTGACGAGGCCGAGGCCGGAGGCGGTCGATCGGATGCGTGATCTCATGGTGCGCATGGTAGGTCAACGGGCGCGGCCGGTGGGAAGTCGCACCGTCGCGAGCACGCCCAGATGATCGGTGTCCCCCACGTGGACGGTGCTGGTCTCCCCCACCGCCAGCGCTCCCCGGGCCAGGACATGGTCGATGCCGATGAGCGGCGGGAAACTCCTGTCCGCCGGCCACGTGGGCAGCCACCCGTCGCCCCCGCCGGAGACCGAATCGACGTAGCCGAGCCCACGCAGGTCGCGGAACCGGACGTGATCCCAGGTGGCGTTGAAGTCCCCGCCCACCACGACGGGAGCGGGACCCGCGAGCCCGCCGAGGTACGAGCGCAGGCGATCGGCCTCCTCGACGGCGACGGGGGCGTCGAAGACCGGGGCGGTCGGGTGCGCGGCCACGACTGTGACCGGGCCCGCCGGGCCGGCCAGGTCGGTGCGCAGCACCCCCTTGCTGAAGCCGGGGATCCGCTCGGGCGCCGAGAGCGGATACCGCGACCACACGGCCACCCCGGCGGCCTGCGGAGCGGCGGCCAGGGCCTCGTGCGGGAGTGCCTCGGCCAACCCCGCGGCCCGGAGCCCGTCGACCGCC
This sequence comes from Rhodococcus sp. IEGM 1408, assembly GCF_033142235.1. Taxonomy (NCBI): domain Bacteria; kingdom Bacillati; phylum Actinomycetota; class Actinomycetes; order Mycobacteriales; family Nocardiaceae; genus Rhodococcus; species Rhodococcus sp. IEGM 1408. The sequence continues at coordinate 230,125 of NZ_JAWLRW010000006.1, forward strand.
TCCGGAGTGGTCTCCACGGTCAACAGCAGGTCTACGCCGCCCTCGCGGACGGCGCGGGCAACGTCCCCCGGGTCTGCTCGGCCGTACTCCAGGTTCTGCACCAGCACCCGCAGGGCGATGCCCTCGTCGTCGTCGACCCCACTGGCCGGCGCCACCAGGGGCCCGTACTGGACCACCCCCACCCCGACCAGCGCCACCGCGATCACCGACAGCGCCGCGGAGCGGGCGCGCAGCGCCGCGAGCAGCGCGATGACGGAGAACGCCGACGCCCAGAGCGCGAAGGACGCCAGCACCAGCACGATGCCGACCTCGGAGGTCGAATGGTGGAGGGCGATTCCCGCCGCGGCGATCAGGGAGCAGAGGACGGCCAGCGCCCTGGCGACCGGGCGGCGGCGCGTCACCGGAGGAACTTGCGCAGATCCCCCAGGGCGGCGATCACCCGGTCCAGGTCGTCGCCGTTCCGGACCATCGACCGGACCGTCTCGGCGACCGAGGCGATGGTCGGCGAGGACGAGGCCGACGGCGCCGTGGTGGGCGATACGGGCTGGCCCACGAGCGCACCGGCGGCGGACCGCGCCGACCCGGCACGCCGACGATCGGGGCCGACCTCCGCCTCGAAGCGGTCGCCCTTCTCGTCGGAACCGAGGCACCGCACGCGCTCGTCCGCGGGCACGCCGGCCGCGCGGACCGCGTCGACGAACTCGTACAGCTCGCCGTAGGTCACGCCGTCGAGGGTGAGGGTCAGGGTCATCGTCACAGCCATGCCCCCAGGGTATCGGCGCCGGTGCCCGCAGCGCATCGGTGACAACCCTGGCCCGCGCGGGCGGGCACCCCTAGATCTCGCCCCAGAACACGTGATCGACGGCTTTGCGGCCGTGGCGGGTGATCCGCAGGTACTCGTTGAGGAACTCCGCGCCGTCGGAGGACCCGGTGCAGATGCTCGCGACGGCGGCCAGGATCTTGCCCTGGCCGGGAAGCTGGTCCACCGCCTTGCCGCGCGCCAGCACCAGGGCGTTGCGGGTGTGCCCCGCCATGAGCCAGGACTGGACGAGCGCGTCCCGCTCGCCCTCGGACAGCAGCTCAGCGGAGGCCGCGGCCTCCAGCGCCTCCAGGGTCGAGGTGGTGTGCAGGCCCGGCACCCGCGCCGCGTGTTGCATGGTGAGCAGCTGCGCGCACCACTCCACGTCCGCCAGGCCGCCCCGCCCGAGTTTGGTGTGCGTGGCCGGGTCGGCGCCGCGCGGGAGCCGCTCCGAGTCGATCCGGGCCTTCATGCGCCGGATCTCCTGCACCACCTTGGGTGGCACACCCGCCTCCGGGTACCGGAACTCGTCGATCATGTGCAGGAAGTCCAGCCCCAGGTCGCGGTCCCCCGCCGCGAACGCCGCGCGCAGCAGCGCCTGCAGCTCCCACGTCTCGGCCCACTTGGCGTAGTAGGCGCGGTAGGACGCGAGCGTGCGGACGAGGGGTCCGTTGCGGCCCTCCGGCCGCAGGTCGGCGTCCAGGTCGAGCGGCGGATCCGACGACGGCGAGGCGAGCAGCTTGCCCACCCGTTCGGCCACCTGGATGGCCCACCGGACCGCCACGTCCTCGGCGGCCCCGTCGACCGGGTCGCACACGATCATCACGTCCGCGTCGCTGCTGTAGGACAGCTCGTCCCCGCCGAGCCGCCCCATCCCGATGTACGCGAGCCGCGCCGGCGGTTGCTGCCCCTCGGGGACCATGTCCCGGATCACGGCCGCCAGCGAGGCCTCGAGCACCGCGCGCCACACGGCAGAGAGGCGTTTGCCCACCTCGGGCACCGAGACCAACTGCAGCACATCGGCGGCGCCGATCCGCGCGAGCTCGGCCCGGCGCAACGACCGCGCGGCGGCGATGACCTTCTCCGGGGTCCGGTGCCGGGCAGCCGAGGCTGCCAGCGCGGAGGCGATGTCCGAGATCCGGGAGGCCACCAGGACCGGCCCCTCCGCCCCGTCCGTCAGGTCGGGGATCACCTCGGGGTTGCGCAGGAGGAGCTCGGAGACGAACGCCGAGGTACCCAGGACCGTCACCAGGCGGCGCGCGACGATGCTGTCGTCCCGCAGGATGCGCAGGAACCAGGTGACGTCCTGGTGCTCGTCGCACAGCTTGCGGTAGGCCAGCAGCCCGGCGTCCGGGTCCGGGGTGTCCGCGAGCCACTCCATGAACGTGGGCAGGAGGAGTGAGTGGATCCGGCCGCGTCGGTTGCTCTGTCCCGCGAGCGCACGGAGGTGGCCGAGAGCGTTGCGGGGGGACCCGAACCCCAGCGCCGCGAGCTGCCGCTCCATGGCCTCCGAGCTGAGGGACAGGGCCTCCGCGTCGTACGCGGCGATCGAATCCAGCAGGGGCCGGTAGAAGAGTTTGGAGTGGAGTCTGCGGACCCGGCGCCGGACCTGACGGAGTTGATCGAGCAGGACCTCGGCGGCGTCGAGCCGGCCACTCGGCCGGATGTGGGCGGCGCGGGCGAGCCAGCGGTACGCCTCCGCGTCGTCGTCCGCGGGGAGCAGGTGGGTGCGTTGCAGGCGCTGGAGCTGGAGCCGGTGTTCGAGCAGGCGCAGGAATTCGTAGGCCGCCACCAGATTGGCGCCGTCCTCGCGGGCGATGTAGCCGCCGGCCCGGAGCGCCGATAGCGCGTTCACCGTGCTGGTGACCCGCAGTTCCTCGTCGGTGCGGCCGTGCACCATCTGCAGCAGCTGGACCGCGAACTCCACGTCCCGCAGGCCCCCGCGACCGAGCTTGAGCTCGCGCTCGCGCAGCGTCTCGGGCACGTTCTCCTCGACGCGACGGCGCATGGCCTGGACGTCGTGGACGAAGTCGTCCCGCTCGGCCGCCGTCCACACCATCGGGTGCAGCGCGGCGTGGTACTCGTCTGCCAGCGCCATGTCACCGGTCATCGGCCGGGCCTTGAGCAGGGCCTGGAACTCCCAGGTCTTGGCCCAACGCTTGTAGTAGGCCTCGTGCGACTCGAGAGTCCGCACCAACTCGCCGGACTTGCCCTCCGGTCGGAGCCCCGCGTCCACCTCGAAGAAGGCCATCGAGCCGATGCGCATCATCTCCCCCGCCACGCGGCCGGTCTTGGCGTCCGCGGGCTCGGAGACAAAGATGACGTCGACGTCGGAGATGTAGTTCAGCTCCCGGGCGCCGCCCTTGCCCATGGCCACCACGCCCAGTCGGCCGGGCATCGGCGAATCCGGATACACCGTGGCCACGGCCACCGCCAGCGCCGCGGTGAGTGCCGCATCCGCGAGATCCGCCAACCGGCGGCCCACCTCGGCGAAGGGCAGCACCGGCTGGTCCTCGACCGTGGAGGCCAGGTCGTGCGCGGCCAGGAGGGCCACGTGGTGGCGGTACGCCGAGCGGAGGACGTTGATCGCGGCGCCGCCGACCACCGCGGCGCGATAGGTACCCACGCTGCCCAGGTCCTCCGCCTGGGTGGGCGCGGGCGCGCCCTCGACCTGCTCCTCGGGGACGGCCTCGACGGCCCCGAGCATGTCCGCCAGGACGTCCTCGCGGGACGGCAGCGGGCAGCGGAGCAGCGCCCAGCGGGCGGGGTCGGCGACCAGATGGTCCCCGAGCGCGCTGGACGACCCCAGCAGTCCGAGCAGCCGCCCTCTCAGCTGCAGATCCGTCCGGAGTGCGGTGTCCAGGGCTGCTTCCCCGGTCTCGCCCCCCGCTCGGGCAGCGGAACCGCTGGCGTCCGCGTGCGAGTCGGCGACCAACGCCTCGCGGAGCCGGACCAGGGCTCCGAGGGCCAGGTCCGGGTCGGGCGCGCGCGAGAGCGCCCACAGCAGATCAACCGCGTCCTCGTTGATCCAGCCCAGGTACTCCAGCCAGTCCCCCGCGCGATCGTCGAGCAGGCCGAGCCGGCCCGGGCTGGGGATCCTGGACCGCGAAGAACCGGTGCTCACCTCGCGGTTCCGGTCACAGGCTGAGGTAGCTGCGGAGCTCGTACGGGGTCACTTCGTTGCGGTACTCACGCCATTCGCGCCGCTTGTTGCGCAGGAAGAACTCAAAGACGTGCTCGCCGAGTGCGTCGGCGACCAGCTCGGATTCCTCCATCGCGTCGAGGGCCTGTTCCAGACTCCCCGGCAGATCGGTGTACCCCATCGCCCGCCGCTCGCGTCGGCTCATGGTCCACACGTCGTCCTCGGACTCCGGGGGGAGCTCGTATCCCTCCTCCACGCCCTTGATGCCGGCGGCGAACATCACCGCGTACGCGAGGTACGGGTTGCTGGCCGAGTCCGGGCTGCGGACCTCGATCCGACGGGAGGAGGCCTTGTTGGGCGTGTAGAGCGGGACGCGCACCAGGGCGGAGCGGTTGGCCCGACCCCAGGTGGCCGCCGTGGGGGCCTCGCCGCCGCCGATGAGCCGCTTGTAGGAGTTGACCCACTGGTTGGTGACGGCCGAGAACTCGGGGGCGTGGCGCAGGATGCCGGCGACGAAGGCCTTGGCGGTGGCCGACAGCTGGTGCTCGTCGTCCGGGTCGTGGAACGCGTTGGAGTCGCCCTCGAAGAGGCTCATGTGGGTGTGCATGGCCGAGCCCGGATGGTCGCGCAGGGGCTTGGGCATGAACGACGCCCACACCCCGTTGCTCATGGCCACCTCCTTGACGATGTACCGGAAGGTCATGATGTTGTCCGCCATGCTCAGGGCGTCGGCGTAGCGCAGGTCGATCTCCTGTTGACCGGGGCCGTTCTCGTGGTGGGAGAACTCCACGGAGATGCCCATGGCCTCGAGTGCCTCGATGGCGTGCCGCCGGAAGTGCGGCGCGGAGTCGTGCACGGCCTGGTCGAAGTAACCGCCGTTGTCGGTGGGGACCGGCTCGGCTCCGTTGGTGTCGAGGTCCTTGAACAGGTAGAACTCGATCTCGGGGTGCACGTAGCAGGAGAAACCCAGGTCCGCGGCCTTGTTGAGCTGTCGCCGCAGCACGTGCCGCGGGTCCGCCCAGCTGGGACTGCCGTCGGGGTTGTAGATGTCGCAGAAGATGCGTGCGGAGTGCTGCGCGCCGTCGTCGTGGGCCCACGGCAGCACCTGGAACGTCGACGGGTCCGGCTTGGCGACGGTGTCCGCCTCCGAGACGCGCGAGAAGCCCTCGATGGCCGAGCCGTCGAAGCCGATCCCCTCGCTGAACGCGCCCTCGAGCTCCGCAGGGGCGACGGCGACGGACTTCAAGGTTCCCAACACATCGGTGAACCAGAGCCGGACAAACCGGATATCTCGTTCCTCTAGCGTCCTGAGAACGTACTCCTGCTGGCGGTTCATGCCGTCCAACCTAGTGCCTCTCGTGTTACGACCGTGTGACATACCGTCCCGGGGACACACTCCGACCCCACTCGGGGCCTGCGTGGCAGACTCGACGGCAGCGGGGAGAGCCCGTCACAGCCCCTTGTCCACCCGGGGACCGGCCACTTCGCCGGCCTCGGGTCCACCCGGGGACCGGCCACGTCGCCGGCCTCGAGGTCACCGAAGGAAGGCCACACCTGACATGAGCGACAACCCCGACACCCCGGTCTACGGATCCGGCGGCGCGCCGTCCGAGGGACCGCAGGGCCTCACACGGGTCACCCGGATCCACCACCTGGCCGAGCTCAAGGCCGCCGGCGAGCCCTGGCCCATGCTGACCGCGTACGACTTCGTCTCCGCCCAGTTGTTCCAGGAGGCCGGGATCCCCGTCCTGCTGGTGGGCGACTCCGCGGCCAACGTGGTCTACGGCTACGACACCACTGTCCCGGTGACCGAGGACGAGATGATCCCGCTGGTGCGGGCCGTCACCCGCGGCGCGCCCCGCGCGCTGGTCGTGGCCGACCTGGTGTTCGGCAGTTACGAGTCCTCGCCGACGCAGGCCGTGGCCGCCGCCACCCGGATGATGAAGGAGGGCGGCGCCCAGGCCGTCAAACTCGAGGGCGGGGTGCGGATGGCCCCGCAGATCCGGGCGATCGTCGACGCCGGGATCCCCGTGATGGCCCACATCGGTTTCACCCCCCAGTCCGTCAACGGCCTCGGCGGATTCCGCGTCCAGGGCCGCGGGGACGCCGCCGGCCAACTGCGGGCCGACGCCCGCGCCGTGCAGGAGGCCGGGGCGTTCTCCGTGGTCATGGAGATGGTGCCCGCCGATCTCGCCCGCGAGGTCACCGCCGAGCTGGGGATCTCGACGGTCGGCATCGGCGCCGGCAACGGTTGCGACGCCCAGGTGTTGGTGTGGCAGGACATGGCCGGCCACGGCACCGGGCGGACGGCGAAGTTCGTCAAGCGCTACGCGCAACTCGCCGACACCCTCCGCGACGCCGCCCGCGAGTACGGCGACGAGGTCCGCTCCCGCGCGTTCCCCGGCCCCGACCACTCCTTCTGACCGTGCCCGGATCGTCGAGGGACACGCACGCCACGCGCCGTACCCCCTATCCGGAGATCGAGCCCCACCAGACCGGGATGCTCGACGTGGGGGACGGCCAACTCCTGTACTGGGAGTGCTCCGGCAATCCCGACGGGGCACCCGTGCTCTTTGTCCACGGCGGCCCCGGGGGCGGGACCACCCCTGCCCACCGGCGGATGTTCGACCCGGCCGCCTACCGGATCATCCTGGTGGACCAGCGCGGATGCGGCCGGAGCACCCCCCACGTGGCCGACGGCGCCGACCTCGCCGTCAACACCACCTGGCACCTCGTGGCCGACCTCGAGCGACTACGCGAGCACCTCGGGGTCGAGACCTGGCTGGTCTTCGGCGGTTCCTGGGGCACCACGCTGGCGCTGGCCTATGCACAGGAGCATCCCGACGTGGTCCGTGGCCTGGTGCTGCGCGGGATCTTCCTGTGCCGCCCGTCGGAGATCGACTGGTTCTACCGGGGTGGCGCCGCCCACCTGTTCCCCGACGCGTGGGAGGGATACCTCGCGCCACTCGTGGCCGCCGACGGCGCGGCGGCCGTCCGCCGCGAGGGGTACGACCACGTGGCGGCCTATCACCGCCTCCTCCACTGCGGCGACCCGGCCACCGAGATCGAGGCCGCGCGCGCGTGGACCACGTGGGAGACCACCACCTCGACCCTGCTCCCCCGCCCGCGGGCCGACGGAGACGATCCGGACCGGTTCGCGCTGGCCTTCGCCCGAATCGAGAACCACTACTTCACCAGCGATGCATTCCTGGGCGGCAGGGCGATCCTGGATCGCATGAACCGCATCGCCCACCTGCCGGCCGTCATCGTCCACGGACGCTACGACGTGGTGTGCCCGGTGGCCAACGCCTGGGAGCTGCACGCGGCGTGGCCGGGGTCCCAGTTGCACATCGTCCCGGATGCCGGTCACGCGATGGCCGAGCCCGGAACCACCCACCACCTGATCGAGGCCACGGACGCCTTCCGCCCCTGAGTGCGCCGTACCCGCCCGTCCGGGAACGCGAGCCCCGCGGTCAGACCACGCCGAAGCGGCGTGAGATCGCGACCGTCCCCTTCTGGTAGGCGACCGGGGCCAGGCGCACGAGCGCGTCGAGCACGTAGGCGTCCGGGCCCACCAGCACCCGGGCCCTGCGCTTCTCCACCCCGTCGAGGATCACCCGAGCGGCCGTCGAGGCCTCCGTACGCGCGAACTTGGAGTCGAAGATCGTGGCGAAGGTCGCGGTGTCCAGCCCCTCGGCCGCCCCGGCACTGCGGGCGACCGCCGTCTTGATGCCCCCGGGGTGCACGCACGAGACGTCCACGGGATGCCCGGCCGCGAGCATCTCCATCCGCAGCGACTCGGTGAACTGCTGCACCGCGGCCTTGGCCGCGTTGTAGGCGTTCTGGGTGGGCACGGACAGGAACGCGAAGATGCTCGAGACGTTGACCAGGTGCCCGTCACCGGAGGCGATGAGGTGCGGGAGGAACTCCTTGGTGCCGTACACGACGCCCCAGTAGTCCACGTCCATGACCCGCGCGATGTCCTTGTACGCCGACTGTTCGACCGACCCGGTGAACGCGATGCCGGCGTTGTTGATCACCAGGTTGACCACGCCGAAGTGCGCCATGACCCGCTCTGCGTACTCGGCGACCGCGGCCTGCTCGGTCACGTCGAGTCGCACGGAGTGCACGTCCGCCGCCCCGTCCCCGGCCGCCCCGTCCCCGGCCGCTCCGTCCCCGCGAGCCCCGCCCGCGCGCACCAACTCGACCGTCTCGGCCAGCCCGTCGATGTCGATGTCGCTCAGCGCGAGCCGGGCTCCTCGACGCGCGGCCTCACGGGCGAGTTCGCGGCCGATGCCCGAGCCGGCGCCCGTGATCACGACGACCTTGCCGTCCATCCGCCAGCGGGGTCGGCGGGCCACCAACCCACCCACGGCGCCGACGAGTCTGCCGACCGGCGCGCTCACAGGGCAGCCGCCTGCCCGGTAGGCGTCCCGGTCGGGTTCTCGGTCCCGGCGCCGTCGACCGCCGTGCGGCGGTACGCGCTGAGGTCGAACTCCCTGGTCTCGCGGCGGAACGCGAAGGTGAAATCGGGCCACACCGCGGGCGCGTTGCCCTTGGCGTCCAGGTACCAGCTCTTACAGCCGGTCACCCAGACGGTCTCGCCGGTGCTCTCGCGCAGCTCGCGGTTGTAGGCGTCCTGGACCGCCTCGCGGACCTCCACCGTCTGCAGGCCCCGGTCGCGCATGGTGCGCAGCGCGTCCACCAGGTAGTTGAGCTGGGATTCGATCATGTAGATCATCGAGGAGTGGCCGAGGCCGGTCGCCGGCCCCACCAGGACGAAGAGGTTGGGGTACCCGGCGACCGTGGTGCCCTTGTAGGCCTCCATCCCCTCGCTCGCCCACTTGTCCGCCAGCGTCCGTCCGGCCGAGTCATGTACCCGTTCGAAGAACGGCGAGTCGGTGACGTGGAAGCCGGTGGCCACCACCAGGACGTCGGCCGGGTGCTCGGCGCCGTCGGCGGTGACGATCCCTTCCGGGGTAACCCGGCTGATGGGCGCGGTCACCACATCCACGTTCTTCCGGGTCAACGCCCGATACCAGCCGTTGGACAGCAGGATGCGCTTGCAGCCGATCTCGAAGTTCGGCGTCAGCTTGGCTCGCAGCGCGGGGTCGCGCACCGACATCGCCAGATTCGCGCGCCCGAGCGCACTGATCGGCGCGAGGGCCGCCCGGTTGCGGGTCAGGCCCACCACCTGGAACTCGCGGCTGACGTATTGGAGCGCCCGGACGGCGCGCTGCAGCCCGGGGACCCTGCGGTAGAGGGCTCTCTCGAACCGCGGGTAGGCGCGGTCCATCCGGGGCAGGACCCACGGCGCGGTGCGCTGGTAGACGTCGAGGTGCCCCACGACCGGGGCGATCGACGGCACCACCTGGATGGCCGAGGCGCCGGTCCCGATCACCGCGACGCGGCGGTCGGCCAGCGGAACCGAGTGGTCCCAGCGGGCGGTGTGGAACACCGGCCCGGCGAACTCGGAGATCCCGTCGATCTCCGGGTTCTTGGGCTCGCACAGGGCGCCGACGCCCAGCACCACCACGCGGGCGTCGTACTCCCCCGCCGTCGTCTCGACCGTCCACCTCTCGCGGGTGTCGTCGTACCGGGCGGAGGTGACCTCGACGCCGAACCGGATCTTGTCCCGCACCCCGGCGGCGTGGGTCACGCGGCGGATGTAGTCGTAGATCTCACCCTGGGGGGAGAACGCGCGGGACCACTCCGGGTTCAGCGCGAAGGAGTACGAGTACAGGTGGGAGGGGACGTCGCACGCCGCGCCGGGGTAGGAGTTGTCGCGCCACGTGCCGCCCACGTCGGAACCCCGTTCGACGACGACGAGGTCGTCGAATCCCTCCTCGACCAATTTGATGGCCGCACCGAGACCGGAGAAACCGGCCCCGATGATGAGGACGTCGACGGTTGTCGCCTGATCCACTTCTTCTCCCCACGATGAGCATGTGACCTGAACCACCTTCGACCTTACCCGCTGGTAAGTCCTGTCCGGTGACAGGTCCTCCCCGTTGGTGGATCCAACCGTGGCCGAGCGCGAGCGTGGCGGAGCGCGAGGCCGCGTTCACCCGAGCCTGGTACAACCAACCCATGACGATCAGCGAATCCCTCGAGATCGAGAGCAAGTTCGAGGTCGGTCCCGACACCCAGGTCCCCTCCGGCGACGCCTTCGCCCCGCTCGTGGCGGACCCACCGGTGGTGCACGAGCTCTCCGCGACGTACTACGACACCGCGGACCTCACCCTGACGCGCCACAAGGTCACCCTGCGCCGGCGCACCGGCGGCGACGACGCCGGCTGGCACCTCAAGTTGCCCTCGGAGGCCGGCCGGGTGGAACTCCACGCCCCGCTCGCGGACGACGACCAGAGCGCTGTCGACGACCAGGTGCCGGTGGACTTCATCACCGCGGTGGCCGGGCTGGTCCGCCGCCGGCCGCTCGCGCCCGTCGCCCGAGTGGACAACCAGCGGCACGTGCTGATGCTGCGCGAACCGGACGGGACGGCGGTGGTGGAGTTCTGCGACGACCACGTCTCCACCGAGTCGTTCGTCGCCGCCGGCGGCGCGTTCGACACGCCCTCAGGCGGTGGCGACTGGCGGGAATGGGAGGCCGAACTCGTCGATCCCTCGCAGCCCGGGGCGATGGGTCATCTCGCCGGCGTCGCTGCTGCGTGCGCTGCCGCAGGGGCCACCACCTCGTCGTCGTCGTCCAAACTCGCCCGCGCCCTCGGGCCGATCCCCGAGCCGTTCGACCGGGGCGTCTCCCCCGTCAGGGACGCGCTCGGCGAGGACCTCCAGCAACTCCTCGACCACGATCCGGCCGCCCGGCGCGTCACGATGGTGGGTGTCCACCAGATGCGGGTGGCGGTCCGCGGGCTGCGCAGCACGATCAGCTCCTATGCCGCCGAGCTGGAGGCGGAGACCGAGCACACGGAGATCGACCTGCCCGCACTGCTCGAGGAGCTCAAGGTGCTCGCGGCGGTGCTGGGCAAGGTGCGGGACATCCAGGTGGTCGACGAGCGTCTGGAGACCCTGGCCGCCCAGTTCCCCGAGGACGTGGTCAGCCCCGGCACCCGGGAGCGGCTGCGCGCCGAGCTCGACATCGAGGAGCGACGCGCCGGACGACGCGTGACGGCTGCACTGGGCACCGACAGGTACCTGGATCTGATCGACTCGCTCCACCAGTTGGTGGAGGTCGCCGGCACCGACCCGGCAGCCGCGCGGCCCGCAACAGCGGAGGGCGGGTCGACCGAGGAGGTCGGGGCGGCTGAGAAGCTGCCCGCCCCGACCAAGAAGAAGGCCAAGAAGCGGGAGGCCGAGGACCTGATGCTGCGCGGGGTGGACCGGCAGTTCGCCAAGTTCACCAAGGCGCGCACCCGCACCGAGCGCGACCTCGAGGCCCTCGACCTGACGCTGGCCCAGCGTGAGGAACTGACCCATGTCGTGCGCAAGCGCGCCAAAGCGCTGAGGCGCAACGTCGGCGCGCTTCCCGCGACGGGCGATCTGACCGTCGCCCCGCTGCGCACCGCCTGCCAGCGGCTGCACACCGTGCTCGGCGAGGTCCAGGACAGCGTGACCTCCCGGATGTGGATCCGGCGCATCGCCGCGCGCGCGGAGTCCGCGGGTGAGTCCACGTTCGGGTTCGGCGTCCTCTTCGAGCACGAACGCGGGTTCTCGGAGCGCACGCTGGCCGGGTTCGAGAGCGACGCCGCGACCGTCACCGCGGCCTACCGCGAACTGTCCGAATCCAGGCGCTCAGCTCGTCGACGGAAGAGCAACCGGAAGTAATTTCTTAGCGCAGCCGCGGGGACTCGCTCATCTCTCGCTCAGGTTCAGCTGTCCTCTGCGTCCCACGCCTCGTTGCGAGCCTTGGCCTTGGCCAGCGCCGCCTCGGCCTCGCCACGGGTGGCGTAGGGGCCCATGCGGTTATCCCAGTTCTTCACCTTGCCCTGAACCGCCTGACCCGTGCTGACGTCGTAGTACCACTGCTCTTCGGACATGACTGACCTCCTCGTGGCTGGTGCTGACCTCGGACACTACCCGCTCCCCGGCCCACCCCCGGTCCGACCCGGCGCTCCCCGAGGTCAGCGCTGCTGGTGAGTGTTGCTTTAATTTCACAACCATGTTGACGCGGGCATCTTGGTGGTTGTCATCTGTGTACACATGCGGTTACATCCCTGGCAGCACGCATCATCCGGTGCGGCACAGTGCGGCGACCGCCACCCCCAGAGCGGGCGCCCAACCTGAAGGAGTCGTATGAACAAGCTTGTTCGGTCAGTTGGAATCATCTCCGCCGCAGTGACATTCGGGGCCGGGACCGCCCTCGCCGCACCCCTCGCGGGAGCCCAGTCATCGCTGCCGGGCAGCTCGGCGGGCGCCCAGGCGGATGTCGACGACTGCGGCGTGACCACCGTGACCCCCTCGGGACTCAAGGCTGCCGGCTGGTCCACCCCGAGTGATGAGACCCCCGCCGAGATCGGCGCCGTCGCGGACGCTCCGGCCGAGGTGGGCGCTGCGGCGGTGACCTTCCCGGTTGCGGACCCCGCGGTAGGCACCTCGCTGTACAAGAACGCCAACAAGATGCCGCTGGCCGAGCTCATGGAGGGTGACGAGCTCGTCGACCTGAGCTACGACTACTTCTCCAGCGGACAGGCCCCGGCGCTGCAGATCCGGGTCAACGGCGCCGACCTCGCCGATTCCGAGAGCAATGCAGGCGGCTACGACATCGGTTTCGCCACCATCGTGCACAGCCCGGCGAACAGCGATGGTGAGTGGAAGACGGCCGACCCGGGCGAGTCGGACAGTTTCTGGGTCACCCGCGCCCTCAAGGGGGAGGACGGTCAGGTGATCCCCCGGATGACGATGATGACGTTCGAGCAGATCCTCGAGCTGAACTGGGACGCTGTCGTCACCGAGTACGGCGTCCAGAAGACCAAGGAGAACGTCGCCACGAACGACGCGGTCGACAACTTCACCCTCGGTTGCGAGACCACGAACTTCGAGCTCGCCGACGAGGACGGGTCAGCGGGCAGCCTCTCCGGGATCTTCGGTTCCGTGTCGGGCATCTTCCAGTCCTGAGTCCCCAGCGCTGAGTCCGCCGCGTCAGCCGGCCGCGGTCGGCATGACCGGTGAGAGCGCACGACCGGTGGGATCCCATGACCGGTGTGGGCGCACGATCGGTGAGGGCGGGGATCTCAATGCAGATCCCCGCCCTTCGGCCTGCGTGCAGCGGGCCAGGGTAGGTCGACGCAGGCGGGGATGTGGGTGAACGAGTCGGCCTGTAAGCCGGATCCTGTACCCCCCGCAAGGGAGGGCGACGACCATCCATCTGGGCACACCGTCACCGGGTACCTCAAGCGGTCCACCCGCGGACTCGGGCGAGCAACCCTGTCGTGCATCGCTGCACTTCCATCCGCGCAGACGCACCCTCGCGGGTGCGACCTTTGACCTTGCTCCGAGTGGGGTTTACCTAGCCGCCCCGGTCACCCGGGGCGCTGGTGCGCTCTTACCGCACCGTTTCACCCTTACCGCGCCGCGAGGGCGCGGCGGTCTGTTTTCTGTGGCACTGTCCCGCGGGTCACCCCGGGTTGCCGTTAACAACCACCCTGCTCTGTGGAGTCCGGACTTTCCTCGGGCCGGGGCCTTGCCGCCCATCAGGCGTCGGTTCCCCGATCCGCGGCCGTCCGGCCGACTCGTTCGCAGGGCAGTCTAGTCGAGGTGCGAGGTGTCGTTGACCAGGTGGACCGAGGTCGGGCCGTCCGGGTAGTAGCGCACCTCGGAAACCGAGGCCAGGTCGAGGTGAAGACGGAAGAGCAACTCCTCGCCCACGCCCAGTCCCGCGCGGATCGCCAGCTTGATGGGCGTGACATGGCTGACGACCGCGACCACGCCACCCGGGTGGTCGTCGACGATCCGCCGCAGTCCCCGCTCGACCCGGGCGCGCACCACCGCGAAGCTCTCCCCACCCGGCGGCGGGACCGAGGTGTCCCCGAGCCAGCGGGAATGCAGCTCGCGGTCCTGCTCCGCGGCCTCGCTGAACGTCAGGCCCTCCCACCGACCGAAGTCGGTCTCGATGAGGTCGCGCTCGGTCACCAGCGGCACACCCGCCGCGTCCGCGGCGCGCTCGGCCGTGGCCAGGCACCGGCGTAGCGGGGAGGAGACGACGGCGGCGAGGTGCGGGATCCGGGCCAGGCGCTCGGCGGTCCGCTCAGCCTGGGTCCCGCCCAGTGGGGTGAGGTCCGGGTCGCCCTGCCCGGAGTAGCGCCGGTCCACCGACAACGGGGTCTGGCCGTGTCGGGCGAGCACGATCCGGGTGGGCTCTCCGATCGCCCCGGTCCACCCCGGTCCACCGCTCACGAATTGTCCGTACGGACCACGATCACTCCGCACTCCGGGCAGGTCAGGACGTCGTCCTGGGGCGCGGACCGGAAGGCGGCGACGGCGCTCCGGCTGAGATCCATCGCGCAGGCGGAGCACCGGCCACCGCCCAGGATCGCCGCTCCCACCCCCGCCTCCTCTGCGCAACGGGAGTAGAACTCGAGGAGTTCGGTCGGGAGCCCCTCCGCCTCTCTTGCCCGCTCGGCGGTCGTCTCGGTCACGGCGTCCTCGAGGTCGGCGAGCGCGGTGTCGCGAACGGTCGCGGCCATGCCGATCCGCGCGTCCAGGTCCGTGATGACGGCCCCCGAGTGCCGGACGTCGGCGTCCACGGCCTCGTGGCGCTCGGTCAGTTCGGCGAGCTCGTCCTCCAGCGACTCCTCGCGGCGGGCCAGGGACCGGAGCTCGTACTCCAGCTCGGTGGCCTGCCGGTCGGACAGCCCGCCACCGGCCACCAACCCCGCGTCGTTCTGGCGGCGCCTGCGCACCGCGTCGAGATCCGAGCGCAGCTTGGCGATCGCGCGGTCGAGGTCTTCCACGTGGATGCGGGCTCGCGCCGCCGATTCCACGGCCGCCCGCCGCTCGGCCACGAGCTGGTCCAGCGCCGCCTGTTCCGGCAGCGACTCGCGCCGGTGCGCGAGCCCGCCCAGCCGTCGGTCGAGTTCGGCGATGTCGACGAGTCGACGCTGGTCGGTGGGAGCGGCCTTCATGAGTGCCAAGACTACCGGCCGCCGCCCTCGCCTCCCGACGCCACCGTCCACGGGTCGGTGCGCAGATCGCAGACGGTCGCCGTCACCCCGACCCCCTCCTCGAGCAATGCCGCGGCCTGCGCGCACCACGGGAACTCGAGCGCCCAGTGCGCGGCGTCCACGAGCACCGGGCCGCCCTCGCGCAGATACTCGTCCACCACGTGGTGCCGGAGGTCGCCGGTCAGGTAGACGTCGGCCCCGGCAACACGCGCGGCGCCCAGCAGCGAGTCGCCCGATCCCCCGCAGAGGGCGACCCGCCTGATCTCGGTGTCCGGGTCGCCGGCGGCGCGGACACCCCAGGCGGTCCTGGGCAGTCGGTCTGCGACGAGCGCGGTGAACTCGGCGAGCGACATGGGCTCGCGGAGTTCACAGATCCGGCCGAGACCGGTGCCGTCCGGTGCGGGGCCCGGCCCCGCGTGGTTGACCAGCACGTCCATGGCGGGCACCTCGTAGGGGTGCGCGGCCGTTACCGCCCGGCGCACGGCCGACCTGAGCTCAGGGGGCGCGACGAACTCCACCCGGGTCTCCGAGACCTGCTCCGGTTCACCGACCGTGCCGATAGCAGGGTCCGTGCCGTCCCCGGGGCGGAAGCGGCCGGTGCCCGGGACCGAGAACGAGCACTCCGCGTAGCCGCTCATCTGCCCGGCCCCGGCGGCGAACACCGCGTGGAGCAGGTCCTCCACGTCGTCGTCCGGCACCGTCACCACCCACCGGTCCACCGTTCCGTCACCGGTCGGCGCCAACGGCCGGCCGGGGGTCAGGCCGAGGATCTCGGCCAGGGCGTCGTTGACCCCGGGGCGCGCGGAGTCCGCGTTGGTGTGTGCGGAATACAGCGCGCACCCACCCGCGATGAGCTTGTGCAACAACCTGCCCTTGGGGGTGTCGGCGGCGATCGAATGCACCCCCCGCAGCAGCGGCGGGTGGTGCACCAGGAGCAGGTCCGCGCCCACGGCGAGCGCGTGGTCCACCACCTCGTCGGTGGCGTCGACGGCCACCACCACCTTGTCCACCTCCGCGGCGGGGTCGCCCGCGACCAGTCCCACCCGGTCCCACGACTCGGCCAGCCGCGGCGGGTACGCGTGCTCGAGGAGGTCGATCACGTCAGCCAGGGTGAGCCTGCCGGTGGTCATCGCTGATCCCCTTCCCATTCGCCCCGCCACGCCCGGACGAGGTCGCCCACCATGGTGCCCTCGAGCACCGCTGGCCGCAGGCGCCGGCGGGGATCTGGGAAGATGGGTGCCATGTCAGATCGCCCGACCCTCCTCGTCGACCTCGACGGCACCATCACCGATTCGCTGGACGGAATCGCCAAATCCCTCCACCATGCGTTGGGCGTCGTCGGCGCCCGGTGGGACGACTCCCGCGATATCCGTTCGATCGCCGGGCCACCCATGCCCGAGACCTTCACCTCGCTCGGCTTGGAGGGCGCCGACCTGGACCGCGCGATGGTCGCCTACCGCGAGCGCTACACCGACGTGGGGTGGCTCGAGAACGCCGTCTTCGCCGGCATGGACGAGCTGCTGACGGGGCTGGCGGACCAGGGCTACCGGATGGCGGTGGCCACGAGCAAGGACGAGAAGGCTGCGCGACGGATCCTCGAGCACTTCGATCTGGCCGCACCGTTCGAGTTCATCGGAGGAGCGGACCTGGGTGCCGGCCGCTCGGCCAAGGCCGACGTGGTCGCCCACTCGCTCGCCGCGCTCGGGGTCGACCCGGTTCCCGCCGCCGCCGGGGGCACCGCGCAGGCGCTCATGATCGGCGATCGCGAACACGACGTCGAGGGCGCCGCCCGCTACGGCATCCCCACCGCGATCGTGCGCTGGGGATACGGCCGCCCCGAGGAGTGGGACTCGGCCCGCTGGTCCGCGATCGACACGGCCGAGCTGGAGCGCATCGTCCATGACTGGTGACCCGGGCATCCGCGTTGTGTTTGTCTGCACGGGGAACATCTGCCGCTCCCCCATGGCCGAGGTCATGACGCGGCGAGCCGTGGCCGAGGCCGGGTGGGCGGACGAGGTCGCCGTCTCGAGCGTCGGGACGGGCGGCTGGCACGTCGGTGACGGGATGGACCCGCGGGCGGCCGCCGAACTCGAGGAGCACGGTTACGACTCCGCCCACGTCGCCGCGCAGCTCACCGCGGCCGATCTCTCCGCCGATCTCATCGTGACCCTCGACCGCGGTCACCGGGCCCATCTGCTCGCCGCCGGCGCCGACCCCGACCGGGTCCGGCTCCTTCGTGGGTTCGATCCGGACGCCCACGCCCCCGACGTCGCTGACCCCTACTACGGCGACCGCACCGACTTCAGCCGAACGCGGCTCGAGATCTCGGGCGCCCTGCCGGGCCTGATCGCCGAGCTCCGCGCCCTGCGCGGTTAGCCGGTCCGGCTCGACCGATACCCTGGGGCCATGCGGAGTCTGCGGCGTTTCCTGAGTCCCGGGTGGGTGATCGGCCTGCTCGCCGTGGTCGTCTTCGCCTGGGCCTGCTTCGCTCTACTGGCCCCCTGGCAGCTCGGCAAGAGCGGCGACCTGGAGGCCCGGAACTCCCAACTCGAGGAGTCCTTCCAAGCCGAACCGGCGCCTCTCGCCCAGGTGATCGACCGGCCCGACGGCTTTGTCGAGCGCGAATGGCGCCTCGTGACGGTGTCCGGCCGGTGGGTTCCGGATTCGGAGGCCCTGTTGCGGTTGCGCGCGGTGGACGGTGAACCGGTCTACCAGGTGCTCACCGTGTTCGATCCGGTGGACGGACCCGACCTGCTGGTCAACCGGGGACACGTCCCCGTGGGCGAGAACAACACGGTCCCCGACTACCCCGTGGCACCGGCCGGTCAGGTGGACATCACCGCGCGGGTGCGCGCGACGGAGGCAGGACTGGCCGAACCCGTGCTGGTGGACGGCCGACAGACGGTGCGCGTCGTGGACCCGGTCGTGCTCGGCGACACCCTCGGCCACACCCTGGAGTCGCAGGGCTACCTCCAACTCTCCGGCGGCCAGCCCGGCTCACTCTCCCCCGCACCCGTCCCGGCGATCGAGAACGGCCCCTATCTGTCCTACGGACTGCAGTGGCTGCTGTTCGGGGTGCTCGCCCCGGTCGCACTGGTGTACTTCGCCTGGGCCGAGATCCGCGCGCGGCGCCGGGACGCCGAGGACGAGGTGGTGGATTCGGCCGCCGAGGGCATGTCAGGCCGTGACGCGTCGGGCGACGACACGAGGGGGGACGGCGGAGGCGTCGCGATCGACGGCACCACCGGGGGTCGCTCCCCCGACGTCTTGGAGGACGAGATCCACGCCCGCGAGCGAGTCATGCGGGCCCGCTACGGGGAGCGGGACGACGCCGAACACCGCCGGGCGTACAAGCGGGCCAACCGACTCCTCAACTGAGGTTCGGGCCCTGAGGGAGGGTTCGCGGAGAACCACCTCGGCGGCGACCCCGGGGCTCGACGCGGGGAGATGCCCGGGTCACGTGCTCACTAGGTGTTCAAGGGTGCGCGCGGAGGGAATCGAACCCCCGACCGCTGGTGTGTAAGACCAGAGCTCTAACCGCTGAGCTACGCGCGCGAGTGCACCGGCGCGACGAGCGCGCCGGTGCAGGTCAGGATAACCCACTCGGGCAGGCGGTTACTTCCGCACCGCGCCCTTCTTCCGCAGGGCGAGCCGGCTGCCGGCCCACTCACCGAGGGCAGCGGTGCGGGTCTGGAGCATCCCGGCCGTCTGCGCGGATTCGGCGATCACCGAGGGTTCGACGTGGCCGTCGGTCCCCGTCTTGGGGGTGAGGACCCACACGGAACCCTCTTCCGCCAACGGGGTCACGACATCCATGAGCCTGTCGACCAGGTCGCCGTCGCCGTCTCGCCACCAGAGGATGACGGCGTCGACAACCTCGTCGGTATCCTCCTCCAGCAGCTCCGATCCGACGGCGTCCTCGACAGCCTCACTGATCGACTCGTCGCAGTCGGAATCCCATCCGACCTCCGAAACGAGCATGTCCTTCGTCAGTTCGAGCTGACCAGCTACCTGGTCCGCTCCGTCCTGCTGGTTCGCCGCGGCGACCACCGTGGTGTTCCTCCTCGTATTCGGGTTGTGCTCTGTCAGGTCCTTCGCTGACCAGGAACACTACCCGCGCACTCTCCCGGGGGAAACGAGTACCGCCCTTTTGATCCCCGAGCCCACCACCCGGTGTCGCACATCACGGTTTGGGGCACAATCGGAATCGGACGTGGACCGACGACGGTTCACGCACGGCCAGAGGCCCGATCCGCCACACACCCGCGGCTCGTGCGGACGACCGGACGCTGCAACACGACAGGCGTGCTCGACCCCACCGGGTCGCCGCGCACGCATCGTAGAAGTGAGGACGAGACGCATGACCGAGAACGCAGGTACCAGGGACGGTTCCGCGCCCACAAACGTGCCGGTCCTCCGAGAGGGGGTCGCCTCCTACCTCGCGGATTCGGACCCCGAGGAGACCCAGGAGTGGATGGACTCCCTCGACGGCATGCTCGCCGAGGCGGGTCCGGAGCGTGCGCGCTACCTCATGCTCAGGCTCCTCGAACGCGCCTCCAAGCAGCGCGTTCCTCTTCCTGCGCTCACCTCGAGCGACTACGTCAACACGATCCCCACCAGTCTCGAGCCCGACTTCCCGGGTGACGAGTCGGTGGAGCGCACCTACCGGCGGTGGATCCGCTGGAACGCGGCCATAATGGTGCACCGCGCGCAGCGTCCGGGCATCGGTGTGGGCGGCCACATCTCCACCTACGCGGGAGCCGCACCGCTGTACGAGGTCGGGTACAACCACTTCTTCCGGGGCAAGGACCACCCGGGCGGTGGCGACCACATCTTCTTCCAGGGCCACGCCTCACCGGGCATGTACGCCCGCGCCTACCTCGAGGGCCGCCTCCGCGAGCACGACCTCGACGGCTTCCGACAGGAGAAGAGCCACCCGGGCCGATCCCTGCCCTCCTACCCCCACCCCCGTTCGCTGCCCGAGTTCTGGGAGTTCCCCACGGTCTCGATGGGCCTGGGCCCGCTCAACGCCATCTTCCAGGCGCGGTTCAACCGGTACCTCCACAACCGTGGGATCGAGGACACCGCGCAACAGCACGTGTGGGCGTTCCTCGGCGACGGCGAAATGGACGAGGTCGAGTCCCGGGGCGCCCTCCAGGTGGCGGCGAACGACGCGCTCGACAACCTGACCTTTGTCATCAACTGCAACCTCCAGCGCCTCGACGGGCCGGTCCGCGGCAACGGACAGATCATCCAGGAGCTGGAGTCCTACTTCAAGGGCGCCGGATGGAACGTCATCAAGGTGGTCTGGGGCCGCGAGTGGGACGCACTGTTCGAGAAGGACACCGAGGGCGCACTGGTCTCGCTGATGAACTCCGTGTCCGACGGTGACTACCAGACCTTCCGTGCCAACGACGGCGCCTGGATCCGCGAGCACTTCTTCGGCCGCGACCCGCGCACGGCCAAGCTGGTCGAGAACATGTCCGACGACGAGATCTGGGCGCTGCGCCGGGGCGGCCACGACTACCGGAAGATCCACGCCGCGTACAAGGCCGCGCTCGAGCACACCGGCCAGCCGACGGTGATCCTCGCCCACACCGTCAAGGGTTTCGGTCTGGGCCAGAACTTCGAGGGGCGCAACGCGGCGCACCAGATGAAGAAGCTGACGCTGGAGGACCTCAAGCAGTTCCGCGACAAGCAGCTCATCCCGATCACCGACGAGGAGCTGGAAGCGGACCCGACGCTCCCGCCGTATTACAACCCGGGACCCAACTCGCCGGAGATCCGGTACATGCTCGACCGCCGTTCGACGCTCGGCGGACACGTCCCCGAGCGGCGGCAGTCCTTCACCCCGCTGGCCGTGCCGGACATCGACTCCCTGGCGCCCCTCCGCAAGGGATCGGGCAAGCAGTCGGTGGCCACCACGATGGCGCTGGTGCGCACCGTCAAGGAGCTCATGCGGGACGAGACCCTGCGCGAGCGCTTCGTCCCGATCATCCCGGACGAGGCCCGCACCTTCGGGATGGACTCGTGGTTCCCGACCCTGAAGATCTACAACCCGCACGGGCAGAACTACACGGCGGTCGACCACGACCTCATGCTGAGCTACAAGGAGGCCAAGGACGGCCAGATCATGCACGAGGGGATCAGCGAGGCCGGCTCGGTCGCCGAGTTCACGGCCGCCGGCACCGCGTACGCGACCCACGGCCAGCCCATGATCCCGCTCTACATCTTCTACTCGATGTTCGGGTTCCAGCGCACCGGTGACGGCATCTGGGCGGCCAGCGACCAGCTCGCCCGCGGCTTCCTGCTCGGTGCGACCGCCGGCCGCACCACTCTCACCGGTGAGGGTCTCCAGCACATGGACGGTCATTCGCCGCTGCTCGCGGCCACCAACCCCGCGATCATCGCGTACGACCCCGCCTGGGGCTTCGAGCTGGCCCACATCATGCGCGCGGGCATCGAACGGATGTACGGACCGGGTGCCGCGCACGAGTCGGAGACCGACGGCGTCGACCGCAACGTCTCCTACTACATCACCCTCTACAACGAGCCGGTCCCGCAGCCGGCCGAGCCCGAGGACCTCGACGCCGAGGCGCTACTGCGTGGCCTGTACCGCTTCCGTAAGGCCGAGGGCGGTTCCCACAAGGCGGCGATCCTCGCCTCCGGTGTCGCGATGTACGCGGCGGCCGAGGCCCAGAAGGTCCTCAGCGAGAAGTGGGACGTCGCGGCGGATCTGTGGTCGGCGACGTCGTGGAACGAGCTGGCCCGGGACGGTTTCGAATGCGAGCGTCACGAGCTGCGCCACCCCGATCAGCAGCCCCGCATCCCGTTCGTCACCGCCGCACTGGAGTCCAGCGAGGGTCCGAAGGTGGCTGTGAGCGACTTCCAGAAGGCGATCCCCGAGCAGATTCGCGGCTGGGTACCCGGCGACTTCACCGTCCTGGGCACCGATGGCTTCGGGTTCTCCGATACCCGTCCCGCCGCCCGGCGCTTCTTCAACACCGACACCGAGTCGATCGTGGTGGCCGTCCTGGCCGGGTTGGTCCGTGAGGGCAGCATCGAGAAGCGCACCCTGCTCGAGGCCGCCCGCCTCTACAAGATCGACGACGTCATGGCGGCGCCCGAGCCGACGACGGATCCCGGCGTCGCGTGACCGAGACGACCGAGCCCGCGGCCGGGTCGCCGACACCGAGATCGTCCCGTCGGCGATCCGCCACGGCGGCGCCGACCGATCAACGGCCGGTGTCGGATGCGCTGCTCAAGCGCATCACCAGGTACTCGGGAACCCTGTCCACGGAAGCGGTCAGGGCGCTGGAGGTGGATCTGCCGTTCTTCGCCGGGCTCTCCGCCGATCAGCGGGCGGAGATCCAGCTGATCATCCAGAGCGCCGTGCGGGACTTCGTCACCTGGATGCGGAACCCGGATGCCCCACACACGGACACGATCGCGGGGTTCAAGCTGCTGCCCAAGGGAGTCGGGCAGGGCCTGACCCTGCAGCAGACCGTTCAGCTGGTCCGGTCGACCTGCGAGTACTTCGAGCTGGTGATGCCGCGGATCACCCACAACGAGCGCCAGCGCGGGCTCATGATCAACGCGGTCCTCAAGTTCGGACGCGAGCTCGGGTTCACCGCTGCCTCGGTGTACGCGGCCGCCGCCGAGAACCGCGGCGCCTGGGACACACGGATGGAGGCCATGCTGGTCGACGCCGTGGTCCGGGGTGACCGCCACGCCGACCTCGCCTCCGGGGCCTCCGCCCTGAACTGGGACCCGACCACGGCGGCGACGGTCATCGTGGGGACACCCCGCGCGGAACTCGGGCTGGCGTCCGTCCCGGCCGTGCACAAGGCGGCGGTGGCGGCCAACCGGCACGCGCTGGCCGTGGTGCAGGGAGCGCGTCTCGTCGTCATCCTCTCCGGAGAACTCGAGTCCGGCGCCGCCACCCCACCGACGGTTCTCGACGCCTTCGCCGCCGATGCCCCGGTGGTCGTCGGACACACGGTGCCCTCACTCGCCGAGGCCCCGGACAGCGCGGCGGAGGCGCTGGCGGGCGCCTCGGCGGTGAGCGGGTGGCCCGGCGCCCCCCGTCCGGTGGCCGCGATCGACCTCCTGCCCGAACGGGTTCTGGGCGGCGACCGCGGGGCGGCGGGGATGCTGGTCGAGCGGATCGTCACCCCGCTCCGCGGCGCGGACCCGTCACTCGAGGAGACGCTGCGGGCCTACCTGGACTCAGGCGGACACGTGGAGGCGTGCGCGCGCGAGTTGTACGTCCATCCCAACACCGTGCGCTACCGACTCAAGCGGGTAACCCAGATAACGGCGTTCGACCCGCTTAACGCGAGGGACGCTTTTGTCCTGCGGATAGCCCTCGTTCTCGGCAAATTCGCCGAACGAAGTCCTCAGGACTCGTAAGGAATCACTCGGGTAACAGGGTGTAACGAAATCCGTCCTCGCACAGATGGACGTCCGGCCAGCTCGGATTTTGTAGGAACCCTACAAAATCCAGCCCTTGTTTCTGGCTTCGAGAACATCATCCGAACCAGGTGGGGACGTGTTGTCTGATACTCGTGCTCTGTCTCACCGCCCCTGGACAAGGGTCCCAGAAAGCCGGAATGCTCGCGCCGTGGCTCGAGTTGCCCGGTGCCTCGCGCCGCCTCGATGAGTGGTCCGCGTCGAGCGGACTCGATCTCGAGCGCCTGGGCACCACCGCCACCCTGCAGGAGATCACCGACACGGCGGTCACCCAACCGTTGGTGGTCGCGTCCGCGTTGCTCGGCGCCGCTGAACTCCGTCGCCGGGGTGACGTGCCGGCCGACACGATCGTCGCCGGCCACTCCATCGGCGAGGTTGCAGCACTGGCGATCGCCGGGGCCATCTCCGAGTCGGACGCCCTGCGTCTGGCGTCGGCCCGCGGCGCCGCGATGTCCCGGGCGTGCGCGGAGCGTCCCACCGGGATGATCGCCGTCCTCGGCGGCGTGGAGGCCGACGTCCTGCTCGCCCTGGAGAACGCCGGGCTGGCCCCGGCCAACCGCAACGGCGCGGGGCAGATCGTCGCCGCCGGGCCGCTCGAGGCGTGCGATGCCCTCGAGCAGAACCCACCGAGCCGCGCGCGTCTGCGCCGGCTCGAGGTGGCCGGGGCGTTCCACACCCCGCACATGGGGTCGGCCGTCGAGGAGTTCCGGGCGCTCGCGGACACGATCGAGGTCCACGATCCCGAACTGACCCTGCTCTCGAACGCCGACGGGGTCGCGGTCTCCACCGGTCGGGACGCCCTTGACCGCGTGGTCTCGCAGATCACCCACCCCGTGCGTTGGGACCTGTGTACGCAGACGATGCTCAAGCTCGGCGTGGACGCGTTCGTCGAGCTCCCGCCGTCCGGCGCGCTCATCGGCCTGGCCAAGCGCATGATGCGCGAGGTGACCCGGCACGGTGTGACCACACCCGAGGACCTCGAGCACGCGCTCGAAGACGTCCCCGCGCTGAGTGGGTCGTAACCACCCCCAAGAACCCCGGTCGCCGTAATATTGCGGCGATCGTGTCACGAGAACAGCATCGTGCCCGGACGGGCACGATGACACCCATTGGAGAGGACACCACATGGCACGCACCGAGTCTGAGATCATCACGGGACTGGCGGAGATCGTCGAAGAGGTCACGGGCATCGAGCCGTCCGAGGTGACCCCGGAGAAGTCCTTCGTCGACGATCTCGACATCGATTCGTTGTCCATGGTGGAGATCGCGGTCCAGTGCGAAGACCGATACGGGGTTGAGATTCCGGACGAGGATCTGGCCGGGCTGCGTACGGTTGGAGACGTTGTGGAGTACATCCAGAAGATCGATCAGAGTTGACGGCTCGCCCCTGACGGGGGCGGGGACGCGATCAGGTCCGCTGGTGCGGTCGGTGCACCTCGTAGGCCCGCGTCCCCTCCTCACACGAGGGGCGTCTCACGACACACGGTCGGCCCGCCCCGCGCGGGACGGCAGACGGTCGGCAGCAGCCGGGACGGGGGTCCCGGGCGCACGCCGTCCGTCAACCAGACAGTCCGGGGGTCCATCAGACCGCGTCTTCCCACCGGGAAGTCGCGGCGCGGAAAGGACTGCAATCAATGACCATCACCACCACCGTTGACCAGAACACCCAGATCGACCCGCGCGACCCCGTCCTGCGGCTCGAGAACCTCTTCGACCCCGCGTCGCTCGAGTTCATCACCGAGCCCGACTCGTCGGGCGCGCTGGCGGCGCGCGGCCTGATCGACGGCCTGCCGACGATCGCCTATGCCACGGACGCCACCATCATGGGCGGAGCCATGGGCCTCGAGGGCTGCCGGCACATCGTGCGCGCCATCGACGTGGCGATAGACGAGCACCTGCCCATCGTCGGCGTGTGGCACTCCGGCGGCGCCCGACTCGCAGAGGGCGTCGAGGCGCTCCACGCTGTCGGCCTCGTCTTCGAGGCCATGGTCCGCGCGTCCGGCCACGTGCCGCAGATCTCGGTCGTGCTCGGCCCCGCCGCCGGCGGCGCCGCCTACGGCCCCGCGCTCACGGACGTCGTGATCATGGCGCCGGCGGGCAAGATCTTCGTCACCGGACCCGACGTGGTCCGCTCGGTCACCGGCGAGCAGGTGGACATGGAGGGCCTCGGAGGCCAGGACGTGCACCACCGCAAGTCGGGCGTGTGCCACATCGCTGCCGCGGACGAGCGCGACGCCCTCCACCGGGCCCGCCGTCTCATCAACCTCCTGTCCGCGCAGGGCGAGATCGATCCGCGCATCCTCGAGAACGACCACACGGACCTGGCCGGCCTGCTGCCCGAGTCCCCCAAGCGGGCCTATGACGTCCGCCCGCTCGTCCACGGCATCCTCGACTCCTCCGAGGTGGACGGCAGCACGACCTTCGAAGAGCTCCAGTCCAAGTGGGCGCCGAGCATCGTGGTGGGCTTCGGTCGTATGGCCGGGCGCACGGTCGGCATCATCGCCAACAACCCGCTGCGGCTGGGTGGCTGCCTCAACTCCGAGTCGGCTGAGAAGGCCTCCCGGTTCGTCCGCCTGTGCAACGCGTTCGGGGTGCCGCTCCTCGTCATCGTCGACGTCCCCGGATACCTCCCCGGCGTCTCCCAGGAGTGGGAGGGCGTCGTCCGCCGCGGCGCCAAGCTACTGCACGCGTTCGCGGAGGCCTCTGTCGCCCGCGTCACGTTGGTCACCCGCAAGATCTACGGCGGCGCCTACATCGCCATGAACTCTCGCGCCCTGGGCGCCTCGGCCGTGTTCGCCTGGCCCGACGCCGAGGTGGCCGTGATGGGTGCCAAGGCCGCCGTGGGCGTCCTCCACAAGCGCACGCTCGCCGCCGCGCCGGAGGACGAGCGCGAGGCCCTGCACGAGCGTCTGGCCGACGAGCACGCCGCGATCGCCGGCGGCGTCGGTCGCGCGGTCACCATCGGGGTCGTGGACGAGGTCATCGAACCCACCGAGACCCGCCGTCGCCTCTCCGAGGCGCTGGACGCGGCCGATCACGTGCGTGGCCAGCACAAGAACATCCCGCTGTGAGCTGACAGGCCCTGCCTGAGACCTGCGGTTGACGGAGAACGCCCGCGCCCCCCTGGAATCAGTCCGGAGGGGGCGCGGGCGTTCTCGTGCGGAGCCGGGAGCGTGGCGGGTCAGCCGACGCGGGAGAGCCAGGTGACCTCGGCGGCGGTCGGATGTCCCCGCAGCGGCTCCAGGGCGCGGTCCCACGCGGTGCCGAGCTCGACCTCGACGGCCGAGTGGAACGCGGCGGGGCCGGCGGCCATGAGATGCCGGAGCCGGTTCTCGGCGATCACCACGTCGCCGCTGGCACCGGTCTGGCCTCGCCACATGCCGAGTTCAGGGGTGTGCGAAAAGCGTTCGCCGTCGACGAGCTCGCTCGGGTCCTCGGTGACCTCGAAGGCCAGCATCGACCACTTGCCCAGCGAGTCGGCCAGGCGCGCACCGGTACCGACCGGGCCGATCCAGTCGACGATCGCCTTTCGGGCGCCCGGCTGGGCCGGCTGGTCTTCCCAGCGCATGGCAGAGCTCGCATCGAGTGTGCTCGCCAGAGCCCACTCGACGTGAGGACACAACGCGGTAGGCGCGGCATGGATGAACACCACGCCGGTCGTCGTATCCGCGAAATGATTTAGATCCGACATCGCTTCACTCCCGACTCACTGAGGGACGTCTTCCCCAACGACCTCATGAAATCGTGTGAACGATGATTCCTATGTGCTTGTTGAACACCACTGTGCCCCAAGTGAGTGAATTACACCAGCGACACTTCTGCATCCTCGGCAAAGTTACATCACCGTGATCCCGACGACGCGGCATGCCCTCGGCGTGTCGACGCGGGGCCGGCGACGGGGTCAGAACAGGGTCGGAACAGGGTCGGAACAGGGTCGGAACAGGGTCGGCGCGCGAACGCACGCGGGGCCTCAACCGCCCAGCGAGTCCTCTGGACGCATGCGCCGTGTGGCGGCGTCCACCACCCTGTCCGACAGCTCCGGCCACAGCGGCTTGGCCCAGTCCCCGAAGTCGCGGTCGGTGAGCACCACCAGCGCGGTGTCGATCTCCGGTTCCACCCACAGCAGGGTGCCGGACTGACCAAAGTGGCCGAAGGTCGCCGGGGAGTTGTGTTGCCCGGTCCAGTGCGGGTACTTGGCCTCGCGCAGTTCGAAGCCCAGCCCCCACGGACAGGGCTTGTGCATCCCGTACCCCGGCACGATCCCGTCGAGGCCGCGGAACTGCTCGGAGATCGCCTCCTCCAGCGTCTCGGAGGCCAGGAGCCGCGGGGACACGAGCTCGCGGGCGAAGGCGATCAGGTCGGCCAGGCTGCCCGACGCGCCGTGCCCGGCAGAACCGTCGAGCACAGTGGACTCCATCCCGAGCGGCTGGAGAACCGCCTCGGCGAGGTAGTCACCGAATCCGATCCCCGTGGCGTCCGCGATGTGGTCGGCCAGGACCTCGAAGCCGGCCGAGGAGTAAATGCGCCGCTCCCCCGGCGCGGCCCGCACCTTCTCGCGATCGGCGAAGTCGAGCCCGGAGGCGTGCGCCAGCAGGTGCCGCACGGTGGACCCCTCGGGCCCCGCCGGGTCGTCGAGGGAGATCGCCTCCTCCTCGACAGCCAACAGCGCCGCCACGGCCACGATCGGCTTGGTCACCGAGGCGAGCCGGTACACGCGGGCGTCGTCCCCGCGTGCGGCCAGGACGCCGTCGGGGCCCACCACCGCCGCCGCGACGGTGTCCACCGGCCAGTCGTCGACAACCGACAGCGCGGTGTCGAGCCTGTCTCGATCGAACTCGTCCGACATGGGTGCCTCCTGCGTGATGTCTCTCGGACCGGGAGTACCCGGACCCGCCGCCTCCGGCCGCGTCTACAGCTGTGTGGTCAGTCTGTCAGGTCCGCTGTCACGTCCGGGGCACGTCCCGCCGACGGAAGGCGAGCAGACCCACCGCTACGAGAACGGCGGCAGTGACGAGCAGGATCGCGACCCCGGGCGAGTTGACCTCCCCGGTCAGGACCTCCCCCACGGCGGTGAACGGTGACAGCCGCATCTGCTCCGCCGACAGCTGGAGCGTGGGCCCCATGAAGGAGACGACGACGGCGAGGGTGAACGGCACCCAGGCCAGGACCTGTAGCCGCGGGATCAGTCCGAACAGCGCCGACGAGACCCCGACGAACACCAGCACCGCGGGGAGCTGCCACAACCCGGCCTCGAGGATCCGGCCGGCCGCGGACGGGTCGTCCATCGCGATCGCTGACGAGCCGGCGAACGCGGCGGAGCCGGCCACCACGACCAACACGGAACCGGCGGCCACGATCCCCGCGTGCGTGGCCAACCAGGACCACCTGGACCGCCCGGTCGCGAGCGCGATCTCGAGCCGCCCGGAGGTCTCCTCGCCCCGCAGTCCCCCGAGCGACTGCAGCGCGAAGCCCGCTCCCAGGATCCCGGCGAACACCACGAGCATCTGCGCGATCGAGTCGACGAGCACCGGGGAGTCGCCCAGGAAGGCCGCGAGGTCGGGGTTGGCCACGATGGCCTCCACCACCACGTCCATCAGGGCCCCGTACATGGTCATGAGGGCGACCACCCCGATCGTCCAGCCGGCGAGAGCGCCGAGATGCTGGTGTACGGCCACGCCGGGTTCCGACGCCCGCCATCTCGACGCCGTGGCCGGTCCGCTGCGGACCGGCGTCATCCCCGCCCCCACGTCCCGGCGCCCGGAGAGCCACAGGGCGGTCGCCGCGAGCGCTCCCGCCACCGCCACGGCCAGGAGGAGCGGGAACAGCGAGGCGTCGCCGAACGGACGGACCAACCCGAGCCAGCCCAGCGGCGAGGTCCAGCTCACCCAGTTCTCGTTGGTGTCGCCGATGCCCCGGGCGAGCAGCGTGAGCCCGGCGACGGCCATCCCCGCCGCCCACACGGTGCGGTTGTGGCCCAGCACCTGCGCGAGCACCGCCGTGGCCGCGGCGTACACCCAGCCGGTGGCGACGATCGAGGCCGCGTACAACGCCGCCGCGGAGCGGTCGACCGGGATGGGGAGGGTCGCCGCCCAGATCCCGGCACCGAGGAGGAGGAAGACCCCCGCGACGACGACGAGGGCTGCCATGACCGGGGCGAGCCGACCGGTCCGGGCGGACAAGAGGAGTTCCAGCCTGCCCGCCTCCTCCTCGCGGCGGGTGGACCGGGCGGTCAGCGCGATGGCCATGATGGGGACGGCGAACGAGGCGATCGACGCGAACTCGTTCATCAGGACCCCGCCGAGCGTGTCGAGCCCGGCCACCCGGCCGTTGAGCATCACCATCGACTCCCCGAGGGACGCGGAGTAGGTGGCGAGCTTGTCCGGGGTGTCGTAGAGCGCCGCGATCGAGAGCCCGGTGACCAGGTACAAGGAGAGCAGTCCGAGAACCCAGGCGGCGACGGACCGCCACCCGGTACGCAGGGCGGTCCGGACCAGCAGCCCGGTTCCCGCGAGCGGGGAGTTCACCGCGAACCCCCGGGTTCCGAGTCGGCGCCCGAGTAGGCACTGAGGAAGAGGTCGTCCAGGCTGGGCGGGGTGGCCGTGAGGGTGTGGATCCCCGCCGCGTGCAGGATCCCCGTCACCTCGGCGAGCCGCTCGGCCGGCACGTGGCAGCGGACCGCGAACCGCCCGCCGTCGGTGTGCTCCATCCGCAGGCCGTCGATCCCGGCGACCGAGACGAGGGCGCGGGGATCGGTGTCGGTGACGGCGTGGACGTCGGTGGTGGTGTGGCGACGCAGGTCGGCCAGGGTGCCCGAGCTGATGGTGCGGCCGTCACGGATGATGCTCACACGGTCGGCCAGCGCCTCGACCTCCCCCATGATGTGGCTGGAGAGGAGCACGGTGGAACCGCCGTCGACGGCCTCGCGGACACAGTCCTGGAACACCTGCTCCATGAGCGGGTCCAGGCCGGAGGTGGGCTCGTCCAGGACCAGCAATTCGGCGCCGGAGGCCAGCGCGGCGATGAGCGAGACCTTCTGACGGTTCCCCTTGGAGTAGTCGCGGGTGCGTTTGGTGGGGTCCAGGCGGAAGCGCTCCATCAGCTGGTCGCGACGGGCCGGGTCGAGCCCGCCCAGTGCGCGCCCCAGGATGTCGATGCACTGGCCCCCGCTCAGACGGGGCCACAGCGTGACCTCCCCCGGCACATACGCCAACCGGGCGTGGAGGTCGACCGCGTCCCGCCACGGATCACCGCCGAACAGCGTGACCCGGCCCGAATCCGCTCGCATGAGCCCCAGCAGGATCCTGATGGTGGTGGATTTGCCCGAACCGTTGGGCCCGAGGAAGCCGTGTACCTCGCCCCGGCGCACCTCCAGCTCGAGTCCGTCGAGCGCGCGGGTGGCTCCGAACGTCTTGACCAGGTCTTCGACCCGGACCACTTCGCCAGAATCTGAACGCATGACCTGCTCCTTAGTCCGTTCAGTCGATCATCCTCTTGATTCCCGGCACAATGTGGCGATGCGCTCTCCAATGTCCGGACACCGGGATTTCACGCCCTCGATCGCCGACCGCCTCACCAAAGCCGCGATGACCGCCTCCGGCGCACTGCCCGGCCGGTTGATCCAGTTGGCTGCCGGCGCCCCGCGGCGGATCGACGGCCAGGCGTTGGATCCGCACTTCCAGGCCGGGCTCCGGGTGATGTCCCGGCTCTCGGAGGGCGAGTACGAGGACATGCCACTCGCCCAGGCCCGTCGGACGGTCGAGCGGTCGGCGTTCACCGTCTCGGGCGACGGGATCGACCTCGCCGTCGTCAAGGACCTGGTCCTCCCCCTCGCGGGTGACGATCCCGCCCGCGCCGACCTGCCCGCCCGCCTGTACTCGCCCGTCCACGGCGATGAACCTCTACCGATGTTGATCTTCTTCCACGGTGGCGGGTGGGTCCTCGGCAGCATCGACTCCCACGACGCGACCTGCCGCTACATCGCCCGCACGGGCGGCCTCAAGGTCCTGAGCGTGGACTACCGGATGGCCCCCGAGTTCCTCTTCCCCACCGCCGTCGACGACGCCGTGGCCTCCTTCCGATACGTCCGCGACAACGCCGCGACGCTCGGCGTCGATCCGGAGCGGATCGCGGTGGGAGGGGACAGCGCCGGGGGCAACCTCGCCGCGGTCGTGTGCCAGCAGACCCGCGACGCCGGCGAGAAGACGCCCGCCTTCCAACTGCTGTTCGTCCCCGCCACCAACATGTCCGCCCGGACGCGCTCGTTCGAACTGTTCGGCGAGGGCTTCTTCCTGACCGCCAAGAACATGGACTTCTACGAGAACACCTACCTGCGTTCCGACGACGACCGGCTCGACCCGCGCGCCTCCCCGCTGCTGGCCGAGGACTTCTCCGGCCTGCCACCTGCGCACGTCGCCACCGGCGGCTTCGACCCGCTCCGCGACGAGGGTGAGGCCTACGCCCGGAAGCTGGCCGACGCCGGGGTCAAGGTCTCGCTGCGCCGCCACGAGACGTTGGTCCACCCCTTTGTCAACGCCGTCGGCGCCGCCCCGGCCGCCAGGGCCGCGCTGTCGGAGGCCGTGGGCGCGCTGCGGATGGGGCTGGCGTACTGACCCCGCCCCCCGTGTTACCTTGTGATCGCCAGCGAGACCGAAGGGTCGCGGGAATCCGGTGCGAATCCGGAACTGACGCGCAGCGGTGAGGGTGATGGCGGGGCACGATGCCACTGGGCCGCATGGTCTGGGAAGGCGCTCCGTCCAGGTGATCCCGAGTCCGAATACCGGCTGGCCCTCGCGGTGACAACCGCCGGGTCATCACCGGGCTTCGCGTTCCAGGCCCGCGACCTCGGAGCACACTCATGCGTTCTTCCGCCCTGCTCGCCCTCGCCGGCGTCACCCTTCTCGCCCTGACCTCCTGTACAGCCCACGACCCGTCCGCGACCGCCGGCCCGGGCGCCGACCCGATCGAGAACTGCGGGGAGCAGGTGTCGGTCGAGGCCCCGCCCGAGCGGGTCGTCTCGCTCAACCAGGGCTCCACCGAGATCCTGTTCGCCCTCGGCCTCGGCGACCGGATGGTCGGCACCGCGGCCTGGACCGACCCGGTCCTGCCCGAGTTCGCCGAGGTGAACAGGTCGATCCCCCGCCTGGCCGACAACGCGCCGTCGTGGGAGGCCGTCCTCGACGTGGAGCCGGACTTCGTCACGGCCTCCTTCGGCAGCACCCTCGGCGAGGGCGGGGTCGCGGGACGCGCGCAGTTCCACGAGCTCGGCGTGGGCACCTACCTGTCCCCGGCCGACTGCGTGGGCAAGGTCGCCGATTCCGGGGACGGGGTCCGCGAGACCCCCTACACCGCGTCCCTGCTGTACCGCGAGATCGCCGAGCTCGCGCGGATCTTCGACGTGGAACAGGCCGGGGACGAGCTGGTGGCGGACCTGCAGCGGCGGCTCGAGGCGGCCGGGGCGAGCGTCGATGCCAGCGGGCTCTCCGCGATGTACTGGTTCGCCAATTCCGAGTCCCCGTACCTGGCCGGTTGTTGCGGCGCCCCCGGCCTCATCTCGACCACCCTGGGCCTGGAGAACGTCTTCGACGACACCACCCAGGAGTGGCCGCAGATCAGCTGGGAGGTCGTGGCCGAGCGCGACCCCGACGTGATCGTCGTGGGAGACCTGACCCGGAAGAGCCAGACCGCCGAGACCGCCGGCGCCAAGATCGCCTACCTTGAGTCCAACCCCGTCACCCGGGAGATGACGGCGGTCCGGGAGAGGCGGTACATCGACGTCACCGGCGCCGAGATGAACCCCTCGCTCCGCACGGTCTACGGGGTGGAGACCGTCGCGGCGGGTCTCACCGCGCTGGGACTCCTCACTCCGGGCCGCACCGAGCCGGGCCTCAGCGAACCGGGCCCGGCCAGCGCCCCGGACCCGGCCAACTGACCCGATGACCCTCGCACCCGAGAGGCCCACCGCCACGGGGGCCCCGGCGTCACCGCACCGGCAACCGCCCCTGCGCCGACCGACCGCGCTGGTCACCCTGTGGCTCGGCGGCCTGGGGCTGCTGACCGTGTCGACGGCGCTCGTCATCACCATCGGTCCGTCCGGACTCACCAGCGCCGACGTCCTCCAGTCCGCCCTGGCCCGACTCACGGGTTCCGACTCCGGGCTCACGCGTATCCAGGAGGGGATCATCTGGAACCTGCGACTGCCACGCACCCTGATGGCCGCCCTGGCCGGGGCCGGGCTCGCGCTGTGCGGCGTGATCCTGCAGTCGCTGCTGCGCAACCCCCTGGCCGACCCGTACATCCTCGGCATCTCCTCAGGGGCGTCGACCGGGGCGGTGCTCGTGGTGGTGCTCGGCGTCGGCGCGGGCGCGTTCGGGCTCACCACGGGGGCGTTCGTCGGAGCGCTGACCGCGTTCGGGTTCGTGCTGGTCCTGGCCTTCGCCTCCGGCGGGACCACCGACCGGGTGGTGCTGGCGGGGGTCGCTGCGACCCAGCTGTTCTCCGCGGTGACCTCGTTCGTCGTCTACATCGCCGCCGACGCCGAGCAGACCCGCGGGGTGCTGTTCTGGCTGCTGGGCTCGCTGGCCTCCGTCCGGTGGTCGGACGTGGTGGTGTGCGGGGTCGTGGTCCTGCTCGGGCTCGTGGCGTGCCTGCTGCACACCTCCAGCCTCGACGCGTTCACCTTCGGCCAGGACGCCGCGGCCACTCTCGGCGTCAACGTGGCCCGCACCCGGCTGGTGCTCATGGTGGTGACCGCGCTCGTCACGGCCGTCATCGTGAGCACCTGCGGGGCGATCGGGTTCGTGGGGCTGGTGCTCCCGCACGCCGCCCGGGCCCTGGTCGGCGGCCGGCACCGGGTCCTCGTCCCGACCGCGGCGCTGATGGGCGCCGTCTTTGTCGTGTGGATCGATGCCGCCTCCCGCACCGTGATCGCGCCCCAGGAGTTGCCGATCGGGGTGGCGACCGCGCTCATCGGCGTCCCGGCCTTCGTCGGGCTCCTCCTGCGACGGGGACGCGGCCGATGACCGCCGCCCCGGCGACCCTCGAGGCTCGCGGCGTCTCGTGGTCCGTACACGGCCGGACCATCCTCGACGACGTCAGCGTGGCCCCGGCCCCCGGCACGATGGTCGGGGTGCTGGGGCCGAACGGATCCGGCAAATCGACGCTCCTGCGGGTCATGGCGGGCCTGCTCCGGCCCGACACCGGATCGGTACACCTCGACGGCACGGACATCCGGTCGATCCCCCGCAAACGCCTGTCCCGGCGCCTGGCGCTGGTGGCGCAGGAGTCGACCACCGACCAGAACCCCACGGTCCGGGAGGTCATCGAGCTCGGGCGCATCCCCCATCGCGCGGCCTGGTCGGGCCCGGCTCCCGGGGACGACGTGGTGGTGCGACGCGCGGCGGCCACGACCGGACTCGCCGATCGCCTGGACCAGCGGTACCCGACCCTGTCCGGCGGGGAACGGCAGCGGGTACAAATCGCGCGGGCCCTGGCCCAGGAGCCCGGCGTGCTGGTGCTCGACGAGCCGACCAACCACCTCGACATCCGCCACCAACTCGACCTGCTGACCCTGGTCCGCGCCACCGACACCACGGTGATCGCGGCCCTGCACGATCTCACCCTGGCGGCCACGTTCTGCGACCATCTCATCGTGCTGTCCGGTGGGCGGCTCGTGACCGGCGGCGCGCCCCACGAGGTGCTCACCGCCGAATTGATCCGGGAGGTGTACGGAGTGGAGGCCGAGGTGACCCACGACGAGCGGGGGGCGCATGTCCGCTATCTCGCCCGCTGACCCCCGCCCGCACCGCGCGTCGTGCGCGCGCCGCCGCGGTGACGGGAACGCGCTCGCCGCCCGCGCGACGGGCATCGCTGCGGGGTTCCTCCTCGACCGCCTCGTCGGCGACCCGCGGCGCTTCCATCCCGTCGCGGGATTCGGCCGGGTCGCGCTCGCCGTGGAGTCACGCCTGCGGCGGCCGGGACGGACCCCGAACGCGCAGCGGGCTGCGGGGCTGCTGTTCACCGGCGTCCTCGTGGGGGGCACCGCCGCGGCGGTGACCGCCGTCGGGCAGCGAGCCGGGAGGAACCGCACCGCGGCCGTGGTGTGGGACGCCGCCGTGGTGTGGTCGTGCCTGGGCGGGTCCTCGCTGCTCGCGGTCGCGCGGCGGCAGGGCGACCTGCTCGTCCGGGGCGACCACGCGGGCTCCCGGGAACTGTTGCCGTGGTTGTGCGGGCGCGATCCGTCGGCGCTCGACCCGGCGGATCTCGCGCGGGCGGTCGTGGAGTCAGTCGCCGAGAACACCTCCGACGCCGCGGTCGCGACGCTGTTCTGGGCCGCGGTGGCGGGTCCTCCCGGCGCGGCGGTTCACCGGGTAGCCAACACCCTCGACGCGATGGTCGGGCACCGCTCGGAGGAGTACCGCCACTTCGGCACCGCCGCGGCGCGGCTCGACGACGTGCTGGGGTTCCTGCCGGCGCGGGTGGCCGGGGCGCTCGGGGTGGCGTGCGCCCCGACCGTGGGCGGGAGCCCGGCCGGGGCCCTGCGGGCGTGGGCCCGAGACGCGCGGGCGCACCCGAGCCCGAACGCCGGGGTGGTCGAGGCGGTGTGCGCGGGCGCGCTCGGGGTCCGGCTCGGCGGGCCCACGCCGTACCCGTACGGCGTGCAGGACCGGGCGGTCCTCGGCGACGGCCGGCCGGTCCGGGCCGGCGACATCCGCCGCGCGGTGCTGCTGCACGACCGCGTCCAGGTGGTCACCGCCGCGCTGGCCGTGCTGGGTGTGGTCGCACGACGCGCCGGCCACCACCGCCCGTGGGACGTCCGCGCCAAAATGACCGCTCCAGGGAGGCGACCCTATGACCGACGACCTGCTGCGCATCCACGGCGACACCCAGGTCGCCCCCGGTGAGGTCGACTTTGCCGTCAACGTCCACGGGGATCGCCCGCCGGAGTGGCTGGCCGCGCGACTGCAGGCGCGGATCCTCGACCTGGCCGCCTACCCCACCGCCGCCGACGACCTGCGCGCCCGTCGCGCCGCGGCGCGACGGCACGGCACCGACGCGGCCCGGGTGCTTCCGCTCGCCGGGTCCGCGGAGGGTTTCCACCTGCTGGCCGAGCACGCCGCGCGCCGGGGGCTGCGGGCGGCCGTGGTGCACCCGTCGTTCACCGAACCCGAGGTGGAACTGCGCCGGGCGGGCGTCCCGGTCACCCGGGTCGAGCTGCCAGAGCCGTACACCTTCGACCCCGCTCTGGTCCCGGAGGCGGCCGACCTCGTCGTCGTCGGCAATCCCACCAACCCCACGTCGGTCCTCCACCCGCGCGAGGCCCTGGCCTCGTTGTGTCGACCCGGCCGGGTCACCGTGGTGGACGAGGCGTTCTGTGACGTGGTCGACGACGAGGAGGGCGTGTCACTGGCCGGGGCCGACCTGCCGGGGCTGGTGGTGCTGCGCTCGGTGACCAAGACGTGGGCGCTGGCCGGGCTGCGGGCCGGGTACGCGGTGGGCGACCCGGCCGTCCTGGCCGACCTCGCCGCGCACCGCGTGCACTGGCCGCTCGGGACCCTGCAGCTCGAGGCCGTGGCGGCGTGCTGTTCGGACGAGGCGGCCGGTCACCTCGCGCGCATCCGGGATCGGCTGGCCACCGACCGTGTGGAGATGTGCGGGTTGCTCGAGGGCGCCGGAATCGCGATCGCCGTGCCGCCCGCTGCGCCGTTCGTGCTGGTCAAGACACCCGTGGGGATCGATCCCGGCGGGTTCCGGGGCCGTCTGCGCTCCTATGGCTACGCCACTCGACGCTGCGACACCTTCCCCGGACTGGACCCCGCCCACGTCCGGCTGGCCGTCCGCGACCCCGAGACCGTGCGGGGTCTCGTGGCCGCGTGGCAGCGGGTCGTGGGTGAGGCCCATGAACGCCCGAGTCGATGACTCAGGTGTAGGCCGACAGCTGCTCGGACAGCGCCGCGACCGCTCCGATCACGGTGATCGCGGGCGGCGCGATCCCCGCCTCGGCGGCGTCGCGGGCAATCGTGGCCAGCGTTCCGCGTAGGACCCGCTCGGCGGCGGTCGAGCCGTTCTCGATCATGACCGCCGGGGTGTCCCCGGGCATGCCCTCGGCGAGGAGTTCGGCGGTGATCGCGGCGAGGGTCGTCACCGCCATGAGCAGCACGAGCGTGGTGCCCGACCTGGCCAGCGCTCTGTAGTCGAGGGTCGAGGCGGGGCTTCCCGGCGGGACGTGCCCGGAGATCACCGACACGCCCTGCGAGAGCCCGCGATGGGTGGCGGGGATCCCGGCGAGGGCCGGTACCGAGAACGCCGAGGTGACGCCCGGGATCACGGTGACGGGCACCCCGGCGGCCGTGCACGCGAGGTACTCCTCGCCGCCACGGCCGAACAGGAAGCTGTCCCCGCCCTTGAGCCGGACGACCGTGCGGCCGCGCCGTGCGTGGTCCACGAGGATCCCGTTGATCTCCTCCTGCGGGGTGGCGGGCCCGAAGGGCACCTTGCCCACGTCGATCACCTCGATGCCGGGGTCGAGGTCGCCGAGGATCGACACCGGTCCCAGGCGGTCGGTCACCACCACGTCGGCGGCGCGGACGGCGTCGAGGCCGGCCACGGTCATCAGTCCCGGGTCGCCGGGGCCGCCGCCGACCAGCACCACCCGTCCGGTGCACTCCTCCGCGGCCGTCATCCGGGCGCCCGCCGGTTCCGCCGGCATCGGTCTCTCGTCCGCCGCCATCAGGCCACCTCCCCATCTCCACGTCGCAACAGGTACACGTCCATCACCCAGCCGTGCTCGGCCCGCAACCGCTCCCGGTGCGCCCGCAGCTCCGGCAGGACGTCGCCGACCCGTCCCGCGACGAGGGTCTCGCCAGCGTCGCCGAGGTTGCCGCCCCACCAGATCCGCCAGTCGGCCAGGTCGTCCAGCGGCAGGTCGGCGTTGAGCATCACCACCACGTTGTCGGCGCCGGCGGCCACGACCTCCCGCAGCCGCCGGCCGGTGGTCACGGTGACCGTGCCGCCGATCTCGTGCAGGACCAGCCGGTGGCGCGCGGCCAGGACCTGCAGCGCCGAGATGCCCGGGACCACCTCCACATCGAGGTCCAGACGGCCGCGCTCGGCGATCCGGTCCACGATCCGCAGCGTCGAGTCGTAGAACGCCGGGTCGCCCCACACGGGGATCGCCACGTCACCGGGCCGCGCCGCCAGGGCGCGTTCCCAGGCCAGGGAGCGGGCCTCGTGCCAGTCCGTCACCACGCCGCGGTACCCGGCGCCCGAGGAGGTCGACGACGACGAGCGGTCCCGCTGCGGATCGACCACGCCCACCAACTCCACCCGCGGAGCATGCCGGGCGAGCAGTCGCCGGCGGAGGTCGACCAAGGGGTCATCCGGCCCCTTGACCGCCGCGAGCGCGTACTCGGACGCGCGGAGCGCGGCGATCCCCTCGACGGTGATCTGGTCGAGGCCGCCCGAGCCGATGCCCACGACCCGCACCCGGCGGCGGCGCGACCGCCGGTCCGGACGCACCCCGTGATCCTGGCCCCCTTGCAGACGCGCGCAAGTACTGCATGCGCACGCGATATCTCGTGTGCGGATGCAGTGATCGCGCGCGTCTGGGCTGCGTGATTCGCGAGGGGGGGGCTCAGTCATCGTGGGACTCCTCGAGGTCGCCCTCTACGTCCAGGTAGACCTGCCGCATCCGGTCCATGATCTCCGCCTCGGGCTCGGCCCACATCCCGCGGTCGACGGCCTCGGACAGCCGCTCGATCATCCCGCGCAGCGCCCACGGGTTGGAGCGGCGCAGGAACTCCTGGTTTGTCTGGTCCAGGACGTATTCCCTGGCCAGGGTGTCGTACATCCA
Organism: Rhodococcus sp. IEGM 1408; assembly: GCF_033142235.1. Lineage (NCBI taxonomy): Bacteria > Bacillati > Actinomycetota > Actinomycetes > Mycobacteriales > Nocardiaceae > Rhodococcus > Rhodococcus sp. IEGM 1408. The sequence goes on from NZ_JAWLRW010000006.1 coordinate 269,505, forward strand.
GTCGTGGACCACGCCGGCGGTGGCGTCGAACCCGAAGAGGTAGTCGACCGTCGCGGCCAGCTCGAAGGCACCCTTGTAGCCGTGGCGCTGCATGGCGGCGATCCACCGCGGGTTCACCACGCGCGAGCGGAACACGCGGGTGATCTCCTCCGCCAGCGACCGGGTGCGGATGGCATCGGGCGTGGTGGAGTCGCCCACATAGGCGCGCGGTTCGGCGCCGGTGAGCGCACGCACGGTCGCGATCATCCCGCCGTGATACTGGAAATAGTCGTCCGAGTCGGCGATGTCGTGCTCGCGGGTGTCGATGTTCTTGGCCGCCACCGCGATGCGCCGGTAGTTGGTGCGCATGTCGTCGGCGGCGGGGACGCCGTCGAGGCCGCGGCCGTAGGCGTACCCGCCCCAGCGGGTGTAGACCTCGGCCAGGTCGCTGCTGTCCCGCCAGTTGCCCGCCTCGATGGTCTGCAGGATGCCCGCCCCGTACGAGCCGGGCGCGGAACCGAAGATCCGGGTGGTGGCGCGGCGGTGATCCGAGTGCTCGGCGAGGTCGGCCCGGGTGTGGGCGGCCACGTAGTTCTGCTCGTCCGGTTCGTCCAGTTCCGCGACCATCCGCACGGCGTCGTCGAGCATCCCGATCACGTGCGGGAACGCGTCGCGGAAGAAGCCCGAGATGCGGACGGTCACGTCGATGCGCGGGCGCCCGAGCTCGGCGGTCGGCACCACCTCGAGTCCGTTGACCCGGCGGGAGGCCTCGTCCCATCGGGGCCGGACACCGAGCAGGGCCAGGACCTCGGCGATGTCGTCGCCCGAGGTGCGCATGGCCGAGGTCCCCCAGATCGACAGCCCCACCGAGCTCGGGTACTCCCCGGTCTCGGCGACGTGCCGCTCCAGCAGCGAGTCCGCCATGGCCTGCCCGGTCTCCCACGCCAGCCGCGACGGGACGGCGCGCGGGTCCACCGTGTAGAAGTTCCGGCCCGTGGGCAGCACGTTGACCAGGCCCCGCAGCGGGGATCCCGAGGGCCCGGCCGAGATGAAGCCGCCGTCCAGCGCGTGCATCACGGCGTCCAGCTCGTCGACCGTGGCGGCCAGGCGCGGCACCACCTCGCGGGCGGCGAACTGCAGCACCTGCGCGACCTCGTCGTCGTCGTCGTGCTCGTCGTGGTCGAGTCCGTCACCCGCGCCTCCGGCACCGACCCCGCCCGCGGTGAGGCCCGCGGCGGGTCTCACCTCGTTCATCACTTCGGACACGGCAGCGAGGTCCCAGTCGCGCGCGTCCATCGCCTCGACCAGCGCCGTGGCCAGCGCCTCGACGCGGTCGACCTCTTCGGTCGGCGCGCCCTCGGCCAGCCCCAGCGCCCGGCGCAGGCCCGGCACCGCCCCGGACTCCCCGCCCCAGACCTGCGAGGCCCGCAGGATCGCCAGCACCAGGTTGATTCGCGCCTGCCCTTCCGGCGCCTGGCCCAGCACGTGCAGGCCGTCGCGGATCTGGACGTCCTTGATCTCGCAGAGCCAGCCGTCGACGTGGAGCAGGAAGTCGTCGAACTCCTCGTCCCCGGGCCGTTGCTCGAGGCCCAGGTCCTCGTGCATGTGCGCGGCCTGCATGAGGGTCCAGATCTGCGCGCGGATGGCCGGGAGCTTGGCCGGGTCCATCGAGGCGATGTTCCCGTACTCGTCCAGCAGCTGCTCCAGGCGGGCGATGTCGCCGTAGGACTCCGCGCGGGCCATCGGCGGGACCAGGTGGTCGACGATCGTCGCGTGCGCGCGGCGCTTGGCCTGGGCGCCCTCGCCGGGGTCGTTGACGAGGAACGGGTAGATCAGGGGCATGTCGGCGATCGCGGCGTCCGTGGCGCACCCGGCCGAGAGCGCGGCGTTCTTGCCCGGCAGCCACTCCAGCGAGCCGTGCTTGCCCAGGTGGACCAGCGCGTGCGCCCCGAAGCCGCGCGCCAGCCAGCGGTAGGCGGCCAGGTAGTGGTGGGACGGCGCGAGCTCGGGGTCGTGGTAGATCGCGACCGGGTTCTCGCCGAAGCCGCGGGGTGGCTGGATCAACAGGACGACATTGCCGGCCTGGAGGGTGGCCAGGACCATCTCGCCGGCGTCGTTGACGAACAGCTCGCCCGGCGCCGGCCCCCACGCCTCGACCATCTCCGCGCGCAGCGTCTCGGGCAGGTCCGCGGTCCAACGCAGGTAGTCCTCGGTGGAGATCCGCACGTGACTGTCGGTGAGCTGGGCGCCCGTGAGCCACTCCTGATCCTGACCGCCCGCGGCGATGAGCGCGTGGATGAGGGCGTCGCCGGCGGCGGTGTCGTCGGCGAACCCGGTGTCGTCGGCGTAGTCCCCGGCGGTGTCCAGACTCGATCGATCAAGATACTGCGCGATGGGGCCATCGTCCGGGCCGAGGTCGTAGCCCTCGTCGCGCATCCGGCGCAGCAGGCGGATGGTCGAGACCGGGGTGTCCAGCCCGACGGCGTTGCCGATGCGGGAGTGCTTGGTCGGATAAGCCGAAAGCACCAGGGCGACCCGTCGGTCGGCGGGCGCCACGTGGCGAAGCCGCGCGTGGGCGACGGCGATCCCTGCGACGCGCGCGCACCGCTCGGGGTCGGCCACGTAGCGGGGCAGGCCGTCGGCGTCGATCTCCTTGAACGAGAACGGTGCGGTGATGATCCGGCCGTCGAACTCCGGGATGGCGATCTGGTTGGCCGAGTCCAGGGGGTTGACGCCGTCGTCGGAGGCCGCCCAGTCCTCGCGGCTCCACGTCAGGCACAGGCCCTGGAGGACGGGGATGTCCAGCGCGGCGATGCGTTCGACGTCCCAGGTCTCGTCCTCGCCGCCCGCGCTCACCGCTCCGGGCGTGGTGCCGCCGGCTGCCAGGACGGTCACGACCAGCGCATCGAGCGTGCCGAGCGCGTCGAACAGCTCGTCGGGAGCCGAGCGCAAGGACCCGGCGAAGACCGGTACGCCCACGGCCTCGCCGGTGGCGTCGATCGCGTCGGCCAGCGCGTGCGCGAACCCGGAGTTCCCGCTCACCTCGTGGGCGCGGTAGTAGAGCACGCCGACGCGGGGCAGGTCGGTGGCGAGGTCGCCGACGTTGTCGTCGTCGTTGTCGTTGTCGTCGTCCCGGTCGTTCCCCGCTCCGTTCCCCGTGCCGTGGCCTGCGGCGCCCGGGCGCGGCGGCATCCCCCACACCGGCACGCTCTCCGGCGGCTCGAAGCCGGCGCCGGTGAGCAGCACGGTGTCGGACAGGAAGGCGTGCAGCTGGGCGAGGTTCCGCTCCCCGCCCTCGGCGAGGTAGCGGTGGGCCTCGGCCGCGATGCCGATCGGGACCGTCGACAGCTCCATCAGGTCGGCGTCGGGGCTCTGCTCCCCGCCCAGCACGACCACCGGCAGGCCCGAGGCCGAGACCGCGGCGAACCCGGCCTCCCAGGATCGCCGGGAGCCCAGGATCCGGACCACCACCAGGTCGGCGCCGTCGAGCAGCCCGGGCAGGTCCGCCTCCACGTCGAGCCGGGACGGGTTGCCGAGCGCCCACCCGGCGCCGGAGGCCCGGGCGGAGAGCAGATCCGTGTCGGAGGTGGATAACAGTGTGATCAGTGGTGCCGAGACGTCATCAGGGGACGCCAAACGCCGGTTGGGGCGCATGTTCTTCTCCAAACCCTCGTGGAACATGTCGCCGTGGCCGGTCTCCTGGCTTCCGCATCAACGCCGTGCGACCGACCTTCCCGGATCCTGGAGGATCCAGTGGCCTCCGCCCCGTGCGGGACGGACGAGGGTCGCATGACTCCGCGACTACAGTGGCGAGGGCCGCGCCGGCTTTTCCTCCGGCTTCCCGAACACCACGGCAGCGCCGAGCCTATCCGCCCCCACCCGGTTGAGCGGTGCCCGCCCTCCCGCGGCCCGGGTGGAACACTGACCCCCGTGAGCATCACCGAACCCACCCGCCGCACCCGTGGCGACCTGTGCCCGGGGGTGTTGCGCCCGTGGCCGGCCGCCGACGGCGCCCTGGTCCGGCTGCGCGTCCCGGGTGGCCGCGTGTCGCCCGCGGCCCTGGCCGCGCTGCACGGGGTCGCCGTGCGATTCGGCGACGACGACAACGTGCACGTCACGACACGCGCGAACCTGCAGCTGCGGGCCCTGCCGATCGGCCCGGACGGACAGCTGCCCGGCGAGGTGGTGGCGGCGATCGCGGAGACGGGCCTGCTCCCCGAGCCCGGTCACGAGCTGGTGCGCAACATCCTCGTCTCGCCGCTCACGGGCCTGGTCGGCGGCCGGGCCGACCTGCGCCCGGTGACCGACCGGCTCGACGCCGGGCTGCTGGCCGATCCCGCGCTCGGCGGGTTGCCGGGCCGGTTCCTGTTCGTCCTGGACGACGGCCGCGGCGACCTTCTCGAGCGGTCCTGCGACCTCGGTCTGGTCGCCCTGGACGCCGGCACCGCACAGCTGCGGGTGGGCGCGCAGTGGTCGGACGTCGTGCCGCTGGCCGAGGCCGCCGACCGGCTGGTCGAGCTGGCCCGCGAGTTCGTCCGGGCCCGCGGCACCGGCCCGGACGCGCCGTGGCACGTGCGGGAACTGCCAGTCCCCCTCATCGCGGCCCGCCCGGCGGACCACCGGCTCGCGAGCCCGGCCCCGGTGCTGCCGTACGGTCCGGTCGCGAGCTCGGCGGGGCTGATCGACCACGTCGAGGCCCATAGCGGCGTAGTGGACCGCGCCCTAATCGACCGGCTCACCGGCGGCGACGTGGCCGAGTTGATCGTGACCCCGTGGCGCGGGGTGCTGGCCGTCCACGCGTAGGCTGCGGGCTGTCCCACGGCGAGGAACCCGGTGAAAATCCGGGGCGGTTCCGCCACTGTGAGGCCCGTCGATCCGACGTGCCGAGCCAGATACTCACCGGGGATCAGCGCGCTCTAACCGCGTCGCTGCGACTTCTCACACCGGGGCGAGAACCCCGAGGAGGACCCCATGAGTGCTGCCCTCAGGCCGCCGCGTCGCTACGACTACGTCGACGACGGGCCCGCCATCTACGTCGACTCCTTCGCCACCATCCGCCGCGAGACCGACCTGTCCCGCGTGCCGGCCGACGCCGAGAGGCTCTCCGTCCGGATGGTCCACGGCACCGGCCAGACCGACCTGACCCGCGACCTACAGGTCCACCCCCGGCTCGTGTCCGCCGCGCGCTCGGCGCTCGACGCCGGCGTGCCGATCCTGTGCGACGCCCACATGGTCGCTTCCGGGATCACCCGCGCCCGGCTCCCGCGCAGCAACGACGTGGTGTGCACGCTCTCGGAACCCGACGTCCGCGAGCTGGCCGCGCGGATGTGCACCACCCGCTCCGCCGCCGCGCTGACGCTGTGGGGAGACCGCCTGGACGGCGCTGTGGTGGCGATCGGCAACGCCCCCACCGCCCTGTTCCACCTGCTGGAGATGCTGCTCGACGGCGCTCCCCGGCCCGCCGCGATCGTCGGCTGCCCGGTGGGGTTCATCGGAGCCGCCGAGTCCAAGGCCGCGCTCGCGGCGTTTGCCGACGATCACGGCATCGACATCCCCTTCGTCACGGTCCACGGCCGGCGCGGCGGGTCCGCGATGACCGCCTCGGCCGTCAACGCCCTGGCGCAGGAGGCGGAGTGAGCGCCGGATCGCCCGCGGCCGGTGTTGCTCCCGGCCGGCTCTACGGCGTCGGCGTGGGCCCCGGCGACCCCGAGCTCCTCACCCTCAAGGCCGCCCGGTTGATCGGCGCCGCCGACGTCGTTGCCTTCCACGCCGGCCGCGGCAAAGAGTCCAACGCGCGCCGCATCGCCGCCGACCTCATCCCTGTCGGCGCGATCGAGGAGCGACTGGAATACCCCGTGACCACGGGCGTCACCGACCACCCGGGCGGGTACGCGGGCGCGATCGCGGACTTCTACGAGCGCAGCGCGCAGCGGCTGGCCGAGCACCTGGCCGCAGGCCGGGACGTGGTCCTGCTCTCGGAGGGAGACCCGCTGTTCTACGGCTCCTTCATGTACATGCACGACAAGCTCGCCCCTCGGTTCGACACCGAGATCGTGCCGGGCATCCCCGCTTTCGCCGCTGCCACCGCCGCGGCCGCCACTCCCCTGGTCAGGCAGACCGACGTCCTCACCGTCCTGCCGGGCACGCTGCCCGAGCCCGAGCTCGCGCGGCGACTTGCAGACACCGACGGCGCGATCATCATGAAGCTCGGACGGAACTTTCCCGCCGTCCGGCGCGCGCTCGAGGCCGCCGGACGGCTCGAAGGCGCGGTGTACGTCGAGCGGGCATCGATGACCACCGAGCAGTTCCACGCCGTCGCGGAGGTCGACCCGGCGACCGTGCCGTACTTCTCCCTCATCGTGGTTCCCGGCGACTCACGGCACAGCGATCCAACGGGGCGCCGGTCAGCGCCCCTGGTCAGCGCCGGGGCGCCGGAAGTGTCGTCCGATCCGGCTTCCGTCATGGAGGCCCTGCCGGGCGGCGTCCTGCACGTGGTCGGGCTCGGACCCGGCCCGGACGGGTGGCTCACCCCGGAGGTGAGCCAGGTGCTGGCCGAGGTCGACCACGTGGTGGGCTACGCGCCCTACGTCAACCGGGTCCCCCAGCGGGCCGGCCTCACCCGGCACTCTTCGGGCAACACCGTGGAGGTGGACCGCGCCCGGCTCGCGCTGGACCTGGTGGTGGCCGGCGAGCGGGTGGCGGTGGTCTCCGGCGGCGACGCCGGAGTGTTCGGCATGGCCGCCGCCGTGTTCGAGGCCGCCGAGGACCCCGCGTACGCAGGCGTCGATATCCGGGTGGCCCCCGGCGTCTCGGCCGTGCAGGCGGTGGCCGCGCGCGCCGGCGCTCCCATCGGCGCCGACTTCGCCGTGGTCAGCCTGTCCGACCGGCTCAAGCCGTGGGAGGTGGTCGAACACCGGCTGGACGCGATCGCCGCCGCCGACCTGGTGTTGGCGGTCTACAACCCCGCCTCACGCTCACGCACCCACCAGGTCGCCGATGCCCGCAACGTCCTGCTGCGTCACCGTTGCCCGGAAACGCCCGTGGTGGTGGGCCGCGACGTGGGCCGCGCCGAGGAGTCGCTCACGGTCACGACCCTCGGTGACCTGGACTGCGGCGCAGTGGACATGAAGTGCCTGCTCATCGTGGGCGCCTCCGGGACCCGGGTCACTGACACGGGTCGTGTGTGGAGCCCGAGGTTCGTGACGGCATGAGTGGCGACCGCGAGCGCCTACTCAAAGTGTTCGCTGTAGCGCCGGGTGTCGGTCTGAGTCAGCCCTGGCACGCCGCCTCTACGACTCGCTGCGGCTAGAGAGCATCCTCCAGGCGCCAGTGTGGGCCGCCACAGCCGGAGCCAGACGTTATGCCAAGCTAACGGTATGGAGTTGTACGCCCGTGAACTCAGGCTTCCTCCTGGACCTCGCTCGCCAGCGCAAGAATAGATCGCGGTCAACCCGTCCGATGACGCCCCACCCGGGGCGGAGTGGCCAGTCATGGCCGAGCCGGCTCCCCTGCGCCGGTGGACGACTCGGCGATCTGTTTGATCGCGGCGAGCGTCTTCGGGATGCCGTCGAGGGCGTCCTGCGTGCGGTCGGCGATCTCAGCGGGCGCCCGGTCGCCGAACTTCTCCTCGAACATGGCGATCCCGCCGGGCAGGAACTCCCAGGACTCGGTGAGGATCGTCCCTGCCGGCGCGGGGGCGAGAGTGAACCCCCACCGGACGAAGCTGCCGCCCACGACCCAGGCGAACTCGCGCCCATGCTCGGCCGCCACCACCACCGACCGGGTCTCCCACGTCCGGTGCGGGAGCTCGTTGCGCCCGGTGAACCAGGCACCGACCTGACCTGCCTCGGCCTCGTCGTCCCACCAGCACGCGGTGCAGATCGGACTCCACTCGCCGGTACGGGTGATGTCGGAGACCAGGTCGTAGAGCGCCTCGGCCGACGCCTCGACGGTGACGGACTCCCGGTGACTGCGAATGCTGGTTCCGCTCATGTCTCCACCTCCTCAACAGGGTCACTTCTTCTGCCGCCGGCTGCCGCCGTGCCAGTCCTCCTGCTTGCCCACCGTGTCGGCATCCACTCCGAGCGCGGCCAGCTGTGGCCGCTCGCGCAGGCTGCGCTTGAGCTCGGCGAAACCCGGGAAGCGGGCCAGCCCGACCACGTGGTCCCACAGCCCGGCCGCCGAGTCCTCGTGTGGCAACCGGCTGATCACGGGCCCGAAGAAGGCGACCCCGGTCGGTGGCTCGAAGTGGATGATGGGCGTACCCACGTCCTTGCCCGTCAGCGAGAGCGCCTCATCGGTCTCCCGGCGGATCTCGGCGTCCCACGACTCGTCGTCCAGGGCGTCCGCCAGCTCCATCGGCAGACCGGCGTCGGCGAGGATCAGCTCGGCGAACTCGCGCGTCCCGCGCCGCTCACGCACCTCGCCTTCGCTGCGGTCGTCGCCGGCGTCCGGAGCGGTATCGAAGATGTGCGCCCCGAAGGCGGCGTACAACGGCGCCATCGCCGCCCGGCCATGCTCGGCTCGCGCACGAGCCGCCACCCTCAGCAGCCGCAGCCCGGCGGTGTGACCGGCTTCGTACTCAGGCGGGAAGTGCGCATCGTAGTCGACCTCTGCGTTGACCAGGCGCAACGAGATGAACCGCCAGTCGACGGTGTAGTCGCGCTGCGCCTGCACCTGGCGCACCCATTTGCTGGTCATCCAGGCGAACGGGCAGACCGGGTCAAAGTAGAAGTTGATGTCGGCGTCCATAGGCCCACCCTAGCTAGGTGTTCTGTCCACGCAGGCTGGGCACGTGGTTGGAGGGTGAGGCGCCTTCGAATACGGCGTGGCCGCGGTGAAAACCGCAGTGATGCAGGAGAACTCCGGTAGACCGGCTTCGCGCTCTCGCTCGCTGGCGTAGGGGCGGGCGTAGGCCCATTCCTCGAGCAGGATCCGGTTGTAGCGCTCGACCCTGCCGTTGGTCTGCGGGCGGTAGGGGCGAGTTCGCTTGTGCTTAATGTCCTGGCCGAGGGCGTCGGCGAAGGGGTGGGAGCGGTAGCAGGATTCGTTCTCGGTCAGCACGCGGCGCACGATGCTCCCAGCATTGGCAAAGTCGGCGTTGGCCCGGCATGTTGGATGTCTCGTTTGACGATCCTCTACCGAGACACGTCTCGGCGCGGACCGAGCAGCGCCCCGGGCCGAGTCGGGGCGTTGAATCGCACTGGGTTGGTTGGAGTCTCCATCGTTTGGAAACGAGGATGGACTCATGCCGAAGGACACCAACCCGGACAAGCCGACCACGCGTCGCTATAGCCCTGAAGAGAAGGCTGCCGCGGTGCGGATGGTCAGGACCCTGCGGGCCGAGCTGGGCACCGATCACGGCACGGTGAAGCGGGTCGCAGCCCAGCTTGGCTATGGCGCGGAGTCCGTGCGGTCCTGGGTGCGTCAGGCTGATATAGATGAAGGCCACGTGGCGGGGGTCAGCACGAGTGAGTCGGCGAAGATGAAGGCCCTCGAACAGGAAGTCCGCGAGCTCAAGCGAGCCAACGAGATATTGAAAAGGGCCGCCAGTTTCTTCGGGGCGGAGCTCGACCGCCAGCACAAGAAGTAGCCGCGTTCATCGACGCCAACCGCGACGATGTCGTCGCGGGTCGGCGTCTGGGCGTCGAGCGCATCTGCGCAGTTCTGCAGATGGCCCCCAGCAGCTACTACGAGGTCAAGAACCGACAACAGTCAGCGCGATCGAAGCGTGATGAGGTCATGGGTTCGATCGTGCGGCAGCTGTGGGAGGACAACTTCCGCGTCTACGGGGCACGGAAGATCTGGAAGGCAGCCCGGCGTGCGGGTCACGACATCGGCCGGGACCAGGTCGCCCGGCTGATGCGCGCCGAGGGTATCGAGGGCGTTCGGCGCACCAAGCGGGTGCGCACCACCAAACCCGACCCGGGGATGCCGCGGCACCCCGACTTGGTGCGTCGCGACTTCACCGCGACCGCGCCGAACCAGTTGTGGGTCACGGACCTGACATTCGTGCCGACCTGGGCCGGCGTCGCGTACGTCTGCTTCATCATCGACGCATACTCACGCACCATCGTCGGGTGGCGGGTCGCCCCGCACATGCGCACCACGATGGTCCTCGACGCTGAACTGCCCCAGGTTTCCCGCCGCTCCTATGTGGGTTGAAGCTCTCGGCTGAGAGCGGCGTAGTAGCTCTGCTCG
>NZ_JAWLRW010000007.1:0-102205 GCF_033142235.1 Rhodococcus sp. IEGM 1408
CCGCCGAACACAACTTGAAAACCACGAAGAGCCCCCGATCGCCCTCACCGGCGACCGGGGGCTCTCCGTCATTTCACAAGGCGCGAGTATGACTGGGGCGCCCGTCAACGATCACCCACCAAGTCGATAGCCGCCGCATGCGGTCCGATGAGCACGCTGCGGTGGCGAGGCCGGGGGAGGCCACCCGCGCGACCCGCTCGATCTCGTAACAGTCGGCCGCACAGCGGCCTGGAACGTGGGTGGTCAGCCGGAGTTGCGCAGCGCCGTGGCCAGTCCGTTCATGGTCAGCTGGATGCCGGTGCGTACGGCCGGGTCCTCGTCGCCTCCGCGGTAGCGCCGCAGCAACTCGACCTGCAGGACATTGAGCGGCTCGAGGTACGGGAAGCGGTTGCGGACGGACCTGGCCAGCGCCGGGTTGTCGTCGAGCAGCGTCTCGTACCCGGTCACGGCCAGCAGCATCTCGCAGGTGAGGTCGAACTCGTCGGAGATGATCCCGTGGATCCGCCGGCCCACCTCGCCGTCCGGGACGAGCTCGGCGTAGCGGCCGGCCAGACCCATGTCCGCCTTGGCCATCACCTGCGCCATGTTGGACAGGGTCGTGCGCAGGAACGGCCAATCGCCGTAGAGGCGCCGCAGGGTGGCCATCCGCTCGTCGGCGCTCGCCTGGCTCTCCGGTTCGCCCCCGATCTCCCCAAGGCCGCCGTTCTCGCCGTCGATCCAACGTCGCAGGGCAGTGCCGACGCCGAACCAACCCGGCAGCATGACCCGCGACTGCGACCATGACAGCACCCACGGGATCGCCCGCAGGTCGTCGACGGTCGAGGTCTGTTTGCGCGAGGCCGGGCGGGAGCCGATGTTGAGCTCGCCGATCTCGCTGAGTGGGGTCGAGGACGTGAAGTACTCGATGAACCCTTGGTCGTGATGGACCAGCGACGCGTACGCCTCGCGTCCCAGCCTCGCGAGTTCGGTCATCACCTCGTATGCGTCCGCCGCCCGGTCGCCGAGGCCCTCGACGTCGAGCAGGGAGGCCTCGAGCGTGGCGGCCACCAGTGCCTCGAGGTTGCGGCGGGCGCGGTGCGGTTCGGAGTACTTGGCGGAGATGACCTCTCCCTGCTCGGTGATCCGCAGCGCACCCTGCACCGCACCGGGCGGCTGGGCGAGGATCGCGTCGTAGGAGTTGCCACCGCCCCGGCCCACCGCGCCGCCCCGGCCGTGGAAGTAGCGCAGGTGCACTCCGGCGCGGTCGGCGGCGTCGACGAGGTCGCGTTCGGCCTGGTAGAGCGCCCAGTTGGCCGCCAGGTACCCGCCGTCCTTGTTGGAGTCCGAGTAGCCGAGCATCACCTCCAGTACATCGCCCTGCGCGCGGATCAGTGCCCGGAACTGCGGCAGTGCCAGTGCGGCGTCGAGGATCCCGGGCCCCGCCGCGAGGTCGTCGATCGTCTCCAGCAGCGGGATCAGCCGCACGCTCGACCGCGGCTCCTCCGGGTCGCCGGAGAACAGGCCCACCTCGCGCAGGAGCACCGCCGGCTCCAACAGGTCGGACACCGACCCGCACATGGAGACGATGTAGTGCGGCACCACCTCCGGCCCCAGCAGGTCTACCGCCGCAGCGGCGGCCCGCATCACGCCGAGTTCCTTGGCCGCCAGCTCGGACAGCTCAGCCCGCGGGCCGAGCAGTGGGCGATCGTGGGAGAGCTCGCGCAGCAGCAGCTCGACGCGGGCGTCCTCGTCCAGCGCCGAATAGTCCCGGCTCACCCCGGCCAGCGCGAACAGCTCGGTGAGCACCTCCTCGTGCGATTCCGAGTTCTGCCGCATGTCCAGGGCCTGCAGGTGGAACCCGAACGAGCGCAGCGCCCACCGGAGGTCCCGCAGCCGCGGCTCGCGCAGCAGGTCCGACCCGCAGGCGGACAACGCGGCATCGATCGTGTCCAGATCGGCCAGCATCTCCGCCGGGGAGCGGTACGGCTCGTCGTCGTCTCGCCCGATCGCGGGGGACGTACCCGACGGCGACGACGACGAGGAGATCGACCGCGCGGCGAGCCGACGGCGGACCACCCGCACGGCGCGGCGGAAGGGCACGTCCTCGCGGGTGGCGGTGATCTCGTCGCGGACCTCGGGAAGCGAGTCGGCCAGTTCGTACAGCTCGTCCGGTACGGGGACGACCCGGGCCGACAGGGACAGTTCCCGCTCGAGCTTCCGGAGCTGCTCCGCGTAGTGCCGGTGGACGAGCTCGGCCGCGCGTTCGGTGGCGAAGCGCACCACGTCGCCGGTGACGTAGGGGTTGCCGTCGCGGTCGCCGCCGATCCACGACCCGGGGCGGACCACCGCGCGGTCGCCGGTCCCGAGCCGCTCGGCGATCTCGGCGTTGAGCGGAGGGATCACGTCCAGCAGCGTGGCCTCGTGGTACTGCAACCCGCTCAGGACCTCGTCCTCGATGCGCGGGCGTTCGCTGCGGATGATCGCCGTCTGCCACAGGGTGAGCACCTGCTGCCGGATGTCGACCTCGATCTGGGCTGTCTCGGCCTCTACCACCGGGTCCTGGGGTCCGGTGCGCAGGGCGTCGCGGCGGCGCATGAGGGCGTGGACGCGGCGCGTGACCTCGAAGACCGTGCGACGACGCGTCTCCGTGGGATGCGCGGTGAGCACCGGTGACACGCGGGCGGTGGCGCGGACCGCCTCGAGCTTGTCGGGCGCGAGATCGGCACCGTCCAGCCGTGACCAGGTGGACCCGAGGTCGCCGTCCGGCGGAGACTCGCCCGCGGCGGTGTGGATTCTGCGACGGCGCTCCTGGTGCAGGTCCTCGGCCACGTTGGCGAGCAGCGCGAACAGCGAGAACGCGCGGATGACGGGGATGATCTCCCGCGCACTGACGTCGGTGAACAGGGCCACCACCTCGTCGCGGTCGGCCTGCGAGCGGCGGACCGCGAACGCGGTGCGGCGGGCGGTCTCCACGAGGTCGAAGATCTTCTCGCCCGCTTGCTCGCGCACGGTGTCGCCCAGCAGGGCGCCGAGGAAACGGACGTCGTCACGCAGCGGTGCGACCGCCCGCTCGAGCGGATCTGCTTGGGTTGAATCTGACCGGGTTGAATCTGACCGGGTTGAGTCCGTCATGCGCGCCAGGGTAGGCGCGGCATGTGACACGCGTGTGAATCTCCCGGTAGTCGGGCTCAGAGGCGGATGGGACCGGGCGGCGGCAGAATGGCGGAAACCGGGGACTTCCCTGATGCCGATGCGCTGCGAGAGGTGGACACTGGGGACATGACCCAGCAGCCCGGATTCCAGCAGTACGGCGGCTCCGCTCCAGGAAATCAGCCGTTCGGCAACCAGCCCGCGACCGTCGGGCCCGACGACCGCACTCTCGCAGCCCTCGCGCACGCCTCCAGCCTGATCGCGATGGTGTTGTCGGCCGGCTGGCTGTCCTTCGTCGGACCACTCGTGATGTGGCTGATCTACAAGGACCGCAGCCCGTTTGTCCGCCAGGCCGCCGCGGGCTCGTTCAACTTCAACCTCGGCCTGTGGATCATGAGCATCGTCGGTTGGATCTGCATCTTCACGTTCATCGGCATCCCGGTCGGCCTGGTCCTGCTGGCCGTCTCGTTCATCGCCCAGATCGTCGGCCACATCATCGGGACCTTGCGGGCGACCAAGGGCCGGACGATCAACTACCCGTTCCAGCTGCGCGTCCTGCACTGAGCGCACCCGGCCGGGGTCGCCGCCTGATCACGGCCGCCGCCGGCTCCTGATCACACCCCGGCTGGTTGCCGCCCGTGCAGTCGGTAGTTCGCGAGGAGCTCGTCGCGGACCTCGATGGTCAGGGGCAGGAACTCGTCGTCGTCCTTCCCTCCCACCAACGCGGCGCCCCCGCGGGCGTACACCTGTCCCGGCTCGATCCACGACTGGCGCCGCAGGCTCGGCTTGGCGATCTTGCGGGTGGCGGTGACCGGCATGGTCTCCATGATCCGCACGAAGCGCGGGGTCCACTTGGTACCCATGTCCGGCTGCGAGCGGCAGAACTGGCCGAACTCCACCGGGTCGAAAGTGGCGCCCGGCTCGAGTTGGATGGCCGCCATCACCTGGTCGCCGGTGCGTGGATCGGGCACCGGGTAGACGGCTACCACGAGCACCCCGGGGAAGCGGTCGAGGATGCGCTCGACCGGGCCGGCGGAGAAGTTCTCGCTGTCCACGCGGATCTTGTCGCCCGAGCGGCCCGCGAAGTAGAAGAAGCCGTCGGCGTCCTGGTAACCCAGGTCGCCGGAGTGGTAGACCTCGCCGATGTTGCGCTCGGCCGTGGCCGCGGGGTTGCGGTAGTAGCCCTCGAACATCGCCGCGCCGGTCAGGTTGCAGATCTCACCGATCGCCTCGCCGGCGTTGACCAACCCTCCGTCGGCGTCGAACTCGGCGGTCGGGCACTCCCGGCCGCTGTCGTCGAGGATCGTCACCTGCATGTGGGCGCCGGCCACCCCGAGCGCGCCCGGCGGGGTGTCCTCGGTGTGGCTGATCACCACGCCGCCCTCACTGCTGCCGTAGGACTCGAGCGGTTCGACGCCGAAGCGGCGGGCGAACTCGGCGCGGTCGTGGGTCGAGGCCTCGGTGCCGAAGACGATCCGCAGCCTGGTCCGGCTTTCCTCGGGGCGCTCGGGCTGGGCGAGGATGTACGAGAGCGAGCGACCCACGTAGTTGACGTAAGTGGCGTCGAAGCGCAGGACGTCGGGGAGGAAACCCGACGCCGAGAACTTGCGACGCATGGCGAAGCTGCACCCGATATACGCCGCCGGGGCGAAGGCGGCGAACAGCGCGTTGCCGTGGAAGAGCGGCATCGCGCTGTACGCGACGTCTTCCCGCACGAGCCCGCGGTAGTTGATCGTGCCGAGCATCGCCATGCGTCCGGTGGAACACATGACGGCCTTGGGCGCGCCGGTCGAGCCGGACGTGAACAGCAGCGCCAGGAGCGTGTGGGGGTCTCGGGCGTCGTCGGCCAGAGCGGGCGAGGCGCCAGCGTGTCGGTCGAGCAGACCCTGCCAGTCGGGGGAGTCGATGTCGTACACGGCAGCGACACCCGGGTCACCGCCGTCGGCCTGCGCAGCGTCCAGCAGGGCCCGCCCGGCGGTGTCGGTGAGGATCACGTCGCAGTCCACGCCCCGGATGTCGGAGGCGAGTTCCGACCCACGTCGGGTGGGGTTGACGCCGATGACGGTCACACCCGCCAGTGCCGCCCCGCACAGGACGAACAGGTAGTCCGGGACGTTCTCGAGCAGGACGCCCACGTGCAGGCGCCGGAACCGCTCGGGCCGGTCCGAGAAGTGGGCCGAGTGCTCGGCCGCCAGGACCGTGAGGATTTCCGCGCGTACCGCGGACTCCGCCACGAACTCGCGCCAAGTCCAGGCTGCGTCCTCGAAGAGCAGACCCGGGTGGTCGTCGGCGGAGCGCTCCAACAGGATCTCGCCGAACGTCTGGTGCTGCATCTCGTGGCCGGGGTTGAAACTAACACGTGTCATGTAGCGGAGGTTAGGACAACTGACGCGGTCATGACGGCGAAATGGCGGCCCCGGAGTGTGCCCTCCCCGGACGTCAACAACGTTCCGCGCGAACGTCCCCGCGTGGGGACCCTGTGGGCGCGCGGGCCCGGGTGACGGGTTCACCTGCGTTCCTGTAGGAACGTGAGGTCGGCGCGTCACAGGGGCGGGCGGGGAACTGAGGAGATGCGGGATGAACGCGGAGGCAGGTGCAGACGCCGGGGTCGACGAGGATCTGGAAGCCGACGATGTCGTGGAGGAGCTCGGGATGGTGGTGAGCGACGTCCGACTCACCACCATTCACAACTTCCGTGATGTCGCCGGACCCGGATACGCCATCCACCCCTCGGGGACCATGTCCCGCGGCCTGGTCTACCGTTCCACGACCCTGACGGTGGGGGAGGAGGACCTCGGGGTTCTCGAGCGTCTGGGGGTGAGCACCATCGTGGACCTGCGGACCGAGGCCGAGATCACCAAAGAACCCGACATGATCCCGGCCGGCGCCGAGTACCTCGCCATCGACGTGCTCGCCGGCAATTCCTCGGCCGCCGCCTTGACCGGGGCCGGGACGTTCAGCGTCGAGGATGCGCGCCGTGAGATGGCGACGACCTACGACCGGTTTGTCCTCGGCGACCAGGAGAGAGTGGCGTTCGGGCGCGCGGTGCACGCCGTGGCCCTGTCGTCCGGGCCGGCGATCGTCCACTGCACCGCGGGAAAGGACCGGACGGGGTGGATCTCCGCCCTACTCCAGATGCTCGCCGGGGTACGGGAGGAGGACGTGATCGCCGACTACCTGCTCACGCGTGAGATGTCGGTGGACTTCGTCACTGCCATCAGGACCTACGTCCGGGCCGAGATGCCCGATCAGTTCGACGCGATCGACGTCCTCATCGGCGTCGAGGAGAGCAATATCCGGCGCTCGCTGGACGCGATGACCAAGGAGTTCGGCGACGCACGTCGCTACCTGGTGGAAGGCGCCGGCCTCGAGGATTCCCTGGTGGACGAGCTGGGGGCCCGGCTCAGATCAGGACGATGAGGGCGCCGACCGCGCCGCCGAAGGCGATAGCCTCGAGGATCACGGCGAGGATGCGACCCGTCTCGGTCCGCGCCGCCGCGTGGACCCGGGGGCCGGCCATCGTCATGGCGAACACCAGGACGATCACGCTCACCCCGACGAGTGTGTCGGCCAGCCGCGCCGCGACCCCGTAGACCATCGCCAGGCCGATCAGCCCACCTATCGCCGCGGCCGCGAGGGTGGTCAGCGGCGCCGGGAAGACGGCGGCGGGTGTGGCGTCGCTCTTCCCGAGCGATGAGTCGGCGCCGGGTAGGTTCTCGTCCGGGTCGCCCACTGCGAAAGCCGCAGGGGTGGACTGGTTCCACTCCTGCTTCTCGAGCGTCAGACGGTAGTCCATGACTCCGGACACTACGTAGGGACTCCGCCGGAG
The DNA here is from genome assembly GCF_033142235.1 of Rhodococcus sp. IEGM 1408. Taxonomy (NCBI): domain Bacteria; kingdom Bacillati; phylum Actinomycetota; class Actinomycetes; order Mycobacteriales; family Nocardiaceae; genus Rhodococcus; species Rhodococcus sp. IEGM 1408. The sequence continues at coordinate 6,959 of NZ_JAWLRW010000007.1, forward strand.
TCATTTGCAGTCACCTGAGGAATGGCAGCGATGAGCGATAGTGCTGGTCAGGCGCCTGGTAAGGGGCGGAGAGATCGGTCACATCCGCTCGCCGTCACCGGGGACCGGGCCCGGGCCACCACCCTCAGCCGAGGTCCCGTCCCACCACCGTGGCGCGGCCGCCGCGGCAGAACACCAGCTCGATCCGCGATACCCTCCGGCCCGTGGTGGCGCCGAGGAGTTCGGCGTAGGCGCACAGCTGGAGCAGGTACTCGTCGATGGTCGTGGTGGTGACGCTGACGTCGGTCTTGTAGTCGACGATCGACAGGGAGCCGTCGGGCTCGTCCACGACGAGGTCGACCACCCCGTCCACCGCGACCACCCTCCCGTCGGCGGTGGACAGTGGACCCGCGACCGGCAACTCCGCCCAGTGGGGCCGCGCCGCAGCCCTCCGGACGGGTTCTGAGGTGAGGGCGGTGCGGGCTACGGCGACCATCTCGGCGACAGCCTCGGGGGTCCGCGTGCTGCGGAGCCCACCGCTGAGTCCGAGGGCGGTGAGCTGACCTGCGGCCCACCGCTCCCAGTCTGCGGCAGCGGTGGAGTCGTCGCCGGTGGCGGACCGGCCGTCGGCCGAGGCGAGAACGGCGAGATCGGTGTGCTCGGCGAGGTGATGCACGGCGGTGCCCACGTCCGGGCCGGAAGCCAGTGGAACGCGGCGGGGAGCAGGTGGCACCTCCTCCTGACGTGCAGGAGCGGGGGCGAAGCGATCCCGGAGTGCGGCGGCCAGTTGCTCGGGAAGTGGGGGCCTCTCTTCGGCGGGCTCGGATTCGGTCGCCTCGGACGTGTCGAGAGCGGCAGCGGAGTCTCCGGCAGCGGCAGCTGCCGGGTGGACGATCCGGGTGGCCGACCAGCCGGCCCGCTCGGCGGAGCGGGCGGAGATCGCCTCACTGCGGTCGAGCCAGTCGTGCTCATCCGGAACGTCGACGTCGGGCGCATCGGCGGGACGGAGCAGATCCTCCCCGTAGGGCACGAGTGGTGGTGAGTCGGGCTCTTCCATCACCGAGCCGAGGAGAGAACCCCACAGCTTTTTCGGCTGAGGTTTGGTCGCCTTGGTGAGAACGTACCCGTGACCCGAGACCGCGAGTCGGCTCTCGGCGCGGGTGGTGGCCACGTACAGCAGTCGAATCCGTTCGGCCAGGGAGTGCTCCGCTTCGCGTTCTGCGGCCCTGTTGAATCTCGGATCGCGCACCTTCGGGGAGAACGAGGCCGCCGGACGAGGCTGCTCGTCGTCGGTCCAGAGAAGTCGCTCTCGGTCCGCAGGCCATTTACGGCTCATCCCGGCGATAACGACCATCGGGTACTCGAGACCCTTGGAGGCATGGATGGTGGTGATCCGGACAGCGTCTACGCCGATCTCGGGGATGGCGGCCTCCGGGACCCGGGCATCTTCAGCGGTCAGGGACAGTGCCCAGTCGGCGTACTCCCGCAGGTCGGCGCGGGCGGGGTCGGCGGCAGACTCCTCCCACTGCCAGGCGTGTTCGGTGACGAAGCGGATGCGTCGCCACAGATCGCGGCGGCGCGGGGACTCGGCAACCGACTCGAAGACCATGCGATCGTGCACGAGCGTCTCCAGCAGTTCACCCGGTCGCCGGGTGCCGCGGCCGAGGGCGGAGAGATACCTGATCCCCTCGGCGACCGGGGAGTCGGACAGACCCTCGGGGGCGGGGGCGCCGCTCGCCCACGTGCCACCGGCGGAGCGCCAGCGGAGCAGGTCGTCGTCGCCGCAGCCGAAAAGCGGGGAGCGGAGCGCACCGACGAGCGAGGCCTCGTCGGCTGTGTTGGCCACGGCCCGGACGGCGAGGAGTAGATCGCGGATCTCGGGGGTGCCGTAGACGATCGACGAGGCCTCGGTCCGGAAATCGATCCCGGCGTGGTCGAGGCATTTCTCGATCATGGGCAGCGACCCACGGGAGGGGAGAAGGATGGCGATGTCACCGAGCCGGAGGGGGGTCTGTTCACCGTTCTTCGACTCGTGCGTCCACTCCTCTCGGATCGCGGTGGCGATCACCCGCGCGACGTCAGAGGCTTCGGTCCAGTGACGCTTGTCATCTTCAGTCGCGTGTCGCGGGCAGTGATCGGGTACGTCCTCGGTGCGGAACACAAACGGCCGGGGTCCGTGTGCGGAGTCATGTACCGGTCGGCCGGGCCCCGGCTCGAGATCCTGGTATGCGGGCTGCACACCCTCTGCAGCGAGGAGCACCTCGGAGAACACGGAGTTGACCCAGTCGAGCACTGCCCGGGAACAGCGGAAGTTCGTGCTCAGCCGCTCGACCTCGACCCCGTTCCCACTCTGCGCGCGCAGGTAGGTGGAGATGTCGGCCCGCCGGAAACGGTAGATGGACTGCTTGGGGTCGCCGACGGTGAAGAGCCGCCCCGACTCGGGGCCGTCGCCTGACTCGTCACTGGTGAGGAGCGTCGCGAGGTCGAGCTGAATGGGGTCGGTGTCCTGGAACTCGTCGATGAGGATCCGTGTGTACTGGACCCGGACGCGATCTCGGACCGACCGGTTCTGCAGCAACTCACGCGCCAGGACGAGCTGGTCATGGAATTGCAGTGTGCCGTGCCGGCGTCGATCGTCTGCGTGCCTGAGGACCACCGGGATGAGGGCGTCGAGAACGATGGCGATGCGGGGACGCCAGTGCGTGGCGAGGACTTCCTTGCAGAGCGGTTCCAACGCCTTGATCTCTTCTTTGATGCCCTTGACGGCGTCGGCGCCTCCCCAGTTCGCCCCCTTCCCTCCGCGGCCGGTCTTGACGGGCTTGGCCAGGAGTTCGACCCAGCTGGGTGAGGCGGTCGGATCCGTGGCGGCCGCGTGCAGGTTCGCCAGCCACTCCTCGTGCTCGCCGATGGTGGCGTAGAGGAGGTCGGTCTCGTCCTGGCAGGAGTCGCGCCAGGCCACGATCGATCCGACCGCGGCGGCCACCTCGGCCAGGTCGGGCGACGTCGGGAGTTCGCCGTTCGGCGACCCGCCGGAGTACAGGGGCTCGGTGGGGAGGCGGTCCCAGTCGCGGTGGAGCGCCTCCACCATGTCGCGGAACGCGAGCGTGCCCACTCCGGCGTCGAGCATGTCGTCGACCGCTCGAGCGAGGTTGCCGGCGCGTGAACCCTCGTGATCCGTTCCGAACAGGACGGTCGCACATTCCTGCCACAAGGCGTTGACGGCTGTCGCCTCGGCGGTGTCCTGCTGGGCGGTCACCCGCGGCGGGATCCCGGCCTCGAGCGGGTTCTCCGAGAGCAGCCGAAGAGCGAACGAGTGCAAGGTGCCGATTGCTGCGGTATCGAGGCCGGCGAGCGCGACATCCGCGAGTGTGTCTCCCTTGTCTCGTTCACTCACGAGATGCATGCGGAGCCGGTCACGCAGTTCTGCGGCCGCCTTCTCGGTGAAGGTGATCGCGGCGATCTGGTCGACGGGTACGCGGTCGGTGAGCAGCAGGGCACTGAGCCGCTGGACCAGGGCATGGGTCTTACCCGTTCCTGCTCCGGCCTCGACGAACAGAAGGGCGGCGGTGTCGTTGTGGACGCGGTGGCGCGCGGGATGGTCCTGGAGCAAGGTCATGAACTGGATTCCGATCCGGAGTCGGTCTGGTCATCGGCGACGATGCCCGCGAACGCGGGGTGGGAGAGCAGGGGTTCTCGCCTGGACAGGCTCTCCCAGGTGCGGTCCAGATCCGCGCCTCCGAGGAGATCGGCCAGGTCCCTGGAGGACCCGCGGCCGCCCTTGAGTGGGAACCATCCGCTCTGGAGGGCGTCGACAAGGTTCCCGACATCCGTGCGGACGCGGTCCATGAGGGTGTCGGTGACCGCCAGGGAGATCTGTTCGAACTTCCCGCGCTCGGTGCAGTACCAGTACCGCACCTCGCTCACCGGCTGGGCTCGGGCGGTGGCGGCAGCCGCGGCGTAGAGCGGCAGCTGGAACCGGGTACCGGTCATCGTGGGGTCGTCCTCGCTCGGGCGTTCCTCCGCCTTGGGCGGGGCCCCCGTCTTGTAGTCCGTGACGCGCTGCGTACCGCCACGGACGTCGAGCCGGTCGATCGACCCGGCCAGGAGAAGGGTCCGAGGGCCGCGAGAGGTGGCGACCTCGAACGGGACCTCGGTCACCGGGGCGTCCGGCGCCGCGCGCCCGAATGCGAGTTCGGTCGCGGTGGGCTGCCACCCGTTGTCGGCGTCGGCGCTGTCCTCGTCGAACCAGCGGCCCAGCTCCGCGGCCAGGAGGATCTGCCGACGGCGCCACAGCGGGGTGAGCAACCCGGGGGCGGCGTTGACCGCGTCCTCGCATTCCTGTTGGAGTGCCTCCATGAGCAGCTCGCGGTCGGGGTCGCCCCCGCGCTCGAGGCGAGCGGAGACGTAGCGCTGCAGGATCGCGTGGACCAGATCGCCGTAGTCCCGTAGATCCATCTCGATGTGCGCCGCGGGGTCGTCGAGAGGGCGGACCCGGAGCACGGTGCCGAGGAAGAAGAGGTAGGGGCTCTGGGCCCAGTCCTCGAGCCGGGTCGGCGAGACGGGATGGTCGAAGACGGTCAGCAGGTCTCTCACCGTGGACACGTTGCCGGTGAAGCGAGAGAACAGGCCCTTCCTGCGGTCTCGTCGCATCTCGTGGGCCCGGGCGAGCAACGCCGGTGCCCTGGCCCCGACCCGCCACTCGTCCGCCGCGAGTGCGCGGATGCGCAGCTCGGCCGCTGTCGCCGGGTCGGAACCGAGCTCGGCCGGCGGGGAGAGGACGCCGTCGACGAACGACGGGACCGCGGTGACGGACGGGCAGCCCGCCACGTTCTGCTGCCACTCGGTGGCGTGGACCTTCGTGCCGGCGAGGTGTGACAGCGTGGGCAGCAGCCAACGAGACGGGATGCGGTTCCCGCCGCCGCGCATGGACCCGCGGGGAAAGGTGCACAGTGTGCGGGCCGAGCCGGCGGAGAGCGCGAGCTGGAGAACCCGGTACCGCTCGTCGAGCTGGTCGGCGGGGAGCTCGACCGCGCCCTCGGGCAGCAGCGGGTCGGGCCGGTGTAGGACGGGGAGCAATCCCTCGGCCATTCCCACGACGCACACCGTGTCGAGGTCTCTCCCGACCGCGTCGTCGATCGGTCCCAGTGCCACGCCTGCGCCTTCGTCGCCGATCCTGTCGCCGATCGAGTCCAACCGCGTGGCCACGGCACCGACGATCCGCTCGCGGGTGATCACGGGGGAGATGGTGTCCAGGTCGGTCAGTGCGTGCACCGCGGCCTGCACGGCGGCCCGGTCGGGGCTCTGCCGGAACAGCGAGGTGAGCAGCGTGTCCACGGCGGCCACGACGTCGGACCACGTGTGGGCGGAGCCGAGCGCGCGCGAGCCGGCGCGGACCTTGCCGATCAGGCGTAGGAGAGCGGCACCGGCGGATCGCTCGGAGTCGGTGAGCCGACGCCCGCCGGACCCGGCCCCCTCCGACGATTCCGGTTCGGCGAGCAGTTCCTCCGCCAGTCGGTCCCAGTCGCTCCCACCGATGACCGGGAACGCCGTGCGGGTGAGCAACTCCAGGCGGCGGGAGGAGACCGGTGTCCCCGTGTCGTCCGGAATCAGCACAACCCCCTCGGCCACGATCGACAGCAGCTCGGCACGGGACATGAGGTCCGCATCCACCCCGAGGAGTCGGATGAGTGACCGCCCGACGGGGGTCCGCCCCAGAGTGGTGATCGAGGGGGCGTGGACGGTGATCCCCGACTCCGCGAACGCGCGGAGCAGCAGGCGCAGGTAGGGATCCGGCGACGGGTAGTAGACGCCGATCCGGTGACCCGGGATCCCGGCCGCGAGGCGTGAACGGACGAAGCGGACCACGGCTCGCACCTCGTCATCCGAGTCCGACGCGTGCAACACGTGGGTCCCCGTGACGGCGCCCTTCCCGTCCGGTTCCGCGGCGGAGGCCAGGTGGTCGGCGCCCGTCCCGGGGACCGGGGTGACCCCGCGGGCGTCCAACGCGGCGCGCAGGCGGCGCTCGGCCTCGGTCCCCCGCAGTGGCGCCGCGAGGACGATCCGGCCGAGCACGTCGAGCCTCTCCAGCGCCGTCGTCACCGCCTCGAACTGCGGGTAGTACGCGGCGCCGGTCATCGAGTGAGCCTGTTCCGACAGGCGCAGGACCTCCGAGTGCAGTGGCGTCCGCGGGAAGAGCGAACCCACGTCGACCTCCCCGAGCCGCAGGCAGGCCTGGGCCACCGCGTGAGCGGTGACCGGTTGGGAGGCGACCGCGCGCAACTCGCCCGGGTCGGCGTCGAGGGCCTTCTCGACAGCAGCCTCGAGGAGGGGGAACGGCAGCGCGGCGCGGGGGGCCAGTGCCGGCCCGGACAGTTCGGTGATCACCTGGGCGGCCGTCCGCACCGCCACGTTGACCGCGCCCCCGCCCAGCGCCAGCGCCCGCACGAGGTCCCTCGTCGCGCCGAAGGAGGCGACGATGACGGTGATGCGGCCGAGGGGATCGGACCCACGGAGGCGACGGACCTCGGCGACCACAGGGGAGACGGCAGGAGAACCGGGTGGGGAACCGAGCGGGAAGGCGCCGTCGGAGTCGGGGGAGGCCTGGGTTTCGGTCACAGCGCCATGGTGCCCCACGGGTACGACAGTCCGGGTCAACCGATGTCGATCGCACGGGTCGCGGCCGTCGCCCACCGCCCGGCGTCGATGCCGCCTGCCGGGTGGTCCTGCCGGTGCGCGATCACCGACTCGACCACCCGGAACGGTAGGTCGACGGCCTGGTCGCCGGGATCGAGGTCGGGGCGACAGAGGGAGACGAGGCGGCGGTAGATCCCCCTGAGTTCGGAGCGCGAGGCCCGGAAGCCCTCGAACTCCGCCCCGGCCACCTCGGGCAACACGTACAGCATCCCGATGTTCCAGCGAGAGGCCAGGAGGCCCTCGACATCGATCGTCGCCAGCGTCAGGAGGGTCTCCCGCGGGTCGCGGTCCCCCTCGACGAGGTGACGGGCGTGGTCGAGGGTCGGTGCCACCGTGGTGTCGAGCAGGGAGACGAGGATCGCGGCCTTGGTGGAGAAGTGTGTGTAGAGCGAGGCCTGGCGGAGCCCGACCGCGTCGGCGATGGCCCGGGTGGAGGTGGCCGTGTACCCGCGGGTGGTGAACAGTTCCGCCGCTGCGTCGAGGATCTCGTCCGCCGGGGTGGCCCCGGGACGCCGCCGGTCCACGAGTCGGGGGCGGCCGGGTGAGGACACGGGGCTCCCTTCGGGCAGCGGTCGGCGGGCAGTGGGCAGCGGGCAGTGGGCAGCGGTCGGCGACGGGCGATCACCGCTCGTAGGTCAGTTGCCGTCCGCGGCGGCGAACCGACCCATTGTGACACGGAGGAATTCGAACCGATGGGCTGTCGTATCGACGGTGCGCCGGGGCGGCGACGGCATGGAGGCGACGGCGGCCTGGACCCACATCTCGCGATCGGTCCGGGTGAAGTCGAGATCCACCCCGTGGGCGCGCGCGGCGAGTAGGGCGGCGACCGCGGCGGCGCGCCCGTTCCCCTCTCGGTACGGGTGGACGTGGTTGACCTGCGCGTACCAGTCGGCCAGGGCCAGGGCGACGGTCGTCGCGGGGGTTGTGGCGAGGGTTGTGGCAGGGGTTGTGACGCGGGTGGTGGCGCCGGAGGCCGAGGCGAGCGCGTCGGCGACGAGGGCTGCGGGGCGTTCGAGCGGAGCCAGCAGCGCCGGGACGTGGGCTGCGCTCACGAACGCGGAGCCCTGCTTGGTGAGGTCGACGATCCGGGGCAGGCCGGCCCAGGCGTACACGTCCCCGAACAGGGCCGCGTGGACACCGGACACCGTCGCGGGGGCGCGGGCGGGATCACGCAGGAGTCGTGCCCCGGCGGCGACGACGAGGAGGGCCTCCGCCCGGCCGAGAGCTGTCGCCGACGTGATGCCGAGACTGTTCTCGAGGACCCGCGTCCCGCGGATGAGGTAGGGATGGCGGCGGGACAGGGCACCGGGCCGCGGCCGCCGCACGGCGTCCGGCGCTACTCCCTGGAGGACCCGGAGGCGGATCGCGCGGGCGGGGGCGCCCCGATCGACGAGATCGAGTACCTCGTCGTCGTCCCCCTCCGGTTCCCATCCCTCCAGTGCGGAGACGGCGAGCATCGTGGCGGTGGCGGGGTGGCGGCTCGTCCGGCTCACCGCGGTCACCCAGGCTCCCGGAGCTCGCCCGCCGAGCGGAGGTAGTCGAGGGTGCGCTGCGCGCCGGCGATCTCGCGTGCGGCGGACCGGAGCCCGGCGCGCTCGGCCGTGGTGAGGGTGGAGAGAGGGAACAGGTCGGTTCCCGGGCCCTCGGACCCGGCGCGGAGGCGGACGTCCCACCGCAGGCGGGCGGTGACACGGGCGGCCACGCGCAGCGAGTCCCACCGGTCCGCCGGCAGGATCCGCGGATCGGCGGCGAGCTCCAGGCGCGCGTCGGTGGCGGTGGCGGTGACACCGGCGCGGAGCGCGGCCCAGCGGGCGAGTTTGACGACCGGGGTGAGCACCGACGCCTTGAGGTCGACGACGGGGTCCGAGCGGAGGTTGCGGGCGAACCGGGACGGCACGGACGCCCGGGTCGAGAGCGCGTCGGCCAGGACGTCGGCCAGCACCGCGGGGTGGGCTCGCACCGACTGGACGGCCAGGCAGGGCAGCAGGTCGGGCTGGTCATGGCCGTCGACGAGGGGCCGGGCGTCGGCGAGCAGTCCCAGGTGGACCACGCCCAGGTCCCGGGCGGGGGCGCCGGCCCAGTCGTCGGCGGCGGTCGACCACCCGGCGCGGGTCCGGACCAGGCGGGGATCGGCGGCCGAGGCAGTGGAGGTCTCGGCGAACCACGGCGCGGGGGAGAGGTCGGTGGAGGCGACGGCGCGCCGCACCGTGCGGTCGCCGGGATCGTCGACGACGGCGAGGGATTCCAGGTCGCTACCGGGGACGGCCTCCCCGCGACCGACCGAGCCGGTCACCCACACCGCGTCCGCCACCGCCGTGCCGACCCGCGTGGCCAGCTCGCGCCGCAGCCCGTCGGACCACGCGCGGGCGCGCTCGTCGGGAGGGTCGCCGAACGGTGCCATGGGGGTATTCGACCACGTCAGCAGGCACCCCGGGAACTCCGGGCAGCGGCGTGAACCGGTGTTAATCGGATGGAAACACAGCGCAACCGGCAGGTCACACGGTCGCGGAAAACTATCGACAGACAGGAACAGGTCCTGCACCCGGGTCCCCCGACCCCGTCTCGAGAGGAGCACCGGACATGAGTGAATCCCCCGGTCTCACCACCCCGGCTCCCGAACGTCGGGGCGATCACGACGACCTCGCCGACCTCGGCTACGAACAGCAGCTCCATCGCAGTCTCGGCACCTTCGCCTCGTTCGCCGCCGGGTTCTCGTTCGTCTCCATCCTCACGACGATCTTCCAGCTGTTCGGCCTCGGTTACGGCTTCGGTGGCCCGGCCTTCTTCTGGACCTGGCCGATCGTGTTCGCCGGCCAGTTCCTGGTGGCGCTGTGCTTCGCGGAGCTCGCGGCCCGCTACCCGATCGCGGGTGCGATCTACCAGTGGTCCCGGCGGATGGGCGGGGAGGTCGTGGGGTGGTTCGGCGGTTGGTTCATGATCCTCGCGCAGATCGTCACCGCCTCGGCCGCGGCCATCGCCCTGCAGGTCGTGCTGCCGAGCATCTGGTCCGGCTTCCAGATCATCGGGGACGACCCGGCCCTCACCTCCTCCTCCGGCGCGGCCAACGCCGTCCTGCTGGGCTCGGTGCTGCTCGTCGTCACGACGGTGATCAACTCGATCGGCGTCAAGTGGATGGCCTACGTCAACAACGTCGGCGTGACGTGCGAGATCGTCGGCGTGGTCGCCGTGGTCCTGGCGCTGCTGACCCACGCGGTCCGCGGGCCGCAGGTCGTCTTTGACACCGCGGGGATGGGGGACCAGCCGGGGTACATCTGGGCGTGGGTGGTCTCCGGGCTGATGGCGGCCTACGTCATGGTGGGGTTCGGCTCGGCGGGCGAACTCGCGGAGGAGACCGTCAATCCCCGCCGCATCGCGCCCCGGACCATCCGCCTGGCGCTGACCGTCTCCGCCATCGGCGGTGGCCTGATGATCCTGGGCGCCCTCATGGCCGCGCCCAGCCTCACCGACGGCCGCCTGGCGACCGAGGGCCTGCCGTACGTGCTGAACTCGGTGCTCGGGAACTTCTGGGGCAAGGTGCTCCTGGCGGACGTCGTGGTGGCGATCTTCATCTGCACCCTCGCCATCCAGACCGCGGCCTCCAGGCTCATGTTCTCCATGGCCCGCGACGGCAGGCTCCCGTTCTCGGCAGCGCTCTCCCGCGTCCACCCGCGTACCGGCACCCCGATCCTTCCGTCAGTTCTGATCGGGCTGGCCTGCATGGCGATCCTGCTGGTCAACGTGGGAAACTCAGCGATCTTCGCCACGCTCGCCTCGGTCTGCATCATCCTCATCTACCTCGCCTACCTGTGCGTGACCGTGCCGCTGCTCCTGCGCCGGCTCCAGGGATGGCCGAGGGGTCCCCGGCTCACCGACGCCGAGGGGAAGCAGCTGTTCTCGCTCGGCCGCTGGGGGGTTCCCGTCAACGTGCTGGCGGTGGCGTACGGCCTGCTCATGACCATCAACCTCGCCTGGCCGCGGGCCGAGATCTTCGACCCCTCCGGCGAGGCCCCGTGGCTCCGGTGGGCGGGCGTCCTGACCGTCGTGGCCGTCGTGGGCCTGGGCGTCCTGTGCTTCCCCCGCGGCAAGACCCATCCCAAGCCCGTCCAGATCGGAGAGTGACCTGACATGACCAGCACCACCGAGAGCACCGCCACCGAGAGCACGTCCACCACCGCCGGTGCCCGCGAGCACGCGCGCGCCCAGGCCGGGGCGATCACCGACTCCATGCCCGTCGTTCCCGCGACCGCCTGGCCCCACCCGCCGGCGGACGTCCCGGCCGACCGTCTGACGTGGGCGGAGTCCGTTCCCGGCGGCCGCTACACCGCGATCGCCCTGGCCCGCGGCACGCGGATCCGCCTCACCGACCGGGACGGTACGGGGTGCGCCTCGCTCATGCTGTGGCGCGCCGACGCCCCCTGGGAGCGCCTCAACACGGTCGACACGGTGAAGGTTCCGTGGCAGGCCTACCTGGGGACCGGTCATCCGCTGCTGTCGGACCAGGGTCGGGTGCTGGCGACGGTCGTCGCGGACACCTCCGGCCACCACGACGCACTGTGCGGGGCCTCCACCCTGGCCGGGAACGTCGCCCGGTACGGGGCCGGGGCGCCGGAGTCCGACACGCCCGCCGGGCGGGAGTTGTTGCTGCTCGCCGGGCTCAAGCACGGGCTGGGGGAGCGGGATCTACCCCACACCGTGTCCTTCTTCCACGGCGTCCGGGTCAGTGACGACGGCGCGCTCGTCTCCACCGGGACCGCGGGCGCGGGGGCGACCGTCGACCTCGTGCTCCACCTGCCCGTCGTGCTGGCCGTGGCGGTCGCCGACCATCCGCTGGACCCGTCGGCGGAGTACCACGCCGGGACGGTGGAGCTCCTGGCGTGGAGCGCCCCGGACGACCTGGACGCCCTCGTGCAGGACGGCTTCCCCGGCGTCGGTCAGGACCTCGAATACCGCCGAGCCGTCGCCAACTCCGAGGCCGCCCACCGCGCCCTCACCCCGATCGCCTGAGGAGAACCTCCCATGACACCCCCGACCCCCACCGCCACCGCCACCGCCGATCCCCGGACCGCCGCCGCTGCCGACCTCGCGCTCGCGGGCGGGGCCGTGGTCGCCGACGAGACCGTCGCCGCCCGGGCCGCCTGGTCCCGGGTCCTGCTGGCGGGCCAGACACTGACCATCGTGGACCTCGAGGGCAACCAGGCCGTCGACACCCTGTTCTACGACGCGCACGACCCCGCCCGCCGTTACAGCGCCCCGGCGACCGTCGCCGCCCAGCGGTCCATCTTCCTGACCGAGGGGAGTGTCCTGCGGGACGACGCCGGCGACCCCCTCGTGACCATCACCGCCGATGAGGTGGGCAACCACGACACCCTCGGTGGCGCGTGCTCCCAGGAGTCCAACACCCTGCGGTACGGCCACCACACCCGGCATCAGCACGCGTGCGTGGAGAACTTCCTCCGCGAGGGCGCCCGGCACGGCCTGGGCAAGCGGGACCTGGTCCCCAACGTCAACTTCTTCATGAACGTGCCCGTGGACGCCGACGGCACCCTCGGGATCGTCGACGGGCTCTCCGCGCCCGGGAAGCGCTTGGCGCTGCGCGCCGACCGCGACGTGATCGTCCTGGTCTCCAACTGCCCGCAGATCAACAACCCGTGCAACGGCTTCGACCCGACGCCGGTGCGGATGATCGTCACCGCCTGAGCCGGGAACCCACCGCCCCGCACCACCTGCGTCCCCGTCACCTGCGTACCCGTCACCACAGGAGAAGCCGCCATGACCCGTCTCGAAGTCCTCGCCCCGGGACTCATCACCACCGTCCAGGACTGGCCCGGTCGCATCGGGTACTGGGGCGTGGGGGTCCCGCCCTCGGGGGCGATGGACGACTGTTCGCTGCGGTTGGCCAACATCGCCGTGGGGAACCCGGAGGGCGCCGCCGGCCTGGAGTGCACGCGCGGCGGGTTGAAGGTCCGGCCGGACGGCCCCGTGACGGTGTGCGTGGGCGGTGCGCCCGTGCGGCCCACCGTGGACGGTCGCCCGGTGGCGCAGTGGAAGCCGGTGCAGCTCGAGGCCGGATCCGTGCTCGAGGTCCCGGTGATCGCGGGCCCGGGCATGCGCGTGTACGTGGCGGTCGGGGGCGGGATCGAGGTCGAGCAGTACCTCGGGTCGTCGTCGACCTTCACCCTGGGGCGGTTCGGGGGGCACGAGGGGCGTGTCCTGGCACCGGGGGACACGCTCGCCGTCGGTGAGCCCGGACCGGGTGTGCCGCGCCGGATCCTCGCCGAGGAGGTTCCGGCCATAGGTCACCACTGGCACCTCGCCGTGGCCGAGGGCCCGCACGGTGCCCCGGAGTTCCTCACCCGCGCGGGGATGGACGAGCTGTACGCGGCCGACTACACGGTGCACTTCAACTCGGACCGCACCGGCGTGCGCCTCGAGGGGCCCCGCCCGAAGTGGGCCCGGCCCGACGGCGGGGAGGCCGGCCTGCACCCGTCCAACCTGCACGACAACGCCTACTCGGTGGGTGCCCTGGACTTCACCGGTGACACCCCGATCCTGCTGGGCCCGGACGGGCCGAGCCTGGGCGGGTTCGTCTGCCCGGTCACGGTCGTCAGCAGCGACCGGTGGAAGCTCGGGCAGCTCGCCCCCGGGGACACCGTGCGGTTCGTCCGTGTGCGGGTGGACACCGGCCCCGATCGCGCGAGCATCGGCGGGGTGCGCGGTGCCGGTCGCCCGTACGTCCTCGGCGACGGCGGTGACCGCGACGACGGCGTCCTGGGCCGTGGTCACACCGCCGACGGCGTCACCGAGGTGACCTACCGCCGGGGCGGGGACGACAACGTCCTGGTCGAGTACGGGCGCATGGAACTCGACCTCGAACTGCGCGCCCGCGCCCACGCCCTCTACCTGCACCTGCGGTCGAACCCCGTTCCCGGCCAGCAGGACCTCACGCCCGGGATCCGGTCGCTGCAGGTCAAGATCACCCCCGGCCGCAGCACGGTGGCCGCCACCCTGGCCGCCCTGCGTGAGGCCGAGACCGCCATGCCCGCCGCCGAGTCCCTGGTGGTGCCGAGCAGACGGGTCCGGCTCCCGCTGAGCTGGGACGACCCCGCCACCAAGGAGGCCATCGAGCGGTACATGTACGGCGTGCGCGACGACGCCCCGTGGTGCCCGTGGAACATCGAGTTCATCCGCCGGATGAACGGATTGGAGACCGCCGACGACGTGTACCGCACCGTCTTCGACGCCGAGTACATGGTGCTGGGGCTCGGGGACGTCTACCTCGGCGCGCCGGTGGCCACGCCCCTGGACCCGCGTCACCGCCTGGTGACCACCAAATACAACCCCGCCCGGACATGGACCGCGGAGAACTCCGTCGGGATCGGCGGCGCCTACCTGTGCATCTACGGGATGGAGGGACCGGGCGGCTACCAGTTCGTGGGACGCACCACGCAGGTGTGGAACCACCGGCACCCCGAGCCGGCGCCGGGCTTCGACGCGGAGCACCCGTGGCTGCTGCGGCACTTCGACCGGATCTCCTGGTACCCCGTCTCCTCCGAGGAGTTGGCCGACCTCCGCGCCGACACCGCCGCCGGCCGGGGGCTCGTGGACATCACCGACGACACGTTCTCGCTGGCCGAGCACAACGCCTTCTGCGAGCGCGAGGCCGGATCCATCGCCTCCGCCAGACGCCGCATGGAGCACGCCCGCGCCGAGGAGTTCGCGCGCTGGGCCGCCAGTGGGGAGCTGAGCGCGTGAGGGCCGCGGTGGCGGGTCCCGGTGTGCGCGACGCCGCTGAGGCGCTGGTCGACGACGTGTTGGCCCGACTGCTCGACGCGGACCGACCCGAGGTGTTCCTGAAGGTCCGCGGCCGGGAGGAGCTGATCGCCGACATGGCGGCCTCCCTCGCCGCCGGGGGTCCTCTCGCCGGGAAGCTGCTGGCCGTCAAGAACAACGTGGACGTGGCGGGGTTGCCCACGACCGCCGCCTGCCCGGGGTTCGCGTACCTCCCCGAGCGGGACGCGGTGGCCGTCGCGCGGCTGCGCGCGGCCGGCGCGGTGGTGTTGGGGGCGACCAACCTCGACCAGTTCGCCACCGGCCTGGTGGGCACGCGCAGCCCCTACGGCGCAGTGCGGGCCGCGCACCGCCCCGGTCACATCTCGGGCGGGTCCAGTTCGGGTTCGGCCGTGGCGGTGGCGCTGGGGATCTGCGACCTTGCCATCGGCACCGACACCGCCGGTTCGGGCCGCATTCCCGCTGCGCTCAACGGGATCGTGGGGATCAAGCCCACGCTCGGTGTGGTCTCCACCGACGGGGTGGTCCCGGCGTGCGCCAGCTATGACTGCGTCACGATGTTCGCCCGCGACGTCCACACGGCGGCGAGGGCGACGGCGGTGATGGCCGGCGGTGCGGGCACCCGCAGCTGGCCGACGGACACGCCACTGGCGGCGGCGCCGGCCGCCACGCTCGCCGTCCCCCGGGAACTGGTGGCGATGGCGCCGGGCTGGGCCGAGGCCTTTGCCGCCGCCGTCGACCGGGCCCGCCTCCTCGGGTACCGGGTGGTGGAGATCGACCTCGCACCGTTCCTCGCCGCGGCCCGGTTGCTCTACGACGGCGCGCTGGTCGCCGAGCGCTACGAGGCGGTCGGCGCGTTCCTCGACGCCGAGCGGGATCCGGACGCGGGCATCGATCCGATAGTCCGCGGCATCATCGCGCCTGCTCGCGACATCGCGGCGGTGGAACTGCTGCGCGACCGCCGGCGGGTCGAGGCGCTGCGGCGCGAGGCGCTCGCCGAGCTCGACCGGCTGGGTGCGGCCGCGTTGCTCGTGCCCACCGCGCCGTTCCACCCGACGATCGCCGAGGTGGACGCCGACCCGATCGCGCTCAACAGCCGTATGGGTACCTACACGAACTTCTGCAACCTGTTTGATATGTGCGCCGTGGCGGTGCCGACGGGCGAGGTCGACGAAGGGGACCGCGGGACGGCGGCGTTCGGGGTGACCGTGGTGGGGCGCACGTTCCACGACGGTCCGGTGGCTGCCATTGCGGCAGACCTGGCGGCCGACCTTGCGGCCGACCTTGCGGCGGACCTCGCCGGGGGACGCGAGCCCGGGGAATGCGACCCCGCTGACGAACCACTCGTCCCGTGGCCGCTCCGAGCAGGGGCGGCCGCGGTCGACCTGGTGGTCTTCGGCGCTCACCGGCGCGGGGGCCCGCTCGAGCATCAACTCACCACGCGAGGCGCGGTCTGGCGTGGCCCGGTGCGCTCCAGCGCGGACTACCGGATGTATCGACTGGACACGCAGCCCCCCAAACCCGGGGTCCTGCGTCATCCGGACGGCGCCTCTCTGCTCGGTGAGAGGTGGACACTCTCCCCGGCGGCGCTCGGGAGCTTCCTCCAGGAGCTCCCCAGGCCGATGCAGCTCGGCCGGGTGACGCTCGCCGACGGCACCGAGGTGATCGGTTTCGGCTGCGAGCCCACCGCCGTCACCGCGGCGGCCGACGACCTCACCGCACTCGGGGAGTGGCCGATCGGGTGAAGGTCACTCCCGGTGCCCGAGGACCGGGCGGCCCGCATTGGTCAGGCGGTGTCGTCCACGCCTGCTATCTTCCGATCAGATCGGTCGCATCCGGGACCGCGGGAGTGTGGGAGCGTCGGGATGTCGTACGGCTGGGATGACGGCACCACTGGCCCGCAGCAGCAATGGCAGAGCCACGGCTACCCGCCGGAACCGCAGCGCGGCGTCTCAGGCGCGCTGATCGCCCTCATCGCCCTCCTGGCGGCGCTGGTGCTGGTACTCCTCGGCGCGGTCGCCTACCTCGTCCTCCGACCGGGCGGCATCTCCGGGGACACGTCCGAGCAGACGCTGGCGGACACCTCGTCGTCGTCGACCGTGTCGTCCGTGACCGCGCCATCAGTTACCGAGCAGCCTCCGGTGACCGAAACCGCCTACACCACCCCGCCGGAGCGCGAGACCGTGACGGTCACACGTCCGGCGCCCGGTTCGAGGTCGTCGCTGCGGACCGCGGGATACCCCGCCGGAGCCGATTCCTCCGGCTGGGTCTCCGATCGCCAGGCCAGGTGCAACGCCAGTGACCCCTCCGCGATGATGGGCCGGACCACCCGGTCCGCGTTCTCCATCTGCGTTAACCCTGATAACGGCCGCTACTACTACCGGGGATCCGCCGGCGGCGCGGGCGTCGAGGTGGACGATCCGGTGGTCTCGGGCAATTCGGCGACGGTGAGCAACAACAACGTCGTCTATTCGATCGACTCCTCGGGGATGGCGATCTTCGAGGGCGGTGCGCTGATCTCAAACCAACCGATGGTCGAGTTCTGGGTCGGCTGAGCGAGCCCGGACCCGGCGCCGGATACGCTGGGATGCGGCCCGCACGGTGGGAGATTCCGCACCTGCAGGTGCCCCGAACAGTGAGGTGAGCGCCAGTGAGTCAGCTCGTGTCCTTCTACGAGACCGCGCCTGTCACGGACCGACGCGGCCTGCTCACCGACGTGATCCAGCGTCCGATGCAGGTCCGCTCCGGGTACGACGTGATCGAGGGCGAGGTCGTACCGCGAGTGGTCTACGTGCAGGCGCCCATCGAGGGTCGCCCGCTGCTCGTCCCGTTTGGCCAGTACGACGCATGGAGCCTGCGGCAGCGGTTCGAGGAGGCGCTGCGGGTGATGAACACCCTCGGGGCGTGCGAGATCGAGTGCGCGACCTACAGCGCCCGACGCAACGCCGTCGCCGCGCGGGTGGGCGTGGGGCCGATGGCCGGATGGGGCAAGGTGACCCGCACCCAGAGCACGGATTTCGATTACTCGTTCTCGGGAACGGGTTCAGCACCCCGCGATCCCGGGCCGATCCGGTGGACCAACATCCCCGGCCTCGACGCCGCCAAGCAGTCGGTCCTGCTCAACGGGGGGCGTCGCGTGGAGATCACCATCGAGAGCGAGTCCGAGTTCGCTGCGGACTCCGACCTCGCCCGACGCCTCAAATCCTCCGGACTGGTACTGGGCCTGGAGGGCCGGACCCAGGCCAAGACCCTGTTGCGGATCAAAGCCGAGTTCCCGGTGACCTGAGGGCTGTCGGGCGAGGTCGGCCGTCTGCAGAGCGAGCCGCCGGTGGCTGCTCCTTGTTGAACTTGTCCTGCACGGAGCCTGCGATCTCGGCCCAGTTCAGCGGGGGCCGAGGCGGGCAGCGATGCCACTCCGTGTCGTTGCGAAGGTCAACAGGAAGTGCTCGAGATTGAACTGCACGTACCTGGGGAGGAACGGGCCGACGGACACCACGGAGCGCTGCATGACGTGGCGGCCGTCCAGGATCCACGACGTCCATTGTTCGTCGAGGTTGAGCTCGGCCAGCCTCAGGGCCGTGTCGGACCGCGAGCGGACCCCGCGCGCGACCCACGCCCAGATCTGGGCACTGGGGTCGTTCTCGGTGAACGTCACGTGCACCGGGTGGCCGACGTGATCAAAGACCAGGTCCCCGTTGTCGTCGACGATGACGGGGCGGCCGGTGACCGCCTCGGCCAGCGCCTCGAACCGCTCGCGGGCCTCCTCGTGCCCCTCCACCTCGACCGCCACGTCGACCGAGTCGGCCCCGTCCGCGGGGTCCACACCGGTAGGGAGCCTCCCGGTGCGGACCAGCCCCAGCCCGTCCATGCGTTGACCGACGCCACCCTGGCACCGGACCGTCAGGAGGTGTGGGTGCGGCACAACCAGTCGGTCCCGACATGTCGACACCACCGCCTCCGCGATCCGGCCGGGGTCGGTGGGCACGGTCTGGGCCACCATCTCCTCGAGAAGCGGGTGTCCCGCCGCGCGGTAGGTCACCCAGGCGTGGGAGGAGTCCGCGGCCAGCTGGACGGTGCACCGGGCCTGACTGCTAGCGGATTCCGACGGCGCCGTGAATTCCATCGCACCGGAGGACCGCGGTCGGCGGAGGTGCAGGGCGAGTGCCTTGCCGAACCGGTCCCACGGGTCCTCGGTCAGGCGCAGCGAGGCACTCCCCGGCCCGGACGGTCGGTCACGCACGCGATCAAGCCGCCGGGACGAGCGCCGCGACGTCGTCCACCGCCTGACGGAGCTGGCGCGTGGCAGCGCAGTCACCCAGGCGTTCGGCGACCGTCTCCGCGATCGCGTTGTAGAACCACAGTTTCTCCTGGGGCCCGGCGTTGAAGATCCCCCACATGTCCTCGCCGAGGTGCTCGTGCGCGGTGACCATCGAACGCAGGTTGTGGATCTTGTCCGCCGCCGAGATGAGCAGGCACTGCTCCGAGTCCTCGGCGAGCGTCGCGAGGTAGCCCTCCTTGCGGACTCGCCACGGCGGGGTCTCCTCTCCCGCGGTCTTCTCCTCGGAGACGCCGCGGACGAGCTCGGTGACCCGCTCGCCGAACTCCGCCGTCATGTCGTCGGCCGAGTAGACCGACGGCGGCACGTCCTCGAGGACGTCGTGCAGGAGGGCGGCCACCGCCACGTCCTGATCGTCGGTGAAGTCCGAGACGATCATCGCCACCGCCACGGGGTGAGCGATGTAGGGCGTCGGATCGTCCTTGCGGGTCTGGCCGGCGTGGCAACGGGCGGCGACCGCGAGCGCGCGGTCGATGGCGGGGGTCCAGGTAAGGGACATGGTGCACTCCTCAGAGGGAGGGGCCCGGCGCCGGGCGACGCCGCCGGGTCGTGGGGCCGGAGCCTGAGCTCCTCTCCCACGCCCTGAGTAGACACCGCAGGTACGACACGACCGCGCCGAACGGTCCGGTTTGGTCAGCCGTGGGAACCGTTCGGCGCGGTCGAGCCGTCCTACTTATGACGGCCTGATGACGGTGAAGTGAGCGACGACGACGAGGTGTGCGATGAATGAGGTGCGCTGATGGCCGACGGGACGATCAGGGCGGATGCCGGGAGGATCGCCTCTGCGGTCTCGGTGTTCGGTGGCGCGGGAGAACGGGCCGCGGAGATCGCGTTCCCGAACGTCGTCGCAGGTTTGGAGACCGCGCTTCCGGGTGGGTCGGCAATCACGTCGGCGCTCGACCGGGCATGCGGAGCCGCGGCCGTCCATGCGGCCCGGTGTTCGGGCCGCATGACCGGCCTGGCCGACTTCGCGGCCGAGGCGCACCGATTCCTCGAAGCGTCGGATGAGGACTTCGCGGGCCTGCTCGCTCGGGTGGTGCCAGGGTGAGCGGGAACGGTGAGCTAGAACGTTTTGGCGTCGATCACGAACCGGTACCGGACGTCCGAGCTCACGACGCGGTCGAAGGCCTCGTTGATCTTGTCCGCCGAGATCAGCTCGATCTCCGCCGCGACCCCGTGCTGCGCACAGAAGTCGAGCATCTCCTGGGTCTCGGGGATGCCGCCGATCATGGACCCGGTCAGGATCTTGCGTCCGGCGGCGACGGACCCGGCCCGCACCGACATCGGCTCGGTCGGGATTCCGATGTTGACCAGCGCCCCCCGCGGCTTGAGCAGAGCGAGATACCGGTCCATCGGCAGGCTCGCCGACACGGTGTTGAGGATGACGTCGAAGGTGCCGCGGAGTTCACGGAGGTTCTGCTTGCCCTCGTCGCCGGCCGTGGCGTAGTGCTCGACGGCGCCGAACCGGAGCGAATCGTCCCGCTTGGAAGTGGTCTGGGACAGGACCGTGACCACGGCGCCCATCGCTACCGCGAGTTGCACACCCACGTGTCCGAGGCCGCCCATGCCGATCACCGCGACACTCGTGCCCGGGCCGACGTTCCACTGGCGCAGCGGCGAGAACATGGTGATCCCAGCGCACAACAGCGGCGCCGCCGCTGCCGGGTCGAGCCCGTCGGGCACGGACACGACCATCTGCTCCTCAACCACGATGTGGGTGGAGTAGCCGCCCTGGGTGACCTGCCCCTCTGGGTGTCCCTCGGGCAGCGGTGAGCCGTAGGTCGCGACGGACCCACGCTCACATTCCTGTTCCTGGCCGGCCTCGCACGAGGAGCAGGCGTGGCAGGCGCCGACCAGGCACCCGACTCCCACCCGATCGCCGACCGCGTGCCGGGTGACGTCGGAACCGACTTCGCGGACGATGCCGACGATCTCGTGCCCGGGCGCCACGGGGTAGGTGGTCTGACCCCATTCGCCGCGCACGTGGTGGATGTCGGAATGGCAGATTCCGGCGAACTCGGTCTCGATGAGCACGTCGGCCGGTCCGGTTTCCCGCCGCCGGATCGTGGTCTTCTCCAGAGGTGCGTCCGGTGCGGTCGCGGTGACGGCGGCGACGTCCATGTGATCTCCCGTGGTTCAAGTCGAGTGCAGCGTGAGCTTGATGTGAGCATCAGGCTCACGCCACAGTAGAGGGAGAGCGCGCCCTGCCGCCGGGGCTGACCGCAGCCGGGTCTAGTTTCTGAATACCAAACACCCTCCCGAACAGGTGCGGTACGGCTCTTGCGGAGTCCGTACCCCGGTTCAGAAGGGCATTCAGCGGATCGGAAGGTTAGCTGCCCGCGCTCCCGAGGATTCCCATGACGTCGACGCTGCCGAGGCTGACGCTTCCGGTGGTGGTGACCGAGGAGTTGCGGAAGTGGATCGCGATCGGGGTGATGAGCGTCTGCGCGGCCCGGTCCATTGCGGCATACCTCTACCTGGAGATCGTCCGCCTGCGTCCCGACTGGCAATCTGACGCCGACGACAAGGGCAAGGTCAAGGGCAAGGTGGTCTACACCGCCGATCCCGGAGACGAGGAGCACGTCACCCGCCAGCTGCGGCGTCCGAGCGCGATCGCCGCGGTGAAGCAGCGGGTCAAGGACCCGGGCGACGAGCTCGAGCTGATCATCGTCAAGGACACGATGCTCACTGGTTTCAACGCCCCGGCCCTGCACACATCGACCGCCCGCTCAAGGGGGCCCTGCTCATGCAGACCCTCGCCCGCGTGAACCGCACATTCTGCGGGAAGCAGGACGGGCTGCTCGTGGGTTACGCGCCCCTGACGGACAACCTGGCCCAGGCGCTTCAGGAGTTCACCCGCGAGGCCCCGACGGGCGGGGACCGGCTCGACGGCCGGACCTCGGACGAGTCCGGGAACTGATCGGCGACGACTGGAAGGCCCAGTGGCACGCCAATGCCAAGACCGGGTGGCGGGACGCGCTCCTCACCGTGGTCACCCGGCTCCGGTCGCCGGGCACCCCGGGGAACCGGGACGACGACCCGGGTGCCCGCCCGCTGGCTGATCGCTCCGGAACTTCTCCTCGAAGCTCGCCCGGGCCTGGGCACTGGCGGCGGGCACGGCCTGCCGCTCCCACGGTTCGACACGCTCACCCCGCAGTGGCTCTAGGAGGCGCAGAAGCCGTCCAGATAGTGCCCCGTGGGGTGGTGGGATTCGGATCGACGTCTGGTCAGGCGCAGTGATCAACGAGTCCTGACTGATCGTAATCGCTACCGGTGTCGAGGGCTCGTTGTTTGGCGGCTATGACACGTCGGAGTTCGGCCATGGAGGTCTCCGAGAGATAGCGGCGGGAGACCTGCCATTCGTCGTGTTGGTCGATCACCACCGAGGTCGCCAACCGCAGGAACGCCGCCGGGTTGGGGAAATCTCCACGACGTCCGTCCGGCGTTTGATCTCCTTGTTCAGCCGCTCGATCGGGTTGTTGGACCAGACCTTCTGCCAGTGCCCTCGGGGAAACGCGGTGAATGCCAGAACGTCGGTCTTCGCCTCGCGCATCATCGTGTTGACCTTCGGAAACGAGTCAGCGAAAGTGTCGGCGACCTGATCCCACTGCTCGGCCACGGCGGCCGGTTCGGTGTGGGCGAAGATCGTCTTGACCGCCGCGGTCACCACCGGAGCATTCTTGGCCGAGACGGCACTGTGCAGGTTGCGCATGAAATGCACCCGGCACCGCTGCCGCGCAGCACCCACAAACTGCTGCGCCACGGCCGCTTTCAGGCCAGCGTGAGCATCTGAGATCACCAGGTGCACCCCGGTCAGGCCGCGGGCTTTGAGGGAGCGCAGGAAGTCGGTCCAGAACTCGTACGACTCACTGTCCCCGACGGCCGTACCGAGCACCTCGCGGGTGCCGTCCACCGAGACCCCGGTCGCCACGACCATGGCGTGCGAGACCACATGGGCGCCGATCCGGACCTTGCAAAACGTGGCGTCGGCGAACACGTACGGGAACTGTGTGTGGGACAACGTCCGGGTGCGAAACGCCTCAACTTCGGCGTCCAAGTCGGCGCAAATGCGGGAGACCTCCGACTTGGAGATGCCAGTGTCCACCCCGAGTGCCCGGACGAGGTCGTCGACCCCGCGCGTGGACACCCCGTGCACGTAGGCCTGCATGATCACCGCGTACAGGGCCCGATCGATCCGCCGGCGACGCTCGAGCAACGCCGGGAAGAACGACCCTGCCCGCAGTTTCGGGATCTGTGCCTCGATGTCACCGACCGGGGTCGAGACCGTCTTGGTGCGGTGGCCGTTGCGGTGGGTCGTGCGGCCCTCGGTGCGCTCGTAGCGGTCAGCGCCGATCTTCGCAGCGGCTTCGGCCTCGATCAACGCCTGCAGGCCGGCCCGCACCAGCTCGGCGAACATCGCCTGCGGATCAGCGGCCAGCAGTGCATCGAGCTGGGCGTGTACGCCAGAATGGGACTGGGTCATCGCGTGGTGTGTCCTTTGCTGTGAGCTACTTGGCGGTAACTCATTGACCACTACGCGATGGCCCGCCCTCTTCAGCGGACCGCCACGCCCTCGTCAGCCAAAACCCCGGCCCCGAAACCCCACCACGCCATGGGACTTACCCGCCGTCCAAGGCCCACCTGGCGATCGAAGCCCTCAGGGCGACGTTGCTACAAGAGGTCGCCAGGGTCACCCGCGGCAACGAGGTGCGCAGCCGGTAGTTCTCGGAAAGCACCAACGAACTCATTGTGCGGTAAACCAACTGGACCGTCCGCGAGGACGTTAAAGCCAAGCTCCGCGCCTCGGTCAAGCGGACCCTGCGCAAGTACAAGTACCCGCCGGACAAGCAGCCCGAGGCTATCCAGCGGGTCATGCAGCAGATGGAGGCGCTGGCACCTCGCTACGCGGAGGAGACGGGGAACTGACGGCGCGTGCGGTGGGAACAATGACGCCCGGGTTCGATCCTGCGAGACTGTCGGTATGGCAGCAGTCACGGAGACCCAAGTCGACTCGATCAAGGCGGGCATTTCGCAATTAGAGTCGGCCGTATTCACCGTCATCGAGGTCACCGTCGAACAAGACGATGACCCTCAAGGCGAGGCGACCCGGGTGACGATCGAGTTGGAGGCGAAGGAGGTGCCGGACGAACAACGGCTCGATGCGTTCGTCTCTTTCGGTCGCGCAGCTAGGCGAGTCGCATTTGACGTGCTCGGCGAGGATCGGATCCTGAGGGTTGCGTACCGAGTACTGACCGAGGGGCAATCTCCGAACTCGGACATTGAGGACGGGGCCCCGGATCAGACCGACAAGAGCATCTGATGGCGGCGCGACCGATACAGCCCGGTGAGCTAGTCGAACTCGCTTCGAGACTCGCTCGCGGAGCCGGACGTGGTCGGCCCCGGACGATCGAACTTCGTCGAGCAGTCAGTACTGCTTACTACGCGGTGTTTCACAAACTCGGACAGCACGCGGCAACAAGACTGATCGGGGATGGGTGGTCCCCGCAGCACTCCGCAGTTGCGCGGTGGATTTCTCACACCGAACTTGCGCAGCTAGCCGATGCTTCGAACGGCATCGGAAACCGTGCGTTACAAGCAGCATTAAGCCCGGTCGATCCGAGGCTCGCGGACATTTCGCAGATCTTCGTCGACTTGCAAGTGGCCCGGCACGACGCGGACTACAACGATCTTTTTGATGTCACGCGAGAAGAAGCTCTGCTTGCGGTCGATTCCGCAAAGCGAGCCCTCGCGTTGGCGAACGAGCTGTTCGTCCACTCGGAATCGAGCTACCTGCGTTTCCTCGGACTGTCCTTCGGCGGAGTGAAGGTCGCCAAGAACAGGTAGCCCGCGGCGGCAGCCGCCTAGCCCTGCCGGTGGGCGACCCGTCCGATGAGCCGCGTGCCCGCGAGGAACGGGATCCGGGTGAAGCGCTTGGAGTACCAGGTGAACGCACTCAGAGCATCCGGCGTGACGACGAGCCGACGGGCCTGGATTCCCCGGATCGACCGGCTGGCCACCTGCTCCGACGTGAGGCGGGTGCGCGAGAGCAGCATCCGGGCCGTCTTGTCGGCCTGCGGATCGTCGCCGGAGAGCGAGTCGGCGAGCCCGGAGCGGAAGAACAGCGGGCAGATCACGGATGTGCTGATCCCCTGCGGCCGCAATTCTGCATCAAGTGTCTCTGCCAGCGCGACCGCCGCCGCCTTGGTCGCGTTGTAGGCGCCCATCTGGGGAGCGTGGACCAGCCCGGCGGCGGAGGCGGTGATGACCACCCGTCCGCCCCGGCCGAGCTTGGGAACCATGGCCTTGCACCCACGAACCACTCCGAGGAGGTTGATGTCGATAATGCGCTGCCATGACTCCATCGACGTGGCGTCCAGGCGGCCGCCCACCGCGATCCCCGCGTTGTTGATGAGGATGTCCAACCTGTCGACAGCGTCTGCGGTGGCAGCCCAGTCGTCGTCGTTGGTCACGTCGAGCCGCAGATAGCTCCACTGGCCGGACAGCTCCCGCACGGCGGGCGGGGCCTCCGGATGGATGTCGGTGAGGATCACCTCGTCCCCCGCTGCCAGGTACTCACGGGCGAGTGCGAGGCCGAGGCCGGACGCGGCGCCGGTGATGAAGATGCGGCGGCTCATCGGACGGCCGCCGGCGTGATCCGGTCGCCGAACTCCATGCCCCGGCGTTGGTCCCCGAAGGTCAGCTCGGGGATCTCGACGAGGTAGTTCTGCACGTAGGTCCACGGGCGGGCCGTTCCCTGCCGCGGGAACCGATGCGCTCCGCGCCGGACGTATCCGGCGTCGAGGTCCAGCAGTGGTCGGTCGCCCCTCTTCTCGGGGGGGACCGGAGCGTAGATCTTCTCGCCGCTCTTCTCTCCGGCGCGCCAGAGTTTGACCATGTACTTCGAGACCATGTCCGCTCGCAGGGTCCACGACGCATTGACGTAGCCGACGGTGAAGCTGAAATTGGGCACGCCCGCGAGCATCATCCCGCGGTAAGCGGTCTGGTCGGAGGGTGGCAGGGCGCGGCCGTCGATGCTCAAGGTCCCGCCGCCAAAGGCCTCGAGCTCCAGCCCGGTCGCGGTGACGATGACGTCGGCCTCGAGTTCGGCGCCTGAGCGGAGCTGGATCCCGCGCTCGGTGAAGGTATCGATGTGCCCGGTGACCACCCGCGCGTTGCCCTGCATCGCCCGGAAGATGTCTCCGTTCGGGGCCTTGCACACGCGCTGATCCCACGGTCGGTACGACGGCGTGAAGTGCTCGGCGACCTGCGCGCGGGAAATGTAGCGTCGCTGCATCGCGCGCAGGCCCTGCTTGAAAGCCCAGGGGAGGTTCTGTGCGACGAGGAATTGCCCCATGTCCCGGGCGCCGTGGGTGAACCGGGCGGCCCGGTAGGCCGGTGACGCGGGCAGGATGCGCTTCCATACCGCGCTGATGATGTCCTTCTCCGGCAGGGGTGCGACGTAACTCGGGGTCCGCTGCAACATGGTGACGTCGGCCCCGAGCTGCTCCAGTGCCGGCACGAGCGTGATGGCGGTAGCGCCGGAGCCGATCACGACGAACCGACGACCCGCGTACTCGGTGTCCTCCGGCCAGTGCTGAGGGTGGATGATCTCGCCGGTGAACTCCTCCTCGTTGGGGAACTCGGGCCGGAAGCCCTCTGAGTGGGAGTAGTACCCGGCGCCGAAGTGCACGCGTCGGGTCCAGATCGTGCGCTCGGACTCGGATGCGGATCCCGACCCCGACCCCGAGTCGCCTCGCACACTCGTCACCTGCCACAGCTGCTCCCGGCTGTTCCAGTCCGCGCATCTGATCCACGACCTCAGGTGCAGTCGCTCGAGGGCGCCGCAGTCACGGGCCGCGTCCCGGATGTACTCCTTGATCTCCTCACCCTGGCCGAGGGTCGACTCGTGGGGCCAGGGCCGGAAGGGGAAGCCGAACGTCGCCATGTCCGAATCCGAGCGGATCCCCGGGTACCGGAAGGTGTGCCAGGTCCCGCCCAGATCGTCGTGCACGTCGTGGACCTCCCACGACCAGCGCGGGAACGCCTCGCATACATGGTGGGCGAGGTCGATTCCCGAGATGCCGGCGCCGACGATCAGCAGATCCAGCGGGTTCTCGAGGGTTCCGGCCGAGGTGTCGCGGTCAGCGGAGGCTGTCATGAGCACGACGATAGTCGCGATCGGGCCGCAGAAGTTTCCCTTTCGCGCCGAGAACTTGCTGTTTCGCGCCACGCGGGGGAGGGTGCCTCCATGGCCTACGTGCGCTCAGCCGGACTGCGGGGCGTCAGGTCGGTGATCGTCGAACTCGGGGGAGACGCCGACGACCTGGCCCGCCGTTGCGCGTTGCCTGCCGGTGCGCTCGACGACGACGAGATCCTGGTCCAGGATCTGGCGATCGGCCTCCTCCTCGAGACCGCGGCGGTCGAGCTGCGCTGCCCTGATCTGGGCCTGCGGGTGGCCCAGCGTCAGGATCTCAGCCTCCTCGGCCCGGTCGCGGTGGCCATCAGGAACGCCCGGACCACGACCGACGCGCTGGAGATGACCTCCAAATACCTGTTCTTCCACGCCCGCTCACTCGAGATCACCATCGTCCCGGATCCGGAGGGCAGGCAGGACGTGCTGGGGATCCGGTTCGGCTACCGCGACGATGCGGTTCCGCTCCCGCCGCAATCGGTCGACATGGTGCTGCTCTTCCTCCACCGGGCGCTCGTCCAGCTGGTCGGCGCCGACTACGGTCTGCTGTCGATCGAGCTCCCGAATCCGCTCAATGCTGACCGGCATCGCTACCAGACGCTCTTCGGTGCACCGGCGACGCCGTCCACGGGAGCCGCGATCCTGCGCGTCCCCTCCGTGCTGCTCGGACGAGCCATCTCGGGTGGCGACCAGACGGCCCAGCTGCTGGCTCTGCAGTACCTGGAACAACACAGTCCTCCGCGCGGTCAGAGCTACAGCGAGAGGGTCCGGGCCGTGCTCCAGCGGTCGCTGGACACCGGAACCTCCTCGCTCGGCGAGGTCGCCGAGGTTCTCTCGGTCTCCACGCGCACGCTGCAGCGACACCTGACCGCCGAGAACACGAGTTTTTCCGCGATCCGGGACGAGGTGCGCCGCGACGTGGCCGCCCGCCTGCTGGCCACCACCGAGATCCCGCTGTTCCAGATCGCCTCCGCGCTGGCGCTGGACGACGTGACGACGTTCAGTCAGTACGCCAGGCGCTGGTGGGGGATCACGGCCCGGGAGTTCAGGTCCAGCCGGAAGCCGTCGATCGATCCCGGATAGCGGCCTGCGGCACTTCGCTGACGCATGTCAGGTCTGCTGGTTATGATCCAGATCACACCCGACGCCCCTCCCGAAGGAGCCCCCATGGCCGATACCGTCCGCGAGCAACTCCGCCGACACGCCGATTCGGACACCGACGCGATCCGCTACGAGGACCAGGCGATCAGCTGGCGCGAGTACGTGGGGTCCGCCGACCGCCGGGCCGGCGCCATCGACGCCCTCCTGGACGACTCGCGGCCGCGCCACGTGGGAACGCTCCTGGAGAACACCCCGGAGATGCTCTACGCGCTCGCCGCCGGGGCGTTCGGCGGCTTCGTCGTCGCCGGTATCAACGCCACCCG
The DNA here is from genome assembly GCF_033142235.1 of Rhodococcus sp. IEGM 1408. Classification (NCBI taxonomy): domain Bacteria; kingdom Bacillati; phylum Actinomycetota; class Actinomycetes; order Mycobacteriales; family Nocardiaceae; genus Rhodococcus; species Rhodococcus sp. IEGM 1408. The sequence continues at coordinate 35,370 of NZ_JAWLRW010000007.1, forward strand.
CCGCGGCGAGAACCTGGCCCGCGACATCCTGCGCGCGGACTGCCAGGTCCTGCTCACCGATTCCCAGCTCAAGCCGCTGCTCGACGGTCTGGACCTGGGGGACGTCTCCGTCATCGACACCGACTCGGACGAGTGGGCCGCCATGGTGCTGGCCTCGGAGCCGCTCGAGAACCCGCCGCCGGTCGACGCCGGCGACCCGTTCATGCTGATCTTCACCTCGGGCACCTCCGGGGACCCGAAGGCGGTCCGGGTGGGCAACTTCACCGTCACCATGTCCGGGGAGTCGCTCGCACCGTCCTTCGACCTCACCTCGGAGGACGTGATCTACCTGTCCATGCCGATGTTCCATTCGAACGGGGTCCTGAGCGGCTTCTCCCCGGCCATCGCCGTGGGCGCGACCATGGCGCTCGCGCGACGGTTCAGCGCCACCCGCTTCGGGGACGACGTGCGCCGCTACGGCGTGACGTACATGAACTACGTGGGCAAGCCGTTGGCCTACATCCTCGATACGCCGGTTCGGCCGGACGACGCGCAGACCACCCTGCGCGCGGCCTTTGGCAACGAGGCGGCGGCCAAGGACATCCCGGCGTTCGCCGAGCGCTTCGGCTGCCGCGTGTGGGACGCGTACGGCTCGACCGAGCTGGCGATCATCATCGTCCGCACCGAGGCCTCCCCGCTCGAGTCCATCGGGGAGCCGTTCCCCGGGGTGGCGGTGTACGACCCGATGACGGGGGAGGAGTGTCCGCGGGCGGTATTCGACGAGAACGGCGCGGTGAGCAACCTGGACGAGTGCGTGGGCGAGCTGGTCAACACCGAGGGTGCCGGGTTCTTTGCCGGCTACTACAACGACGAGGCGTCCACCTCGGACCGGATGCGCGACGGCATGTACTGGTCTGGTGACCTGGCCTATCGCGACCAGAACGGCTTCATCTACATGGCCGGCCGCAGCGGGGACTGGCTGCGGGTCGACGGCGAGAACATGGCCACCGGCATCGTCGAGGAGATCCTGCTGCGCAACCCGGCGGTGTCCCGGGTCGCCGTCTACGGCCTGCCCGACCCGCGCGGAGTGGGGGACCAGCTCGCCGCCGCGATCGTGCCCCGCCACGACGCGAGCCTCGACCCCGCCGAGTTCGAGGCGTTCCTCGGTGCCCAGGCCGACCTCTCGCCCAAGGCATGGCCGCGCTGGGTCCGGGTGTCCGAGTCCCTGCCCACCACCGCCACCAACAAGATCCTCAAGCGGGACCTCATCAAGGAGGGTCTCGGCTCCAGCGGGTCCGACACCTGGTGGGAGCGTGACGAGCGGGGCACGGCGTACGCGGAACTGACCGGATCGCGGATCTGATGGTCTTCGTCGTCACCCGGTTCGACTTCCGCGCCCCCGGCGCCGGGCCCGAACAGCGCCGCGACCGGTACCGGGCGGCCCTCGACATGGCGCGGTACGCCGAGGAGTCCGGTCACGACGCCGTCAACCTCTCCGAGCACCACTCCTCGGAGGACGGGTATCTGCCCTCGCCGCTCATCGCGGCATCGGCGGTCGCCGCGGTGACCAGCCGCATCCCCATCACGGTGTGGGCGCTGATCGCGCCGCTGTACGACCCGGTCCGGCTGGCCGAGGACATCTCGGTCCTCGACCACATCGCCGCGGGCCGGGTGAGCTACACCTTCGGACTCGGCTACCGCCCGCTCGAGTACGCCCTGCACTCGAAGGAGTGGAAGAACCGCGGCGCGCGGCTGGGCGCCCAGTTGGAGACCGTGCTCGCCGCGTGGCGGGGCGACCCGGTCGGTGACGACCCGTCGGACGGTTCCCCCCGGGGATCGGCCACCCCGCGGCCGTTCTCCGACCCGCACCCCCTGGTGTTCCTCGGCGGGGGCGGGGCGGCGGCGAGGCGGGCCGGGCGGCTGGGCATGCACTACCAGCCGCAGCTGGACGATCCCGCGCTCACCGAGCTCTACCGCGCCGAGTGCCGGGCGCACGGGCACGAGCCGGGCCTCGTCGTCGCCCCTATTCCCGGTCCCGCCACTGTCTTCTGCGCGGAGGACCCGGACGGGTTCTGGGATCGCTACGGCCACCACCTGCTGGCGGACGCCGAGGCGTACCGCGCCTGGCAGACCGGGACGGGCCGCAGCTCGTTCGTCCACTCCGACGCCCGCTCGATCGAGGACCTGCGCGCCGAGGGGGTCTACCTGGTGGCGACGCCGGAGGAGCTGGTCCGGCGCGTCCGCGGAGGCGAGCTGGGGTTGATCGCCAACCATCCGCTGTGCGGCGGGATGCCGATCGAGGCGGGCTGGGAGTCATTGCGGCTGCTCGGCGAGGAGGTGTTGCCCGCGGTCCGGTGATCGGCGTCCAAGCCGGGGCCGCGCCCGTAGTCTCGGCCGAATGAGACGCCACACCAGCAAGGCCGTCCGGTACTGGTCCATGCCCGCCGCACTCGGCGCGATGGGCGTGCTCCACTTCGTGAAGCCCGAGCCCTTCGACGGGCTCATCCCGCCTGAGCTGCCCGGCAGCAGGCGAGCCTGGACCTACGGGTCCGGCGTGGCGGAGATCGCCGTGGCGGGTCTCATCGCCGCCCCGAAGACGCGCGCCCTCGGCGGCGCGGTCGCGACCGCGCTGTTCATCGGGGTGTTCCCCGGCAACCTGCAGATGGTGCGGGCCTGGCGGAACAAGCCGGTGTGGCCGTACCAGGTGGTCGCCTGGAGCCGGCTGCCGCTGCAGGTGCCGATGATCGTCGCGGCCGACAAGATCCGTCGCGGCGCCTGACTCACCCGACCCAGTCGTCGATCCGGGCCAGGGCGTCGCGCTTGAGATCGGCGGGCGCGAAGGAGAACTCGATCGACGTCCGGGCGCAGTCGGCGAGCCGCGCCTCCGCGATCCCCATCCGCTCGTGGGCCAGCACGTACTCGTCCACCACGTCGACGCCGAAGAGCAGCGGGTCGTCGGCCCCGATCGAGCAGCGCACCCCGGCCGTCAGCAGCTCCGGGAGCGGGTGGTCGCGGAGTGAGGGTGCGACGTCCAGCACCACGTTCGAGCTGGGGCAGACGTCCAGGCAGACCCGGCTCTCAGCGAGCAACCGCAGCACCCGGGGGTCCTCGATCGCACGCACCCCGTGCTGGATGCGGGAGGCGCCCAGCTCGATCGCGGACCGCACCTCCTCCGGCCCGGCCAGCTCCCCGGAGTGGGGCACCACGCCGAGGCCTGCCGCGCGGGCGATTCCAAAGGCCTCGGCCGCGCAGGCCACAGGGTTGTCGCGTTCGTCGGCCACCAGGCCCACCGCCACCACCCCGTGATCGGCGAACCGCGCGGCCAACCTGGCGGCCGCGCGCGCGTGGTCGGGCCCGGCGCCGCGGTCGATGCTCACGATCGCTCCGGTCCACACCCCGTGGCGCTGGCCGGCCTCGGCGGCGGCCCGGAGGATGAACTCGAGCGCGTCCTCGGCCGAGTCGAAGGCGGCGGACTTCTCCGGGATCGACGCGAACTCCAGGGCCACGACGCCCTGCGCGGCGGCGTCGGCCACCACCTCGTCGAGCAGCCGCTCCACCCGCTCCGGGGTCCGCAGCAGCGAGATGAGCAGGCCGTAGGCGTCGAGGAAGCCGGTGAAGTCAGGGAACTCGACGAGCGGGGGCGCGTCCACGCCGTCCTCGGCGCACCACTGGCGCATGGTCTCCTCGCGCATCGCGGCCTCGAGGTGCACGTGGAGGTGCGCCTTGGGGAGCGCCGCGAAGCGGTGGTATGCCGACGAGTGGCTGTCCGTCACGCCTTGGACTCGACGTCGCGGGTCTCGTCGGCGACGTGCTGGTGCGTCATCGGGTCGGAACCGTCCCACGCGGAGACGTTCTTGGCCTGCGGGAGGTCGTCGCGGTGGAACACCGGGTTGTGACCCTTGGCCTTCTGCTGCAGGTAGTGCCGGAGCAGCGCCACGGCGAGGCCGCCGAGCGGGATGATCGCGATGAGGTTGATGGTGGCCATGACGCCCATGAACAGGTCGGCAAGACCCCACACCAGGTCGACCGAACCGAGCGCGCCGCCGACCACGGCGAGGAGCACGAGCCCGCGGAAGGCGTTGATCGAGCGCGGGCTGTCACGCAGGAAGTTGATGTTGGCCTCGCCGTAGTACGAGTTGCCGAGGATCGAGGAGAAGGCCAGGAAGAAGATCACGACGGTGAGGAAGGGCACGCCCCAGTCGCCGACCTGCGAGGCCAGGGAGTCCTGGGTGAGCGAGATGCCCTCGCGATCGCCGCCGAACTCGGGGTCCGCGAGCAGGATGATGAACGCGGTGGCCGAGCACACGACGAGCGTGTCGAAGTAGACGCCCAGCGCCTGGACCAGGCCCTGCTTGACCGGGTGGGAGACCGACGCGGTGGCGGCGGCGTTGGGTACCGAGCCCATGCCGGCCTCGTTGGAGAAGAGGCCCCGACGCATGCCCTGCATGATCGCGGCACCGATTGCGGCGCCCGCGATCTCGCGCAACCCGAGGGCGTGGCCGACGATGAGCGAGATCATCTCGGGGACCTCGGTGATGTTGATCGCCACGACGATCAGGGCGACGACGACGTAGGCGGCGGCCATGACCGGGACCAGGATCTCGGTGACCGCGGACAGGCGCCGGACGCCGCCGAAGATGACGGCGCCGGTGACGGCAGCCAGCACGAGGCCGATCACCAGGCTCGAGCCCATCCCCTCGAGGCCGAACTGGTTACGGACCGACTCGGAGATCGAATTGGCCTGCACGGCGTTGAAGACGAATCCGTAGGTCACGGTGATGATCACCGCGAAAGCCACCGCGAGCGGCTTCCAGCCCAGTCCGTCGCGGATGTAGTAGGCGGGGCCGCCGATGTAGGAGTCCTTGCCCTTGACCTTGTAGAGCTGTCCGAGGGTGGATTCGATGAAAGCGGTGGCGCCGCCGAGGATCGCGATGAGCCACATCCAGAACACCGCGCCCGGACCGCCGACCGTGATGGCGATGGCCACGCCGGCGATGTTGCCGGTTCCCACGCGCGACGCGGCGGAGATGGTGAATGCCCGGAAGGCGGAGATCCCCTTCTTGTCCGGCTCGATGTCGGAGGGTTTCTCCACGATCGTGCGCAGCATCTCCGGGAACATCCGGACCTGGACGATCAGGGTGGTGGCGGAGAAGTAGAGACCCGCGACGACCAGTAACGCGATTACCGCGTACCAGTAGACGTCATTGACGGAGGCGACGAACTCGGTGATGGCATTCACGGTGCGACCGTAGCGGATCACCGGGCCCGGAGCGGTGCGACCTACCCTGGTGATCGTGACCGAGTTCGAGCCCAACGCCCCCGACGTCGCCCTGCTCTTCGAGGGCGGCGGAATGCGCGCGGTACACACCGCCGGGGTGGTGGAGACCCTCATAGACGCCGGGATCCACACCGGGCTGGCCGCGGGGATCTCCGCGGGGGCCTCGCACCTGGCCAACTACGTCTCGCGGGACAGCGTCCGTGCGCGCAAGAGTTTTGTGGAGATGGCGGCCGATCCCAACTTCGGGGACTGGCGGAGCTTCGCGCGCGGCAAGGGGCTGTTCAACGCGGAGTACATCTATGAGCAGGCCGGCCTGCCCGACCAGGTGCTGCCGTACGACTTCGAGACGTACTCGAGTAGCGGGACGGCCGCGAGGATCGGGACCTTCCGGTGCTCGGACGGCGCCACGGTCTTCTGGACCGAGGAGGATTCCTCGACCATGGCCGAGCTCATGCGGATGGTCAGGTCGTCGTCGACGATGCCGGTCTGGATGCCGCCGGTGCTGATCGACGGCGAGTACTACGTGGACGGAGCCCTGGGCCACGACGGCGGGATCCCTTTGTCGACGGCGCGGGAGGCCGGATACGAGAGATTCCTGGTGGTGCTCACCCAGCCGAAGGGCTACCGCAAGATCCCTCCGCGGCGGCTCACGCCGTTCTACCGCTCGTACTTCCGCCGTTTCCCGGCGGTGGGGGAGGCGCTGCAGCACCGCTGGGCGCTCTACAACGAGACGCTCGACGAGATCGAGGCGCTGGAGGAATCGGGTGAGGCGATTGTCTTCCGCCCACATCGGGTGATGATCCGCAGCTACGAGCGCAGGGTGGACCGCCTGGCCGAGGCCTATGTCCTCGGGAGGGAACAGGCCCGGCGAGAGGTCGACACCTGGCTGGACTTCTGCGGGCTGTGAGGCCTGACGCGCAGGCCACGGATAGCTGCGTCGAGCCCGTCGCCTGCAGAGGCGACGGGCTCGACGGGAAGTCGGCTGTTGAGCCGTCGGGGATCAGGAACCGAAGAGCAGAGCGCCGCCCTGGAGGGTCCGAAGGATGTAGGCGGGTAGGCCAAGCAGGCCATCGATTGCGGCGGAGCCGACGTCGGGGGCAATTGCCTCCGAGCCAGTCGCGAGATTGCCCCAGAATTCGGAGAACATAGAGTGTCCTTTCGAGAAGGAGTCCCACGGGGGTGTGGGTCACATCACTCTCAACGGTAGGAACTGATCGGGCACGTCGCTACCGCGCCGCTGGCGCTCGGGCACGCGTTAAGGCGATTCCGAACTCCCGAGCAGGGCGGATCCCCATAAGTGAAGATCGGCCTATTCTCAGCGGTCGGCGCCGCATGAGGGGACCTGCACCACGCTGGAGGGTGGGCGCTCGAGGGTCGCCGGAAGGGCCCGCGCCGCTCTGCCCTCGGGTTAGGCACCCCTTGTTAGACAGATCGGTCTGTTCTCACCTATTGTCGCGGCCATGACCGATACTGCAGCCGCCCCCCGCCCCGCTCGTCCCGCGCGCGCGGCCAAGCCGCAGGGGCAGTGGAAGATCGACGGGAAGCTCACCCTCAACCACAACGAGGAGTTCAAGCTCACCGACGACGCACTCAACGTGCGTCAGCGCATCCTCGACACGTACTCCAAGGAGGGCTTCGCCTCCATCCCGCCCGACGACCTCTCGGGCCGGATGCGGTGGTGGGGCCTGTACACCCAGCGTAAGCAGGGCCTGGACGGCACCCGGACCTCCAAGCTCGAGGCCGAGGAGCTTCAGGACGAGTACTTCATGATGCGGGTCCGGACCGACGGCGGCGCCGTGTCCACCGACCAGCTGCGGGTGCTGGCCGACATCTCGACCGACTTCGCCCGCGGTACCGCGGACATCTCCGACCGGCAGAACATCCAGTACCACTGGATCGCCATCGAGGACGTGCCCGAGGTCTGGCGCCGCCTCGAGGCCTCGGGCATCGACACGGTCGAGGCCTGCGGCGACTGCCCCCGCGTGATCCTCGGCAGCCCGGTGGCCGGCGTGGCCGCGTCGGAGATCCTCGACCCGACCCCGGTGATCCAGGAGATCAAGGCCAAGTACATCGGGACCCCTGAGTTCTCCAACCTCCCCCGCAAGTTCAAGTCCGCCATCACGGGCCACCCGAGCCTCGACGTGGTCCACGAGATCAATGACATCTCGCTGGTGGGCGTCGAGCATCCCGAGCTCGGCCCGGGATACGACCTCTGGGTGGGTGGCGGCCTGTCCACCAACCCGCAGTTGGCCACCCGCATCGGGGTCTTTGTCCGCCAGGAGGAGGCCTCCGAGGTCTGGGCCGGCGTGGTGGGAATCTTCCGCGACTACGGCTACCGCCGGATGCGGACCCGCGCGCGGCTGAAGTTCCTCATCAAGGACTGGGGTGCCGAGAAGTTCCGCCAGGTCCTGCAGGACGAGTACCTGGGCCGGGAGCTCCCGGACGGTCCCGCGCCCGAGCGGGGCGTGGGCTCCGGCGACCATGTGGGGATCTTCGAGCAGAAGGACGGCCGCTTCTACGTGGGCGCGGCCCCCACCGTCGGTCGCGTGGGCGGACAGAAGCTCACCCAGGTCGCCGACCTGGCCGAGGCCGCCGGCTCGCGCCGGGTGCGGTTCACCCCGCACCAGAAGCTCCTCGTGCTGGACGTCGAGCCGGAGAAGGTCGAGGAGCTGGTCGAGGGGCTGGCCGCGATCGGGCTGCACGCCCGCCCGAGCTCGTTCCGCCGCTCCACCATGGCGTGCACCGGCATCGAGTTCTGCAAGCTCGCCTTTGTGGACACCAAGGACACCGCCACCGCGCTGATCGGCGAGCTCGAGCAGCGCTTCGCCGACGACGCCCCGCTGCGCACGCCGCTGTCCATCCACCTCAACGGCTGCCCCAACAGCTGCGCCCGGATCCAGACCGCCGACATCGGACTCAAGGGCCAGCTGCTCGACGGCGACACCCCCGGCTTCCAGGTCCACCTCGGTGGCGGCCTGGCCTCGGAGGACCAGGAGTCGGGCGGGCTCGGCCGCACGGTTCGCGGGCTGCGCGTGCCCTCGGCGGACCTCCCCGACTACGTGGAGCGCGTCATCCGCAAGTACACCCAGACCGGTGAGAACGGCGAGACCTTTGCCGAGTGGGCGCACCGGGTGGACGAGGAGGAGCTCGTATGACCGCAGTTGCCCTGGAACTGCTGCCCCGCAGCACGGTCCTCACCCCCGGCCCCGGTCGGAAGCGCACCACAGAAGAACTCAAGGCGATCGCCGACGACGCGGCCCGCCGCTTCGACGACCGCGGACTCTACGGTCATCACGGCGAGGTCGACCCCGCCGAGGTCCTGGCCTGGGCCGGGGAGACCTTCGGTGACTCGCTCGCGGTGGCCTGCTCCATGGCCAACACGGTGGTCCCGGAGATGACGGCCAAGTACGCGCCCGGCGTGGACGTGCTCTTCCTGGACACCAGCTACCACTTCGCCGAGACCATCGGCGTCCGCGACGCGCTCGCGGGCACGCCGGGACTGAACGTGGTGGACGTGCGCAGCCCGGCCAGTCGCGAGGAGCACGAGGCCGTACTGGGCCCGCGCCCCTTCGAGACCGATCCGGAGATGTGCTGCCGTCTGCGCAAGGTGGAGCCGCTCGACGCGGCCCTCTCCGGCTACGAGGCGTGGATCACCGGGCTGCGCCGGGTCGACACCGACCACCGTGCCGGCGCGGCGATCGTCGAGTGGGACGCCAAGCACTCGATGATCAAGATCAACCCGCTCGTGGCGTGGACCCTCGAACGCGTCCACGCGTACGCGGACCAGCACGGCTGCCTGGTGAACCCCTTGCTCGACGACGGCTTCCCGTCGATCGGCTGCGAGCCGTGCACCCGTCGGGTCGAGGCCGGGGCCGATCCCCGCTCGGGTCGCTGGGCCGGGTCCTCCAAGACCGAGTGCGGCATCCACCTCTGATGACCGCGCTCGCCAAGGTGGACGCCGCGACTGTCGCGGGGCAGGACCTGCCCGCACCCGCCCCGGCGCCCGCGTTGGACGGCCTCCCGCTGACCGTGGGACTGGCCGCCCGCGAGGTGCTGGTGGTGGGCGCCGGGCCCGTCTCGGTCCGTCGGGCGCAGACGTTCCTCGAGGCCGGGGCAAAGCTCCGTGTGGTGGCCCCTCGCGTCGACCAGGCGATGGCCGACCTCGCCGCGCGGGCGGGAGACCACCTCGTCGTCGTCGCCCGGAATTTCACCACCGCCGACCTCGACACCCCCTGGATGGTCCACGTCGCCACCGGCGACCCCGCGGTGGACGCGGAGGTGGCGGCGCTGTGCGAGCAGCGCCGGATCTGGTGCGTGACCGCGGGCGACGCCGCGCTCGGGTCGGCCCGGGTCCCCGCGCGCACCGCGGTCACGACCCCGGCCGGGCTCGTGCGCATCGCCGTGGACTCCGGCGACCCGCGCCGCTCCGTGCGCGTCGGCCGACACGTGGCGCGTTCCCTGGCCACCGCGCCCGCCGGTCTGCGCGCCCGACGCCGCCCGGACGCGGGCTGGGTCGCCCTGGTGGGCGGCCGGGGCGACGACGGTGACCTCCTCACCGTCCGCGCCCGGCGCCTGGTCCACGCCGCCGACGTGCTGGTGGTGGACGGGGTGGCCGATCCGGGGCTACTGGCGGAGCTCGACGACGACGTCGAGGTGGTCGAGGTCGGACCAGCCCTGCCCGCCGATCGGGTGGCCGCTCTGGTCGCCACCCGGTTCGCTGCCGGTCACGGGGTCGTGCGGATCGCCGCGGCGGCCGCCCTGGCCGCCGAGTCCCGCGACCTCGAGGGCGTGGGAGTGCGCTTCCAGGTGGTCCCCGGCGTGATCCGCGGCGGTGCCTGAGACCCGGTCCTGGACGACGTCAGGTCCAGGCGGCGGTGAGGGCGTCGTCGATGCCGTCGCGGACCGCGTGCTGCACCTCGGAGACGGCCGGCGCAGGCGCGTTCCCGCCCCATACGAGGGGCGGCGCCACCGCCAGCGCGGCGTGTCGCGGCGGCAGCGTGGCGTGCTCGCGCCCGTGGTAGGCGATCCCGACCGGGAGCACCGCGACCTCGCCCCCGGCCTCGCGCGCCCCGGCGACCATGAGGCCGACGCCCTTCTTGACCGACTCCAGACGCAGCGTGCGCAGGTCGTCCGCCGAGGAGTTCGTGCCCTCCACGAACGTCAACACCACGCCGCCGGAGACGAGCCGGTTCACGCACACCTCGATCAACCGGGCCGCCGCCGCCTCGTGGATCTCCGCCCCCGTGCCGACGTAGTTCTTGGCCCGGAACACCGGGACCGTGCCCGTGTACTCGAAGAGCGGACGGAGCCGGCTGCGGAAGAGCGGATCCTTGGCCAGGCCGGTGCCGCCGGAGAGGAACCGGACGCGCCCGTCGAACACGGCCGAGGCCAGCACCAGCGGGTCGTGCGCCGACGGGTGGTTGGCGGCCACGATCAGCCCCACCCCGGCGTCGTGGAGTCGATGTACCTCGGCCACCGTCTCGGGCGCGATCCGGAGGTCCGGGGCGTACAGCGCGCCGACGAACCGCAGCAGCGGGTGGGTGAACCCGTCGCGACGCCGGCCGGGACCGTAGTAGTCGTACACGGCCTCGTAGTTGCTCACGGTGACCTCGGGCCGCCCGCCGCCTCGGCGGCGCGGCACTCCGGCCCGCCCGCGGTGTCCGGCTCCGGCGTTCATCCCCGTAGTCTCGCCGAGCGGCCGCGGTGATGCATCCGGATTGCGGCATGCTCGGGGGATGACGACGACGAGCACTGCGGCCGTCGGGCCGGGCCCGGACCGACCCCGCCTCCTGTTGGTGGCGCACGGAACGCGCTCCTCGGCGGGCCGCCGGGAGCTGGGCCGGATCCTGCTGGAGACGCGCAAGAAACTTGACGGCGTGGTCTGCCGACTGGCCTGGGTGGATGTCCAGTCGCCCGGCCCGGACCGCATCCTGGCCGACGGCGCGCCGACCGTCGTGGTTCCCGCCTTCCTGGCCCGTGGCTATCACGTCACCGAGGACGTCGACGGGGCGTGCCGCCGCGCGCCCGGCCCGGTGGCGCTGACGCCGCACCTGGGCTCTGAACCGGAGGTGGTGCGCGCCCTGGTGCAGCGGCTCGCGGAGTCGGGGGCGGCGGGGGCCTTCGGTGCCGATGCGGTGGTCCTGGGCGCGGCGGGCAGCCGCGACGAGTCCTCGCTCGCCGAGACGCGGGCGCTGGCGGCCACCCTCTCCCGAGTGCTCGCGGTGCCCGTGACCGCCGCGTTCGCCTCCACGGCCACCCCGGCCGTCGCCGACGCCGTGGCCGGATTCCGGTCGTCCGGCCACCGGCGGATAGCGGTCGCGAGTCACCTGTTGGCACCGGGGTTCTTTGCCGATCGGCTCGCCGCGGCCGGTGCGGACGTGACTTCCCCGACGCTGGGCGCGCACCCGGAGATCATTGATCTTCTTGTCAGGTTGTATCGAGAATATTCATTTGAAACGGCGCGGTGATCGTCCGCGGTATTCCGAGGATAGGAACGCTGAGAACATTGTCGGCGTAGGTTATCGGAGAAAGAGGATTGCTCGCTAATTGGCTATTCTGGTGCATAATGTTGTGAACTAGTGAACGCGCCACAGTAGGGAGAAACACATGGCACAGCAGTTTCACGTGCGATACATCGACGACATCGACGGGACGGAACTGGGCGACGAAGCCCATTCCATCAGCTTTGCGTTCGAGGGCAAGGAATACTCGATCGACCTGAGTGAAGAGAATGCCGAGGCTTTCCGTCAGGCCATGGCACCTTACGTTGACGCTGGTCACAAAGTGACCGGTGGTAAGAGTAAGCCCGCACGTAAGGCCACCACCAAGGCTCCTTCGGGCGATACCAAGGCCATTCGTGAATGGGCCCGTGACAACGGCTACACGGTCTCTGATCGAGGCCGTATTCCGGCCGACGTGATGGACGCGTACGCCGCCGCCAACTGACGGTTGGGCCTCGGTCGCCAGAGGGCGTGAGTCCTCTCGGCCGGCTTCAGGCGATCCCCGCAACACTCTCCAGTTCAGAGAGTTGCGGGGATCGTTGTTTCTGGGGGTTTCTGAAGGCGCCTGCGGTGAGGCGTCCGGCGGGGTCGGGGTCGGCGGGGTCGGCGCGGCTCAGAGCCGCGTGATCGGTTCATCCAGGTGGGGCAGGACCCCGGCCATGAGTCCCGCGCGGATCCCGGCGTAGTTCGCTCCCCGCAGGGGGGCCAACTCCGCGGCCACGGCCATCGCCCGGTCGAGGACCGCGTCCGCCTCGGCGGCCTCGTGGGCGATCCCGTCCGCCACGGCGTCCGCCGCCGGGTAACGGCGCGAGGTCAGCATCGCCGTACTCGCCACGGAGTGGCTGAGCCGGGTGGTGAGGAGAGCGTTCATGCCCGCGGGGAACGGCATGCCGAGCTGCGCCTCCGGCAGGTTCCAGAAGCCACGGTCCGCGCGCATGACCCGGTGATCATGGGCGAGGGCGAGCATCGCGCCGGCGCCGAATGCGTGCCCGTTGACCGCGGCGACCGTCGGCACCTCCAGGCGCAGGACTCGGGCGAACAGCCGCTGGGCCCGCGAGACGTACGCGGGCAGGCCCTTCGGGTCGGCGGCGACCACGGTCAGGTCGAGCCCGTTGGAGTAGAACTTGCCGGCTCCGGTGGTGACGAGGGCGGCCGGTCCCGCAGACGCCTCGACCTCGCCCAGGGCGGCGTCGAGCGAGTCGAGGAACTCGGGCGAGAACGCGTTGTCGGGGGCGTCGGCCGGATCCTCCGGCTGGGAGAAGCGGAGGACGAAGACGGACTCGTGACGGCTCAGAGTGGGCATGCGCCTCAGCGTAGAGCCTTCAGAACAGTGTCGCGGCAGGTGGGACACCGTTGTCACGGCGTTCACCGCAGCCCGGGAAGCTGCGGGCCGTGGGTGTGATGTCGGTGGGATGACGGCGTCTCGGGCGGACACGCCACGGCGCTATGACGAGTTCGTCACGTTGTCGTCGTACCCTGCCCGGGTGACCCCATCCTCCGCGCGCGCCGACACCGGTGCCCCTACCCACGCCCTGTACGACGAAGACCTGCGGCAGGGGATCCTCGCCGAGGCCACGCGCAGACTCCAGGACGCGGCACCGGAGAAGTTGGGCCTGCGGCCGTTGGCCGCGTCGCAGGGTACGTCCACCACGGCCATCTACACGATGTTCGGCGGCAAGGCCGGACTGCTGTGGGCGGTCGCGCACGAGGCGGACCGACGCCTCGCCGGTGCCCTCCGGGACGCACTGCGTTATGACAGCGTCGAGGGCGACATGCGCTCCCTGTGTCGTGCCTATCGCCGGTGGGCGCTGGACAACCAGGGGCTCTACGGGCTGGTGGTGGGTGACCCGGCACGCTCGCCCGGCGCCGGGCACGCACGCACGGGCCGGACAGGCTCCGAACCGCTGTCCCGGGAACCGCTGTCTCGAGAACCACTGTCCCGAGAACCACAGTTTCGAGAGCCGCAGTGGCGGGAACCGCTGCTGGAGATAGTGGATGCGCTGGTGGACGAGGGGATCTTCAGGTCCGCGGATGTGCACGAGACGGCCACCGCGATCTGGGCGTCGCTGCACGGGGTGGTGTCGCTGGAGTTGAGCGTGTGGCGGGACTCCCCGAGCGCCGAGCAGTACTTCGAGACCCAACTCGCGGCCATCCTGCGGTCCTGGGCGGCTGGATCCGCCTCCGCCGGGTCCGCATCAACTTCGACCGGAACGGCGGGCTGACCTCATGAGCGAGCGATCCTTCTTCACCCTCGACTCCTCGGGTGCGTACATCCCCACCAGGTACGCCCGGAGCGCCTGGTCGGAGACCATGGTCAACGGTCCCGCGGTGGTGGTGGCGGCCGCCCGCGCGCTCGAGTCCGAGCACGGCGCGCAGGGGTTCCAGCCCGCCCGCCTCACCGTGGACCTCTTCGCGCCGGTCCGGACCGAGCCGCTGGTCGCGGTGACGGAGGAGATCCGCAGCGGCAACCGCATCAGGGTGGCCGACGTGAAGATGATGCAGGGCGGGGAGACCGTCGCCCGGGGCACGCTCGTCCAGCTGCGCCGGGGCGAGCAACCGCACGGGCAGGTGTGGCGCTCGGGCCGGCACGTCGAACCCCCGGCGGAGGCGGATTCCGAGCAGGCCCGTCCTGGGTCCAACGTGTTCTTCGGCAGTGGCGACGCCGACGAGTCGTGGAGCCGGGACATGGGCGCGCACCAGAACGACCAGCGCAAACGCTTCTGGCACCACCCGCTCGACGTGGTCGCCGGGGAGTCCGCCACCCCGTTCCAGCGGGCCGTGACCCTGGCCGAGTCCACCAGCCTGATGTCGCACTGGGGTGACGAGGGGATCGGCTTCATCAACGCCGACCTCACCGTGGCGTTGGCCCGCCTGCCCCGGTCCGGTGACATCGGGATCGAGGCCGACGAGCACCTCAGCGACGCAGGCGTGGCGGTGGGCAGCGCGTCCCTGTTCGACCGCGACGGCGTGTTCGGCACCGGCACCGTGGTGGCCGTGTCCAACGCGGGGCGGCAGATCGATTTCACCCGGCGCCGGGCGGGCACCGAGGACAGCGGATCCATCGGTTCGAACGAGGCGGCGACGCGCGTATGAGCGCCCGGCTGACTCGCGAGCGGATGCTCGACGCGATCGAGGCCCAGGTCGGCCTGGTGCGCTACGCGCTGGCCCCCGGTGGTGACCCCGGGGACGTCGCCCTGACCACCCGCGTGCCCTCGTGCCCCGAGTGGACTCTGCACGACTTGGTCGCGCACCTCGGTGCCGTCAACTGGTGGGGCGGGGCCACCGTCAGGGAGGGGAATCCGGACGAGCGCTCGCGTGGCCTGGGCGCGGCGATGAAGTCCGCCCCGCCCGCGACGGAGGGCGCCGGCGCGCTCGCCGACTGGTACGCGCCCCTGGCCTCCGGGATGCTCGAGACGTTCACCGAGACCGATCCCGACGCCCCCGCGTGGACCTTCGGCGGCCCGGGGCCCGCGGCGTTCTGGCTTCGGCGCCAGCTCCACGAGACCGCGCTGCACCGCTGGGACCTGGAGAACGCGCTGGGCGGGCCCGCGGCCACCACGCCGCTGCCGGAGGACGTGGCCGTGGACACGGTGGACGAGTTCTGCTCGGTGATGTTCCCGCACACCGCCGGCCGTCGGCCCCCGCTCCGGGTGACCATCCGGCTGCGCGCCCTCCCGCACGTCGCCGAGGGCCTGGCCACGGGCGCCGAGCCGGTGGGGGCGACCGCTACCGGCCCGGCGGAGTGGGTCCTGTCCGGCGGTGACGGCGCCCCGGAGGTCGAGGTGGCGGGAACCCCGGAGACCCTCGCTCTACTGCTGTGGGGCCGCGTCGGTGCCGACGAGGCGGGGCTGGAGATCTCCGGCGACCGCGCGGGCCTCGTCGCCGCCCTGGAGGGCGGGCTCTCGGCGTGAAGACGCCGCTCGCGCTGGTGGTGGTCGCGCTCGGCGGCGCCGCGGGAACCTACGCGCGTGTCGCGGTGTCCCTCGTCTTCCCGGACCCGGCGCTCGCCGCCACCCTCGCCGTCAACCTGGTGGGCGCGCTCGCACTCGGGTTCCTGTTGACCTGGCTCGCCGGCGGCGGGACCCAGCACGACGGGACCCGGATCGAGGGACGGCGACGACAACGCGCGCGACTGCTCCTGGGCACCGGCTTCTGCGGCGGGTTCACCACGTACTCCCTCATCGCGCTGCAGGCCGCCAGCCTCGTGCAGAGTGGCGATGCCCCCGTGGCCGTCCTCTACTGCGCCGCCACCGTGGCCCTCGGCGCGGTGGCCACGATGATCGGGATAGTGCTGGCGTCCCGGCGACGACCCGACCGGACACCGTCGGCCTCGTGACCGCCATGTCGTGGGGCGACGCCGCGCTGGCCGGGTGGATCGCGCTCGGAGGAGGCGCGGGCGCGGCGTTGCGTTACGCCGTGGACCTCGCGGTGTCCTCGCGCTGGCGGCGCGCGTTTCCTCTGGCGACGTTCCTCATCAACCTGTCGGGCTCGCTGGCCCTGGGGTTTCTCGTGGGGTGGTTCTATTCCAGCGATGCGGGACCGGGTTGGTCACTGCCGGTCTCGGTGATCGGCACCGGACTCCTCGGGGGGTACACGACGTTCTCTACGGCCAGCTTCGACACCCTCCGTCTGGCCAGGGACGGGCGGGTGGGCATGGCGTTGGCCTACGCGGTGGGCACGATGCTCGTCACGGTCGCCGCCGCGGTGGTGGGCTTGTGGCTCGGCGCGTGGTGGGCCACGGTGGGGTGAGAATGGCCGGGTCGGGAAGTCGGCGAGGCGTGTGGGGTCCGTGAGGAGGGGGTCGCAGATGGGGCACCGGATGTTCGTCGCTGTTCAGCCACCGGAGGAGGTCCGCGCTGAGCTGGAGCGGTTCCTCGAACCGCGTCCCGGCATGGCCTGGACCAGCCCGGAGCAATGGCACCTCACGCTGACCTTCTGTCCCTCTGTCGACGACTGGCGCCTCGACGAGCTGGTCGAACGGCTCGGCGCGGTCGCCCGCAAGCACGCGCCGTTCCGGCTGCGGCTGGCCGGGGCCGGGGCGTTCCCCTCGGTCGATCGGGCCAAGGTGCTGTGGGCGGGGGTCGAGCAGTCCCCACTCCCGCAGGCGGAGGGTTCGGAGGTTTCCCCGCCACTGGACGGGTACGACCGGCGACACCGCCCGCTCGACGCACTCGCCGCCGGAGCACGCTCGGCGGCCAACGCCGCCGGCTGCGTCCCGGACGGTGCCCGCTTCCGGCCCCACCTCACCCTCGCCAGGCTCGGGGGCCGCGACGACGCCACGGCATGGCTCCGCGTCCTGGACACCATTGCCAGCAGCTCCTGGACGGTCTCCGAGATCGCGCTGATCGACTCGTTCCTCGGGGAGGGGCCGAGTGGCCGGGCCCGGCACGAGGTGGTGGAGCGACTCCCCCTGGGGGAGCCGGACCTGCGCTGGTGGGCCCGACCCCCGCGATAGCTACGGTGTGTCCCGTGGAACTCCTCGGAACGGTCGATCCAGCTCACCCCCTCGTCGTCGTCGCCCTTGAACAAGAGGCCCGACACTTCGTCACCGATTTCCCTGTCCTGGTCACGGGCGTCGGCAAGGTGCGCGCGGCCTTGGCCGTCGCGCACGCGCTCGGTGGCGGGGTCCGGCCGCGTGAGCTCGTCAACGTGGGCACCGCCGGCGGGCTGCATCCGGGGATGGAGGGGACGCACGAGATCGCGGTCGTGTTCCAGCACGACTTCGACGACCCCGCGCTCCACGCGGTCACCGGCCGGCACGACGGCCCGCCGCTGGCGCTGTCCGCCACGCGCGCGGTGACCCCTGAGTTCGCCGCCGCGCCGTCCAGCCCCGGCGGGACGACGGCGCCCGTGCTCGCCAGCGGGGATCACTTCGTCGCCGGCGGCCCGGTGCGGTATCGCCTGGCAGGGATCGCCGATCTGGTGGACATGGAGGGGTACGCGGTCGCGGCGGCGGGGGCGATGCTGGGCGTGCCCACGCGGCTGGTCAAGCACGTCTCCGACTCGGCCGACGAATCCGCGGGCACCACGTGGGTCGAGGGCGTCGACGCGTGCGCCAGGGTCCTGGCCGAGTGGGTGGGCACCAGGCTGGGTTAGAAAATCGAACCCTTGTGCGGCCTTCGACGGGCGGGTATAATCGAATACAGGTTCGATATCTGACGTTTCGATGCCCGCTCAAGGGGAGGTGAGATGGTGACGACGACGAGTGCGCTGTTCGCCGTACCCGAGCCCCTCGGCATGGTGGACGTGAAGGCGGTCAGTGAGGCTGCCCGGTCCGCGACGCTGGCGCAGAACCGGGCCGGAGCTACACGGCTGGAAGCCGCCCACGTCCTGGTCGAGCAGCTGGCCCGACGCAACGAGGCGGAGGCCGGGACCGAGGGCGCTGACGAGAGTAATGCCGCTGCCGGTGCGTCGCGACGGCCGGCGTATGCGCGGTTGGATCCGCAGGCACAGGCCCGCGATCATCTGGTGTCGGCCTGCCAGCTCACGTGCTGGCACGCTGCGCGGTTGGTGACGGCGGGGGTTCAGATCCACCGCCGGCTGCCCCGTCTACGTTCGACGGTGGATCGCGGGCTGGTGCCCGAACAGTTGGCCATCGATATCGCGTGTCGGCTGGCAGATGTTCCCGACTCGATCGTGTCCGACGTAGAGGACGAGGTGGTGGCCCGTATCTCCGAGGACCTCGACGGAGGAGACAGGCCGAGCCGCGCCGCGGTGGACTCGCTGTTCGACGAGGCGCTGGAGCGCCACGATCCCACAGCGGCGGAGGACGCGGCTGCCGCCGCCCTCGAAGCTCGCACCGTCCGGTTCCGCCGCGCCCGCGACGGTATGGCCACGATGTGGGCGAAGCTGTCCGCCACCGATGCCGAATTCCTGCGTCGCCGGATCGACGCTGACGCCACCGCCGCCTCCCAGGACGGGCTGCCCGGGACCCTGGACCAACTCCGTGCGGACGCTCTGGCGGCGCTGGCGGTCTACGGCCCCGCGGGACAGACCGCAGGACACACCGCGGGACAACCGTCTGCCACCACCGGTGCGGAGGGCGCCGAAACGGATGACGACGCCATCGAGCTCGGGGACGTGGCGCTCGGGGCGGATCTGCCCCGCCCCACGCTGGGCAACGCCGCATCGGCCGGGCAGCGCATCCGCATCAACGTGATCGCCGCTGCGTCGCGCGGGTTGCCCAACCGCGTCGAGTTCGTCCACGGCACGTACAGCAGCTTCGAATGGCTCTGCCATGAGCTGCTGCAGGGCGACGACGCGAGCGTGCGGTTCGAGACCCTCGACCCCGCCCCCGGCTCCCTGGATTCCCCGGAGCACGCCCTCCGCTACGTGATCACCCCGGCGATGGCCGCGCGGATCAGACTCCGCGACGGCACGTGCCGTCACCCCGGGTGCTCGGTCGCCGCCTCGGACTGTGATGTGGATCATGTGATCGCGTTCAACAAGAGAGATCCCGAACTCGGCGGCCCGACCACGGAGTGGAACCTCGTCTGCCTGTGCCGCAAGCACCATCGCGAGAAGACGTTCGGCCACAACGCCTACCGGCCCGGCCCCCTCGGCGAACTGATCATCATCACCGACACCGGGCACCAACACCGCACCAGGCCTAAAGGACCTCTGGCACGGGCCCGCGACGACATCCGAGAACGGGAGTGGGACGCGTACGCGGACCGCTTCATCGCCGACGACGGACTACTCACCAATCCGCCGGGCGCGGACAGACGCCGACCCACCGCCTGACCCAGCGGCCGCCCGCCTGAGGCGTCAGCAGTCGCCGACGCCCACCCATTCCGAGACACCGTCGGTGAAGCGCTGCCGCTTCCAGATGGGCACCTCGTGCTTGAGGCGCTCGATGAGATCCGAGCACGCGGCAAAGGCCTCCGCCCGGTGCGGTGACACGGCCACCGCGACCACCGCGATCTCGCCCACGGGCAACACGCCCACCCGGTGCACGGCCCCCACGCGGGTGACACGCTGCGGGTCGGCGGGCGCGGCAGCGGTTCCATCGGCGCCGGCGGACCCGCTGTGCTCGGCCGCGACCTGATCGCAGAGGCGCCGCAGGATGTCGCCGGCGGCCGGGTGCGCGGAATACTCGATATCCAGTACGTCGGTGCGGCCGCCGTCGTGGTCGCGCACCACCCCGGAGAACGTGACCATTGCGCCGTCGGCGGTGCTCCAGACGGCCGCCTCGACCTCCCGGGGGTCGATCGCCTCTTGGGTGATGCTCGAGAGCGGCGTACTGGCGGTCATGGTCGGTTCCTCTCGCGGGTGGTCAGGGTCAGGGTGGTCGGGGTCAGTGCCCGCCGCCGTGGGCGTGGACGTCGAGCAGGTGCTCCAGGAGCTCGTCGAGCACCGCCAGTCCGTCGCGCACCCCGCCCGTCGACCCGGGGAGGTTCGCCACCAGGGTACGGCCGGCAAAACCCACCAGGCCGCGGCTCATGGCAGCGGTGGGGGTCGCGGCCAGCCCCCGGGCGCGCATCGCCTCGGCCACCCCGGCCAACTCGAGCGTGAGGTGCGGCGCGGTGGCCTCGGGCGTGCGGTCGTCGGGCGCGACGCCGGTGCCGCCCGTGGTCAGCAGGACGGCCGGGGAGCGGCGGACCTGTTCGGTAAGGGCTACCGCGACATCGGCGTCGGCCACCACATGCACCTCGACCGGCGAGAAACCGCGTTCGACCAGCCAGGACTCGATGGCGGGACCGGTGGTATCGGCGCGGTCGCCGCGGGCGGCGGCGGTGGAGGAGACGACGACGACGCCACTTCGGCCCGAATCGACTGCCGCGGGCCCGGAGTTCGGGAGTGCGTTCTCGTCGTCGTCGTCCGATCCCCGCGTCCAGTCGCCCCGCTTGCCGCCGGTCTTGGCGGCCAGGCGGACCCCGTCCATGGTGGCCAGCGGGTCGACGGCCTTGACCATGTCGTGCAGCGTCAGCCCCGCCACCGAGACGGCGGTGAGCGCCTCCATCTCGACCCCGGTCCGGCCGGTGGTCTTGGCGGTGGCCGACACGCGGATCTCGCCGACGGCCGCGTCCAGGTCAAAGTGCACCTTGACCGAGTTCAACGGGATCTGGTGGCACAGCGGGATGAGCTCGGAGGTCTTCTTGGCGGCGCCGATCCCCGCGATCCGCGCGGTCGCCAGGACGTCGGCCTTGCCCAACGCGTCGCCGGCGACCATGTCCACGACCTCGGGGCGGGTGCGGAAGACGCCCTCGGCGGTGGCGGTGCGGGTGGTGACGGCCTTGTCGCCCACGTCGACCATCCGGACCCGGCCCTCCGGGTCGAGATGAGTGAGCCCGGGGCGGGTGAGGCCGAGGTTGGTGGGCTGCGGCTCTGGCGTCGAGCCCTGTCCGGCCTGCGCGTCTGTCATGCCGCCCACGCTAGTCGGCCGGGCGCGGCCGGTCCGCTCGGCTGGTCCGCTCGGCTGGTCCGCGCGGCCGGGGTGCGCTCCGCTCAGGGTTTAATCGCAGGCATGGCGCTTCTCTTTGACCCGATCCGAATCCGCGACCTCGAGATCCGTAACCGCGTCTGGCTACCGCCGATGTGTCAGTACTCGTGCGAAGCCCGCGACGGGGTCCCGACGCCGTGGCATCTGGTCCACCTCGGGGCGCGGGCGCAGGGCGGGTTCGGGCTCCTGATCGCGGAGGCGTCGGCCGTGGTGCCGGAGGGCCGCATCAGCCCCGAGGATGCCGGGCTGTGGAACGACGCGCAGCGCGACGCGTGGGCCCCGATCGTGGACTTCGTCCACTCGCAGGGGGCGGCAATCGGTATCCAGCTGGCGCACGCCGGTCGTAAGGCGTCGAACTACCGGGCGTGGCCCGGTTACCCCTCCGGCTCGATTCCCGTCGAGGAGGGCGGGTGGAGCACGGTCGCTCCATCGGCGATCCCGTTCGGCGACATGGCCACGCCGGTGGCGCTGGACCCGGCCGGGATCGCCGCGGTGGTCGACGCCTTTGCAGCTGCTGCCCGACGCGCCGACCAGGCCGGATTCGACGTGGTCGAGATCCACGCGGCCCACGGCTACCTCATCCACGAGTTCCTCTCTCCGCTTTCCAACGAGCGGACGGACACCTACGGCGGCTCGCGGGAGAACCGCTCGCGCCTCCTGCTGGAGGTCTGTGACGCGGTGCGGCACGTCTGGCCCGAGGGCAAGCCGCTGTTCGTCCGGATCTCGGCGACGGACTGGGTGACCGGCGGCTGGACCCCGGAGGATTCCCGCTGGCTGGCGGGCCGCCTGGCGGAGCACGGCGTCGACCTGGTGGATGTCTCCTCGGCCGCCAACACTCCGGACAAGCCGCCGGTACCGCTCGAGCAGGGCTATCAGGTGCCGCTGGCCGAGGAGGTCCGGGCGTCCGGTGCGGTGCTGGTCGGCGCGGTGGGGCTGATCAGCGACCCGCAGTACGCCGAGCAGCTACTGGCCGACGAGCGCGCCGACGTCGTCTTCCTGGGCCGAGCCGCCCTGCGCGAGCCCGCCTGGCCTCAACGCGCGGCCGCCGAGCTCGGGCTGGACTGGCGAGACGCGCCGTACCCACCGCAGTACACCCGGGGGAAGTGGGCCTGATGACCCTGTTCGAGGCGCTCAGGGATCGCTGTCGCCCCGAGTGGGAGGCATACACCCGGCACGAGTTCGTGGAGCAGCTCGGGCAGGGTTCTCTGCCGCTGGCGGTGTTCCGCGACTACCTGATCCAGGACTTCCACTTCCTCGTCCAGTTCGCGCGCGCCAACGCGGTGGCGACCTTCAAGAGCCGCACCCTCGCGGACATCACCGCCGCCCACCGGGCGACCGGGGCGATCCTCGCCGAGACCGAGCTGCACCTGCGGCTGACCGAGCGTTGGGGCATCCCGCGCGCTGAGCTCGAGGCCGCCGCGGAGAAGCAGGCCACCGTCGCCTACTCCCGCTACGTGCTGGACTGCGGGATGGCCGGGGACCTGCTCGACCTCCACGTCGCCCTGGCGCCGTGCACGATCGGCTACGCCGAGATCGGGGCCCGGCTGCAGCCGCGGCTCACGGAGCACGGCGGGCCCGACGGGGAGGGCGACGAGCACCCGTATGCCGAGTGGATCAGCGAGTACTCGGGTGCGGAGTTCACCGCCGCGTCCCGCGCCTCGAGCGCCCAGTTGGACCAGCTGGCCGCGGGCGGACTGACCGAGCGAAGGCTCGACGAGCTCACGTCCGTGTTCTGTACGGCCACCCGCCTCGAGGCCGATTTCTGGCAGCAGGCACTCGACAGCGCGGGACCACCTTCATCGGTCGGGGCCCGCCCGGGCTCGATCGATGTACGCTCAGCTCATCCTTAGTCGGCTAGTGAAAGGACGAGAAGATGATCATCCTCGGTGCAATTCTGTTGATCCTCGGATTCCTCTTGGACATCCCCATCCTCTGGACGGTCGGTATCGTGCTCGTGGCGATCGGCGTCATCCTCTTCCTGCTCGGCGCAGCAGGCCGCACGATCGGCGGGCGCAAACACTGGTTCTGACCACCGGGCCCGGGTCCCCTCCAGGGTTCGGGCCGTCGACCAGAGCGTCCGGCGCACGTTCCGCGAGTAGCGGGTGCGCCGGACGCTCTTTTCGTTGGTCGACGGTCGGTCAGATTCGGCCGGGGGCGGGTCCGCCGGAGGCGAGGGTGACCTCGTCGTCGTCGCCGGGTTGATTGCCACCGGGTCGCTCACCACCGTGCGGGTCGCCGCCCGCCGGGTCGGTGCCGGCTCCGGGTGCAACCGGCACGGCCTTGCCGTCGTCCCACACGGCCTCGCCGCGGGCGACCATGCCGGCCTCGTCGCTGAGTTTGACCTGGGGCAGGAAGAACGAGAAGAGCAGGGCGAGTCCGAGCACCGGCACGATGTACCAGAGCGCGGGGGCCAGGGCGCTGGCGTAGGAGTCGACGATGCCCTGGTGCAACGGCTCGGGCAGGTTGGCCACGAAGGCCGGCGTGACCGCGCTCGGGTTGAGCCCGGAGGCGATCGCCTGCTCGGGATTGGCGGCGACGGTGTCGGTGAGGTTGGTGATGAGCCGGTCGGTGAACAGCGAGCCGAACCACGCCGTGCCGATAGCGGCGCCGATCTCGCGGAAGTAGTTGTTCGAGCTCGTGGCCACGCCGACCTCGCGCGGATCCACCGCGTTCTGCACCGCCAACACGATGACCTGCATGACCAGGCCCAGCCCGGCGCCGAAGAACAGCAGCATGCCCATGATCTGCCAGACCGGGGTGGAGCCGGTCATCTGGGTCATCACCATGACGGTGAGCACGGTGAGGCCCAGGCCGACGATCGGGTAGATGCGGTAGCGCCCGGTCTTGGCGATCGCCAGACCCGAGCCGATCGAGGTGGCCATGAGTCCCACCATCATCGGGATCATGAGCAGGCCGGATCCGGCGGCGGAGGTGCCGGTGGCCATCTGCAGGAAGGTGGGGATGAAGCCGATCGCCGCGAACATGGCGACGCCCAGCGCGAAGGCGATGAGGGTGGCGATGACGAAGACGCGGCCGGTGAACAGGTGCAGGGGCAGGATCGGCTCGGCCGCGCGGCGCTCGACCAGGATGAGCGCGATGATGCTGGCGACCGTGCCGACGATCATGGCGATCATGCCGGGGGAGTCCCAGGCCAGCTGGTCGCCGCCGAGGTCGGTGACCAGGACCAGGCCCGAGGTGCCCAGGACCATGAACAGGATGCCGGCCCAGTCCACCTTGGCGGTGCTCTTGCGGGTCGGCAGGGTCATGTACTTCCACGCCACGAAGAACGCGATGACGCCGACGGGCACGTTGATCCAGAAACACCAGCGCCAGTGTGCGGAGTCGGTGAAGAAGCCGCCGAGCAGCGGGCCGGCGACTGCGGAGATGCCGAACACCGCACCCATCGGGCCCATGTACTTGCCGCGCTCGGAGGCGGGCACGATGTCGGCGATGATCGCCTGCGACAGGATCATCAGGCCGCCGCCGCCCAGGCCCTGCACACCGCGCCACGCGACTAGCTCCCAGAAGCCGGCCTCGGTGGCGGGGTCGGTGAAGAGGCCGGCTGACCCCGAGCCGACCGAACCGATCGTGAAGATCGCGATGGCCAGCAGGAAGAGGTTGCGGCGGCCCACGAGGTCGCCGAACTTCCCGTACAGCGGCATGGTCACGGCCACGGCGAGGATGTAGATGGTGATGATCCAGGCCTGCGACTCGACGCCGTTGAGCTCGCCGACGATCGTGGGCAGCGCCGGTCCCAGGATCGACTGGTCGAGGGAGGCGAGGAACATCCCCGCCATGAGGGCTCCGAAGATGATCCAGACCGTGCGCGGAGTGAGCGTGATCGGATCGCTCTCGGCAGACGCCGGTGGCGTCGTCGAGGTTGTGGTCATGAGGTCGTGCCTTTCGTGAACGGGGAGCGGGGAGCCAGTGCGGACTCGAGGAGGTCGAAGTAGTGGGCCACGCGGTCGGCGATGGGTGCCTGGGACCGGCCGTCGCGGGCGTCGAGCATGGCGGTCTGGGTGAGCCCCAGCGCGACGCTGAGCCCCACCCGCGCGAGCTCCTGGTCGCGGACGGTCGCGTACCGCGAGGCGATGGCGGCCTCGAACTCGGCGCCGATCGTGTTCATGGAGGCGTGCAGGGCGCCGAACAGGGACGGGTCGCGCTCGAGCGCCGAGCGCATCAACTCGTCGTCGGAGGCGGTGCCGGGGTCGGCCTCCCCGAGGAACCGCAGCATGACGTCGCGGATCTGCAGGACGGGATTGGCGGATAGTTCGCCGTCATCGGCGAACAAGCTGCTGAGCAGGCACCGGAACCGGTCCGTGCTCAGGTGGACGACCGCGTCGTCCTTGGAATCGAAGTAGTTGAAGAACGTGCGCGGGGAGACCTCCGCGCGGGCGGCGATGGCCTCCACCGTGGTGGTCTGCATGCCGTCCTCGGCGACCAGCTGGAGCGCGGCGCGGGCCAGCGAGGCCCGGGTGCGGGCCTTCTTTGCCTCGCGCAGCCCGGCGGGGGCATGGTCGGCGCCGGGCAGGTCGGCGCCGGACCGGTCAACGCCGGTGGGGTCGTGAGTGGTCACCGGACGATGATGCGCGGTTATTGCATCATGTGCAAGTTTGCAGATCGTGCACGGTTGTTGAGGCGGGCCCGCTCAGAACAACTGCCGCAGATTCGCCCTGGCCAGGTCCACGAGCTCGTCCCCGCGCCCGGAGAGGACCGTCCGCAGGGAGTAGAGGGTGAACCCCTTGGCCTGCGCGGCACTGATGGTGGGCGGGATGGTCAGCTCCTGCCGCTCGACCACCACGTCGAGCAGCGCCGGCCCGTCGTGGGCGAGGAACTGCTCGACGGCCCGGGGCAGGTCAGCGGACTCCTCGACCCGGAAACCCCGGATGCCGACGGCGTCGGCGACCCGGGAGAAGTCGGGGTTGGTGAGATCGGTGCCGAAGTTGACGAACCCGTCCGACTTCATCTCTACCTCGACGAAGTTGTACGAGGAGTTGTTGAACACCACGATTTTCAGGGGCAGCTCGTGCTGCACCACCGTGAGCAGTTCGCCCATCAGCATGGCGAGCCCGCCGTCTCCGGCCAGCGCGATCACCTGCCTGTCGGGCGCGGCCATCTGGACGCCGATCCCCTGGGAGAGGGCGTTGGCCATGGACCCGTGGGTGAACGAGCCGACGATCCGCCGGCGGCCGTTCATGGTCAGGTACCGGGCCGCCCAGATCACCGGGCTCCCGACGTCGGGCAGGAACACCGCGTCACCGCTCGCGGCGTCGTCGATCAACCGCGTGAGGTACTGCGGGTGAATGGTCCGCTTGGAGGGGGTGGCCAGGTCGTCGAGCCGCCGCCTGGTGGAGGCGTAGTGCTTGACGGCGTCGTCGAGGTGCGACCGGTTCTGGTGGGTACGCAGCATCGGTGCGAGCGCCCGGACGGTCTCGGCGACCCCGCCGACGAGCGGCACGTCCACGCGGGTGCGGCGGCCGATGTTCTCGCCCCGGATGTCAACCTGCACCACCGTGGCGTCCGGGTAGAACTGCTGGTAGGGCAGGTCCGAACCCAGTACGAGCAGGGTCTCGGCGGACATCATGGCGCGGTAACCGGAGGCGAATCCGAGCAACCCTGTCATGCCCACGTCGTACGGGTTGTCGAACTCCACCCACTCCTTGCCGCGCATCGAGTGGACGATCGGCGCCTTGAGCAGCTCGGCGATCTGCAGCAGCTCGGCGTGGGCGCCCGCACACCCGGCACCGGCCAGGATGGTCACGTCGTCGCATCCGTCGAGCACGTCGACGGCGCGACGGAGATCCTCCTCGGACGGGACCACCTGGCTGGAGGTTGGTCTGATCGCGGTCACCTCGGCGGTGACGTCGTCGAGCGCCACGTCCCCGGGGAGCACGAGAACGGCCACGCCGCGCTTCTCGATGGCCGCGCGCATCGCGATGTGCAGCATCCGCCGCATCTGCGCGGCCGAGGAGACGTGTTCGACGTAGACGCTGCACTCGCGGAACAGGTCCTGCGGATGCGTCTCCTGGAAGTAGCCGGATCCGATCTCTTCGGTGGGGATGTGGGCGGCCAGCGCCAGCACCGGGACCCTGGAACGCTGGGCGTCGAACAATCCGTTGATGAGGTGCAGGTTTCCGGGCCCGCAGGAGCCGGCGCACACTGCGAGCTCGCCGGTCAGAGCGGCCTCGGCCGAGGCGGCGAAGGCGGCGGCCTCCTCGTGCCGGGTGACCACCCAGTCCACGTCCCCGGCCTGCCGGATGGCGTCGGTGACGCCGTTGAGCGAATCCCCCGGCACGCCGTACACGCGCCGGACGCCGGACTCCCGGAGGGTGTCGAGGATGTGTCGTGCGACCGTGCTGGTCCGTGCGGTCATGATGCCTCCGCGTCTTCAGGCGATCTCGTCGCCGCCGGACCGGGCCGATCCGCGGCCACCACGAGCGTATGTGCGCCAGTCCCCGAGGGATACCGGTCGCCGGGACCGGCCCTACAGCGGCAGGACATCGACCTCGGTGCCGGCGGGCAGGTCGGTCACGTCCGCCGGGATCTCGACCAGCACATCGGCCCGGGCCATCGAGGCCACTAGGTGCGAACCCGGCCCGGAGACCGGCTCCGCGGCGAGCGAGCCGGTCTCATCCCGCATCAGCGCCGCCCGGAGGTACTGCGTCCGGCCGCCGGGGGAGGCGACGGCCCGCGAGAGCCGGGCGCGGCGGGTCCCGAGCGGGGCGCGGCCCACCGCCTCGAGGATCACCGGACGCACCAGCACGACAAAGGACACGAGTGCGCTCACCGGGTTGCCCGGCAGACACACCACGGGCGTGCCCCGCCACGTCGAGATCCCCTGCGGGCCGCCGGGTTGCATGGCGATCGGGGCGAAGCGGGCACCATCCCGATCCTCGAGGACCTGGCGCACCACCTCGGCATCGCCCATCGACACGGCCCCGACGGTCACCACGAGGTCGGTGCCTCTGGTGGCGGCGTCGAGCGCGGCGGTGAAGTCGTCACGGGCGTCGCTGCTGACCACGGTGGTGGTGACCTCGCACCCGCAGGCCTTGAGCGCGGCGGCGAGGGTGATTGAGTTGGATTCCCAGATCTGGCCGGGCTTCAGGGGTCGACCGGGGGCGACGAGTTCAGAACCCGTGGCCACCACGCCGACCCGCGGGCGAGGCCGGACGTCGAGGCCGGACATCCCGAGGGAGGCGGCGGCGGCCAGATGCCGCGCCTCGAGCCGGACCCCGGCGGGCAGCACCACGTCGCCGGCGCGGACGTCGTCGCCGGGGCGGCGGATGAACTCGCCGGCCCCGCGCGGCGCGTAGACCAGCACGGATGTCGTCCCGCCGGCTGAGTCGTCCGCCACCTCGACGGTGGTGTCCTCCACGGGGACCACACAATCCGCGCCCTCGGGAACCGGCGCACCGGTCATCACCTTGCGGGCCTCGTCGTCGTCGATCCCCGGTCCCGGACCGTGGCCGGCGTGGGTCGTCCCCACCACGCGCAGCCGCGCCGGCACGTCCGGACGGGCCCCGGCGACGTCGGCCGCCCGCACCGCATACCCGTCCATCTGGGAGTTGACGAACAGCGGCAGGTCCACCGACGCGCGTAGATCCGCCGCGAGCACCGACTCCGCGCACGCCGCGATCGGCAGGTGGGTGCTCCGCGTCGCCCGCTCCAGCATCGGCGCCACGTGCGCGCGGAGGAGCTCTCGGTACTCGGTGGGCGACGGGCGGGTCGACCGGTCGGGATGGGAAGCCATGACCCCACGGTAACTCGCGGTAGCGTGCCTACCGGCGCGCTCGGTGTGCGGCCGTTGGAACCCGAGGGAGTGTGGGAGAAGTGGCACGCAAGGTACTGGGGTCGGAGCCGGGGTCACGAGCGCCGGGGTCACGAGCTCTGGGGTCACGAGCTCTGTGGTCGGTTCACGGCGACGGCAAGAACATCAGACCCGGCGAAGTGGTCGCCCCCATGGAACGCCTGAGCTGGCCGCGGACCATCGGGATCGGCGCCCAGCACGTGGTCTCCATGTTCGGCGCGACGTTCGTCTTCCCCATCATCATGGGGCTCAACCCGCAGCTCGCGATCCTGTTCTCCGGCGTGTGCACCCTGCTGTTCCTGGCCGTGGTCAAGGGGCAGGTCCCCAGCTATCTCGGCACCTCCGTGGCGTTTGTCGGGGCGGTCGCCGCGATCCGCGCGCAGGGGGGCACGAGTGCGCAGGTCACCGGCGCGATGCTGGTCGCGGGTGTGGTCCTCGCCGTCGTGGGCGTCATCGTGCACATCGTGGGCGGACGGGTGGTCACCGCGATCCTCCCGCCCGTCGTCACCGGCGCGGTAGTCATGCTGCTCGGCTTCAACCTCGCGCCCGTCGTGGCCGAGACCTACTGGCCGCAGGACCAGTGGGTGGCACTGACGGTGATGATCGCGCTGATCGGAATGACCGTCGGACTGAAGGGGTTCGCGGGGCGGATCGCGATCTTCCTCGCGCTGATCTTCGGCTACGTCCTCTCGTGGGTCCTCGACCTGGTCGTCGGCCCCATCACGTCGTTCAACGCGGGAGTGGGAGAGGTGACCGAGCACCTGCGAGTGGACTGGTCGGGCGTCGCCGAGGCGGCGTGGCTCGGCCTGCCGCCCATGACCGACGAGGCCGCGGGAGTGGTGGGCATCCACGCGCCGGACTTCTCGCTGGCGTTCGTGCTGCTGATCGTGCCCGGGATCATCGCCCTGATCGCGGAGAACGCCGGGCACGTCAAGGCGATCGGCGAGATCACGCGCACGGAAACCGACGGGCTGATGGGCCGCGCCCTGGCCGCCGACGGCGTGGGCACCGTGTTGGCCACGTCGTTCGGTGGATCGGCGACGACGACGTACGCCGAGAACATCGGCGTGATGGCCGCGACCAAGGTGTACTCGACCGCCGCCTACGTGGTGGCCGCGTTCACCGCGATCCTGCTGGGCTGCTCGCCCAAGCTCGGCGCCGTCATCTCGGCGACCCCCGGCGGCGTGCTCGGCGGGATCACGGTGGTGCTCTACGGCATGATCGGCCTGCTCGGCGCCAAGATCTGGAAAGAGAACCGGGTCGACTTCGGCAACCCCCTCAACCTGGTCCCGGTGGCGGCGGGCGTGGTGATCGCGATCGGTGACACGACCCTGCACGTGACCGAGGACTTCCAGCTCAGCGGCATCGCGCTGGGCACGCTGGTCGTGGTGATCGGCTACCACCTCGGCCGGGTGATCGCACCGCAGCTGCGCGACCAGGCCCGACGTGACGAGATCCACGAGCTCACGCTCCTCGGGCCGAACCCGGACGTGGGGGGCACGGCCCGGCCCTAGTCGGAGGTGATCCCTAGCGCACCCACACAAACAAGGGTTGCGCGCATAGACTCGCCGGGACTACTGCCGAGGGGAGGCGCCCGGAATGACGACCCTGGATGCGCACGCCCCCCGCCCCGACACTCCGCTGCTCGTAGACACCTTCGGCCGCACCGCCCGCGACCTGCGGGTGTCCCTCACCGAGAAGTGCTCGCTGCGGTGCACGTACTGCATGCCGGAGGAGGGGTTGCCGCCCATCCCGGACGCAGCGCGGATGACGACGGACGAGGTCATCAGGCTGGTGGCGCTGGCGCATCGGGAACTCGGCGTCCGCGAGGTCCGCTTCACCGGGGGTGAGCCGCTCATGCGGCCGGACCTCGAGCGGATCGTCGCCGGCACCCGGGCGGAATGCCCGGACCTGCCGATCGCGCTGACCACCAACGGGGTCGGACTCGAGCACCGCGTCGGGGCGCTGGTCAGTGCCGGACTCAGCCGGATCAACATCTCCCTCGACACGGTGAACCGCCTCGAGTTCGCCCAGCTCACCCGCCGCGACCGGCTGCCGTCCGTGTTGCGTGGGGTGCGGGCCGCGGTCGAGGCGGGACTGGACCCGGTCAAGGTCAACGCCGTCCCCCTGCGGGCGACCCTCCACGGGGCACCGGACCTGCTCGAATGGGCGTTGGCCGAGGGCGTCCAGCTCCGGTTCATCGAGGAGATGCCGCTCGACGCGGACAACACCTGGTCCCGGGTGGAGCTGGTCACCGCGCAGGACGTGCTCGACTCCCTGGCCACGCGGTTCGAACTCGTACCGGCGGGTCGTGAGGATCCCTCGGCCCCGGCCGAGCTGTGGGAGGTCGTCGGCCACACCCTGGCGGGTGCTGCCGCCCACGTCGGGGTGATCGCCACCGTCACCCGCAACTTCTGTGCGGCGTGCGACCGGACGCGGTTGACAGCCGAGGGAACGGTGAGATCGTGTCTGTTCAGCGACGACGAGACCGACGTCCTGGGCGTGCTGCGTTCGGGTGCGGACGATCTCGAGGTCGCCGGGGTGTGGCGGGGGGCCATGTGGGGCAAGCAGGTCGGTCACGGGATCGGCGGGACGGCGTTCCACCGGCCCCGACGGTCGATGGGCGCGATCGGAGGCTGACATGTCGGACTTCCCGGATAAGGTCGTCGATGTGAACAGCACTCCGAGAACGGTCCCGCAGACGGACCCGGGCCAGGCCCCGAGAACGCTCACCGTGGGGTACTACGCTGCCGCGGAGGACGCCGCGGGGTCCGCCCGCGAGCGCATCCACACGCACGCGACGACGGTGGGGGAGCTGGCTCGCGAGATCTGCGAGCGGCACGGGGAGCCCCTGGCCGGCATCGTCGCGGTGTCGTCGTTCCTGGTCGGCGAGGAGACCACGCGCGATCCCCACGCGTCGATCGTCGGCGTCTCGGTGATCGACGTCCTGCCCCCCTTTGCCGGGGGCTGACCGGTGATCGGACGTCGGGTGACCGCGGTGTTGGTTGTGGCTCTGGCGTGCGGGGGAGTCTCCGCATGCACGGCGGAGGAATCGGAGCCCACCGTCATATCGATCGGGGTCGCGGCCGCGCCTTCGCTGTCCGGGGCGTTCACCGAGCTCATCGGGATCTTCGAGCAGGAGAACCCCGACGTCCGGGTGCACCTCGAACTGGGCCGGTCCCATACCATCGCCGAGGGACTGGCCGACCGGACCGACATCAACGTCTTCGCCTCCGCGAGCGAGCAGGCCATGACGCTCGCGCTGGAGCAGGGCACGGTCACGGACACTCAAGTGTTCGCCCGGAACCACGTCGTCGTGGCGGTCCCGTCCGGCAACCCCCGGGAGGTCACCGGACTGGCGGACCTCTCCCGCCCGGACCTCCGGGTGGGACTGTGTGAACTGGAGGCCCCGTGCGGCCAGGCGGCCGACCTGCTGCTCGGCGCCGCGGGCGTGGTCACCCCGGACGTCGACCGGGATGAGGGCTCGCGCGGACTCGCCGCCCGTCTGGCGGACAACGAGCTCGACGTGGGGCTCGTCTACCGCACCGATGTCGCCTCCTCGAACGGCTGGGTGACCCTGGCCGACGTCGACGAGCGGGATCGCGCGTTGATCCAGGCGACGGGGATGACCCGGTACGTCCTGGCCCGCGTACCCGGCGGGGAGGACGGGCCGGACGCGGGCGCTGAGCGCGCCGCGGCCGGCGCGTTCCGCGAGCTGGTGACCTCGGACCGCGGACGCCGCGCGCTCGAGAACGCCGGACTGGACGCACTGCCGGACTGACCGGGGGTAATTGACGTATCACGGAATAGGCGATGGGTCTCGTCGGTTGACATAGATGACACATCACTAAGAACGTCGACCGCCATCTAGGAGAACCTCATGCCCGTCTACGTGCAGAACCCCGATCCCCGCAGCCTCGTCGAGCGGCCCGCCGACGACCTGCTCGCCCCTGCCACCCGCATGGGCGCAGTGGAGTTGCTGGTCCGCGACCTCGAGGCGATGATCTCGTTCTACTCCGACGGCATGACCCTCGAGGTGCTGGAGCAGGTCGGCGACACCGCCGTGCTCGGCCGGGCCGGGCGACCGATCGTGCGGATGCGCCGCATGGCTGAGCTGCCCCCAAAGAAGCCCGGCCAGGCAGGCCTCTTCCACACCGCGGTCCTCTACGACGACGAGCCGTCACTCGCCGCGGCCGTCGCGTCCGTCGCGCAGCACGCGCCCAGCGCGTTCACCGGTAGCTCCGACCACCTCTACAGTCAGGCCTTCTACTTCGATGATCCCGAGGGCAACGGCGTCGAGATGTACGCCGACCGTCCCCGCGAGACCTGGGCGACCGAAGCCCACGGCCTGCTCAAGGTGGCGACCAATCCGCTGGACCCCAACGCCTTCCTGCGCACCCACCTCGCGCAGCCGATCGCCGGACCGCCGCCCGCCACGCTGGGGCACGTGCACCTGCAGGTCGGCGACATCGGCGTGGCCCGCGACTTCTACGTGGACGCGCTGGGCTTCGAGGTGAGGAGCGACGTCGGCTCCGCGCTGTTCATCGCCGCCGGGGGGTACCACCACCACATCGCCGTCAACACCTGGGGCACCGCCGGGGCCGGGGCCCGCGCCGCCGCGCTGGGGCTCGGCCAGGTGAACATCGACCTCCCGACCGACGACGACGTGGCCGCCCTGCAGCAGCGGTTGGCCGACCACCGGGTGGACGTCCGCCACGACGGCGCGGTCCTGCGGTTCGACGACCCGTGGGGCACCCTCATCCAGGTCGGTGTGGACGCGCGTTGAGCACGGCGTTCGCGTGCCGCCGCAGGGAGCTGTCAGAGCCAGTCGACCGACAACGGCGAACGCCGTCCCCAGCCGACGGTCTGCAACAGCGGTTCGTCCAGCTCCAGGGCCGGATAGCCGAGGCACAGGTACGCCAGGGGGCGCGCCCCCTCCGGTAGCGGCACGCTCTCGGAGAGATGGTCGGGCTCGACGAGGCTCACCCATCCCATTCCCAGGCCCTCGGCCGTCACCGCCAGCCACAACAGGGTGATAGCGGCGACCACGCTGTACTCGGTGGCGGCCGGGACGCTGGTGGTCCCGAGGGTCGGACCCGGCGGCAGGACGTGGCTGACCACCAATCCCACGGGCGCCTGGAGGATGCCTTCGAGTCGGAGCGAGTCGTAGAGTTCGCGTCGCTCGCCGGTGAACCGCTCGGACTCCGCCGCCCGGACCGCCCGGAAGCCCGCGTGGACAGCCTCTCGGGCGCCCCGGTCCCGGACCACCGTGACGTGCCACGGCTGGCTCAAACCGACACTCGGTGCCACGGCAAAGACCGCGAGCAGTCCCTCGATGGTCTCGCGGGGGACCGGCGTCGGGTGGAAGTGGCGATGGTCCCGCCGCGTGGCCAGAGTGCGCCACAGCGCGGCGCGGTCGGCCCCACGATCGTCACCGGGGGCGCCGCCCTCTCCGCCCGCCGACACCTCCGTTTCTGCAGCCATGCCCAGAGTGTGGCATGCGCCTACACTGGCGCTCCCCCGACACATGGAGGTGCACGATGGGATTCCTACGCAACGCACTGCGAAGCGGAGTCGCGATCAAGGCCGTTCAGGTGGTCAAGCGCGAGGCCTCGAAGCCCGAGAACCAGCGCAAGGCCCGCGAGTTCGCGGAGAAGGTACGCAACCGCAACCGCCGACGCTGACGATCCGAGGGCGGGAGTCGAACGACTCGGGTGTGGGACGGAAAGTTACGCCCGTGCGGGCCCCGCCGAGGTGATCACCTCTGTCGGGGCCCGCAGCCGGGGACTACAGCAGCCAGTCGTTGGGCGCGAACAGCTCCGCGTGGAGTCGCTCCTCCGGGACGCCGGCGCCGACGAACGCCGGCCGCAGCGACTGGAGGAAGGCGCTCGATCCGCAGAGGAAGACGTGCGCACCCTCGGGGATGGCGACCGTCGAGAGGTCCATGAAGCCCTGGTGGACCGCGCCCGGTCCGGAGACGGTGTCCGCGCCCTGCTCGTACCAGGTGTGCACCTCGGCGTCGGTGAGCAGCGAGGACTCGCCGGCGACCTCGTCGGCCAGGACGTGCTGGTCGGGCGAGCGGTCGGCGTGCAGGACCAGCACCCGGCGGGGATCCTCTGTGGCCGACAGCTGGGCGAGCATGCCGAGCATCGGGGTGATCCCGATGCCGGCCGAGCACAGGACCACCGGGGCGCCGTCGTCGTCGGCTCCGATCCCGGCTGCATCCAGGACCAGGTCACCGAACGGCAGCGTGACCTGGAGCGTCGTGCCCACCGAGGCGTTGGCGTGCAGCCAACCGGAGACCTCGCCGGCAGGACAGCCGGAGACCTCGCCGGCCGGGCACCCGGTCCCGCCCCCGGTGACGGCATCCACCCGCCGGATGCCGATCCGCCACGTCCCGTCACCGGGCGCGGTGGACAGCGAGTACTGGCGCAGCTGGCGCGCGCCGTCCGGCAGGACCGCCCCGACCGAGGTGTACTGGCCGGCCCGGAAGCCGGGGAGCGGCTGGCCGTCCGGCCCACCGAGGGTGACCACGGCGACGGAGTCGGTGACGTCCTCGCGGGCGATGACGGTGGCGGTCCGGAAGACGTCACCGGGCTCCACCTCTGCCTCGGCGTACAGGACCTTCTCGTAGTCCACCAGGACCGCGGCCATGATCCAGTAGACCTCGTCCCAGGCGGCGGCGACCTCCGGGGTGACCGCCTCGCCCAGTACCTCGACGATCGCGGCGAACAGGTGGTCGTGGACCACCTGGTACTGGTCCGGGGTGATGCCCAGGCTCGCGTGGCGGTGGCCGATTCTGGCCAGCATGTCGACCGGGCTGTTCCCGTCCACCAGGAGGGTGGCGAAGGTGGCGATCGAGGCCGCGAGCGCGCGCTGCTGGGCGCCGA
Source organism: Rhodococcus sp. IEGM 1408 (assembly GCF_033142235.1). Taxonomy (NCBI): domain Bacteria; kingdom Bacillati; phylum Actinomycetota; class Actinomycetes; order Mycobacteriales; family Nocardiaceae; genus Rhodococcus; species Rhodococcus sp. IEGM 1408. The sequence continues at coordinate 71,266 of NZ_JAWLRW010000007.1, forward strand.
GCTTCTGGTTGCCGCGGTTGAAGGTGTCGCGCAGCAGTTCGGGGTGCTCGTCGAACATGGCCGAGTAGAAGACCGGGGTGATCTCGTCGATGTGGGCACCGATGACCGGGAGGGTCGCGCGGACGACGGCGACGTGCTCCGTTGAGAGCTGGCGGGGATGGGCGAGGATCGATTCCAGCGTGGCGAGCGAGGTGGTCATCAGAGATCTCCTTCTTCCTGTGGGCGTGACGGGGTGGTCCGAGCACCAGACGGGTCGGACTGCGATGGGGAGTGGATGGGTGGTCGGCGGGCTGCGGCCCGTCGGTGGCCAGGGCTGTGGGACTAGGGGTCGGGCCCGGATCCCGGACCTGGGCCGGAGCTAGGGCTGGAGCTCGGGCCGGAACCCAGGCTGAGCAGAATCTGCCGGGTCGGGGAGTAGACGATGCCGGCGACCGTGAGGGGGTCGAGGGCGGCGAAGAACGCCTCGCGGGCAGCGGCCAGGGCTCGCCGCAGACCGCAGTTGCCGGCCAGCGGGCAGGGCGTCGGGCCCTCACACTGCACGACCTCGCCCGGTCCCTCCAGCTCCCGCAGCAGTCGCCCGACGGACGCCTGCCGCCCGGCCTCCGTGATGGCGAGTCCTCCACCGCGGCCGCGCCGGGATTCGGCCATGCCGAGCTCGACGAGCCGGGAGACGATCTTGGCCACGTGAGAAGTCGAGGCGTTCACCGACTCGGCGATCCCCGCAGCGGTCATGCGGTCTCCGCGCTCGTCGGCGACGGCGAGGCGCATGAGAGCGCGGAGCGCTAGATCGGAGGACCGGGACAACTGCACGAAGCCCAGCGTGCCATATTGCGAACCGGCCCAGCGCATTTGAGGGCGGTGACCTTAAATACCTTCTGAACTGGTCATTTGCGGAGCCGTCCCGTCGTCGGAGGCGAGGAGGGGCTCATGGCGAGAACTCGAGGTGCCCCGTTTTTCGTCAGAGAAGGGCGTGGTGGTCTCCGTGGCTGGCGTGGTAAATTCCTAAAGAAATTTTAAAGAAACGGAGTTCCAGCGTGACCTCTCGCCGCCTGCCCGTCGTCTTGACCTCACTGTTCGCTGTAGTCGCACTGGTTGCGGCGGGCTGCTCGTCGGACTCTGATGGTGCTTCAGCCACCACCTCGACCTCGTCACCGCCGGCCGGGTCCGCTGCCGGGGTGGACGTGCCGGACGCGTTCACCGCGCTCACGCTCATCCCGATCGGTGATTCGCCGCTGCCCTTCCGGGGAACTGACGGCAAGTATCACCTCGCCTACGATCTGCAGCTCACCAACGCCACCAAGGTGCCGGCAAGTCTGGAACGGCTCGATGTGGTCGACGGCGCCGATCCGACCAGAGTCATCGCCACCTTCTCCGGTTCGGCACTGGTTGATCCGACGTGCGTCTTCGGTGACTGCAACCGCCTGCGAGACCTGCCGGCGGGATACGTCGACAGCGACTCGATCCCGCCCCAGGAGAGTCGGGTCCTGTTCATCGACTTCAGCTTCAACGCGCTCGACGAGGCGCCCAAGGCGGTCGCGCATCACCTCTACGGGACCGGCGCCGCCTCTCCAGCCTTTGGTGAACCGGTGCCGATCGACTATCTGACGACGCCGGTCGCCTTCTCCACGCGAACTGTGCCGACCATCGCGCCGCCGGTCCGTGGTGACAACTGGGTAGCGCTCAACGGGTGTTGTGAGCCGGGTTTTCCGCATCGCAGTTCGGTGATGTCGGTCAACGGCAAACTGAACAACAGCCAGCGCTTCGCGATCGACTGGAAGCGCACCAACGACCGGGGCGACTTCTACGCCGGTGACAGGACCCGCAACGAGAGCTACGTCGACTACGGAGCGGAGATACTCGCCGTCGCCGACGCCACGGTGGTCTCGATCCTCGATGGTATGGAGGCCAACGCGCCGGGCGTACTCCCCGCCAGCGACCCGGCACTGGCGGCCGAGTTGACTGTCGAGAACGTGGACGGGAATCACGTCGTGCTGGATCTGGGTGACGGCGTGTACGCGATGTATGCCCACATGATCTCGGGATCGGTCACGGTCAAGCCGGGTGACACGGTGACCGAGGGGCAGGTGCTCGGAAAGCTCGGGAACACGGGCAACGCCAACGCCTCCCACCTGCACTTTCAGCTGATGAACGGGCCGAGTCTGCTCGAGGCGGATTCGTTGCCCTACGAACTGACGAGTTTTGACTACGACGGACAGGTCTCCCCGCAGCGGATAGCCGATGCAGACGACTACCTGTCCGGCACCTTCGTCGACCAAGCGGTGCTCCGGCGGGAACCGCGGACCAACCAGATGCCGCTCAACCTGGCGGTCGTGAACTTCCCCTGGTGAGGCCGGTGAGGCCGGCGAGGCGGGTGAGCTCGGTGGCTGGTCAGATCCAGTCGATCACCTCCACTTGATCGGCCCGGTCGGCCTCGGCCGCGTCGGGGACCACGGCCAGGGCCGGCGCTCCCGCCAGATCGGCCAGGTGAGCGGTGCGGACCCGATCCGCGAGTGCCCAGCCGCCGGTCCCGTCCGGGCGGGCGGGCAGCACCCGGGCGCGTCCCGGCGCGGCGAGAGCGGCCAGTCCGTCGACCCGCGTCAGGACCCGGGCGCGCTCCCGGCCGGTGAGCGCATCGACCAGCGCGCGCCCGGTGGTGGCGGCCGCGCACACCGCGGCGAGCGGGTTGCCCGGCAGACCCAGCAACACCCGACCGTCGGGGAGCACCGCGACGATCTGCGATCCCCCGGGCCGGACCCGGACGCCGTCCAGCACGACTCGGGCACCCGCGCGCGTCAGGGCCGGTCGGAGGTGATCCGCCACGCCCCGCCCGGTCGCGCCCACGAGCACGAGGACGTCCCCGTGTCTTGCCCGTACCACCGCGTCGGGGGCGCCGCTGACCAGTGCATGCACCGCCTCGGCGGTGTCCGGGCAGTGCGCGTCGAGGTCGTCGGAGTCGGCGCCGGCGGCCGATCGGCTGAATCCCGCCCGGGCGAGCACTGCGCCCAGCAGGGGCCCCACCGTGTCGCGGATCCGGCCCGGCGGCAGCGGCGAGGGAGTGTCGGCGGGCACGACCTCGTCGCCCGTCGTCACGATCACCGCGCGCACCGGCCCCCGGACCGTCACCTCGGCCACGCCCGCCGACAGCGCGGCGGAGGCGAGCGCGGCGTCGAGCGTGGTCCCCGCACGGGTCAGCTCGTGCCCGGCGGGCCAGTCCTCGCCGACCGGGCGCAGATCACTGATCCCGTCGGCCTCCGGGAGAGCGGCGACGGTCGCCGGGACGGGATCGTCGCAGTTCACCTGCACCAGCTCGTGACGGAGCACGCGGTCGGCGCCGCCCGGGACGAGTGCGCCGGTCCCGATGGCCACCGCCGTGCCCGGGGGCAGGTCGCCCTGCGGGCCGTCGCCCGCGCGGCGGGCGGGTCCGGTCAGCCGCCAGGGCCCTGTCCCGGCCAGGGCGTAGCCGTCCATCGCGGAGACCGGGGCGCGGGGCATCGGATCGGCCGCGAGGAGCGGTTCGGCGAGCACGGCGCCCACGGCGTCGAGGGGTGCGCGCGCGGTCGGTGGCAGCGGGGTGAGCTCGGACCGGAGCACCGCGGCGACGTGGGCGAGCGCGACGGGGCCGCGACTCGCCAGGTCGGACCACGTGTCGACGTCCCGCGCGGCGTCGCCCACGGTCACGCGCGCGACCACCTCGTCGTCGTACAGGGCTCGAACCGGTCGCCCGCCCAGGCCGCCGGACCGCTCCAGGGCGTCCAGTCGCGCGGCGAGGGCGCGCCGGTCCCACGCCGCGAGGAGGTATTGGTCGCGGCCCGCGGCGTCCACGGCGAGCACGGACCCACGACCAGCGCCCGCCGGCCCGCGGAGGGTGGCGACGACGGCGCGCAGAGTGGCGGCGTCGAGGTCGGGGAGGTCACAGGCGACGACGACGACGAGGTCGGCCGACCCCGGGAGCGCCGCCAGCCCCGCGGCGATCCCGGCGACCGGCCCCGAGAAGGGCGGGTCCTCGCGGGTGTCGCCGCCGGGGCCCACCGTGATGACCGGGTCGGCTACCGCGGCGGCGGCGCCGACCACGGTCTCGACCATCTGTCGGCCGGCCACCGTGATCCGCGCTTTGTCGATCCGCGCCTCGTCGGTCCCGCCGAGTCGGCTGCCGCGGCCCCCGGTCAGGACGATCGCGCCGACCGGGCCGGTCACGAGTCGGCGCCCGCGGCGCCCGCGCCGGTGAGCCGGCCGCGGAGGAAGTCGTCGACCAGGGTCTCGACGTCGGCGGCCGAATACGGGCGCAGGCCGATCATCCGGGCCAGCACGACCGGCCCCGCCAGCTGGGCAACCGCCAGGTCGCGGTCGCCGGGGGTCAGCGTGCCGTCTGATTCGGCGGCGGTGAGCACCGCGTGCAGTGGTTCGGCGTAGGAGTCCACGACGCCGCGGCGGAGTTGGCCGACCTCGTCGTCGTCGCTCGCTCCTCGGCCCATCGCCAGCCACCCGAGCATGGACTGCTGCAGCGGAGCCTCCTGGATCAGCCGCGTCATCGACGTGCACAGGTGTAGGAGCTGCTCGCGGACCGGGATATCGGCCGGCGGCGGGTCCGGGGTGGGCAGCAGGCGGCGGAAGGCCGCGGCGATGAGCGAGTCGGTCGACGGGAAGTTGCGGTACAGCGTGGTCCGGGCGACCCCGGACAGGCGGGTGACCGCGTCCACCGTCACCGCGGCGGCGCCACCGGAGACGAGCAGAGACGCCGCGGCGTCCAGCAGCTTGCTCCGGGAGCGGGCGCGTCGCGGGTCGGTGGGGGAGTGCATGAGCCCATTGTGGCAACCATCTGCGGCAACCATCGGGGGTTACGGTGGGCGGTCCGAAGCGATACCATCAGTATCGTTTCTGGTCCGAGTCTCGAACCGCACCCACCTATCGCAGGGAGTCCCCGTGCTGGAACTGACCGCCGGACGGCGCCGCTGGCTGCTGTGCGTCAACATCGTGGCGGTGTCACTGGTCGTGGCCACCATGTCCGCGCTCTACACCTCGCTGCCGGACATCGCCGTGGCCACGGGCGCGACGCAGGCCCAGCTCACCTGGATCGTCGACTCCTACACCCTCGCCCTGGCCGCGCTCGTGCTCACCGCCGGCGCCCTGGGCGACCGCTTCGGCCGCCGGGCCACCCTCATCGTGGGGCTGGCCCTGTTCACCGTCTCCTCGGCCCTGCCCATCTGGCTGGACTCGCCACTGTGGGTGATCATCCTGCGCGCGGTGGCCGGGGTGGGCGCGGCGTTCGTCATGCCCTCCACGCTCTCCCTGCTCACCGCCAGCTTCCCGTCGGAACGGCGCGGCTCCGCCGTGGGCCTGTGGGCCGGGTTCGCGGGGATCGGCGGGATCGTGGGCCTGCTCAGCTCGGGGCTCATGCTGCAGGTGTGGTCGTGGAAGTCGATCTTCGTGGTCTACTCGGCCATCGGTCTGCTGGTGCTCCTGGCCGCCTTCACGATCGGGGAATCCGTGGCCTCCCGGCACGGCCGGCCGGACGTGCCGGGGGCCGTGTTCTCTGCGCTGGCGGTCGGCGGGGTGGTCTTCGGGCTCATCGAGGGCGCGCACACGAGCTTCGCCGAACCCCTCGTCGTCGTCGCCCTGATCGTGGCGGTCGTGAGCCTGATCGGCTTCGTCCTGGTCGAACTCCGGGCCACCGACCCCTTGCTGGACGTCCGGTACTTCCGCCGCCGGGGCTTCACCACCGGCTCAGTGGCGGTGGGCATGCAGTTCCTCACGATCTTCGGGTTCTTCCTGCTGATCGTGCAGTACCTGCAGCTGGTCAAGGGCTACGACGCGATCTCGGCGTCCCTGGCACTGGCGCCGATGGTGATCCCGGTGATGGTCTTCTCGCTGCTCTCACCGCGGATCACCGCGTTGGTGGGCCTCCGCGTGGTCACCGTGCTGGGGCTGGCCGCGATCGCGGCCGGCTTGGTCCTGCTCTCGCGACTGGGGGTCGACTCGAGCTACTGGGACATCCTGTGGCCGATGGTCGTCACCAGCGTGGGCCTGGGCCTGTCGACCGCCCCGGCCACCTCGGCGATCGTCTCCGACATCTCCGCGGACGAGCAGGGCGTGGCGGCCGCGGTCAACGACGCGATGCGCGAGGTCGGTGCCGCGATCGGCATCGCGCTCTCGGGCAGCATCCTGGCCGGCCGCTACGCCTCCGGGATCGTGGACGTCCTGCCCGCCGTGCCCGAGGCCGGGCGGCAGGCGGTGGAGAGTTCGTTCGCGGGCGCGGTGGAGTTCGCCGCCGTGGCCGGACCCGGGGCGCAGGGCATGGTCGACGCCGCCGCCGCCATCTTCGCGGGCGGGATCTCGGACGCGCTGTTCGCGCTGGGGCTGGTGGCGGCGGGCGCGGCCGTGCTGCTGATCTTCGTGGCCCCGGGACGGGGCTACGTCCCGCACGGGGAATCGGAGACCGCGGATACAGCCGCCGCGGCTGCTGCGGCAGATACCGGGGTTGGTAGCGCCGGCGCCGGCGCTGACGACGCCCGGGCGGACGTTCCCGCGGGCATGCAGTAGCGTCCCGCCGGACGTAGCACCCACCCCGGCAGCGCGGGACGCTTCCCGCCGCCCGCCGATCCGCCTGCTAGCGCGCGCTACGCGGCTCGAACCGGACGGTCACCGCCTTGAAGCCCGGCGTGTTGGACTCGCGCGCTACGAGTCCGCGGTGCACCAGGTTATTGGCCTCGGGGAAGTACGCCGCGCAGCATCCACGGGCCGTCGGGTAGGACACCAGCCGGAACTCGTCGGCGCGACGCTCGCTGGTCACGCCGTCCGAGCCAGTGAACACACTCACCACGTCGACGAGTTGCCGGTCCTCCAAGCCCAGGTCACGCAGATCGTCGGGATTGACGAGAATCACCCGCCGGCCCTCGGAGATGCCGCGGTAGCGGTCGTCGACGCCGTAGAACGTGGTGTTGTACTGGTCGTGCGACCGCACGGTCTGCAGGATCAGATGCCCGGCCGGCGCCTCCAGCCACTCCAGCGGGGACACCGTGAAGTGCGCGTGGCCCGACGGGGTGGCGAAGGACCGGGTGTCGCGCGGCGGGTTGGGCAGCACGAAGCCGGACTTCTGGCGCACCCGCCGGTTGTAGTCGGAGAACCCGGGGATCACCCGCGAGATGTGGTCGCGGATGACGTCGTAGTCCTCGGCCATCGCCCGCCAGTTCACCGTGTGGTCGTGTCCGAGGATCGCCTCGGCCAGGCCGGCCACGATCTGCGGCTCGCTGAGCAGCTGCTCCGACACCGGTTCGAGGCGGCCCGTCGAGGACCGGATCACCGACATCGAGTCCTCCACCGAGACGAACTGCGCGCCGCCGGGATGCCGGTCATCGCGATCCGTGCGGCCCAGCGTGGGCAGGATTAGCGAGGTCTGCCCGTGCACGACGTGCGAACGGTTGGGTTTGGTCGACACGTGCACGGTGAGCCCGGTCCGCTGCATCCCCGCCTCGAGGACGTCCGTGTCCGAGTTGGCCTTGGCGAAGTTGCCGCCCATGGAGACGAACACGTCCACGTCGCCGCGTTCGAATGCGCCCAGCGCCTCGGTCGAGTCGAACCCGTGCTCCCGAGGCGAGGTGATGCCGAACTCGCTGTCGAGCCCGTCCAACAACGCCGGCCCCGGCTTCTCCCAGATCCCCATCGTGCGGTCGCCCTGCACGTTGGAGTGCCCGCGGACCGGGCAGGCGCCGGCGCCGGGCTTACCGAAGTTGCCTTGCACCAGCAGCACGTTGACGATCTCCCGCAGCGTGTCCACCGAGTGCGGCTGCTGGGTGAGCCCCAGCGCCCAGCAGATGATCGTGCCCTTCGAGTGCACCAGCAGCGTGGCCAGGCGCTCGATCTGGTCGCGGCGCAGTCCCGTGGCGCGCTCAGTGGTCTCCCAGTCCAGGTCCGCGCGGGCGACGGCGTAGGACTTGAAGCCCTCGGTGCACGTCTCGACGAACTCGCGGTCCACCACCGTGCCCGGCGCGGCCTCCTCGGCGCGGAGCAGCAGGTGGCCCAGCGCCTGGAACAGTGCGAGGTCGCCGCCCACCTTGATCTGCAGGAAGTCGTCGGCGATCGTGTCGCCGGACCTCCCCGCGAGGTCCTTGACGATGCCCGTCGGGGACTGGGGGTCGGCGAAGTTCAGCAGCCCGGCCTCCGGGAGCGGGTTGACGGCCACGACCCGGGCTCCGCGCCTGCGCGCGTCGGCCAGGGTGGAGAGCATCCGTGGGTGGTTGGTGCCGGGATTCTGTCCGACGACGAGGATGACGTCCGCGTGCTCGAAGTCCTCGAGCGAGACGGTCCCCTTGCCGATGCCGATCGTGGGCGTCATGGCCGACCCCGAGGACTCGTGGCACATGTTCGAGCAGTCGGGCAGGTTGTTGGTGCCGATCGAGCGCGCGAGCAGCTGGTACATGAACGCGGTCTCGTTGGCGGTGCGGCCCGAGGTGTAGAACACGCAGCGATCCGGGGTGGTGGCGCCCACGTGCTCGGCCACGAGAGCGAAGGCGTCGCGCCACGAGATCGGCGAGTAGTGCTCGTCGCCAGGGCGGAGCACCACCGGCTCGGTGATCCGGCCCTGGTTGCCCAGCCAGTACTCGGTCTTGTCGCGGAGTTCGCGGATGGGGTGCGCGGCCCACCACCCGGGCGTGACGACCCGGGTCGTGGACTCCTCGGCGACGGCCTTCGCGCCGTTCTCACAGAACTCCGCCGGCTTGCGGGGCCCGGTGATGGACTCGGGCCAGGCGCAACCGGGGCAGTCCGTGCCCCCGCGGTGGTTGAGGCGGGCCAGCGCCCGAGCGGTCCGGGTGACGCCGGCCTGCGAGATCCCCCGCTCGAGCGCCACGGAGACTGCTGTGAGCCCCGCGGCGCTGGTCTCTGGTGGGGTGACCCGGAGTGCGGTCTCGTCGATGTCCGCGACGGGCGCGGACCGGCGGATGCGGGGGATCAGGCTCATGGGCCCATTGTGCGCTGGAACACCCGCACCCGCAGCCGCAGCGGTCGGCCGACGGCCGACGTCCGACGTCCGTACGCGGGTGCCCGGTCAGTCGCCGATGCGCCCGGGGTGGGTGTAGAGGGTCGCGCGGTCCCCGCGACTGAAGCCGACCAGGGTCACCCCGGTCTCCGCGGCCAGGTCGACGGCCAGCGAGGACGGCGCGCTGACCGCCGAGAGCACCGGGATCCCCGCCATCGACGCCTTCTGGACGAGCTCGAACGAGGCCCGGCCGGAGACCTGGAGGATGGTTCGGCGCAGCGGGAGCCGGCCTTCGCGCAGCGCCCAGCCCACCACCTTGTCCACGGCGTTGTGCCGGCCCACGTCCTCGCGCAGGCAGAGCAGCTGCCCGTCCGGGGTGAACAGTCCCGCCGCGTGGACGCCGCCCGTCTTGCCAAACAGGACCTGCCCGTCGCGGAGCAGGTCGGGCAGGGCGAGCAGGCCTGCGGAGTCGATCAGCGGCGCGACCGGGTCGGCGGGGAAGTGGGTGGCCCTGCGGACCTCGTCGATCGAGTCCACGCCGCACACCCCGCAGGCACTGCTCATGGTGGTGGCCCGGGCGGAGCGCGGCTCGGGGACGTCCGGGGAGAGGGTCACCGTGAGTGTGTTGTAGTCCTGCACGGAGCGGCCGCTGACCTCTGTGCAGTAGCAGATCTCGGGGAGGTGGTCGCGGTGCCAGATCGCGCCTTCGGAGACCAGGTGTCCGGCGGCCAGGTCCATGTCGTCGCCGGGGGTCCGCATGGTGACGACGAACGGTCGGCCACCCAGGCGGATCTCGAGCGGCTCCTCGACGGCGAGGGTCGCCACCTCTCGCCCGGCGTCACCGGCGGCGCTGATCCTGCGCGCCGGGTGACGACTTGTCCGTCGTCCCATATCCGCGCAGCCTAGCGTCGTCCGGACAGGACGCGTCGGGCCGGGACCGGCCGCCACAGCAGCAGCGCCGAGAGCGCCACGCTGACCAGCCACACGAGCGGGTAGATGTTGGTGATCACGCCGTACACCACCGGCGGGATGTCCCCGCCGAGCATGAACAGGCCCATGGCCACCCAGCGGTCGTCGGGGAAGTTCATGTCCGGGAAACTCTGCGTCCAGTTCGCCGACGCCGCCCAGAGCAGCGGCGGGAGCAGCCAGAGGTACCAGCGTCCCCCCGCGATCGCGTGGTGCACCGACAGCACCAGCAGGGGGACGAACCACACCCAGTGGTGTCCCCACGTGAACGGCGACACCATGGTCATGGTCATCCCGGCCAGGGTCAGCCCGAGGAGCTGGTGCCCGGCGCGGTGGGCGAGCGCGGCGACGCCCAGGCCGACGGCGGCCACGACCGCCGCGCCCACGAGCCACGCCCAGGTGGGCGCCATCTCGACCCCGGCCAGACGAGCCATGGCTCCCCGGAGCGACTGGTTGGCGAGCATGGAGTCCTGGCCGATCCGCTGGGAGTCGAACAGGGTCCCCGACCAGTAGCGGACCGCGTCGCGGGGGATCACCACAAACCCGAGGGCCACGGTCCCCAGGAACGTCGCCGCGGAGACGGCCGCGAGTCGCCAGCGGCCGGTCAGCACCCAGTGCGCCCAGAAGAACGCCGGGGTGAGCTTGATGCCGGCGGCCAGACCCGCGCCGATCCCCGCCCACCGCCGGCCGGATCTCCACGCCAGGTGATCAGCCAGGACCAGGACCAGCAGCAGGACATTGACCTGCCCGAGCCACAGGGTGGACCGCACCGGTTCCATCGAGAGGGCGATGAGCGCCAGGCACACCGACACCTGCGTGGTGACGCGGTCGGGCCGGTAGTCCAGCGCGCGGAGACACATGCGGACGGCCAGGAAGAGCAGCACCAGCGTGAAAGCCAGCCACGCCGCTTCCATCAACCGGGGGGTGACCAGGTCCAGCGGCGTGAACAGGAGAGCCGAGAAGGGCGGATAGGTGAACGGCATCCCCGGGTAGAAGCGACCGGAGTCGTCGCCCGAGAGCAGACCCTCGTACAGCGGGATCGAGTTGAGGACGGCGTGACCGCCCCAGCGGTACACGTTGACGTCGAGGAAGTTCCCGGTGATGCCCCACCACGGGGTCCGCTCGTCCGGTGCGCGCAGCACCATGACCACCGACGCGAGTGCCAGCAGCGCCAGGGGGACGCGCAGCAGCGCGGTGGTGGGCAGAATTCGCACGGGGGGAGCCTAGCCCCCGGGAGACCGGGAACCCGAGAGCCCGACCCGCCGGGGCGGCAAGCCCCGACGGGTCAGCTCCCGACGGGTCAGATGTAGATCGCCGGGTCGATGTAGAACTGCGCCTCGCGCAGCTCCTCCTTGGAGGACTTCGCGGGCTTGGCCACGCCGGGGATGCCCACGACGATCGAGTTAGCGGGTGCGCTCTTGACCACGACCGCGTTGGCGCCGACGGAGGAGTCGTCGCCGATCTCGACCGGGCCGAGGATCTTGGCGCCGGCTCCGACGGTCACGCGGTCACCCAGCGTGGGGTGACGCTTGACGTGCTTGAGCGAGACGCCGCCCAGGGTGACGCCGTGGTACAGCATGCAGTCGTCACCGATCTCGGCGGTCTCACCGATCACGACGCCCATCCCGTGGTCGATGAAGAAGCGGCGGCCTATGGTGGCGCCGGGGTGGATCTCGATGCCCGTGAGGAACCGGGTGAACTGACTGAGTACGCGGGCGACCGGACGACCGGTCCCACCTGCGACCCACAGCCGGTGGGCCAGCCGGTGGGACCAGATCGCGTGCAACCCGGAGTAGACGACCGCGTTCTCGAGGTCGCCCCGGGCGGCGGGGTCGTGCGCGCGCGCCGTGGCGAGGTCCTCACGCAGGGTGCGCAGGACCCCGACCGGGCGCTCGGAGGTGCCGGACATCAGTCGCGGTAGTCCTCGAAGAGCATGGTGGAGACGTAGCGCTCGCCGTAGTCGCACACGATGACGACGATCGTCTTGCCGGCGTTCTCGGGGCGCTTGGCCACCTCGAGCGCGGCCCAGACGTTCGCGCCCGAGGAGATGCCCGCGAGGATGCCCTCCTCCTTGCCGAGGCGCTTGGCCACGACCAGCGAGTCCTCGAGGGTGACGTCGATGACCTCGTCGTAGATCTCCCGGTCGAGGATCTCGGGGACGAAGTTGGCGCCGAGGCCCTGGATCTTGTGCGGGCCGGCCTTGCCCTCGGTGAGCAGCGGGGAGTCCTTGGGCTCGACGGCCACGATCTGGACGTCCGACTTCTGGTCGCGGAGGTAACCGCCGGCGCCGGTGATGGTGCCGCCGGTGCCGATGCCGGCCACGAAGATGTCGACCTCGCCGTCGGTGTCCTCCCAGATCTCCGGGCCGCTGGTCCGGCGGTGCACGTCCGGGTTGGCGGGGTTGGCGAACTGGCGGGCCAGGACGGCGTTCTCGCGGGTCGCGGCAACCTCCTCGGCCTTGGCGACCGCACCCTTCATGCCCTCGGAACCCGGGGTGAGGATGAGCTCGGCGCCGTAGGCGCGCATGACGGCGCGGCGCTCGACCGACATGGTGTCGGGCATGACGATGACGGACTTGAACCCGCGCGCGGACGCGACCATGGCGAGGGCGATACCGGTGTTGCCGGAGGTGCCCTCGACGATGGTGCCACCGGGCTTCAGGGCGCCCGACGCGACGGCGTCGTCGATGATCGCGGCGCCGATGCGGTCCTTGACGCTGGCCGCCGGGTTGGCGGACTCGAGCTTGGCCAGGACGGTCGCGTGGAGACCCTCGGTCAGGGAGTTGAGCCGGACCAGCGGGGTCTTGCCGATGGTCTCGCTGATGTCGGAGTAGATCTGAGCCATTGGTGAGTTCCGTTCTGAAGAATGAACCGATCTGTCTATCGGTCAGTGTACGTGATCGGGTCCGCGTCCGGACCTCGCCCGGGCGAAATCGCGGACGGGCCAAATGCCCCGAGCGCCCGGACCCCGCGGGGTCCGGGCGCTCGGGGGTTCGCGCCTCAGTTCTCGGCGTAGAGCGCCTCGATGTCGCTGCCGAAGCGGTCGTGCACGACGTTGCGTTTGAGCTTGAGCGTCGGGGTGAGCTCGCCGCTCTCCACCGAGAACTCCGCCGCCAGGATCTTGAACTTGCGGATGGACTCGGCGCGGGAGACGGACTTGTTGGCCCGGTCGACGGTCTCCTGGATGGCAGCCACGAGGTCGCCGTCTTGCAGCAGGTCCTTCACCTCGCCGGTCTTGCCGTGCTTGTCGCGCCACGCCGGGAAGGTCTCCGGGTCCACGGTGATCAGGGCCGCGATGTAGCTACGGTTGTCGCCCACCACGACGGCCTGGCTGATCAGCGGATCGGACGAGAGCAGGTCCTCCATCTGCGAGGGCGAGACGTTCTTGCCGCCGGCGGTGACGATGAGGTCCTTCTTGCGGCCGGTGATCGACAGGTAACCGTCCGCGTCGAGCTCGCCGATGTCCCCGGTGTGGTACCACTCGCCGGTCCACGAATCCTCGTTGGCCTGCGGGTTCTGCCAGTAGCCCTTGAACAGGGTCTTGGCCTTGGCCAGAATCTCGCCGTCGTCGGCGATCTGGATGGTCACGCCCGGGATCGGGCGGCCGACGGACCCGATCTTGGCCTGGCCGATCGGGTTGACGGTCAGCACGCCGGAGGACTCGGTGAGGCCGTATCCCTCGAGCAGGTCGAAGCCCGCGCCGCGGTAGAAGTGGCCGAGTCGGGCGCCCAGGGGGCCGCCGCCGGAGATGATGCGGTTGCACTCGCCGCCCAGGGCGTCGTGCAGCTTGGAGTAGACCAGTTTGGAGTAGAGCTTCCGCTTGAGGGCCAGCCCGGCCGACGGCTTCCCGCCATCCTCGAGGGCCTTGGAGTAGTCGATCGCGGTCTGCACCGCGGCCTTGAAGATCTTGGCCTTGGCGCCACCGGCGGCCTCGGCCTTGCCCGCGGCGGAGTTGTAGACCTTCTCCAGCACGCGCGGGACCGACACCAGGAAGGTCGGGTGGATCTCGCCCAGGCGCTCGACGACCTTGGTGGTGTCGGGCTCGTGGGCCACGGCGACGCGCTTGTAGAAGCAGGCCACCTCGAGGATGCGGGCCAGGACGTGGGCCAGCGGCAGGAAGATGAGGGTGCGGCTGTTGGGCACGAACGCGTCCTTGAGCTGCTCCTCGACGGCCACCACGACGCCGCCGAACCCGCCGTGCAGGATCTCGCAGCCCTTGGGGTTGCCGGTGGTTCCGGAGGTGTAGACGATCGCGCAGGGATCCTCGTGTCCCATGGCCAGTGAGGCCTGCTCGACCTGCTCGTCGGAGATGTCCGCGCCCGCCGCGGTGAGCTGCGCGACCAGGTCGTTCTCGATGACGAGGATGTCGCCCTGCCACTCGGTGCTCGACGTGAGCACCTCGCGGAGCTCCAGGTTCTCGACCACTGCCACGGATGCGCCCGAGTCCGTGAGGATCCAGTCGCACTGGCCCGACGAGGAGGTCTCGTAGATCGGCACGGTCACGGCGCCGACCGCCCAGGAGGCCCACGCTATGAGCGACCACTCGTAGCGGGTGTGGCTCATGATGGCCAGGCGGTCCCCCGGCTTCACCCCGCGGGCGATGAGCCCCTTGGCCACGCCCTTGACCTCCTCCAGGTACTGGGCGCAGGTGACCTCCTTCCAGTCCGTCCCCACGAGCCGGAGCACCGCGACGTCGTTCGGGGCCTCCTCCGCGTTCTTGAACACGAGCCTGGAGAGATTCTGGACGGGGAAGGGCTTGGTGGCTGGAGGGGTGGCGAACTCGGTCGTCATCGCGATCCTTAGGTCAAGTGTGGCCTGTGTCACTGGCAAGTCTAGAGGTTGGATTCCGTCCGGTGTCGGGCACGGTCTATTTAGATCCTTATGTGAGTCTCCCGTCAGGTTTGTGATCTCGGTTACACTCCCGACATGTCCGGCGGAACGGGAACCGCGACAAATGCCCTGGTGGCCGAGTCGTGGGAACGCAGCAGGCGCCGGGGGATCGACCCCGCGGCGGCGGATCTGCTCGTCGACCTGCAGGGGGCGGAACTCGCCTCCCGCCTGGCCGCCCATCCCATGGCCGCCGTCCTGCCGCTGGTGGAGAAGGTCCTGGTCTCCGGGGTGGTGGACAGTAACCACCTGGTCGCTGTAGCCGACGAGAGCGGCCGCCTGCTCTGGTTGTACGGGAACCGCGGCGTGCGCTCCCGGGCCGAACGTATGGCCTTCGTGCCCGGAGCACTGTGGAGCGACGACGCGGTGGGGGCCAACGCTCCCGGCCTGGCCCTCCGGCACGACGTCCCGGTCCGGGTGCGCGGGGAGGAGCACTACCTGGCCCCGGCCCATGCGTGGAGCTGCTCCGCCGCGCCGGTCCACGACCCGGTGACCGGCCAGGTGATCGGCGGCATTGACGTGACGGGCCGGGACTCCGCGGCGTCCGACGAGATGTTCGCCCTGGTCAGGGCCACGGCACTGCTCGCCGAGGCCGAGCTGCGCTCGGCACGGGCCGGCGTGCTCGTATCGGGGGTCGACGGCAACGCTGGCGGCAGCGCGGGTGGCGGCAGCAGCATCGCGCGCCTACTGGCGGCCCTGGGCACGCTGCGCCCGACCCTGACCGGCCACGGGCCGCTCACCCGCCGCCACGCGGAGATCCTGGTCCTGCTGGCCGCCCACCCCGGGGGGCTGTCGGGCGGGTTGCTGGCCGAACTGCTGGCGGAGGGGCGGCTGGACGAGGTGAGCGTCCGGGCCGAGCTGTCCCGGTTACGCCGCGTACTGGGACCGGAGTCGCTGCACTCGCGGCCGTATCGGTTGGCACCGGGCCTGATCAGCACTGACGCCGCCGCGGTGAGCGCGCTCCTGGGATCCGACGTGGCGGCCGCCGTGGCCGCCTATCCGGGCCGGCTGCTGCCGGCCTCGGACGCGCCCGGCGTCGTGGACCTGCGCGAGGAGCTGCACGCCCGGGTGCGCGGGGCGGTCCTGTCGGCGGACTCCGTCGACGCGCTCCGGGACTGGGTCGCGGGTCCGGGGCGCGACGACGCCGGTGCGTGGCGGGCCCTCGCGGCGACCCCGGACGCTCCGCCGGCGGCGCGGTCCACCGCCGCGTTCATGCGACGGGTCCTGGACAACCGACTCGGAGCGTGAACCAGGGCGGCAATGGCCCGTCCGCCGTGCAACGTTGGTGCAACCCCCGGGAGATTAGTGTCCTGGGTCACAGGCGCCGGCCGCTCGGGCGGGTGCCCGCAGCCACGCGAGAGGTGCCAGACATGACCGTCTTCTCCCAGCCCGGTTCCGCCGATGCGGTGATGTCCTACGAGAGTCGGTACGGGCACTACATCGGCGGCGAGTGGGTCGCGCCGGTCAAGGGCGAGTACTTCGAGAACGTCACCCCGATCACCGGGCAGGTCTTCTGCGAGGTCGGCCGCGGTACCTCCGAGGACATCGAGGCAGCCCTGGACGCCGCATGGGCCGCCGCCCCGGCGTGGAACGCCACCTCTGCCGCCGAGCGCTCGCTGGTCCTGTTGCGCATCGCCGACCGGATGGAGGAGAACCTCGAGAAGATCGCCCTGGCCGAGTCCTGGGACAACGGCAAGCCGATCCGGGAGTGCCTGGCGGCCGACATCCCGCTCGCGATCGACCACTTCCGCTACTTCGCCGGCTGCATCCGCGCGCAGGAGGGCGGCATCTCGCAGATCGACTCGGACACGGTGGCCTACCACTTCCACGAGCCCCTGGGCGTGGTCGGCCAGATCATCCCGTGGAACTTCCCTGTCCTCATGGCGGTGTGGAAGCTCGCCCCCGCCCTGGCCGCGGGCAACTGCGTGGTGCTCAAGCCCGCCGAGCAGACTCCGGCGTCCATCCTGTTCCTCATGTCGGTGATCGGCGACCTGCTGCCGGCGGGCGTGCTCAACGTGGTCAACGGCTTCGGCACCGAGGCGGGCAAGCCGCTGGCCTCGAACCCCCGGATCCGCAAGATCGCCTTCACCGGCGAGACCACCACCGGGCGGCTGATCATGCAGTACGCCTCGGAGAACCTCATCCCGGTGACCCTCGAGCTGGGCGGCAAGAGCCCCAACATCTTCTTCGAGGACGTCATGGACGCCGACGACGACTTCCGCTCGGCCGCGCTCGAGGGCTTCGCGATGTTCGGCCTCAACCAGGGCGAGGTGTGCACGTGCCCCTCGCGCGCGCTGGTGCAGAAATCGGTGTTCGACGAGTTCACCGAGCTCGCGATCGCGCGCACCGACAAGATCACGCAGGGCAACCCGCTGGACACCGACACGATGCTCGGGGCCCAGGCCTCGGGCGATCAGCTGGAGAAGATCCTGTCCTACATCGACATCGGCAAGCAGGAGGGGGCGGACGTCCTCACCGGCGGCGCCCGGGCGGAGCTGGACGGTGACCTGGCCGGCGGTTTCTACGTGCAGCCCACCGTGTTCCGCGGACACAACAAGATGCGGCTGTTCCAGGAGGAGATCTTCGGGCCGGTGCTCTCCCTGAGCTCGTTCACCGACTTCGACGACGCCATGACCATCGCCAACGACACGCTCTACGGACTCGGCGCCGGCGTGTGGTCGCGCAACGGCACCACGGCGTACCGGGCCGGCCGCGCCATCCAGGCCGGCCGGGTGTGGACGAACACCTACCACCAGTACCCGGCCCACGCGGCCTTCGGCGGCTACAAGCAGTCCGGCATCGGACGCGAGAACCACCGCATGATGCTCGACCACTACCAGCAGACCAAGTGCCTGCTGGTGAGCTACTCGGGCAAGCCGCAGGGCTTCTTCTGAGCAGGGCGGGCACGGATCCGATCGGCCGACAGGAGTGACGATGGACGCGATGGGCGACGTGTGCGGGCTGCCCTCGGGCGGGAGCGTGCCCATCGCGGCGCGCGCCCTCCCGCCCGACGGGACGCCGCCCGACCTCCCGCCGCGCGTCGTGGTGACCGAGCCGGCCGCCCGGCTGATCCTCGAGCTCGTCGCCCGGCACGGCCCGGTGATGTTCCACCAGTCCGGCGGCTGCTGCGACGGGTCCGCGCCCATGTGTTACCCCGACGGGGAGTTCCGCGTGGGTCAGCGCGACGTCCTGGTGGGGGAGGTGGACCTGTCGGACGTGGGTGCGGGAGGTCGTCAGGGGAGCGCCGGACCGGGCGACGACGACGAGACGCTCGTGCCCTCCTCGTCGTCGTCGGCCCGGTTCCGCGTGTGGATCTCGGGCCCACAGTTCGAGACCTGGAAGCACATGCAGTTGGTGTTGGACGCGGTACCGGGCAGGGGCTCGGGGTTCAGCCTCGAGAACCCGACCGGGAGGCGTTTCCTGTCGCGGGCGCGGATGTTCACGGGCGAGGAGCAGGAGCTGCTGGGCGCGCACCCGCCGCTGCTCGGATCGGATCTCGAGGACTAGCCCGAAGCGTGCTGCCGCAGGGGGGTCCGGCGGTAGAGTTCGACCATGAACACCGACCGCTCGGCAGCCGCGGACCCCCTCGACGTCGAGGTCGAGTTCCTCACCCCTGACCTGCGCTCCGACCTGCTGAAGCGGTGGAACGAGCCGCTGCGCCGCTACCACAACGAGACGCATCTCCGCGCCGTGCTCCACGCCATCGACGCGCTGGAGGCGGACGGTGAGGCGTTCGACGGCACCGCTGTCCGGCTGGCCGCCTGGTTCCACACCGCGGAGTTCGACCCGACGGAATCGGAGAACAACGACAAGTCGGCGGCGTTCACCGAGAAGACGCTGGACCCGGCCGCTCCGGTCGAGGAGGTCACGCGCCTGGTCCGGCTCATGGGCGGGCACCGGGTCGAGGCGGGAGACCTCAACGGCGCGGTCCTCTCGGACGCCGACCTCGCGGTCCTGGGGTCCGACCCGGACACCTACGAGGCGTATTCGCAGGACGTGCGCCATGAGTTCGCGCACGTGCCGGGCGAGCGGTTCGTGGCCGGGCGAGTCGCGGCGCTGGAGGGGTTGCTCGAGCGCCGGTCGGTCTTCCAGACCCGTTCCGGGCGGGACGCGTGGGAGAAGCAGGCCCACGCCAACCTCAACCGCGAACTCGGGATGCTCAGGGCCGGCAGCCAGATTCCGGGCGGTCAGATACCCGGCGGCGTGTAGGCGGCGGTGTGTTCGGCGGTGCCGCCCGCGACCATGATGGCGGTGATCTCCCGGATGTCGGTCGCGCCGGGCAGGCCCCATCGCTGCTGGTACCCGTAGACCTCCGCGAGCGTCGCCGACGACCGCGTGCCGCTGGCCAACTCGATGTCCTCCGGCCCGATCAGTGACGGGTGGGGGACCCCGATAGCGCCGGAGATCTTGATGAGCTCGCGTCGCAGTGACCGGATGTAGGCCGCGCAACGCACTGCCTTGTCCGTGGGGTCCACGCCGCGGGTCAGCCACGGGTGCTGCGTGGCGACCCCGGTGGGGCAGCGGTCGGTGTGGCACTTCTTGGCCTGGATGCAGCCGATCGAGAGCATGGCCTCGCGGGCGACGTTGATCATGTCCACGCCGAGGGCGAACGCGACCGCCGCGTTCTCGGGGATGCCCAGCTTCCCGGAGCCGATGAAGACGATGTCGTCGGTGAGCCCGGCCTCGGCGAAGATCCGGTAGACGCGGGGGAATCCCAGCCGGAAGGGCAGGGACACCGCGTCGGTGAACACCAGGGGCGCGGCACCGGTCCCGCCCTCGCCGCCGTCGATGGTGATGAAGTCGACGCCACGCTCCCGCGGCACCATGGCGGCGGCCAGTTCCTCCCAGAACCCCAGGTCGCCCACCGCGGACTTGATGCCCACGGGCAGACCGGTGCGCTCGGCCATCACCTCGACCAGGTCGAGCATCGAGTCGACGTCGTGAAACGCGGTGTGCCGCGAGGGGCTGGCGCAGTCCCGGTCCTTGGCGATGCCGCGGATCCGGGCGATCTCGTCGGTGATCTTGGCCGCGGGCAGCAGGCCACCGAGCCCGGGTTTGGCACCCTGGCTGAGCTTGATCTCGATCGCCCTGATCGGATGCTTCTCCGTGAGGGCGACCAGCTTGTCCATGTCGAACCGGCCCTGGTCGTCCCGCACCCCGAAGTAGGCGGTGCCGATCTGGAAGATCAGGTCGCCGCCCTTCTGGTGGTACGGGCTCAGGCCGCCCTCGCCGGTGTTGTGCAGCGCGCCCGCGAGGGCCGCGCCGCGGTTGAGGGCCTCGACCGCCGGGGCCGACAGGGCGCCGTAGCTCATCCCGGAGATCGCGACGAGGGACTCCGGCCGGAAGGCCCGGGCGCGGCCGCGGGCGGCGCCGAGAACTTTGGCCGGCGGCAGCGGCAGCTGCTCGGCCGAGTGCTCGTGCGCGGACACCGTGACCCCGGTGAACGTCCGCTGCTTGATGATCGGATAGCCCTCGAGGTACTCGACGTTGTTGTCCGTGCCGAACCCGAACGTGGTGGCCCGACCCTCCGCCGACTCGTACACCCAGTTCCGCTGGTCCCGGGTGAACGGGCGTTCCTCGTCGTCGCTCGCCACGATGTACTGGCGCAGTTCCGGGCCGATCGAACTGATGGCCTTGCGTGCGTGCCCGAGGACGGGGAAGGTCCGCAGGATCGGGTACCGGGTCTGCCGCAGGTCCGCAGCCGCGACGGCGGCCAGGGCGGCGACGGGGGCGCCGAGGAGCCACTTGCGCATGTCGACCTCCGGAGACTTCTCAGGCGGACCGCCTCGGGCCGGGGACCGCACACTCACCATTGTGTACCGCCTCCCTCGAGGACGTGGTTCGATGAGGGCCCGGCCCCGGGACGCCGAGCCGCCGAGGTGCCGGGCCGCCGTCGTCAGGAGTCGTCATGGGCCGTGCACCCGTCGATCGTGACCGGCTGTGGTCCGCGATCCACCTCGAACGGGGCGCGCTCGCGTCCGAACTCGAGCGGCTGGACGACGCCGACTGGCACGCGACGTCGCTCTGCACGGAATGGACGGTCGAAGAGGTGGTCGCCCACCTCACGGCGGTGGCGCGGACCGGCCGGGTGCGGTGGATCCGCAGCTTCGCCGGCGCCCTGTTCGACACCGATCGGCACAACCGACGTCGGCTCGACGAGCAGCTCGGGAGCACTCCCGGGGGGACGCTGGAGAACTTCCTCCTCTCCTCGGGCCTGCGGGTCGCACCCTTCGGGGATGTGGCGGCCTGGCTGGGCGAGACGATCGTCCACGCCGAGGACATCCGGCGCCCGCTCGGCCTCCGCCGTGACCACCCGATGGACGCGCTCACCTCGGTCGCACGGTTCTACGCCGCCCGCGACTTCGCGGTGAACAGCGCGACCGTGGCCGCGGACCTGCGGCTCCGCGCCACCGACGGCCCGTTCGAGGCCGGCAACGGACCCGCGGTGGAGGGACCGACCCTCGCGTTGGTGATGACGATGGCGGGTCGACCGGCGTACCTGGATGACCTGTCCGGCGACGGGGTCGGGGAACTACGGCGACGGATCGGCTGATTCCAGGCGACGGAAGCCCGCAGGGCGGGGCCCACGGCCGGGTGTCGTACGGTATGCCCATGCCGGTCAGGGTGACAGTGGTCAACGACTACCTCGTCGTCGTCGCAGGTGTGAACGCATTCCTGGCCCCGTTTGCCGACCGCGTAGAGGTGGTGGAGACGCACACCGTCGACAGCGGCCCCACCGTAGTGG
Source organism: Rhodococcus sp. IEGM 1408 (assembly GCF_033142235.1). NCBI lineage: Bacteria > Bacillati > Actinomycetota > Actinomycetes > Mycobacteriales > Nocardiaceae > Rhodococcus > Rhodococcus sp. IEGM 1408. The sequence goes on from NZ_JAWLRW010000007.1 coordinate 92,834, forward strand.
ATGTGGCGTTGTACGACACGTTCGCGGCTCCGGTCGGCAAGCACGCCCGGCTGCCCGCGTTGGTGGAGGATCCCACGATCGGTGCGGTGGCCGTCTACTCGTTCGCCGCCGACCCCAGCTCGGCGCGGGACAGCCTGTCGATGGGAGCTCGCGGCTTCCTCACCAAGTCCTTGTCCGCTCCGGACCTGGTCCACGGCATCGAGCAGATCGCCGCTGGGCACCAGGTGACGATGCTGGGCCCGGGAAGAGCAGTGTTGAGCGCGGCCAAGTGGCCCGCCAAGGAGTCGGGCCTGTCCGCCCGGGAGGCCGAGGTGGTCGGTCTGATCGTGCAGGGATTGTCCAACGAGGACATCGCGGCCAAGTGCTATCTGTCGCACAATACGGTCAAGACCTATATCCGTTCGGCGTACCGGAAGATGGGGGTCACGACCCGCGCCCAGGCGGTGGCCTGGGGTATCGCCCACGGACTCAAGCCCGACCGCGAGCCGTGACCCGGCCACCAGCACCCTGAGGGGCCTCGCGGATCGGACGATCGAGAGGACGAATCCGATGAGTGACGTAGTCCACGACCCTCGTCTGCACCCTCTCCCCGAGCCGCCGTCAGCGGAATCGGGTTTCTCCGCCTCGCTCAAGGTGCGCACCGGCGACGTCGATCCCCAGCTGAGGCTGAGGTTCGACAGCATCGCCCGGTACCTCCAGGACCTCGCGACCGACGATCTGGACGCCGCCGGCCACACGCGGTCCGACCCGTTCTGGATCGTGCGGCGGACCGTCATCGACGTTGTGGAGCCGATCACCTGGCCCGCCACCGTGCACCAGCAGCGCTGGTGCTCGGGCCTGTCCACGCGGTGGGCGAACATGCGGGTGCGGCTGAGCGCCACCCACCAGACCAACCCCCTCAATCCCCGGGAACGACCTGACGGACTGGTGGAGACCGAGGCCTTCTGGATCAACGTCAATCCGCGCGGCGTCCCCACCCGCATCAGTGCGGACGGCTTCGACACCCTCGCCGCGACGACCGACACGCACCGACTGCGGTGGGAGTCCATGACCGCGGCCCGGTCACCTGAGGTTCCCGGACCGCAGGCGCCAGCCGATCGGGGCCACATCCTCCGCAGCACGGACTTCGACCCGCTGCAGCACCTCAACAACGCCGCCTACTTCGCCGCCGTGGAGGATGAGCTCCTGCTCCATCCCGACCTGCTGCGACGCCGCCACCGCGCGGTGATCGAGTACTTCCGCCCGGTGGTGCCGGGCTCGGCCATGACGATCAGGCGGAGGCGGCAGGGGAACTGTCTGCAGCTGTGGATGGCCGTCGACGACCAGGTGGTGGCGGCAGCCACCGTCACGGGGTCAGGACAGGATGCGTGAGACGACCTCGGCGGCCACGTCCTCGAGGAGGGCGCCCGCGTTGGCCATCGACCTGTCCAGGTCCGGTTCCACCTCGGTCAGCGCCGCGGCGGCGGCGAAACCGGCCTCGGCCACACGGTCGGCCTCCAGGTCCAGCCGGCCGCACACCGCCACCACGGGCACCCCATGGGACCGGCAGAGGGCGGCGATGCCCATCGGGGTCTTGCCGTGCATGGTCTGGTCGTCCAGCCGGCCCTCGCCGGTGACCACCAGATCGGCGGCGGACACGACGTCCTCCAGGCCGGTGAGCGTGCCGAGGACCCCGAAGCCGGGGTCGAGGCTCGCGCCGAGCAGTTCGCGTGCGGCAAAGCCGACGCCGCCGGCGGCGCCGGAGCCCGGTGCGTCGGGGTCCGTGTCCAGACCGTGGTCGCGCAGGACCTCGACCAGGCGGGACAGGCCCGCCTCGAGGCCGGCGACCTGGTCGGGCGTCGCGCCCTTCTGGGGCCCGTAGACGCGAGCAGCACCCAGGGGGCCGAGCAGCGGGTTGTCGACGTCGCAGGCCACGAGGATGCGGGAGACGAGCACTGCCGGGTCGAGGCCGTCCAGGTCCACGCTGTCCAGGTGGACGAGAGCGCCGCCGCCGTCCGGGAGTTCGACACCGGAGGAGTCGAGGAAGCGGGCACCCAGGGCGGAGAGCATGCCGGTGCCGCCGTCGGTCGAGGCGCTGCCACCGATGCCGAGGTGGATGTTGCCGCGACCGGAGCGCAGCGCCGCCAGGATGACCTCGCCCACCCCGCGGCTGGAGGACTCGAGGGGGCTCATCCGCCCGCCGGGTAGGCGCAGGAGGCCACAGGCATCCGCCATCTCGACGAACGCGGTGTCCGGGTCGATGGCGGCGAAGGAGGTGTCGACGGTCTCGCCGGTGGGGCCGGAGGCGGTCACGGGGATCCGTCGCGCGCCGCCGGCGACCATCACCTCGAGGCTGCCGCCGCCGCCGTCCGCCACCGGACGCTCGAGCACGTCGGCGTCCGGGTAGGCCCGGCGAGCGCCTTCGGCTGCGTGGTGGCAGGCCTCTATAGCGGTGAGGGAGCCCTTGAAGGCCCCACAGGCCACGACGATGGTCACCACGACATCATTCCCCATCGTGTCCGCGGACACACGACGGCCCGGGGTCGTGACGGGTGAGCGTCACGACCCCGGGCCGGGGGGTGGCATCCGAACTGAGCGGATGCCGCGGGGTTGTCAGCCCAGCGAGCCGGTGGTCGCGGCAGCATCGGCACCTGCATCGACGCCCGCGTCGGCCTCGATCGCGCCGGAGCTCAGGCCGGCCAGCGCGCCGTTGAGCGAGCCGGTGTCGTCGGCATCGTCAGCTGCCGCGCCGGCGACGGTGTCGTCGGCAGCGGAGCCGGAGGCGGAACCGGTGTCGGTGCCCTCGGCCGCGACGTCGGCGGTGGCCTCGGTGGCGGCGTCATCGGAGCTGCCCTCGCTGAGCGAGCCGGTGCTCAGCGAGCCGCTGTCAGCGCCGGCGTCGCCTTCGGCGGAGCCGCCGTCGAGGGCCTCGCTACCGGTGTTGGGCGAGACGCCCAGGCTGCCGAACTCGACCGAACCCGGGGTGGGGGTCTCGGCGTCGAGGTTGAGATTGAGGGCCAGGCTGCCCAGGTCGAGGTTCAGGTCGGTCCCGAGCGCGCCCTGGAGGCTGCCCTCGTCGCCGGTGAGCTCGGCGAGGCTGCCGTCCTGGGCGGTGAGGCCCTCGAGGCTGCTGGTGGCCGGGGGCGCGTCCTGGGCGGCGGCGAGGCCGGGGGCCGCGATGGCGGCGCCGATGCCGAACGCGCCGACGGCGGCGATCTTGGCGGTGGTGCGGGTGGTGGTCTTCCGGTGGGTGTTCGTCATATCTGAACCACTCCGATCTGCATAGTCCCCGATGAATCTCACCGCGGGCACCTCGGTCGGAGCGAGGTGCGTTTTCGACCCTACAAGCGATCCCCGGCCCTGTCAGGGGGGTCGGAACCTGAGTGTTGTCTCAGGTAACACGTCGGCCGCCGGGTGCGATGGGGGCCGATCCGGACAGCCCCGCGGTCCGGGCGCGAACCGCGTCATGCCTGCCTAGGCTGGGGTCATGGACACCCCCGGACGCATCGGCCCGGTGACGAGCGGCCGGCCCGCCGTCATCGAGACCCACAGCTCGCTCATCGTGCTCTGGGGTGATCAGGCTCACAAGATCCGCAAACCGGTCGACCTCGGATTCCTGGACAACAGGACTGTCGAAGCGCGGGCCGAGCAGAGCCGGCGCGAGGTCGAGCTCAACAGCCGCTTGGCACCGGACGTCTACACCGGCGTGTTGGAGGTCCGGGGTCCCGACGGCGAGGTGATCGACCACGTCGTCCGCATGCGGCGCCTGCCCTCCGAACGGAGCCTGGACTCACTGGTCCGCCTCCGAGCGGCGGACACCGGCCGTGTCGGCCATCCGGACCTGGTGGCCGGCGTCCGCGAGGTGGCCCGGCAGCTCGACCACCTCCACGCGGCGAGCCCGCACACCAGCGAGATCGACGCCACTGGCACGAGGGCGGCGGTGGCCGGGCTGTGGAGGGACTCGCTCGATCACCTGCGCCGCCTTAGCGTGGGTGAGGACGCACCGGTGATCGTCGACGACATCGAGCGCCTGGCGGGGGAGTACCTCCGTGGCCGGGAGCGGCTGCTGGAGGCCCGGGTCACCGCGGGGCGGGTCGTCGACGGACACGGGGACCTGCTCGCCGCCGACGTCTACCTGACCGATGACGGGCCGCAGGTGATCGACTGCCTCGAGTTCGACGACCGGCTCCGGTACGGCGACGTGATGCTCGACGCCGGGTTCCTGGCCATGGACCTCGACAGGGAAGGAGCACGGGACCTCGCCGTGGCGTTCCTGACCGCCTACCGGGACTTCTCCGGGGACGATGCGCCGACGTCGCTGGTCCACCACTACATCGGCTACCGCGCGCTGGTCCGGGCCAAGGTGGCCGCGATCCGAGCCGAGCAGTCCGACGACGGCGGGGCGGACGCGCGGCACGCACTCGAGTTGGCGGACCGGGCCGTCGACGCGCTCCTCCGGGGACGGGTGAGATTGCTGCTGGTCGGCGGGGTGTCCGGGTCGGGCAAATCCACGCTGGCCGCGCCGCTGGCCGATCTGCTGGGCGCCGAGCTGCTCCGGACAGACGTGCTGCGGACTGACCCTGGCCCCGGCGGTCGATACTCAGAGGAGGCGGTATCAGGCGTCTACGCCGAGCTGCTCGAGCGCGCGGCGGAATCGCTCGCGCTCGGCCGCAGCGTGGTCCTCGACGCCACCTGGTTGGACCCGCGCCGCCGGGCCGAGGCCGAGACCGTGGCCGCCGACGCCCACGCCGAGCTCGTGGAGATCTCGTGCACGGCCCCCCGCGCGGAGCTGGTGCGCCGGATCGAGGAGCGGGCCCGCGCCGGCACGGACCCCTCGGAGGCCACGGTGGCGGTGCTCGACGCGCAGCTCGCCGGCCTGGCGCCCTGGCCCGACGCGATCGAGGTGGACACCACCGGGCTGGACCCGCGCGATGCCGACGTCGTCCGCGGGTGGGCGCAGCGCAACCTCGGCCCCCTGCCCTGGGCCTGAGCTAGCCGGGCGGGCGGGGGATCGATCCGACGAACTGCATCGAACGGTAGGGCCAGCCGGCCGGCCCGGCCGCCGAGTCGTGGGTGTTCCACTGGCTCACCACGAAGTGCCAACGCTCCGGCGTGGAGCCGGGGATGGGGCAGCCGCAGTAGAGCTGGGCGACGCGGGCCGGGCCGGTGGCGGGGTCGGTCCCGTCGGACTGGTCGTCCCAGGCGCACCCGGTCAGGAGCGTGGTGTGGGTGGTCACCGAGCGGTTGAGGAGATCCGCCTCGATGTGCGGGAAGGTGAGGCAGTCGATCCGGTAGTGCTCGGCGTCGAAATAGGTCAGGGTCCAGAAGTCCTCGCAGCGGCGCAGGTACATCTCACCGATGCGTCCCGGGAGCACGATGGTCGTGGGGTGACCCCAGGCCCATGTGCCCTTGCGGAAGCCCCACGACTGCCAGCGGCTGATGTCGGGATCGGCGAGATGCTCCTCGCGGACCCGCATGAGGATGACGCCCTTGTCGCGCTGGAACCCGGTGGAGAGAACGTAGACGTAGCCGTCGTCACCCTTCTCCCACGTCCACAGCTGACGGTGGCCGCCCTCCAGTAGAGGGGAGAACGCGGCACCGGTCGGCTCCCACGTGCGGCCGTCGTCGGTGGAACGGTGGATCTCGGTGCGGGTGACCGTGCCGAGCCCCTCGTTGACCATGACGTGCAGGTACATGACGTCGCCGAGCGTCAGGACGTCGCTCGGCAGGACCGTGGAACACCCCCGGCCGTGGACGTAGTCGATCAACTGCGCCGCGTAGTCCTGCGGTCCGGGGCCGGCGGCGTCCACCCAGTCGACGCCCGCGGACAGGTCGTCCGGGTCGGAGAACAGACCCACCGGGGACCGCCAGTCGGGATTGCCCGGTCCGGGGCGCTCGTCGGTGGTGGGGGAGCACTCGGCGATCCCGGGGTGGGGCCGGCCCACATGCGGCGCACCCATGCCCGCGCCGGCGAAGGTGTCGCCGAAGACCGCGAGAAGGCGCCCGGAGGGCGTCCTGGCGGTGATCCCCAGATCCGTACCCTCCACGCCGAACGCGGTCGTGATCCCGGGTCCGGTGAGGTCGCGGATCTTGCGGGTGCCCGGGAGCGGGGACGTGGCCGGCGTCGGCGGGTCGGTCATGACATCGACGCTACCGCGCCACCTGTGGCCGATCGAGGGTTAGTTGTGGCCATGTCACGATTCGGTGACTGTGCCCGCGAAACGGGGACCTGTCGGCGTAGGGTCGTCCGAGTGACACATCCCCTCTTCCGGGCGAGGCGAGATCTCGCCCCCGGCCACTGGCTCGGGCCTGCCGCCGTCGTGGCGCTGGGATGTGCGCTCGGGGGGAGCCTCGTCGGGCTCGGGCACGGCACCTTCCTCGCGTCGGTGGTCCTGGTGGTATCCATCGGTGTGGCGGTGTGGAACTCCCCGCTCCGGTCCAGCGGACACGAGCCCATGATGTCGGTCCGCACCATGGCCCGGATCCAGAACACCGTGGTCGTGCTGTGGCGCCCCGGTTGCCCGTACTCTGCGGCGCTGCGCAGGCGGGTCACCCGCGAGGGTCTGGAGGTGCACTGGGTCAACATCTGGCGCGACGAGGACGCCTATGAACTCTGCCGCAGCATCAACAAGGGTCTGGAGGAGACGCCCACGGCGATGCTGCTCGACCCGACACTCGCCGGACCTGTCGTCATCCCCGCCTCGGTCCCGGGCATCCGCGAGGCCACGGCCGTAGAGCTCCCCCGGGGACGGGCACGACGCGCGCTCTAGGTGAACTGACCCTCCAGGCCGCGGCACGCTCGGACGCGCGGGCCCGCCTCGTCGTCGTCACCGCCCGTAACGCAGGGACCCACGCACGTCCCCGCACTCTGCTCCCAACATCATGTCGGCGATCCGGCCCGCGTCACGCAGCTCGGCCAGCCGCGGCGCGACGCGGTCGCGCAGGCTCCACGGGTCGATGGTGTTGACAAAGATCCCGGTCGCGCCCTCGAACCCGGCCGGGTTGGAGATCCGCCACTTGAGCACGATCCGCCACGGCATGGCCACCCCGACCCCCGGTGGCCGGGCGTGCCACTCCTCGTTGCACGGCACCAGGGGGCCGGTGGCCGCGTGACACGCGTGCAGCAGGTCGGAGATCCCGCGGACCTCCTCCGGGGAGTGTTCCCACGGCAGGCTCGCGACGGATCGCGAGTAGATCACCAGGGCGGGGTAGCGGTGCCCGACGCCGACCACGGCGACCGCGTGCTCATTGGCCGCCAGCACCAACCCCTCCGCGGCCGCGACGTCGACCCCGAGGGTGTTGTACAGATCCGGGACGATCGAGAGCGCGGCCAACTCACGGTCCGTCTTGGCCGGGGCCTGGTCGATCGCCACCAGTTGCTTGTGGAGATGCGCGAAGGAGGCGCCCGCCGGCTTGAGCCAGTTCTGGAACACCGAGACGTACCGGGCGTGGGGGTTGTCGCGGTACAGGCACCGCATGGCGCGGACGGTGAAGGCGACAAACTGCTCGTGCTCGTCCGGGGTGAGTGAGCCGGAGGAGGCGTGGCGATCGGTCCTGGTGGCGCCGTCGGTGAGGTGGCGGCGGGCCGCCACGACGTCGTGGCAACCGCCGAAGAAACTCTCCGAGTGGGCGGCCAACTCGTCCGTCGTCATGGAGTCGACCGCCGCCGGGTCGCCCTGGGCCGCGGCGATGCGGGCGCGGACCAGCGCCCGGACTTGGTCGGCACCGGCGGGCGAGGCGAGGTAGGCCCGCTGGTGGGTGGCGGCCCGGTCGGACATCCGGTAGCCGTGGACCGCCTTCCAGTAGTCCATCGAGACGATCTCGAAGAGGTTGCCGAACAGCCGGAACTCGGGGGTCGTGCGGTCGAGGTGGTCCGGTGCCACCTCGTCGAGCACCGTCCAGGTGCTGCCGTCGCGGACCAGGCGGGCCTTCTCGGGCGTCGTCTCTCTGAGGCGGGTCACGCAGAACGCGCAGTGCGCCTCAGCTGCGTCGGGGTCCACCGCGGCGACGTGGTCGGGGGCGTGGTCGATCGGCCGGTTGGCGCGACCGGGCACCGTCCACACCTCGGTGCCGGTGAAGGGGTTGATCTGCTTGACGGTGCCGTCCGCCATCCGGCGCAGCGGCGGGACCGGGGGCGAGGGGACGTCGGGCGTGGTGGTCACCCCGGCGAGCCTAGGTGCTGGCCGGGGAGAAGGACGACGACGACGAGATGGTCGTCCGGCTCGTCGTCGTCCTACTCCCGGGAACCTACTTAGCCTCCACATACTCCACGCGGCGGATCGGCGGGCGGGTAACCGAAACTAACGGTGGAACTGTGACGAAAGTAACAGTACTCTGAGCGCGAGCGATACCCACTCCACGAGGCGATCAGCGCCGGGACAGTGAGTGACCTTCGAACAAAAGGGGACCGACTATGAAGATGCATCGCCCACTCCATCTACGTATCGCGGCCGTCACTGGCACCGCGGTCCTCGCCATCGCCGGGGCCACCGGCGTCTCAAACGCCCAGAGCGCAGGGCTCGACCTCGGGCTCGGCGCCGCCGTCGAGGGTTCGATAGGGGCCCTCGGTCTCGATGTCGGACTCGGAGCCGCGCTCGGCTCCGCCGGAGACGGCGGTTCGGGCGACAGCTCCGAGGGACTCGGTTCCCTCGACCAGCTCTCGTCGGGATCGGCTGGCTCCGATTCCCTGGACCCGGCGTCTCTGGGTCCGCTCTCGTCGGGGTCGGACACCGATTCGCTGGACCCGGCGTCGCTCGCTCCGCTCTCGGCCGGGTCGGACGCGGGTTCGGGTGACACCGGCTCCCTGGATCCCGGTTCACTCGCACCGGGTTCGCTCCAGGCGGGTTCGGACGGCGCGGGATCCGACGACCTGGGTTCGGACGGAGGGTCCGCGGGGCCCGGTTCGACCGAGGGTGGCTCCCTGGCCAGCCTGGTCGTGCTCATCGAGGCGGGGTCCACCGGAGTCGGGTCCGACGAGGGTTCGCTGGAGGCGGGGTCGCTCGACGCCGCGTCTCTGGAGGCCGGTTCAGCGGCCGGGTCGGCTGAGGGTGAGTCGCTGGGCCAGCTGTCCTCGGGTTCCGGTGAGGGCTCGGGTGAGGGTTCCGGCGAGGGTTCGCTCGAGGCGGGTTCGCTCCAGGCCGGTTCGGAGGCGGGTTCGGCTGAGGGTGAGTCGTTGGACCAGCTGTCGTCGGGTTCCGGTGAGGGCTCGGGTGAGGGTTCTCTGGAGGCGGGTTCGCTGCAGACCGGTTCGGAGGCGGGTTCGGCTGAGGGTGAGTCGTTGGACCAGCTGTCCTCGGGTTCCGGTGAAGGTTCCGGCGAGGGCTCGGGTGAGGGTTCCACGGAAATGGGTTCACTCGGCGGGTCGCTCGCCCTGCTCATGGCCGGTTCGTCCGG